>DKMD01000018.1:93150-343086 GCA_002470465.1 Pluralibacter sp. UBA7423
GCGTAGCCGCCACCGGGCAATCTGAGCCACCAGGCGTCACTCTTTAGTGGTCAAGGAAGACGTAGTTTTCCCAGCTCTTCATTCGAATTAAAACCTTACGTATCAGCGACAGCTCCTTGAAGTGGCCGGAATAGACGGCGATTTCGACCTGCGTCCCCTGCGGCAATGCATAGTCTTTCAGGCGCGGGTCGGTGGCTTTCACCTTCACCATCACGCGACCCTGGCCGGCCAGATCTGCCGTTGTCAGCAGTTTCCCCTGCGCCTGGAACTGGCTTTCACCGATGGCGGGCAGCACTTCCACCACTTCGCCGCTGAATACGGTGCCCGGAATGGACGGGAACAGCAGCTCCGCCTTGTAGCCTGGCTTCAGGCGCTGAACTGAATTCTGGCGGAAGGCCGCCACGTAGCTGTTTTGCGAGTCGGCATCCACAGGGATAAATGTCATCACGGGTGCAAGGCCGAGCGCCGTGGACATGTTGCCCTCACGCAGGGCAACGTTGCTGACATAACCTGCCGAAGGTGCGCGAACGACCGTGTTTTCCAGACGGAACTCAGCCTCACGCAGCTGGGCCAGCAGCGAGGCGACTTTGGTATTCTGGCCGTTCACGACCGAGTTCAGGTTATTTTTTGCCTGCTCCAGTTTTGCCCTGGCGGCGACCACGGCGACCACGGCGGCATCGGTGGCTTTATACGTCTGGCGACGGGTGTCGACCATCTGATCGGAAAATGTGCCTTTGGCGTGGCCTTCGTTGTAACGGGCGTATTCCCGCTGCGCCTTGTCCCTGTCGGCGATAGCTTTATTGAGATCGGCCCCGGCCTGATCGACACCTGCATCCAGAGAAAGCGCATCCTGGCTTGCCGCTTTTACCTGTGCTTTCAGGTCGTCTACTTTCGCCTGGGCCAGCGTCGGATCGATGCGGAACACATTATTGTTCCCTCTTCGCGACAGTGGACGCAGGTGCCATCGCAGACGAGGCTTTAAGCTGATTAATTTCGTTTTTTAAAGCATCCATCTGAATCAGCAGATGGTTCATCTGAAGATGGACAGCCTGCTGATCTTCACTGATGCGATGCATGCCCCAGCCCCGGTCTTCGCGCCACAGCGTGGCCCAAATCCACAGGAAGGGCCACAGCGCATGCAGGGTGAATAAGCTGACCCAGCCTGCGTAATGAATGGCATCCTGATGAGGATGGTTACGTTTTTTCGCGATGTCATAAGGAATATCGTGGATGGCGATAATTCCGTAAAAGAAAACGATCAGCACTACGCTCAGAATGGCCAGTGCAACATAGTCCAGGGTCATGCTTAAACACTCCAGGGCGTTAGCAAAAATGCAAAATGTACAGGGTGAAAATCACCGTCAGAATAAAGAAGACCATAAAAGTCTGGAGCGGACAAACTCGCATTTATATAAAAATAAATTTGGAACCGTCGGGGCGAGGGCGTTGTTTTATTTAAAAATAAATTTAGCGGAGGGGGAAATAAAAAAACGCCTTCGGGAGTAAGGTGTTTGCGCTGAGGCAAAAGGGTGATATTTCACCTTTGAATCAGGCTTTTGTCTGACGGCGCGAGTGAGGCGAGGGCGACATGCTGAAAGAAAGTGATACAGGAGGCTATTATGGCCTGGCGACCCTTTCTCTTTCTTATTACCACCGCATCCCCACAGCTTTCACGCCGTCGTGGAAAACTGACGCTGGTGCGCTAAATGACTAAGCTTTGCCGTTTTTTTTCTAAAAACGGATTGGCATTAGCCAGAATTTTTAATTCCTTTATCAAACTTCTGCTGCCAGAAATACTGCGCCCATAACCACAAGGGGAGCAGACACCATGGCACGCACTTCGCAGCTTTCAATCCTGGCCGCACTGGCCTTCATTGCCTTTCAGGCGCAGGCGGTCAACGTCACCGTCGCTTATCAGACTTCCGCTGAGCCCGCCAAAGTTGCGCAGGCAGATAACACTTTTGCCAAAGAGAGCGGGGCGACCGTTGACTGGCGCAAATTCGACAGCGGCGCAAGCGTTGTGCGCGCCCTGGCCTCCGGCGATGTGCAGATCGGCAATATCGGTTCCAGCCCTTTAGCGGTCGCGGCAAGCCAGCAGGTGCCAATTGAAGTTTTCCTGCTCGCCTCTCAGCTAGGTAACTCCGAAGCGCTGGTGGTGAAAAAGAACATCAGCAAACCAGAAGACCTGATCGGCAAACGCATCGCGGTGCCGTTTATTTCCACCACGCATTACAGCCTGTTGGCGGCGCTTAAGCATTGGGGCATCAAACCGGGCCAGGTACAGATCGTGAACCTTCAGCCGCCCGCTATCATTGCCGCCTGGCAACGAGGAGATATTGACGGAGCCTACGTCTGGGCGCCTGCGGTGAATGAGCTGGAGAAAGACGGGACGGTGCTGACCGATTCGGCTCAGGTCGGGAAGTGGGGCTCGCCAACGCTTGATGTGTGGGTGGTGCGCAAAGACTTCGCCGAGCAGCATCCTGACGTGGTGAAGGCCTTTGCCCGCAGCGCAATTGAGGCGCAGCGGCCGTACATTGATAACCCGCAAAGCTGGCTCGAGCAGCAGGAGAATCTGCAAAAGCTCTCGAAGCTGAGTGGCGTGCCGGAGAGTGACGTCGCCGGGCTGGTGAAAGGCAATACCTATCTGACCGCTTCCCAACAGGCGCAGCAGCTTAACGGCCCGGTGAATAAAGCCATTGTCGATACCGCGCAGTTCCTCAAAGAGCAGGGCAAAGTGCCCGCGGTTGCTGCAGATTACAGTCAGTACGTGACCGATAAATTTGTGAAGTAACGGAGGTCGCCATGCTGCAAATTTCCCATCTGAGTGCGCAATACGACGGCAAACCGGTGCTGAATGACATTTCGCTGAACGTCGATCGCGGTGAGCTGCTGGTGGTGCTGGGGCCGTCGGGCTGCGGTAAAACCACGCTGCTGAACCTGGTGGCCGGTTTCACGCCGTATCACTCCGGCAGCATCGTGCTGAACGGTGAGCCGGTTCGCGGGCCGGGTGCAGAACGCGGCGTGGTGTTTCAGAACGAAGGGTTGCTGCCGTGGCGAAACGTGCAGGATAACGTGGCCTTTGGCCTCCAGCTCGCGGGCGTGGGCAAGCCAGAGCGGCAGGAAATTGCCCGGAAGATGCTGAAGAAAGTCGGGCTCGAAGGGGCGGAGAAACGCTTTATCTGGCAGCTTTCCGGCGGCCAGCGCCAGCGCGTCGGGATTGCCCGCGCGCTGGCGGCAGACCCACAGCTGTTGCTGCTCGATGAACCTTTTGGCGCGCTGGATGCGTTTACCCGCGAGCAGATGCAAACGCTGCTCCTGCGCCTGTGGCATGAGACAGGCAAACAGGTGCTGCTTATCACCCATGACATTGAAGAAGCCGTGTTTATGGCCACCGAACTGGTGCTGCTTTCCGCCGGGCCGGGCAGCGTGACGGAGCGGCTATCGCTCGACTTTTCCCGCCGATTCGTGGCCGGGGAATCCTGTCGTAGCATCAAATCCGATCCGTCGTTTATCGCCCAGCGTGAATACGTGCTGAGCCGCGTCTTTGAACACCGGGAGGCTTTCTCATGAGCATTGTGGCGAACGATAAACTCCGTCGCCGCCTGGCGTGGCGCTGGCGATGGCCGCTGTCTCGACAGTTGACGATTGGCTTTGTCACGCTGGCGTTCCTGCTGGCGCTGTGGTGGGCGGTAACGGCATTACAGCTGATTGCGCCGCTGTTTCTGCCGCCTCCTGGCGCGGTTCTCCACAAACTGCTGACGATCGCCGGGCCGCAGGGGTTTATGGATGCGACCCTCTGGCAACACCTGGCCGCCAGCCTGACGCGCATTTTGATTGCACTTGCTGCGGCGACGCTGATAGGGATCCCGGTCGGGATTGCGATGGGGCTGAGCCCGACCGTGCGGGGGATTTTCGATCCGCTGATTGAGCTGTACCGCCCGATCCCGCCGCTGGCCTATCTGCCGCTAATGGTTATCTGGTTTGGCATTGGTGAAACCTCAAAAATCCTGCTGATTTATCTGGCAATTTTCGCTCCGGTGGCAATGTCGGCACTGGCTGGCGTGAAAAGCGTGCAGCAGGTAAGGCTGCGGGCTGCGCAGTCGCTCGGGGCCAGCAGGGCGCAAATCTTATGGTTTGTTATTTTGCCGGGTGCTCTGCCGGAAATTCTTACCGGGCTGCGCATTGGGCTTGGCGTGGGCTGGTCGACGCTGGTGGCGGCAGAGCTTATCGCCGCCACGCGGGGCCTTGGGTTTATGGTGCAATCCGCCGGTGAGTTTTTGGCCACAGACGTGGTGCTGGCCGGCATCGCGGTGATTGCGATTATCGCTTTCGTATTAGAGCTGGGCCTGCGCGCGCTGCAACGCCGCCTGACGCCGTGGCATGGAGAAATAGCATGAGTGAACGACTGAGCATTACCCCGCTGGGGCCGTTTATCGGCGCCCAGGTGGCGGGGCTCGATTTAACCCGCCCGCTGAGCGACAACCAGTTTGAACAGCTGTACCACGCCGTACTGCGCCATCAGGTCGTTTTCCTGCGCGAACAGCCGGTAACGCCTCAGCAGCAGCGTGCCCTGGCGCAGCGCTTTGGCGATCTGCATATTCACCCGGTTTACCCGCACGCCGTGGGCGTCGAAGAGATTATCGTGCTGGACACCCACGACAATAACCCACCGGATAACGATAACTGGCACACCGACGTGACCTTTATTGATACGCCGCCCGCCGGGGCGATTCTGGCGGCGAAGCAGCTGCCGGAAACCGGCGGTGACACGCTCTGGAGCAGCGGTATTGCCGCTTACGAGTCGCTTT
Source organism: Pluralibacter sp. UBA7423 (assembly GCA_002470465.1). Lineage (GTDB taxonomy): Bacteria > Pseudomonadota > Gammaproteobacteria > Enterobacterales > Enterobacteriaceae > Scandinavium. The sequence goes on from DKMD01000018.1 coordinate 97,959, forward strand.
CTGCGCCACTGAAGGCGTTGCTGAGCGGCCTGCGGGCCGAGCATGACTTTCGTAAATCGTTCCCCGAATGGAAGCACCTGAAGTCTGAGGAAGAACATCAGCGCTGGCTGAACGCGGTGGCCAAAAATCCGCCGCTGCTGCATCCGGTGGTGCGCACGCATCCGGTCACCGGCAAACAGGCGCTGTTCGTCAACGAAGGGTTTACCACGCGGATTGTGGATGTCACGGAGAAAGAGAGCGAGGCGCTGCTCGGGTTCCTGTTCGCTCACGTCACGAAGCCGGAGTTTCAGGTGCGCTGGCGCTGGCAGGAACGGGACGTGGCTATCTGGGATAACCGCGTCACGCAGCACTACGCCAACGCCGATTATCTGCCGCAGCGGCGCATCATGCACCGCGCGACGATTCTTGGTGATAAGCCTTTCTTCCGCGCGTCATAACGATGCCGGGGGGCGGTTTACGGAATAGCAACTGTAGGCCGGATAAGCGTCAGCGCCATCCGGCAGCATTACAAATGCGCTTCGATATAACGCTGATACCGGCTCGCTTTCAGGTAGCTCAAGTCAACCAGCACCAGCCCGTCGATGCAGTGGTTAAAGGCCGGATCGCTGCCAAAATCAATAAACTGCACGCCGCCGGGTTCGCACAGCTCCGAATATTGCTTGTACAGCGGCGGGATGGCGCAGCCGAGATTGTTGAGTAGCGACTTCAGGCGGGTGAGATCCTCGGTGTAATCTTCACCGCCGAACTGCGCCAGCACGTCCGGCAGCGAGGCAGGGTAAGGGCTGCGTGACACCGCCAGCGGGTGGCTTGCCGGGAACCAAAGGCGATAAAAGGCGACCAGCAAATCGCGAGCCGCAGGCGGTAAGCCGCCGGAAATCGATACCGGGCCAAACAGATAGCGGTACTGCGGATAGCGCGCCAGATAAGCCCCGATGCCGGACCATAAGTAATCCAGCCCGCGACGTCCCCAGTAGCGCGGCTGAATAAAGCTGCGGCCAAGCTCAATGCCCTGCTGCAGAACATCATCCATCTTCTCATCGTAGTGAAACAGGCTGTGGCTGTAGAGGCCGTCGATCCCGCGTTTCTTAATCTGCTGCGCGGTGGGTATAAAGCGGTACGCGCCGACGATTTCCAGATCGGCTTCGTCCCACAGGATCAGATGCAGATAGTCATCATCATAGCGGTCCAGATCGCGGCGTTTGCCGCTACCTTCACCTACCGCGCGAAACGCGATTTCCCGCAGCCGACCCAGCTCGCGCAGCAGCGGTGCATCCTGATGGACGTCCTGCCGCTGCCAGAGATAGATGGCTTTTCCGTCAGCGGTGGTGCCAAGACACTCCGCATGCGCCAGCTCCCGCCGCAGCAGGGCACGATCTTCAGGCCGCCCGATGGCGCTTTCCGTTCTGAATTTCCCCGGCAGCCCTTTGCCCAGCAGCTGCACGTGCTGGCGGCAGTGCTTCGCCTGCTCTTTTGACGCCAGCTGCGGCTGATACCAGCTTTCCCACGGAATGCGCTCGCCGAGCGTTACCGGCAGGCTGGAGTGGCGGCGGCGGAACATCTGCTGCATCAGCAGCAGCATCGAAAACGTCGGCGACAGCCAGGTTGTTGCGTAAAACAGCGGGCTGTTGTGGGCGTGGATAAACGCCGGCAGCAGCGGCACGCGGAATTTCTCCGCCAGCCTGATAAACCCCGGATGCCAGTGGCCGTCGGCGATGCCCCGGCGCGTCAGTCGCGACACTTCCCCCGCCGGGAAGAAAATCAGCACGCCACCGCTTTGCAACTGTTGCTCCATCAGGCCCAGAGAGGATTTGCGCGTGCGGCCATTGATGTTATCTACCGGAATAAACAGGCCGCTTAGCGGTTCCAGATGGGTGAGCATCCGGTTGGTAACGACTTTGACGTCGCGGCGCACGCGCGAGACGGCGTACAGCAGCGCTAAACCGTCCAGCGTACCGGTGGGGTGGTTGGCGATGACGACCAGCGGGCCATGTTCGGGGATATTTTCCAGTTCGCGAGGGGAAATGTCACAGTAGATATGCAGATGTTCCAGCACCTGTTCGACCATATCCAGCCCGCGAAGGTGCGGATGATCTGCGGCAAACTGCTGAAACTCCTTTTCGTACAGTAGCTTTTTGAGCAGGCTTTTTTGCCAGGGGGCAGGCGTTGCCTGCGGCCAGAGATCGTCGAGGACATTGTCGAGACTAAACATAGCGGCTCCTTTTTCCGTCCTGATGACGAAAGTAGGCGCGCGGCGTGACGGTTACGTGTCAGCGAGATGATGTTTTGGGGATGGAAATTCGCCCGGCAGGGAGCGCCGGGCGTGAAGGATTAACGCAGGATTTTCTTCTCGGCCAGATCGAGGGCGAAGTAGCTGAAGATCAGATCGGCACCGGCGCGCTTGATGGCGCCAAGGCTTTCCAGCACCACTTTCTCTTCGTCGATGGCACCCGCCTGGGCGGCAAATTTGATCATCGCGTATTCGCCGCTCACCTGGTAGGCGCCAATCGGCAGCTCGGTGCGTTCACGGATATCGCGCAGAATGTCGAGATAGGCCCCTGCCGGTTTCACCATCAGGCAGTCTGCGCCCTGGGCTTCGTCCAGTAGTGATTCACGAATCGCTTCGCGGCGGTTCAGCGGGTTCATCTGATAGGTCTTACGGTCGCCTTTCAGCGCCGTGCCAGCGGCTTCGCGGAAAGGGCCGTAGAACGATGAGGCGAACTTGGTAGAGTAGGACATGATAGCGGTATCGGTGAAGCCTGCCGCATCCAGCGCCTGGCGAATCGCCTGCACCTGGCCATCCATCGCCGCCGACGGCGCAATGAAGTCTGCACCTGCTGCCGCCGCAACAACAGCCTGTTTGCCGAGGTTCGCCAGCGTTAAGTCGTTGTCCACGCCGTGGTCGCACAGCACGCCGCAGTGACCGTGCGATGTGTATTCGCAGAAGCAGGTGTCGGACATGACGATCATCTCCGGCACGGCCTGCTTGCAGATGCGGGACATGCGCGCCACCAGACCGTCTTCCTTCCAGGCATCGCTGCCGGTGGCGTCGGTGTGGTGCGAGATACCGAAGGTCATCACCGAGCGAATACCGGCGTTGGCGATGCGTTCAATTTCACGGGCGAGATGTTTTTCCGGGATGCGCATGACGCCAGGCATGGCCTCAATGGCCTTGTAATCGTCAATCTCTTCTTCAACGAAGATCGGCAGCACCAGATCGTTCAGGGTCAGGGATGTTTCTTCAAACATAGCGCGCAGCGCAGCTGATTTGCGCAGGCGGCGAGGGCGTGTGATCAAATCTGTCATGATAGGCCTGAAGGTAATGGGACAATTGAGTGAGTTTACCCGATTGACCGGGCGTTTGTTTCACTATCGTGGTGGTTATGGCGCAGAGGAGAAGAGATAAGGGTAAACGGATCTCGGTGACCGTTTACCCTTTAAGAACTCAGGATCAGGAGGCTGGCACAACCTGTGGCGTGTTGCCGCTCAGCTCGGAGACCAGATCGTTAATGCCATCGCTCATATTCACAAAGCGGGTCAGCGGAGAGCGGGTAACGACCACGAACGCACCGATATTATGCTGCGGGATCATCGCCATATAGGTGATAAAACCGCCGCCGCCGCCCGTTTTCTGAATGATGCCCGGACGGCCATTTTTCGGCGCCATATAGACCCATCCCATTCCGAGCGCATCGGCTTTACCGGGCACGTCCATCCCGATAACGCGGGTGAGCTGGCTGCGCTGATAGATAAGCGTCTGCATCCGATCCGCCTGCGGATTGCGGGTATAGAAATCAGAAGAGAGGAACTGCTGCATCCAGCGCATCATATCGCCCGGCGTGGAGTAGACGCCGCCGCTGCCAATGGCCGCCAGCGTGTTATCGCAGGGGCTTGCTCCTTTTTCAGCGACCATCAGACGCTGACACTGATCCGGTGACGGCGTAAACGTGGTGTCCTTCATGCCCAGCGGACGGGTGATTTGTTCCTCAAACAGCTGCGGATACGGCTTGCCCGCCGCGGTGCTCAGCGCATCTGCCAGCAGATCAAACGCGAGGTTGGAATAGGCGGCCTGGGTGCCCGGTGCTTTCGTCAGTTTTGCCGTGGTCAGCCAGTTCCAGCGCTGATTGTGCGTGGGCCAGGTGAAGACCACGCGGTGGGCTGCGCCGCCGGGCTGTTCGCGCGGCAGGCTGCTGGTGTGGGTTGCCAGATTCACCAGCGTGATAGGTGTGCCCTGATAAGTCGGCACGCTTGCGCCAGGCGGGGCGTATTTACTCAGCGGATCGTTAAGCTTGACCACGCCCTGATCCAGCAGCTTCACCAGCATTTCACTGGTCATCAGCTTACTTAACGATGCGATGCGGATAACGGAATCCAGTTGAGGATGCACGTTGCTGCCGGGACGCGTCTCGCCAAAGCTGCGGAAAACTCGCTGATTGCCGTCAATTACCACCAGCGCCATGCCCGTTGCACCGCTGCCGTAATAGATGTGGTTGGCGTAACGATCGACGATGTCAGAAGCAAAAACCGGATCCGGAGAGGTTTGTGCGGCCTGGGCCGCAGGCAGCGAAGCAGCACACAGCGCCGCGAGGAAAAGCAGACTACGTTTCAAGGAAAGCATCCATGAATTGAAATGAAAAGATAATGCGTATTTATACTATTAAACGGCCGCTTGCAAAGCGCCTTTCTGCGGGATTGCGGCAGGAAAAACGTAACGACGGGTAAATATGAATATTTTTCCAGCGAGTGTTTGCGTGCTTCTGTGAACTCGCGCGTATGATACCCTCAATCTTCACAGACAGTTACGGAGCAAAAGATGTCAGATAAGCGCGTTGTCATGGTCGTGGATATGCAAAACGGCGTTTTCGCTACGCCTCGCCGTCAACAGCAGGCGTGCGTGGCAAAAGTGAATCAGCTTATTCAGGCGGCTGACCGCGTTATTTTTATTCAGCACCAGGAAGAGGGCGGTCTTGAAGCAGACAGCGACGGATTTGCGCTATTGCCGGACCTGCTGAGGCCGGACAACGCCCTTTACGTGACGAAAACGGCCTGCGATGCGTTTTATCAGACGACGCTCGAACAGGTCCTGGCCGCCCATGAGATTACCGGGTTTGTGATGTGCGGTTGTGCAACAGATTATTGCGTCGATACCACGCTGAAGGTCGGGGCCAGCAAAGGCTACCGGATTACCGTCGCGGAAGATGCGCACACCACGGCAAACCGGCCAGCCGCCGAGGCCGAAACGCTCATTGCTCATTACAATGACGTCTGGCGTACGTTGACCGTTCCCGGCAATCCCGTCAGCGTGAAACTCGTGGAAACAATTGTGAAGCAATGGCAGGCGAACTAAGCCTGTACTGTCTGGTCAGATTCAACGGTTTGAATGCGTTTCACTTTTGCCGTGGTGGCTGCCGCGGCGATTTTGGTGGTACACAGCAGCAGTGAAAAACGATAAGAATTCAGCAGGAGAGTAGGTATGTTTAAGTCTTTTTTCCCCAAACCGGGGCCGTTCTTTTTGTCGGCTGCCATTTGGGCGCTTATTGCGGTGATTTTCTGGCAGGTGGATGGCGGTAAGTGGCTGCTGAACCTGGCGGGTGCAAAGGGCGATGTGCCGATTGGCGCCTCCCGATTTGTGTCGATGGATTACCTTGTCTTTTATGCTTACTACCTGTTTGTGGTGGGCGCCTTCGCACTGTTCTGGTTCCTGTACAGCCCGCACCGCTGGCAGATCTGGTCGGTCTGGGGGACTGCCCTCATCATTTTTGTCACCTGGTTCCAGGTTGAAGTCGGCGTGGCGATTAACGCCTGGTATGCGCCTTTTTACAACATGATCCAGGAAGCGATGGCCACCCCGCATAAGATCAAAATTGAACAGTTTTATCAGGAACTGAATGTCTTCTTATGTATCGCCCTGATCGCCGTGGTGATTGGCGTATTGAGTAACTTCTTTATCAGCCATTACGTGTTCCGCTGGCGTACCGCAATGAACGATCACTATATGGCGCACTGGTCACGTCTGCGCCACATCGAAGGTGCCGCTCAGCGTGTGCAGGAAGACACCATGCGTTTTTCCTCGACTCTTGAGGACGTTGGTGTGGGCTTCATCAACGCCATCATGACGCTGATTGCTTTCTTACCGGTGCTGGTTGCGCTATCGCCAAACGTGAAGGATTTGCCGATTGTCGGCTCCGTGCCTTACGGTCTCGTCTGGGCGGCTATCATCTGGTCAGTGATGGGGACCGGACTTCTGGCTGTGGTCGGTATCAAACTGCCTGGCCTGAATTTCAAAAACCAGCGCGTGGAAGCCGCCTACCGTAAAGAGCTTGTGTATGGCGAGGATCATGCGGATCGCGCCACGCCGCCAACGGTTAAAGAGCTGTTTACCGCCGTGCGTAAGAACTATTTCCGCCTCTATTTCCACTACACCTATTTCAATATTGCGCGCATTTTGTACCTGCAGGCGGACAACGTTTTCGGTCTGTTCCTGATGTTCCCGTCCATCGTTGCGGGCACAATTACCCTCGGCCTGATGTCGCAAATTAACAACGCTTTCAGTCAGGTGCGCGGTTCGTTCCAGTATCTGATTAGCTCCTGGACCACGCTGGTGGAACTGATGTCCATCTACAAGCGTCTGCGCAGCTTCGAGCGTGAACTTGATAATAATCCCGAGCAGGAAGTGACAAGCTCATTCAGCTAATACAAGGATGCCCGATGGCGACAGCCACATCACGTAAGGGTTCGATTTCACTGACGCTGCTCGCTGGCGTCATTCTGGCAGGCTGTACCAGCCAGAAGCCGGTGATGAAAGCGGGGGAAAAGCCGGTGGATGTCGCCACGGTGGTCAGGCAGAAAATGCCCGCCGGCGTAAAAGACAGAGAAGAGTGGGCGCAAAGCATCGCGAAGGCGTTCGAAAGCCAGAAGCTCGCGCCTACCGAAGAGAACGTCTGCTCGGTGCTGGCCGTCGCGCAGCAGGAGTCGAACTATCAGTCCGATCCTGCGGTGCCGGGCCTGAGCAAAATAGCCTGGCAGGAGATAGACCGCCGGGCCCAGAAGGTGCATGTTCCATTATTTGTGGTGCACACCGCCCTGAAGATCTCGTCGCCGAACGGCAAATCCTACAGTGAGCGCCTGGATACGGTGAAAACCGAAAAGCAGCTCAGCGCTATTTTTGACGATTTCATCGGCATGGTGCCCATGGGGCAGACGCTGTTTGGTTCGCTCAATCCGGTGCATACCGGCGGCCCGATGCAGGTCAGCATTGCGTTCGCCGAGGCGCATCAAAAAGGCTATCCGTGGAAAATGGAAGGCACCGTGCGTCAGGAAGTGTTCTCTCTGCGCGGCGGGCTGTGGTTCGGGACGTATCACCTGCTTAACTATCCGGCGAGCTACAGCGCGCCGCTGTATCGTTTTGCTGATTTTAATGCCGGCTGGTACGCGAGCCGCAATGCTGCTTTCCAGAATGCGGTCAGCCGGGCAAGCGGGGTGAAGCTGGCGCTGGACGGCGATCTGATTCGTTATGACAGCGATGAGGCGGGTAAAACCGAGCTGGCGGTGCAGAAACTGGCCTCGCAGCTTGGCCTGAGCAACCGCGAAATTCATCAGCAGCTGCAAAAGGGCGACAGCCAGGATTTTGAAGAGACGGCGCTCTATAAGGGCGTTTATCGACTGGCGGAAGCGAAAACCGGGAAGGCGTTAGCGCGAGAAATGCTGCCGGGGATCCAGCTTGAGAGCCCGAAAATCACTCGTAACCTCACCACGGCGTGGTTTGCGAAACGGGTCGACGATCGTCGGGCCAGCTGTATGGCGTCAGGTCAGAAGTAGCGACGCCAGCGCAGGAAGAGTGCAATTACGCCGAGTACGGCGCAGCCTGCCAGAAAAGGTATCAGTCCAAACAGCGTGCCGACGGCGAAACCGATTTCAATCCGCGGGCGGCCGCTGTCCTGAACCTGCATCAAATGTTCGTACACGCCTGGGGCGTGAACCAGCAGATTGAGCACCTGCGCACCCGCCCAGAAGCAGAGCAGCACAAAAAGCGCATACGCGACGTTACCCGGCGCGGAGGATCTCCTTTTTCTCCCGGCCATAATCGACCTGGATAAGGTGAATTCAGTCATAACAACCTCCTGATACAACTTGCGCGCTGACTGCGTCAGGCATTTTGTTTTAGTGCTGGCCTCAGCCAGGCTCTGTTGCAGTGAGTCTGACAGCAGATAGCGATTGTCAATATCAGATTCGTGGTAATTTACGCCAGGTAATATTCCTAAAGGGGAATTTTTTAGCCGCGATCACAAAGTGGCCCGCAACGGAACCTGATGATGTTAAATATTTGCTAAGTGCCGCGCAGACTGCGGCCCGGGAATGTGCGACGATAGCGTTTTCTCATACGGAGTGGTTATGAAACTGCCTGATAAAATTCGCCGCGACTGGCATTACTATGCCTTTGCCATCGGCCTGATTTTTATCCTGAACGGCGTCGTCGGGCTGTTGGGATTTGAAGCGAAGGGCTGGCAAACATATGCCGTTGGGCTGGTGACATGGGTGATTAGCTTCTGGCTGGCAGGGTTTGTCATTCGCCGTCGCCCGGTGAAAGAGAAGCCAAACCCGGAAGTGTAAACCGGGCAGCGAGGGAGCCACCCGGCCTTATCATATCAGGTGTTCATGGTGGTTTTCAGCGCCACGTTGGCCTGATGGCGTTCGAGCGCCAGCTCAATCAGGCGGGTGATGAGGCTGGTGTAATCCAGACCGCTCGCCTGCCACAGTTTTGGATACATGCTGATGTTGGTGAAGCCAGGCAGCGTGTTGATTTCGTTAATAATGACTTCATTATCTGCCGTCAGGAACACGTCCACGCGGGCCATGCCGCTGCAGCCGAGTGCCTGATACGCGTCAACGGCGGTCTGGCGGATTTTGTCGTTCACCGCTGCATCGATGGCTGCAGGCACCACCACTTTCGCGCCGTTATCATCAATGTATTTAGTGTCGTAGGCGTAAAACTCACTGTTCAGGACGATTTCACCGCAGGTGCTTGCTTGCGGATAGTCGTTGCCGAGGACGGCGCATTCGATTTCGCGGCCGTTGATGCCAGTCTCCACTACCACTTTATGGTCAAACTCAAAGGCCAATGCCACCGCCTGCAGATACTGCTCTTCGGTTTTCACTTTGCTGACGCCCACGGAGGAGCCCTGGTTCGCCGGTTTGACGAACAGCGGCAGACCGAGTTTTTCTTTCACATCGACGAAGCTGAATGTGTCGCGGTTGGCGCGCGTCAGCGTCACGAAAGGTGCTATTGCCAGGCCTGCATCGCGCAGAAGACGCTTGGTGACGTCTTTATCCATACAGGCGGCGGAGCTCAGGACATCAGAGCCGACAAACGGCAGGTTCGCCATGCGCAGCATGCCCTGTAAGGAACCGTCTTCCCCCAGCGTGCCGTGCACGATTGGGAAGATAACGTCGATGGCCGGAAGCGGCTGGCCGTTTTCCGCGTTGATGAGCTGCTCAGCTGCTTTGCCGGGGATCTGGGCAAGCGTGACATCGGACGGTCGCAGTGCAATACGGGCAGGATCCTGCGCGTTCAGCAAATAGCTGTTGGCATCATTGATGTGCCACTGCCCCTGTTTATCAATGCCCAGCAGCACCACGTCAAATCGCGACTTGTCCATCGCTTCTACAATGTTCTTCGCCGACTGCAAAGAGACTTCATGCTCCGCTGATTTACCGCCAAAGACGACCCCAACCCGCAACTTAGCCATTTCCACACTCATCTACAAAAACAGAAAGCCGATACCATAGCACGTCGACCCGGTCGCTTCTGCCATAATCTTAGTTTTCTCAGCGGGAGTGAAAATGGGCGTGAAGGGCATCATTGCTTTGCTGGCGATAGGAGTGGCGGGGTACCTGACCTGGCGCTTTCTGCCACCTTACTACAATCCGTTTGCACCGTTTTCACTGGACGATCCGCCGGGGCGCATTGCTCAATTCAAGTTACGCCGTTTGCCGGAGGCAAGCTGCCAGATGCTCTTGCAGCAGGCTGACGCGCGCGGCTGGATCAGCAGTAAAACGTTGCCCGATAGCGACGGACCTTGTCCATTACACCAGCCTGTGCGGGTGATGAACTTCGGAGACGTCCGGCTCAGCAGCAGCTTTCTGGCAAGCTGCCCGTTGGCGCTCAGCAGCGCACTTTTTGTGCAGCAGCAGATTAAGCCATTGGCGCAACGGATGCAGGGATCGGCGCTGCGCCAGATTGACCATCTTGGCAGCTATGCCTGCCGGAATATCTATCACCGGGAAAACGCCCGGCTTAGCGAACATGCGAGCGCCGATGCGCTGGATGTCAGCGGTTTCCGGCTCGCCGATGGGCGGCGAATCACCGTCTTAAAGGGCTGGCATCAGCCGGCACAGGTACCTTTCCTGCAGGCGGTACTCTCAGCGAGCTGCCGCTATTATGGAAATAGCCTGGGTCCAGAGTACAACGCCGCGCATGCGAACCACTTTCACCTGGGAATGCGCGGTTACGGACTTTGCCGGTAAGTATATCGCTCTGTGAAAGGAACGCTTTTTCGTGAGATTAATCACATAAACAAGCGATAAGGAAATAAAACACCAAACTCCCGTTCAGCGCATCTCGCGCCATACAAGCAGACTTTTGGCTTGCTATGCTGGGCATTACGTACCAAAAACGAATGAAAACCCGTAGTTATGGAATCCTGGAAGGTTAACCTTATTTCCGTCTGGTTTGGCTGTTTCTTCACTGGCCTTGCCATTAGTCAAATCCTGCCTTTTTTGCCGCTGTATGTTTCCCAGTTGGGGGTCACGTCCCACGAGGCGCTGTCGATGTGGTCGGGGCTGACTTTCAGCGTCACGTTTCTGGTGTCGGCGATTGTCTCGCCGATGTGGGGCAGCCTTGCGGACCGTAAAGGGCGCAAGCTCATGCTGCTGCGCGCCTCTCTGGGGATGGCGATTGCCATTCTGCTCCAGGCCTTTGCCACTAACGTCTGGCAGCTGTTCATCCTGCGTGCCGTCATGGGGCTGACCTCTGGCTATATCCCGAATGCGATGGCGCTGGTGGCCTCGCAGGTGCCGCGTGAGCGCAGCGGCTGGGCGTTAAGCACCTTATCAACCGCACAGATCAGCGGCGTGATTGGCGGGCCGCTGCTGGGCGGATTTTTAGCCGATCATGTCGGCCTGCGTGCGGTATTTTTTATCACCGCGATCCTGCTGACGGTAAGCTTCCTGGTAACGCTGTTCCTGATTAAAGAAGGCGCTCGCCCTCAGGTCAGCAAAGCCGACCGCCTGAGTGGGAAAGCTGTTTTTGCTTCGCTCACTTATCCCGGGCTTGTTATCAGTCTGTTTTTCACCACGCTGGTTATTCAGCTTTGCAATGGCTCCATCGGCCCGATTCTGGCGCTGTTTATTAAATCCATGTCGCCGGACAGCACCAATATTGCGTTTCTGGCGGGGATGATCGCTGCCGTGCCGGGGATTTCTGCGCTTATCTCCGCGCCGCGTCTGGGGAAACTGGGCGACAGAATTGGCGCTCACCGCATCCTGCTGGCGACGCTGTTTTGCGCGGTGGTGATGTTCTTTGCCATGTCTTTTGTGACCACGCCTTTTCAGCTTGGCGTATTGCGTTTTCTGCTCGGCTTCGCCGATGGTGCGATGCTCCCTGCGGTGCAAACGCTGCTGCTGAAATATTCGAGCGATCAGGTCACCGGGCGCATCTTCGGCTATAACCAGTCGTTTATGTATCTGGGGAACGTTGTCGGGCCGCTGATTGGCGCGTCTGTTTCCGCGATGGCTGGTTTTCGCTGGGTATTTGTCGCAACGGCGATTGTGGTGCTCATCAATCTTTTGCAGCTTGCCTTTATGTTACGCCGCCGCCAGAGCCTTTCAGCGAAATAAGAGATAACGGGGCGGAGGCATTATTATTCCGCTCCCCCTCAATTCTGGTGGGGGTTATTTGTGCGAGAGAAACGTTTCGCCATCGACTGAATTTGCATAATGGCGAAAATATCAAATAATTCTTATACCGACTATGCATTATGGATCATCGGTGCTACCGTCTCAGGCATTCTCATAAGGAAGTCTCGCCATGAAAAATCTGATTGCAGAGTTGTTGGTTAAGCTTGCACAAAAGGAAGAAGAATCAAAAGAGTTAGTGGTACAGGTTGAAGCGCTGGAGATTGTGGTGACCGCGCTGTTACGCCATATGCGGCAGCCGGAACAACAGGCTTTGATCACGGATATTGAAGCGGCATTAGAACAAGCCAAACCCGAACTTCAGGTTCCCGAGCACGACACCGAATTACTGCATCAGTATATAAAAAAGCTGTTACGGCATCCGCGTAATTAAAGAGGATGCCGTATTGTTAAGCCGCAATTCACTCCAGTATGATTGCCGCTTAACAATTAATCCTGACAGTGCTGACGGCTTTTATTGCTATTTTTTTTCATCCCTCGTGATTTTTTTCTCTGAAGCAGCCAAAATTACGGTGCTACTTCACAAAAGGATGGTGCAATGAAAATAACATTACTGGTGTCTTTGCTGTGTGGCATGGCGTTTATGACCACTGCGCATGCAGCAGAAAAAACGATGACGCCGCAACAGCAGCGTATGACCACCTGTAACCAACAGGCAACGTCAAAAACGCTGAAAGGCGACGCGCGTAAAACCTATATGAGCGACTGCCTGAAAAACGGTAGCTCAAAACCGGAAGAAAAAAGTCTGACCCCGCAGCAGCAGAAAATGCGTGAATGTAACGCCACCGCGACGCAACAGTCGCTCAAAGGTGACGATCGCAAAAAATTCATGAGCGCCTGTCTGAAGAAAACAGGTTAAAGGCGGGAAAAGGGCGGGTGAGCCGCAGTCAGACTCACCCGTTTATCGTTATGATTTACTCAGCTTCTCTGATTTTTCCATACAGCTGACCATCGCCTCGATCACCGCCGAACGGAAGCCTTTCTCCTCCAGCACGCGCACCGCTTCAATGGTGGTGCCGCCTGGAGAACAAACCATGTCTTTCAGCTCGCCAGGGTGCATACCGGTTTCCAGCACCATTTTGGCTGAACCCATCACCGCCTGAGCGGCGAATTTGTACGCCTGTGCGCGCGGCATACCGCCAAGCACGGCCGCATCGGCCATCGCTTCAATAAACATAAACACGTAGGCTGGCGCAGAGCCGCTAACGCCGACGACCGGGTGGATCATCGGCTCGGCAATCACTTCGGCTTCGCCAAAGCAGCGGAAAATGGTCACCACATCGGCGATGTCTTCGCTGGTCACCAGCGCGTTTGGCGTAATGGAGGTCATCCCGGCGTTGACCAGCGAAGGGGTGTTTGGCATAGCACGAACAATTTTACGATCGTGACCCAGCGCGCGGGCGAGCTGATCGAGCGTGACGCCTGCGGCAATAGACACCACCAGCGTCTCCTTATTGAAGCTGGAGGCGACGTCGCTCAGTACCTTGGTCATGATGCCAGGCTTCACGGCGCCGAAGACGATATCGGCGACCTGAGCCACTTCCTGCGCGCTTTGCGCGGCGTTGATACCATATTGATCGTGCAGGGCGGCGACTTTTTCCGGCGACGGCGTGTAGACCCAAATCTGTGTGGGCTGCACCTGGCCGCTTGCGATAAGGCCACCGAGGATAGCTTTCCCCATATTGCCGCAGCCGATGAAACCGATCTTCTTCTCCATTCTGTCTCTCCCTCAGCGTTTTTCCGATAATGGTTATTAGCTTATCATCTTGTGGCTTTGCGGGAAGAGTAAAGCAGGCGACAATGCCGCGGTTAACGGATTCAGGAGTCGATATGGCAATTTGGGTGGACGCGGATGCGTGTCCGAATGTGATTAAAGAGATCCTGTTTCGCGCGGCGGACAGAACGCAAACGCAGGTCACGCTGGTGGCGAATCAGAATATCCGTGTGCCGCCGTCGCGGTTTATCCGCTCGCTGCGAGTGCCTTCTGGCTTTGACGTAGCGGATAACGAAATTGTGCGCCAGTGTCAGCCGGGCGATCTGGTGATCACCGCGGATATTCCACTGGCGGCAGAAGTGCTGGCGAAAGGCGGTGCGGCGCTGAACCCGCGCGGCGAGCGCTACAGCGAAGCCACCATCCGTGAACGCCTGACGATGCGGGACTTTATGGATACGCTGCGGGCGAGCGGCATCCAGACCGGCGGTCCGGACAGCCTCTCACAGCGCGATCGCCAGCAGTTTGCCGCTGAGCTCGATAAATGGCTGCTGGCGGTGAAGCGCGGGCAGGCTTAGACCCAGCTGTCGTCGTCGCTGCCGAAATCGTCGTTATCGAAGTCGTCGGTGCTGAAGCCGGTATTGTTCCAGTCATCATTGCCGCTAGCGGCGAAATCGGTGCCGTCATCCGGCAGGAACTGCGCGTCGCTGGCCTGCGTCAGGTCATCGGCGGCCGGAGCCGGCGTTTCCTCGATGATGTTGACGATTTCCTGGGGATGCGAGCCCGAAAACATGTTCATCAACATGTTGCCGAGCACCGCGCCGCCCGCGACGCCTGCGGCTGTCTGCAATGCTCCGGCCATAAAACCGCCGCCGCTGCGCCCTGGTGCGTAATTCTGAGCCTGAGGAGCGGTATAACCGGTCTGCGGCGGTGCCGTTGGGCGACCATAGTTTTGCGCGCCGGGAATAGGGTCTGCCCCGCGCGACTGAGGCTGACTGCCGCCAAACAGCCCAGCGAGAAAGCCACCGCTGCTCTGTTTTGTAGCCTGAAGCTGTGCCAGATCGCTTTCCAGCGCCTGAATTCGCTCGTTCAGCTGTTTGATTGCCGCTTCCTGAATCAGCAGGGTTTGCGCCATGAGTAGGGCGCGGCAGGCTGTGCCTGAACATGTTGCGCAATGATGCGCTCGGCGTTAGCATCGCGCGGTGCGCTTTGGGTTTCGGCCTGCTGCAGGCGAGAGAAAAGCCCGTCGATCAGCCGTTGTTCTTCGGATTGCATGAGTGACTCCTCAATAGCACGGACACGATAGCGCTTAGTTTGTCTGAAACCTTCGTGCTGTAAAGGCGAGTAACGTAAAGCTGTGCGGAAATGTGTTACCTTTTGCAGCCGGGCGGGCTTGTCAACAGACGGCCGTTTCATGTAAGGTTGCCGCAACACTTAATGACACTATTTCTTTACACTCGCACATTCTCTTCCGACCAATAACCACAACGAAAAGAGAGAGTAGATGTTGCGTGTGTAACTCTATTTTTACACTTACTTGCGTACTAGTTTGATGATATTATCGTCGCTCATGAGCACGGCTCGTAATACCGCCGTACCAGGGGGAACTCAGTGATAACACAGCCCATTTTTCTTATCGGCGCCCGCGGCTGCGGTAAAACCACGGTCGGGCAAAAGCTTGCTCAGGCCTGCCAGTTTACTTTCATCGATACCGACCAGATCCTGCAACAGCGCGCGCAGCGAAGCATTGCGGATATTGTGGCTGATGAAGGCTGGCCTGCGTTTCGCGCACTTGAAACCCGGACATTACAGTCGCTGGCGGCATCGCACGCGGTCGTTGCGACCGGTGGCGGCATTATTCTGGCGCCGGTGAACCGGGAGTTTCTGCGTGATAATGGGATCGTGATTTACCTGAAAGCGCCCGTATCGGTGCTTGCAGGGCGCCTCGAGCTCTCCCCGGAGGATTCACAGCGCCCGACGCTGACCGGTAAGCCCATCGTTGAAGAAGTGCGTGAAATTCTCGCCCAACGTGATGCGCTATACGGTGAAACCGCGCACTACGTGGTTGATGCTGCCGGTGAGCCTGTTGAAGTCGTTGCGCAGATTTTGGCGGTCCTCGCCGCAGATCGCGCACCGGTCCAGCCATTAAAGTCAGCAACTGCTGGCTAACGCCTATACTTAAAGCTCTGAACCTAAAGAGGAAGAGCTATGCCGTCCAATCCCCCGTATCCACGTAAAGCCCGTATTGTCACCGTCGAGAAAGGTGAGCCGGGTCAGTCGGTGACCTGGTATGAGCTGCGGGCCGATCACCCTAAACCCGACTCATTGATTAGCGAACATTCAACTCAGGCGGAAGCGCTCGATGCCAAACGGCGTTACGAAGATCCAGGCAAGTCATAATTTGCACAAAAGCGTTGCGCAACGCCCGCCCAATGCGGGCGTAAATCACACTATTTAGCTAAACATTGATGTTAATAAAAAGTTAATATACAGATAATGCTGGCGTAAACTGGATCTAACTGGAAACTTTACAAACAGTTCTGGAATGAAGCTGCTACGCTTCTGAACGGTTGTTTTTTAGCCATCCAGGGGGCTGTCAGCAGCAGTAAGCCTGTATCGAAGCTGTGGTGTTGTAATAAAAGGGTCATAACATGAGTGCGACTTTGGCCATTCTTACCATCGGTGTGGTTCCGTTGCGTGAGGTGTTGCCGCTACTAACGGAGCACATCAGGGAAGATCAAATAACCCATGTCAGTCTGCTGGGTAAAATGACGCGTGAAGCGGTCATGGAAGAGTACGCCGCAAGCCCCGGCGAAGAGGTGCTGATTACTCTTCTCAATGATAATCAGCTGGCTGAAGTGTCTCGCGCGAAGGTTGAACGCGATCTGCAGTCGGTGGTGGAGGTTCTGGATAATCAGGATTATGACGTTATCCTGCTGATGAGCACCGCGCCGATCGGCGGTCTCGTTGCCCGCAATGCCATTCTTATCGAACCCCAGCGTATTATTCCGCCTTTGGTTGGCTCCATTGTCGACGGTCATCAGGTCGGCGTCATCGTGCCCATTCCTGAGCTGATGAACACCCAGCGCAGCAAATGGCAGGCGTTACAGAATGCGCCACATTACGCGCTCGCCAACCCTGTTCATGGCACAAGCGACGAGCTTATCGCCGCCGGACAGCAGCTGATTGGCCTTGGCGCGGATGTGCTGGTGCTCGACTGCCTCGGCTTCCATCAACGGCACCGCGACCTGCTGCAGAAAGCGCTTGATGTGCCGGTTTTGCTGTCGAATGTGCTGGTGGCAAGGCTTGCGGCGGAACTGCTGGTCTGAACTGATTTTTTTGCGTGACAGCCTGCTGTCACGCCCCCTATATTGGATTGGTACACAACAACGACACCAATAAGGGCCAGTTATGCTCCAAAGCAATGAATACTTTGACGGGAAAGTGAAGTCCATCGGGTTTACCAGCAGCAGTACTGGTCGTGCCAGCGTTGGCGTGATGCTGGAAGGGGAATATACGTTTGGTACGGCGCAGCCTGAAGAAATGACCGTCGTGAGCGGAGCGCTGCACGTGCTGCTGCCGGGTGAAACAGAGTGGAAAACCTATGCCGCCGGCCAGGTGTTTAACGTGCCGGGCCACAGCGAGTTCCATCTTCAGGTCGCTGAACCGACCTCTTATCTTTGCCGCTACCTGTAATCTCTTTATTGAAGTAATGCGCCTTCCTGTCTGCACAGGAAGGCATTCGCTTAACGCTGGGCTTCGCCGCCCAGACCTTCCACCAGTTGCGCAACCAGCGCCGCCAGCTCTCCGGTCATCAGAATAAAGTCGGCGTCAAAGCGCTGATCGTAGTTTTCCCGCTCAATATCCTGGTTTTGATCGCGCAGTTCATCGCAGAACTTCAGACGCTTGATGGAGGCGTCGTCGCAAATCATAAACTGGATGCGCTGCTGCCAGTCGAGTGCGAGTTTGGTCACCACTTTTCCGGCTTCGATATGCACCGCGATCTCATCGCTGACCAGATCCTGCTTCTTCGCACGGATCACGCCGCCGTCTTCGAGGATCGCTTTTAGCTCTGCTTCATCGAGCAGCTGGAAGCCCTGCGCCACGTTGCCGGAGCGTACCCACTCGGTGAGCGTCAGCTCAATCGGATTTTCCAGCGCCAGCGGCACTACCGGCAGTGAGCCGAGGGTTTTACGCAGCAGGGCGAGGGTATCTTCGCCTTTTTTCGCGCTGGCGCAGTCGACCATGATCAGGCCGTTGACGGTATCGATCCACAGCATCGTCTGGCTGAAGCGGCTGAAGGCGCGAGGCAACAGCGAGTGCAGTACTTCGTCCTTCAAGGAGTCTTTTTCAGTTTTCTTGAGCTTGCGGCCCTGATCGGCCTCGAGCTTGAGGATTTTCGCTTCCAGCGCCTGCTTCACAACCGGAGCGGGCAGGATTTTTTGTTCATTGCGGGCGCAGATCAGGATCTGACCATTGGCTTCGTGGGTGAAAGCATCACTGTGTGAACCCATCGGCGGAACCCAGCCGGTTTTGGCCATGTCCTGGCTGCCGCAGGGCGTGAATGCCAGCGCGGCCAGCTGTTTTTCCATCTCATCGGCACGCAGAGAAATGTCGCGGCTAAGACGGTAAACCATTAAATTTTTGAACCACAGCATGATAATTTCCACGGGGTTAACGTTAAATTCAGCGGGCATGATAGCGAATTGTCACTATGCTTGCATTGTTAATCAGGCACCGGGGAGGCATCTGTGCGTATAGGAATAGATTTGGGTGGAACGAAGACTGAAGTCATTGCGCTCAGCGATCGGGGGGAGCAACTGTTCCGTCATCGCCAGCCTACGCCGCGTGACGACTATCGGCAGACGATTGAAACTATTGCCACGCTGGTCGCAATGGCCGAAAAAGAAACCGGGCAAACCGGGACGGTGGGGATGGGCATTCCGGGTTCGATTTCGCCGTATACCGGCGTGGTCAAAAACGCCAACTCGACCTGGCTTAACGGCCAGCTTTTCGACAAGGATCTGAGTCAGCGTCTGAATCGTGAAGTGCGGCTGGCCAACGACGCTAACTGTCTGGCGGTTTCGGAAGCTATCGACGGCGCGGCTGCCGGGGCTCAAACCGTGTTTGCGGTGATTATCGGTACAGGCTGCGGCGCTGGCGTGGCGCTGGGTGGCAGGGCGCATATTGGCGGCAATGGTACGGCGGGTGAATGGGGCCATAATCCGCTGCCGTGGATGGATGAGGACGAGCTGCGCTACCGCGCTGAAGTGCCATGCTACTGCGGCAAGCAGGGCTGCATCGAAACGTTTATCTCCGGCACCGGGTTTGCTACTGATTACCATCGCTTAAGCGGCAGCCTGCTCAAAGGGAATGAGATCATGCGTCTTGTGGAAGAACAGGATGCCGTTGCAGAGCTGGCGCTCAGCCGCTACGAGCTGCGTCTGGCGAAATCGCTGGCGCACGTGGTTAATATTCTGGATCCGGACGTCATTGTACTGGGCGGCGGCATGAGCAATGTGGAGCGACTGTACAAAACAGTGCCGGATTTAGTGAAGCACTTCGTTTTTGGCGGCGAATGTGAAACCCCGATTCGCAAGGCATTGCACGGCGACTCAAGCGGCGTGCGCGGTGCGGCGTGGCTGTGGCCTTTGTAATTTCGTTATGTGCCCGGTGGCGGCTGCGCCTTACCGGGCCTACTTTTCGTTGCGTAGGCCTGCGCAAGCGTAGCGCCGCCAGGCATTGTCACGATATCATTCCACTGCAAACACCTTATCCAGCCTGCTATAGCCCAGCCCATTAATTTTCTTCACTTTAATCTGCACCGGGATCCGCTCCTTCATCGCCTCGACGTGGCTTATCACACCGATCACTTTCCCGCTGGCGTTCAGGGCGTCGAGCGCATCCAGCGCGGTATCCAGCGTTTCACTGTCGAGCGTGCCAAAGCCTTCGTCAAGGAACAGCGAATCAATGCGAGTCTTGTGGCTGACCAGATCCGAGAGCGCCAGCGCCAGCGCGAGGCTCACGAGGAAACTTTCCCCACCGGAAAGCGTGCGGGTATCACGTACGGCATCGGCCTGCCAGGTGTCCATCACTTCCAGCTCAAGCGCTTCGCTGGCCTTGCGTTTGAGCAGATATCGCCCGTGCAGGCGGCTGAGCTGCTCGTTCGCCAGCCACACCAGATTATCCAGCGTCAGGCCCTGAGCGAATTTGCGGAACTTATCGCCTTCCTTCGAGCCGATAAGCTGGTTCAGCCAGCCCCAGTCTTCGAGGGTTTGCGCGGCGGCATCGATGCGTGTCATCAACGCCTGTTGCTGCTGGCGGTTATCGGCGTCCTGCTTTAGCTGCTGATGAATCTGGCCCTGCGCGGCGCTGTTGTCCCGCAGCTGCTGCGCCAGCTGAGCTAACGCGGCCTGCACCTGCTCGCGGGTGTGCGCTGGCGGTAAATCTTCCGGGCGCTGCTGCTGGTGCGCCGCCAGCGTGGTTTGCGCCTGAGCGGCCAGCGCTTGCTGCTGCGTGAGCTGGCTTTCAAGCTGCTGCTTTAGCTGCTCCAGGCGTTGTTGCGTCTCGTCGTCGAGCAGGGCGGCAAGGAAGGCCGGCTGGTCTGCAAACGGGCTGGCAGCCAGCGCATCGTCGAAGGCTTTCTGTGCGAGCAGAAGCCGTTCACGCGCCTGCGTTTCCTGCTGCTGTAGCGTCTGCCGCTGGCTTTCCAGCGAAACGCAGTCGTGGTGAACCTGCTGCCAGCCGTCAAGCGTAGCTGTGCCCGATGTTTCTTGCCCGGAAACAGGCGGCAGGGTGTCCAGCAAAGGCTGAAGAAGGGACAGTTCATGTGCGACGGTTTGCTGGCGCTCGCTCTGCTTTTGCCACTGCTGGCTTTCCGTTTCGCGTGAGGCCAGCCATGCGGCTCCTTCGCCTTGTGAGGGTAACGTCAGGCTAAATGCGGCGAGGGCTTCGCTCAGCTCCGCGAGTCGCGCTTTCGCTTCCTGTTCACGAGCCCGGCGCTCGGCGTTCAGCGCCTGAATTTGCCGCTCCAGCGCCAGCCGCTGCCCGTGCTGATACAACTGCTGCCCGAGATTCTCCTGTTCGTTAAGCCAGCCGCTGACATCCTCGTCCGGCGTTAAGGTGATTTGCAGCCCGTCAACGGTGGCTTTCCACCGTGAGGTGAGCGCTTGCTCCTGTTCGGCGATCGACTGTAGCTCGCTTTGTTCGGCCTGTTGCTGCTTCTGTTGTGCATCAAGCTCACCCTTGAGGCTGGCGCCGAGTTCACGAATCTGGTTGACCTCTTTTTCCAGCGCGTCGCGGCGGGCTTCGTTCACGCCTGGCCTGAGCGCCTGATATTCCGCCACCGCCGGATGCTCCACCGATCCGCAAAGCGGGCAAGGGGCACCGGGTTGCAGACGGGCGCGTTCGGCAGTGAGGTCGGCAATGATTTTTTCCTGCTCGCACAACGTTCTGACGTCATTGAACTGCTGGAGCTTCTCTTTGTATTGCTGGCGACGCGCGGCGAGCTCCGCTTCGCCTTTTTCCAGCGCCTGCTGGCGCTGGGCCAACAGAGGGAGTAGCTGCTGGCGCCGCTTGCTGAGCGGCTGAAACTGCCCTTGCAGCGTGTTCAGCTGCTGACGAAGGGGCCTCAGGCGCTGATGCTGTTCGAGCGCAGCGGCCACGGCGGCCTCATCCAGCGTCAATGTGGACGGCGGCAGGGCATCACGCTGACGGGCGAGCTCGTTCTCACGCTGAGTCAGCTCTTGCAGATGTATGGCATCGCGCTCCTGTTGGCTAAAGGCCGCGCGCCAGCCAGTCAGTTCGCTCGACCAGTGGCGGAAGCGCGCGTTTTCGGTAAGCCACGCTGAGAGTACCTTTTGCTGGCCGGTGAGCTCCTCGTGCTGGCGTTCGGCGCTCAGGCGTAACCGCCCGCGCTGTGTGAGCTGAGCCTGTAAGCGAGTATTCACTTCTTCAATTTTTTGCTGCGTTTGCGTCAGCGACGCCTGATCGTCCTGAAAGCGCAGCCACAGCGGGCGCAGCCTGTCGGCGGGCTGTGCCAGGGCGAGGGCTTCCAGCCGCGGCCGGGCGGCGTTTAATGCATCCTGTGCCGCGGCGAGCGCTGTCTGTGAGCGAAGCTGTGCGTCCTGCATTTCCGCTTCGCGCGTTAGCCACTGCTGCCAGAGCTGGACGCGCTGCTGCTCCGCCTGGTGCTGTTTCTCCTCGTCAGTAAGCGCCTGCAAACGTTGCTGCAGCGCCTGCTGCTGCTCTTCCGTCAGTAAAATCATACCGGAAGCCTGCGCCTGGCATTTTTCCAGTTCGGTTTTGGCTTCTTTATGTTTCTCAAATACTCTCGCCGAAATCTGGCCATAAATTTCGGTGCCGGTCAGCTCTTCCAGCAGCTCAGCACGCTCTTTCGGCTTGGCATTGAGGAAAGCGGCAAACTGGCCCTGGGAGAGCATCATGGAGCGGGTGAAGCGGCCATAGTCGAGACCGGTGAGTGAGGCGGTCAACTCCAGCTTATCTTTGACTTTTTCTGCCAGAATTTTGCCGTCTTCACAGCGGGCCAGCTCCACGCGCGGGGCCTGGAGATTGCCGTCTGGCTGATTTCTGGCGCGGTTCTGGCTCCAGAAGGCGCGATAGGCCACGCCTTTCACTTCAAACTCCACTTCCGCGAGGCACTCGGCGGTATCGCGGGTCATCAGGTCGTTTTGCGACTGCGACAGCGTACTGAGGCGCGGCGTTTCGTGGTACAGCGCAAGGCAAATGGCATCCAGCAGCGTGGTTTTGCCCGCGCCCGTTGGCCCGGTAATCGCGAACAGGCCGTTGCTGGCAAACGGTTCAGCGGTGAAATCAATCTTCCATTCGCCCTTCAGCGAATTGAGGTTTTTCAGCCGCAGGCTCAGGATTTTCATGGCTGTTCCTCCCCGGAAAGCTCGCTCAGGGTTTCGGCGAAAAGCTGGTGCAGGCGTTGCTCCTGCGGGGCTTCCAGCGCTTCCAGCGCCAGACGTCGCTCAAAAACGTCTTCGACTTTCAGTTCGCTCAGCGTTTCGCGATGCTCGTTTGCCAGGATGCGCTCGCGCTGTTCGCGGCTGCGGCGAACCAGCAATACCTCGACGGGTAAATCATCCGTCAGTGCCTGAATTTTGCGCTGAATATCGTGCAGATATTCGTCGCTGGTGATTTCGATATCGAGCCACACCGGTGAGGCGGGATCGGCGTCGCGCCACTGTTCCAGCTGCTGGCTGATGCTGGCGAAATCGCCTTTCAGCACGGCCAGCTTTTGCGTAACGGGCACCTCGAGCGGCTCCACGCTTTCCAGCCTGCCTTCGCTGAAATGCACCAGGTTGACGGTTTTGGCTTTTCCGGTTTCATCAAAGCTCAGAGAAATCGGCGAGCCGCAGTAGCGAATGTGCTCCGTGCCGCCAATTTTTTGCGCACGGTGAATGTGGCCCAGCGCGATGTAGTCGACGGGTGGGAAGTTCTGCGCCGGGAAGGCGTCAAGCGTGCCGATATAGATGTCACGCACAGCGTCACTTTTGCTGGCACCGACGGTGGTCAGATGGCCGCTGGCGATGATTGGCAAAGGGCGCTCGCCCCGCAGTTCGCATGCCTGCTGATACTGCTGCTGATAGTAGTCCGTGATCGCCTGTAATAAATGCTGCTGCTTTTCCCCCGCCGACGCACCCGCCTGGCTGACGATAACATCGCGCGGGCGCAGGAACGGAACCGGGCAGAGAATGGCACCAGGTTCGCCGTCGCGGCGTTTCAGTTCGCAGGGCGGTGTGCCGCTGCCCGCCACCACGAGGGTGTTGAGAAACGCCAGAATATCGCGGGACTCGTTGAGCGTGGCGACGGAGTCGTGGTTGCCCGCCAGCACCACCAGCTGGCAGCCGGTCTGCTGGAGCTTCACCACAAAGCGGTTGTAAAGTTCGCGCGCGTAGCTCGGCGGCGAACCGGTGTCGAAGATGTCGCCCGCCACGATAATGGCATCTGCCTCTTGCGCCTCTGCGGTGTTCAGCAGCCAGTCGAGAAACGCCTCGTGTTCGGCGGCGCGGCTTTTACTGTAAAAGTTCTGGCCAAGGTGCCAGTCAGAGGTATGGAGGATGCGCATTAAGGTGGCCTGTGGCAAAAAAGCGTGACGGCAAGTATAAACGGTTACGGATATCAGGGCGATGACGTGTTTTTCGGTGTCATAATTGAAAAAATCACTATCATAAATCTGTCACAAATCTGACGCATAATGACGCCGCATGATACGCATATGATTAATAAACAGGATAAATAATGGCGAGACGTATTCTGGTCGTTGAAGATGAAGCACCGATTCGCGAGATGGTCTGCTTCGTCCTGGAGCAAAATGGCTTTCAGCCTGTAGAAGCCGAAGATTTTGACAGTGCCGTGAATCAGCTCAATGAGCCGTGGCCGGATTTAGTCCTGCTGGACTGGATGCTGCCGGGCGGTTCAGGCATTCAGTTTATTAAGCATCTTAAGCGTGAAGCGCTGACGCGTGATATTCCAGTGGTCATGCTGACCGCGCGAGGTGAAGAAGAAGATCGCGTGCGGGGTCTGGAAACCGGCGCAGATGATTACATCACCAAACCGTTTTCCCCGAAAGAGCTGGTGGCGCGCATCAAAGCCGTGATGCGCCGCATTTCGCCGATGGCGGTTGAAGAGGTGATTGAGATGCAGGGCCTGAGCCTCGACCCGTCCTCTCATCGCGTCATGACTGGTGAAAACCCGCTGGACATGGGGCCAACGGAATTTAAGCTCCTGCATTTCTTTATGACGCACCCGGAGCGCGTGTACAGCCGCGAGCAGCTGTTGAACAACGTCTGGGGCACTAACGTTTATGTGGAAGATCGTACGGTGGACGTGCACATTCGCCGTCTGCGTAAAGCGCTGGAACACAGCGGTCACGACCGGATGGTGCAGACCGTCCGCGGCACGGGTTATCGTTTCTCCGCCCGTTTCTGACAATTGACTGGAGTGTGACCCGTGCTGGAACGGTTGTCATGGAAAAGGCTGGTTTTTGAGCTGATCCTCTGTTGTATCCCGGCCCTGATCCTCGGGGCTTTTTTCGGCTATCTGCCGTGGTTTCTGCTGGCGGCCGTCACCGGACTGCTGATCTGGCATTTCTGGAATTTGCTTCAGCTTTCGTGGTGGCTTTGGGTCGACAGGAGTATGACGCCGCCGCCGGGTAAAGGAAGCTGGGAGCCGCTGCTTTACGGTCTGCACCAGATGCAGATGCGTAATAAAAAGCGTCGCCGTGAGCTGGGGAGCCTGATAAAGCGCTTTCGCAGCGGGGCGGAATCGTTGCCCGATGCGGTGGTGCTGATTACGGAAGAGGGATCGATGTTCTGGTGTAACGGCCTGGCTCAGCAGACGCTCAACCTGCGCTGGCCGGACGACAGCGGTCAGAACATCCTCAACCTGCTGCGCTACCCGGAATTTTCCCGCTACCTGAAATCCCGCGATTTCACCAAACCGCTCAATCTGGTGCTCAACACCGGGCGTCATCTGGAAATACGCGTGATGCCCTACAGCGAAAAACAGCTACTGCTGGTTGCGCGTGACGTCACCCAGATGCACCAGCTGGAAGGTGCGCGGCGTAATTTCTTCGCCAACGTGAGCCACGAGCTGCGCACGCCACTCACGGTGTTGCAGGGCTATCTGGAGATGATGCAGGAGCAAACGCTGGAGGGCGCACCGCGCGAAAAAGCGCTGCACACTATGCGTGAGCAGACGCAGCGCATGGAAGGGCTGGTGCGTCAGCTGTTAACGCTGTCGCGCATTGAGGCCGCACCGCTGGCCGCGCTGAATGAGCGTATCGATGTGCCCATGATGCTGCGCGTGGTTGAACGTGAAGCGCAAACCCTCAGCCACAAAAAGCACATTCTGCATTTTGAGATTGATGATTCGCTGCTGGCTTTGGGTAGCGAAGAACAACTGCGCAGCGCGATGTCGAATCTGGTGTACAACGCGGTGAACCACACGCCGGAGGGCACGGAGATAGTGGTGCGCTGGCAGCGTGCTCCGCACGGAGCGCAGTTCAGCGTGGAAGATAACGGGCCAGGCATTGCGGCCGAGCATATTCCCCGGCTTACAGAACGCTTTTACCGCGTTGATAAAGCGCGCTCCCGGCAGACAGGCGGCAGCGGGTTGGGGCTTGCGATTGTGAAGCATGCGGTTAATCACCATGACAGCCGGCTCGATATTGAAAGTATTCCAGGCAAGATGACGCGCTTTAGCTTTGTGCTGCCGGAACGTTTGGTTGCCAATAAAAGTGCCTGAAGAGCTGTCTGGAAGGATTGGTTGACAAAGACCGGCGAAAGCCGGTTTTTTATCTTTCCGGTCGGCCAAACGGCGAATAATTATTAATCGTCTGCTGCTTTTTTGTTCGCATGATTAGCCAGAGGTTTTTCGCATATATGGTTGTTCATGCTACATGCGAATTCGTTGTTGCTATAATCCTCTGGTTTTACGATCCCTTGTTGCATTAAAACGTTATAAGCGTTTAAATTGCCCCCCATGCAGTCGCAGTCTGACTGCCTTCACGCGATAAACCCAATAACTATTCTTTTCGCGTGAACATCGGGAGTGTTTCCCACTGTATGACACGCTTTCACCGTTGTTCTGTTCCGCAGGAATAAGTACGACGTTTTGACATTCAACACCACATCCACAGGCAGTAAAGAGTTTATGACCCATCAGTTAAAATCTCGCGATATCATCGCGTTGGGCTTTATGACCTTTGCGTTGTTCGTTGGCGCGGGCAACATTATTTTCCCTCCTATGGTCGGCCTGCAGGCTGGCGAACATGTCTGGACGGCGGCGATCGGCTTTCTGATTACTGGTGTGGGCCTGCCTGTGCTGACGATTATCGCGCTGGCGAAAGTGGGTGGTGGCGTAGACAACCTCAGTACCCCGATTGGTAAAGTGGCGGGCGTTCTGCTGGCAGTGGTGTGCTATCTGGCTGTGGGGCCGTTGTTCGCCACGCCGCGCACCGCAACGGTTTCTTTCGAAGTGGGGATCGCCCCGCTGACCGGTGATGGCGCGCTGCCGCTGTTCCTCTACAGCCTTGTCTATTTTGCGCTGGTGATTCTGGTTTCCCTCTATCCGGGCAAACTGCTGGATACCGTTGGCAACTTCCTGGCTCCGCTGAAAATCATTGCCCTGGTGGTACTGGCCGTGGCGGCCATCATGTGGCCTGTGGGCCCAATCAGCCAAGCGCTGGAAGCCTATCAGACTGCGCCGTTCTCTAACGGTTTCGTTAATGGCTATCTGACGATGGATACCCTCGGTGCGATGGTGTTCGGCATTGTTATCGTGAATGCCGCACGCTCCCGTGGCGTGAGTGAAGCGCGCCTGCTGACCCGTTATACCGTGTGGGCGGGCCTGATGGCGGGCGTTGGCCTGACGCTGCTGTACTTGGCGCTGTTCCGTCTGGGTTCCGACAGCGCATCGCTTGTCGATCAGAACGCCAACGGCGCAACTATTCTGCACGCGTACGTTCAGCACACCTTTGGTGGCGCAGGCAGCTTCCTGCTGGCGGCGCTGATCTTCCTGGCCTGTATGGTGACTGCGGTGGGCCTGACCACAGCATGCGCAGAGTTCTTCTCTCAGTACCTGCCGCTTTCTTACAAAACGCTGGTCTTCATCCTTGGCATCTTCTCGATGGTGGTGTCCAATCTGGGCCTGAGCCACCTGATTCAGATTTCCATTCCGGTGCTCACCGCGATTTATCCGCCATGTATTGCACTGGTAGTATTAAGCTTTACCCGCGGTTGGTGGCATAATTCGACCCGCGTGATCGCCCCGGCAATGTTCATCAGCCTGGTGTTCGGCTTGCTGGATGGCGTGAAAGCCTCCGTGTTTGCTGATATCCTTCCCGGCTGGACCGCGCATCTGCCGCTGGCACAGCAGGGTCTTGCATGGCTGATGCCAACGATTGTCGCCGCCGTGCTGGCGATGGGATGGGATCGCGCAGCAGGTCGTCAGGTAACCTCCAGCGCGCATTAATTAGCGGGCGAGGATTGAAATTAACCACGGGGCCATCGGCTCCGTGGTTTTGTTTTTGTTAAGGCAGTGGAATTCATGGCAACAGATAACAAGCTAAAGCGTGGGCTTACCGCCCGTCACATCCGCTTTATGGCGCTCGGTTCGGCTATCGGCACCGGTCTTTTTTATGGCTCGGCAGACGCCATTAAAATGGCCGGTCCCAGCGTGCTGCTGGCGTACCTCATCGGCGGCGTGGCCGCTTACATCATCATGCGTGCGCTCGGCGAAATGTCGGTGCACAACCCGTCTGCCAGCTCTTTTTCCCGCTACGCGCAGGAAAACTTAGGCCCGCTTGCAGGCTACATCACCGGCTGGACCTACTGCTTTGAAATCCTGATTGTCGCCATTGCTGACGTCACGGCGTTCGGCATCTACATGGGCGTCTGGTTCCCGGCGGTGCCGCA
Organism: Pluralibacter sp. UBA7423; assembly: GCA_002470465.1. Classification (GTDB taxonomy): domain Bacteria; phylum Pseudomonadota; class Gammaproteobacteria; order Enterobacterales; family Enterobacteriaceae; genus Scandinavium. Next base: position 126,084 of record DKMD01000018.1, read on the forward strand.
CTGGATTTGGGTGCTGAGCGTGGTGCTGCTGATTTGTGCCATTAACCTGATGAGCGTGAAGGTCTTCGGCGAGCTGGAATTCTGGTTTTCGTTCTTTAAGGTCGCCACCATCATCGTGATGATCGTTGCCGGGTTTGGCATCATCATCTGGGGGATCGGCAACGGCGGGCAGCCGACGGGTATTCACAACCTCTGGAGCAATGGTGGCTTCTTCAGCAACGGCTGGATCGGGATGGTGATGTCCTTGCAGATGGTGATGTTCGCCTACGGCGGGATTGAAATCATCGGCATTACTGCCGGTGAGGCGAAAGACCCGGAGAAATCTATTCCGCGCGCTATCAATTCGGTACCCATGCGTATTCTGGTGTTCTATGTGGGCACGCTGTTTGTGATCATGTCGATTTACCCGTGGAACCAGGTCGGCACCAACGGCAGCCCGTTCGTGATGACCTTCCAGCATATGGGCATTACTTTTGCGGCCAGCATCCTGAACTTCGTGGTGCTGACGGCTTCGCTTTCCGCGATTAACTCTGACGTCTTCGGCGTGGGGCGCATGCTGCACGGCATGGCGGAGCAGGGCAGCGCGCCGAAGGTGTTCGCCAAAACCTCGCGTCGCGGCGTGCCGTGGGTGACGGTGGCGGTGATGACCATTGCTCTGCTGCTGGCGGTCTACCTGAACTACATCATGCCCGAAAACGTCTTCCTGGTGATTGCATCGCTCGCGACGTTCGCCACCGTCTGGGTGTGGATCATGATCCTGCTGTCGCAAATTGCCTTCCGTCGTCGCCTGTCGCCGGAAGAAGTGAAGAATCTTAAATTCAGGGTGCCTGGCGGCGTATTTACCACCGTTGTCGGTCTGCTGTTCCTGGTCTTTATCATTGTGCTGATTGGCTGGCATCCGGATACCCGTATTTCGCTTTACGTCGGCTTCGCGTGGATTGTGCTGCTGCTGATTGGCTGGCAGTTTAAGGTTCGTCGCGAGCGCCAGCGGGCTTTCGCGCAGTAATCTTTTTAAGCCCGGCGGCGTTCTGCTGCCGGGTTTCCCTTCTGGTTCAAACGTGTGAGAAATCACAAAACGCGTTAAGCGATTCCCTGCTCATATATGAGCAATTTGTGCATGGTGACTCGTCTTCTCCGGCATTAATGCGTCTGACGCATTAACAGATGCGGTAAATGCACTTATTCAGTCGCGCACTTTCACGCATCCTCATGGTTGATAAAAAGTTAAATATGTTAACTGATTTGTTAATCATGGAGGGCGAGATGCCTGTCACCACTGAAACTACTGCATTCCGCGCCAGGGCGATGGCCATTCTGCGCGTGACGTCGGGCAACTTCCTTGAGCAGTTCGACTTCTTCCTGTTTGGCTTTTACGCCACCTATATTGCCCACACCTTTTTTCCGGCAGAAAGCGAATTTGCTTCGCTGATGATGACCTTCGCGGTGTTTGGCGCAGGCTTCCTGATGCGCCCGATTGGGGCGGTTGTCCTGGGGGCGTGGATCGACAAAGTTGGACGCCGCAAGGGGCTTATCGTCACGCTCTCCATTATGGCTGCCGGGACGTTTATGATCGTGCTGGTGCCGGGCTATCAGTCCATCGGGCTGTGGGCGCCGCTGCTGGTGTTGTGTGGACGTTTGCTGCAAGGCTTCTCTGCCGGTGCGGAACTGGGCGGGGTGTCGGTCTATCTGGCAGAAATTGCCACGCCGGGGCGCAAAGGGTTTTACACCAGCTGGCAGTCGGGTAGCCAGCAGGTGTCAATCATGGTGGCGGCGCTGCTGGGTTTTACCCTGAATGAAATGATGGGGGCAGACACTCTGCAGGCCTGGGGATGGCGTATCCCGTTCGTTGTGGGCTGTCTGATTGTGCCGTTCATCTTTATGCTGCGCCGTCAGCTGACGGAGACGCAGGAGTACGAACAGCGCGACAACCATTTGCCGCTGAAACAGGCGATGAGTACGCTGCTGCAAAACTGGCGTGTGGTGGTGGCAGGCATGCTGATGGTGGCAATGACGACCACCGCGTTTTATCTGATCACCGTTTATGCCCCGACGTTTGGCAAAAAAGTCCTGCTGCTCAGCGCCTCCGACAGCCTGCTGGTCACTTTGCTGGTGGCGATTTCTAACTTCATCTGGCTACCGATCGGCGGCATGATTTCGGACCGGTTTGGCCGCAAGCCGGTGCTGATTGCCATGACGCTGCTGGCGATTTTCACCAGCTGGCCTGCGTTAACCGTGCTCGCCCATGCGCCGAGTTTTAGCATGATGCTGATTGTGCTGCTGTGGCTCTCCTTTATTTATGGCATATACAACGGCGCGATGATCCCGGCACTAACGGAAATCATGCCCGGGGAAGTGCGCGTCGCTGGTTTCTCTCTGGCCTATAGCCTTGCGACGGCGCTTTTTGGCGGCTTCACGCCGGCCGTTTCCACCGCGTTAATTCAATACACCGGCGATAAAGCGGCACCAGGATACTGGATGAGTTTCGCTGCTATCTGTGCGCTGCTTGCCACGCTCTATCTCTATCATCGAGCCTCATCTCACGGCTGGAGCAGCCGTCACTCTCACCCTTCAGGAGCAACACGATGAAACGTTTGGCCTTTTGGATGGCACTCACCTTTGCGGGCACCTTTAGCCTGAGCGCCAGTGCTGAAGAGATCACGGTGATGATTTCCGGTGGCTTTTCCGCAGCGCTCGATAAGTTGGCCCCGCAGTATGAAAAGGCAACGGGCGATACGGTGCATATTGTTCATGGTCCGTCGATGGGGAAATCTCCGGAGGCCATTCCGAACCGGCTGGCGGCAGGGCAGCCTGCTGATGCGGTGATCATGGTGGGATATGCGCTGGATAACCTGCAAAAAGCGGGAAAAATTGCGCCAGCTAGCCGAATGGAATTGGCAGACTCCCGCATCGGCATGGTGGTGAAAGCAGGTGAACCCGCGCCGGATATCCGTTCCGAAGCGGCACTCAAAGCGACGCTGCTGAAAGCCAAATCGATAGCCTACTCTGACAGCGCCAGCGGACGCTACGTACAAAGCGAGCTTTTCACTAGACTCGGTATTGCACAGGACGTGCAGGGCAAAGCAAAGATGATCGAAAAAACGCCCGTCGCCTCGCTGGTGGCAAAAGGAGAGTACGCCGTGGGCTTCCAGCAGGTTAGCGAGCTGCTGCCGGTGAAAGGGGCGGAATTTGTCGGGCGAATTCCTGAGCAGGTTCAGTACGTCACACGCTTTGCCGGTGCGGTGGTTAACAAAGCGGCACATGAGAACCAGGCCCGTGCTTTACTGCGTTATCTTGCTTCGCCGCAGGCCCAGGCGATAGTCCGCGAAACCGGGCTTGATCCCCTGCCCGCTAAGGCCGGAACAGGCCGATAATCATCTGCTCCAGTTCGGTTGCCAGCGGGGAAAGTTCGGTCCCCGCTTTTTTGATCAGGCCAACCTGTCTTTTTACTACCGGGTCAGTCAGCGGTTTTTGCACCAGCGCCGGGTTACCGCCTTCCGGTAGCGCCATGGACGGCACGGCGGCAATACCCAGCCCGGCTTCCACCATTCCGATCATCGTTGTGACATGGCGGGTTTCACAAACCGCAGGTCTGCGCGCGGTAATGTCGCCTAATGCCTGGTCGAGCAAATGCCGGTTACCGGACGATTTATTGAGCCAGATGTAATCGGCTTCGAAAAATGTTTTCCAGCTCAGGGAGGGCAGATGCGCCAGCGGGTGATCGTGCCGGCAAATGAGCTGATAGGTTTCATCCACCAGCGGCATAAAGGTGAGATCGGATTCCCCGCTGGAAAGAAAGCTGAGCCCAAAATCGGCCTGCCGGTTCTGCACGGCGGAGTAGACGTTACCTGCGCTGGTATCCACCAGTTTGATCCTGGCCCTGGCGAAGCGTTGACGAAAGTGAGCGATCACTTTGGGCATAAAATAGTAGGCGGCAGAAGGGATACAGGCCACGGTGACAATGCCGCTGCCGTAAAACATTTTGTCGCTAATGCCGGTCAGCGCATCTTCGAAATCCGCCAGCAGCTGCTGGGCTCGCGGGGCAAAGGTTCTGCCTACCTGCGTTAAGGTGACGCTGCGGGTCGTTCTGTCGAAGAGTCGAACGCCAAGGGCCGATTCCAGTTTTTCAATCCGGCGGCTGAGGGCCGATTGCGAAATACAGATGGCTTCCGCCGCATAGCGAAAGCTGCCGTGTTCACACAGGGCGATAAAAGCGTACAGATCCTGGAGGTCAAAATCAGGCACGGTGCGTCTCAGTTAACATTTGGATAACATACAGTGTATCGTAACTCTCTTTGCCGACGCACTCACACTTTTCAGCCTTATTTCGGTTTCTCCACCCCCTCTCTCCACCCAAAGAAAGCGCCATAATGATGAGTTGTACGCCGTCTGACTGTGGCATGGTGAACGCATTTTGAACAAAGGGGAATGATGATGTTGAAGGCATGGCATCTGCCTGTTGCGCCGTTCATTAAACAGCAGCAGGACCGACTGACGATTACGCTGTGGCTGAGCGGGGAGACGCTGCCGCTGAAGGTTACGCTTCGTGCGGAAGAGGATAACGAGGAGATCTCGCTGCCGATGCACCGTTTGCGCAGTGAGCCGCATCCGGGCGTGACCGCCTGGCGTGCGGAAATCGATCTGAGTCGCGGCCAGCCCCGCCGCCGCTACAGCTTTAAGCTGCTGTGGGCCAACCGTCAGCGCTGGTTTACGCCGCAGGGCTTTAGCGCGTATCCACCCGCGCGGCTGGAGCAGTTTGCGGTTGACGTGCCGGATACCGGGCCGCAGTGGGTCGCCGATCAGGTCTTCTATCAAATATTCCCCGACCGTTTCGCCCGCAGTGAACCGCGCACCGCGGAACAGGACAACGTCTATTATCACCATGCCGCCGGGCGCGATATTGTGCTGCGCCGCTGGGATGATCCTTTAACGGCAGAAGCCGGAGGATCGACGTTTTACGGCGGCGATCTCGACGGCATCAGCGAAAATCTGCCGTACCTGAAAAAACTTGGCGTCACGGCGCTGTACCTGAACCCGGTGTTCGTCGCCCCCAGCGTGCACAAGTACGATACCGAAGATTACCGCCACGTTGACCCGCAGTTTGGCGGCGACCAGGCACTGCTGCGGCTTCGGCACAATACTCGTCGGGAGGAAATGAGGCTTATCCTCGACGGCGTGTTTAACCACAGCGGCGATTCGCACAGCTGGTTTGACCGACATAACCGTGGGAGCGATGGCGCCTGCCACAACTCTTCTTCACACTGGCGCGACTGGTATAGCTTCTCAGCAGAAGGTAAAGCGCTGGACTGGCTCGGCTACGCCAGCCTGCCGAAGCTGGATTTCAGTTCCGAAACGCTGATCAATGAGATCTATCGCGATGAGGACAGCATCGTGCGCCACTGGCTGAAGGCACCCTGGAGCATGGACGGCTGGCGGCTGGACGTGGTGCATATGCTGGGCGAAGGCGGCGGGGCGCGCAACAACCTTCAGCACATCACAGGAATTACCCGGGCGGCAAAAGAGACGCAGCCGGAAGCCTATATTCTCGGCGAGCATTTTGGCGATGCGCGCCAGTGGCTGCAGGCCGATGCGGAAGATGCGGCGATGAATTATCGCGGTTTTACCTTCCCGCTGTGGGGCTTCCTCGCGAATACCGATATCTCGTACGATCCGCAGATGATCGATGCGCAGACCTGCATGGCGTGGATGGATAACTACCGCGCCAGCCTGTCGCACCAGCAGCAGCTGAGGATGTTTAATCAACTGGACAGCCACGACACTGCGCGCTTTAAATCCCTGCTCGGCAAGGATGTGGCGCGCTTGCCGCTGGCGGTGGTGTGGCTGTTCACCTGGCCGGGTGTGCCCTGCATTTATTACGGTGACGAGGTAGGACTTGATGGCAACAACGACCCGTTCTGCCGCAAGCCGTTCCCGTGGGATAAAGAGCAACAGGACAGAGATCTGCTGGCGCTCTATCAGCGGATGACGAAGCTGCGTCATCGCACGCAGGCGCTGCGCCACGGTGGCTGTCAGGTTCTTTACGCCGAGGATAATGTGGTGGTGTTCGTCCGCGTACTGAAACAGCAGCGCGTGCTGGTGGCGATAAACCGGGGCGAGCCGTGCGAAGTCGTGCTGGAAGCCTCTCCGCTGCTTGATGTAAAAGAGTGGCATATCAAAGAGGGCAAAGGCACATTGGCGGACGATGTTTTAGCCCTACCCGCTATTTCTGCGTCGGTGTGGGTCGGCAATTAGCGGCCAGGATGCCCGGCGGCGCTTCGCTTGCACGGGCCTACAACGGAAATGTTCTCATGTAGGCCGGGTCAGGCGTAGCCGCCACCCGGCATGTTAATGGTATAACTGCATAAACACATCTTCATCCAGCAGCGCTTCCCGCCACCAGCGCTGGGCCAGCCCATCGTTATGGTTGCGCCATGCCATGTAGGCTACGTCCTTCTCACGAAACGACAGCACCTCTTTCTCCACCAGTTCACCGTTTTCAAGCCACGGCCGCGCGATGTGGTGGGGGAGGAAACCGCAGCCCATGCCCGCCCGCAGCAGCATGACTTTGGAATGAAAATCATCCACGCGAATTTGCGGCTGTTCGTCCATCAGATTGCTGTTGATAGGCTGACAGCTGCGGGCGCTGTCGCTGATCACTACTGCGCGATGCAGGCAGAGCTGATCGTTGGAGAGTGGCATATGTATCTGCGCCAGCGGGTGTGAAGGGGCCACAACAAAGACGTTATCCAGCGTGCCGAGCATTTTGTACGACCACGCGGCTGACGTGGGTGGCTCGTTGATGGCGCCGAGGATCATATCCGCCCCATGATGCGTCAACTCTTCCCACGCGCCCGCGAGTGTGTGATGGGTGAAATTGAGTCGTGTTTGTTTGTTGAGGGCGTGAAACTCATCGATCAGCGGAAGCAGGGCTTTGAATGGAAAGGAGTCATCCAGCGCGATTGACAGCTCTTTCTCCCAGCCGGAGTGCACCTGCACCGCCTGTTTCTCCAGATCTTTTGCCGCGTTCAGCAGCAGACGCCCCTTCTCCAGCATCATCCTGCCCGTATCGGTGAATTTAGCCCGGTGACCGGAACGATCTAACAGCGTGATATTCAGATCGCTTTCCAGCTTTTGAATCATATAGCTGAGCGCGGCGGGGGTTTTGAACAACGATTCCGCCGCCGTGGCGAAGGATCCATGTTTGTCCAGTGCATCCAGAATCAGTAAGACATCAAGGTTTAAGCGCATGGTGGGAAAGCGTCAGAGGAAACAATACTGAGATTTTCCCTGAACCCGTTTATCGATAAAAGTGAAAAAATAAGAACGCTCCGGCGCAATTTTTTGACTAAGCCTGATAATTATTGCCGGGTGAATGAGTGTGGCGAAAATATATTTCGGCCTGCTGTCAGCAAACGGAAAATTTCTTTAATAACTCGTTAGATATTTCCGCCTATACTCATCTGACTTTCTCCCTCAGGATCCAACTGTTTACAACAGTCTTAGACCGTTGCCTTTTAACTTATTGATTAAGAAGGTGTGATATGTCTATCCGGGAACTGATTGACCCACAAAATTCTGCGCTTATTTTTATTGACCACCAGCCGCAAATGTCTTTTGGCGTAGCGAATATTGACCGTCAGACGCTGAAAAATAATACCGTCGCACTGGCTAAGGCCGGCAAAATTTTTAATGTGCCAACCCTTTATACCTCCGTGGAAACCAAAAGCTTTAGTGGATATATCTGGCCAGAGCTGCTGGCCGTGCATCCGGACGTCAAACCGATTGAGCGTACTTCCATGAACTCCTGGGAGGATGAGGCGTTTGTGAAAGCGGTGAAGGCAACCGGGCGCAAAAAGCTCATTATTTCCGCGCTGTGGACCGAAGTGTGCCTGACCTTCCCGGCGCTGATGGCGCTGGATGAAGGTTTTGAAGTTTACGTGGTGACTGATACCTCAGGCGGTACGTCCGTCGATGCCCATGAACGCGCTATCGATCGTATGGTGCAGGCGGGCGCGGTGCCGTTGACCTGGCAGCAGGTGCTGCTTGAGTACCAGCGTGACTGGTCACGTAAAGCCACTTACGACGCAGTAATGGATCTGGTGCGTGAACACTCCGGCGCTTACGGGATGGGCGTGGACTACGCTTATACCCTGGTGCACGGCGCGCCTGAACGTAAAGCGTAATGCTGACCGGCGGGCGATGGCCCGCCTTTTTGCGACCGTAAGGAATCCATCGCCATGAGCCAACAGAAACACGTGACGCTGGTCATCACCCATGCGCTGAACCCGCAGGATAGCTCCCGATACGAAGCGTGGCTGGGGAAAATTATGCCCGTGGCGGCGGAATTTCCCGGCCATCTTGGGGCCAACGTTATTCGTCCGGCCGACGGGCAGGGGATGTGGAACATCATTATTCGTTTCGATACGCTTGAGCATCTCTACGCCTGGACGCAGTCCGAAACCCGCAGGCAGCTGGTGGATGAGATCACGCCGCTGCTGACCGAAGGCGACCGGACAGAGGTGCGCACCGAAGCGGCCTTCTGGTTCACCCCGCCTGCCGCAAACGTTTGTCAGCCTAAACGCTGGAAGCAGTTTCTCATTACGCTGCTGGTGATTTTCCCGAGCACGAACCTGGTGCCTGCCGTCACCGGCACGCTGTTCCCGATGCTGAAAGGCTCGTTGCTGCTGCATCTGATAAACGATGCCTGCGTGGTGGCACTGGTCGTCTGGCTCTGGATGCCCCTCGTTACCCGAATTTTTGCCGGCTGGCTGAAAAAAGCCTGAGCCGGTCTGAGGAGTCTGAAATGTCTCAATACGCCACTTTGATCCTGACCCACGGTGACATTCATACGCTTGATAAACAGAACCCGCTGGCGGAAGCCGTTGCAATAGCTAACGGGAAGATCATCGCTGCGGGCACTCACGAACGCGTGATGAGTTTCGCCAATGACGGAACGCAGATTGTCGATCTGAAAGGTCATACGGTGATCCCCGGCCTGAACGATTCCCACCTGCACCTGATCCGCGGCGGCCTGAACTACAACCTGGAGCTGCGCTGGGAGGGCGTGCCGTCGCTTGCCGACGCGCTGCGCATGCTGAAAGATCAGGCCGATCGTACGCCTTCGCCGCAGTGGGTGCGCGTGGTGGGCGGCTGGAGTGAGTTCCAGTTTGCTGAACGCCGTATGCCAACCATTGAAGAACTGAACGACGCCGCGCCGGACACGCCGGTGTTTGTGCTGCATCTCTACGATCGTGCACTGCTTAACCGTGCGGCACTGAAGGCGGTGGGCTACACCAAAGATACGCCCGATCCGGCCGGCGGCGAGATCGTTCGTGATAAAAACGGCAATCCGACAGGGATGCTGGTGGCGAAGCCTAATGCCATGATCCTTTATTCGACGCTGGCGAAGGGGCCGAAGCTGCCGATCGAGATGCAGGTAAACTCCACTCGCCAGTTTATGCGTGAGCTGAACCGTCTTGGGTTAACCAGCGCCATCGACGCGGGCGGCGGCTTCCAGAACTATCCGGAAGATTATCAGGTGATCGACGAGCTGCACGCCAAAGATCAGATGACGGTGCGTATCGCCTATAACCTCTTCACTCAGCGTCCGAAACAGGAGCTGGAGGACTTCGAACGCTGGACTGATATGCTTAAACCGGGGCAGGGCACTGATTTCTACCGTGCCAATGGTGCCGGGGAGATGCTGGTGTTTTCGGCGGCCGATTTTGAAGACTTCCTGCAGCCGCGCCCCGATCTGCCGGAAGGGATGGAAGACGAGCTGGAACGCGTGGTGCGCCACCTGGTTGAGCACTGCTGGCCGTTCCGTCTGCATGCCACCTACGACGAGTCCATCAGTCGGATGCTTGACGTGTTCGAGAAGGTGAACCGTGATATTCCCTTCAACGGCCTGCACTGGTTCTTTGACCATGCGGAAACCATCACCGAGCGTAACATTGAGCGCGTAAAAGCGCTGGGCGGCGGCATTGCCGTGCAGCACAGAATGGCGTTCCAGGGGGAGTACTTTGTCGACAGATACGGCAAAGAGGTGGTGAAACACACCCCGCCGGTGGCAAAAATGCTCGAACTGGACGTGCCGGTTGGTCTGGGTACGGATGCAACTCGTGTGGCGAGCTACAACCCGTGGACCGCGCTGTACTGGCTGGTGTCTGGCCGTACCGTCGGCGGGATGGCAATGTATGACGATAACAACCGACTGCCGCGCGACGTGGCGCTGGAGCTGTGGACGGCGGGCAGCGCCTGGTTCTCCAGCGAACAGGGTAAAAAAGGGCGTATTGTTGCCGATCAGCTGGCGGATTTGGTGGTGTTGTCGAAAGACTACTTCCGCGTGCCGGAAGAGGAGATCAAAGGCATTGAATCGGTGCTGACAATTGTCGACGGCAAGGTGGTGTACGCCGCCGGGCACTTCAGCCCGCTTGCGCCGCCGTCTATCCCAATCGTACCGGACTGGTCGCCGGTGGTGAAAGTGCCCGGACATTATCGTTCCGCACCGCCAGCCGCAGCGAAGGTTGGCGCGGTGGTGCAGATGCATCAGTGCGCCGGCAGCTGTGGTGTGCATGGGCATTCGCATGATATTGCGCGGAAGTCAGGTATTCCGGTATCGGATGACCAGGCCTTCTGGGGCGTGCTGGGGTGCAGCTGTTTTGCTTTTTGAGATCGGAGCGGCCTGATCCCCTCTCCCCGGCCCTCTCCCAAAGGGAGAGGGAGAAAAAAGAGCCCAGCTCAAGAGGGGGAGGGAGAAAACCGCACAGAACAGTTCCCTCTCCCTGCGGGAGAGGGTTAGGGAGAGGGAGAAACCTCAATCACCAGACATAAAAAAGGCCCGCATTCGCGGGCCTTTCGTTCATCAATCAGCGCTGATTACAGGCCGTTGACGTTCTCAGTCAGGTATTTAGCAACACCGGCTGGAGAGGCGTTCATGCCTTCTTTGCCTTTTTCCCACTGAGCCGGGCATACTTCGCCGTGCTCTTCGTGGAACTGCAGCGCGTCAACCATACGCAGCATTTCGTCGATGTTACGACCCAGCGGCAGATCGTTCACAACCTGGTGACGAACGATGCCGTTCGCGTCGATCAGGAAGGAACCGCGCAGCGCAACGCCTGCGTCCGGATGTTCGATGCCGTAAGCCTGCTGGATTTCACGTTTAATGTCCGCAACCATCGCGTATTTCACTGCACCGATGCCGCCTTTGTCGACAGGGGTGTTGCGCCATGCGTTATGAACAAATTCAGAGTCGAAGGAAACGCCAACCACTTCTACGCCGCGTTTCTGGAACTCTTCGTAACGCTTGTCGAAAGCAATCAGCTCAGACGGGCATACGAAGGTGAAATCCATTGGCCAGAAGAACAGCACGGTCGCTTTGCCAGCGGTGTGCTGCTTGAAGTTGAAGTTATCAACGATTTCGCCGTTACCCAGTACAGCAGCGGCGGTAAAGTCAGGAGCAGGACGGGTTACCAGAACCATGAGGTTCTCCTCTAAATTTATAAGGTTAATGGAACGCAACGCGGGCCAGTATAGGGAGAGGAAGCAGGTGACTCAATGAGGCGCTGACAATCGTTGAGACAGGTTTTACCTATCAATTATTATTTTAACAACCGTTCCAGCTTAGCGATTCTGTGAGAAAGCGCAAGTTTTACAGCGCTTGTGCTTTCGCCTGCGCCATCATGCGCGGGTAAAACGCCCAGAAAGTTTCTTCGAGCTGTGCGTAATGCATGTCCAGATCCTGCCAGGAATCACGCAGGGCATCCAGACGCGGGCGGCGGCTTGCCATGCCGTTCAGTACGCTCTGAATAAAATCCATATCGCTGTAGCGCTCGAGCCAGCGTTCGGACCACAGGTAGTGGTTGAGATTCACAAAGCGCGGCGGCGAGTCGGGCAAAATGGTGGATACCTGCGCGTGAGCGTGGCGAACAAATGCGGGCAGCGACATCTCTGGTGACAATTTTTCCCAGTCCCGCGATAAGAAGTGATCCCACATCACGTCGAGCGTAATGGGCGCCACGCGGCGGGTTTCCGGGCGAAACCACGCTTTCGCAGTTTTCACTTCTGCCAGGTTATCCGTCAGCACGTCGATGCGGCGATGCATGTAGATACCGCTGACGACATCAGGGGCATAGTCATCGTCCGGGTTACCGCGAACAAAATCGGCCAGCAAATTGCCCGGCAGCGAGCTGTTGGCGAGGTGTGCGAGATGCAGGTGAGCCAGAAAGTTCATGAGTCCGTTATCCGTATTTAAAGGGCTTACAGGTTGCAGCCAAAGCAGCCTGCCACTAGACTACCCGCCTCTTTATTATGCTTGAGTTACCGTCATGCGCGTCGCCGATTTTTCTTTTGAACTGCCCGAATCTCTTATTGCCCACTACCCACAGCCGGAGCGCAGTGGCTGCCGTTTGCTGTCGCTGGATGGGCCAACGGGCGCGCTGACGCACGGTACTTTCACCGATCTGCTCGAGAAGCTCAACCCTGGCGATCTGCTGGTCTTTAACAATACCCGCGTGATCCCGGCGCGCCTGTTCGGTCGTAAGGCCAGCGGCGGCAAGATTGAAGTGCTGGTTGAGCGGATGCTCGATGATAAACGTATTCTGGCACATATTCGCGCCTCGAAAGCGCCTAAGCCTGGTGCGGAACTGCTGCTGGGCGACGATGAAAGCATCAACGCGACGATGGTCGCTCGCCATGACGCGCTGTTTGAAGTTGAGTTCAACGATGAGCGCCCGGTGCTCGATATCCTCAACGCTATCGGCCATATGCCGCTGCCGCCGTACATCGATCGTCCGGACGAAGACTCAGACCGCGAGCTGTACCAGACCGTCTACAGCCAAAAGCCCGGCGCGGTAGCTGCGCCGACGGCGGGTCTGCATTTCGATGAGCCTCTGCTGGCGAAACTGCGCGAAAAAGGCATTGAGATGGCGTTTGTGACGCTGCACGTCGGTGCGGGTACCTTCCAGCCGGTACGTGTCGACAGCATCGAAGATCACATCATGCACTCCGAATATGCGGAAGTGCCGCAGGAAGTCGTGGATGCGGTGCTGGCAGCGAAAGCGCGCGGCAGCAAAGTGGTTGCGGTAGGCACCACGTCTGTTCGTTCTCTGGAAAGCGCGGCGCAGGCGGCGAAGGGGGATCTCATCGAACCGTTCTTCGGCGACACGCAAATCTTCATCTATCCGGGCTATCAGTACAAAGTGATCGATGCGCTGGTGACCAACTTCCACCTGCCGGAGTCCACGCTCATCATGCTGGTCTCGGCCTTTGCCGGTTATCAGCACACGATGAACGCCTATAAGTCTGCGGTAGAACAAAAATATCGCTTTTTTAGCTACGGGGATGCCATGTACATCACGTACAATCCGTCGGCTATTCATGAACGCGTTGGGGAATAATTCCGCGGCGCTGGGTTAATACGTCAGACTGTCTTTCTGACGCTGGAGCAATAATGAAATTTGAACTGGATACTACCGACGGACGCGCACGCCGCGGCCGCCTGGTCTTCGATCGCGGCGTGGTTGAAACGCCTGCCTTTATGCCCGTTGGTACCTACGGCACCGTAAAAGGAATGACGCCGGAAGAAGTCGAAGCCACCGGCGCACAGATTATTCTCGGCAACACCTTCCATCTGTGGCTGCGTCCGGGCCAGGAGATCATGAAGCTGCACGGCGATCTCCACGATTTTATGCAGTGGAAAGGCCCGATCCTCACCGACTCCGGCGGCTTCCAGGTGTTCAGCCTCGGCGACATCCGTAAGATCACGGAAGAGGGCGTGCACTTCCGCAACCCGATCAACGGCGATCCGATTTTCCTCGATCCGGAAAAATCCATGGAGATTCAGTACGATCTCGGTTCTGACATCGTCATGATCTTTGACGAATGTACGCCGTACCCGGCGGACTGGGATTACGCTAAGCGCTCAATGGAAATGTCCCTGCGCTGGGCGAAACGAAGCCGCGATCGTTTTGATTCGCTTGAGAATAAAAACGCGCTGTTCGGTATTATTCAGGGCAGCGTTTACGAAGATTTACGTGATATCTCCGTGAAAGGTCTGGTGGAGATTGGCTTTGATGGCTACGCTGTCGGCGGCCTGGCTGTCGGCGAGCCGAAGGAAGACATGCACCGCATTCTTGAGCATGTTTGCCCGCAAATCCCGGCAGACAAACCACGATACCTGATGGGAGTGGGCAAGCCGGAAGACCTGGTGGAAGGCGTTCGTCGCGGTATCGATATGTTCGACTGCGTGATGCCAACGCGTAATGCCCGCAACGGTCACCTGTTTGTCACCGACGGCGTGGTGAAAATCCGTAATGCGAAGCATAAAAGCGACACCAGCCCACTCGACGCAGAGTGCGATTGCTACACCTGTCGCCATTATTCACGCGCTTATTTGCATCATCTCGATCGTTGCAACGAGATTTTGGGCGCGCGTCTCAATACCATCCATAATCTTCGCTACTATCAGCGCTTAATGGCTGGTTTACGCAAGGCTATCGAAGAGGGTAAATTAGAGAGCTTTGTGACGGAGTTTTACCAACGCCAGGGTCGGGATGTTCCGCCTTTAAACGTTGATTAATTTTAATAATGAGGGAAATTCAATGAGCTTTTTTATTTCTGATGCGGTAGCCGCTACCGGTGCACCGGGCCAAAGCAGCCCGATGTCTCTGATCCTGATGCTGGTGGTGTTCGGTCTGATTTTCTACTTCATGATCCTGCGCCCACAGCAGAAGCGTACCAAAGAGCATAAAAAGCTGATGGACTCCATCGCTAAAGGTGATGAAGTGCTGACCAACGGCGGTCTGGTTGGTCGCGTAACCAAAGTTGCTGAAGCGGGCTACATCGCTATCGCGCTGAACGATACCACCGAAGTGGTTATCAAGCGTGACTTCGTCGCTGCCGTGCTGCCGAAAGGCACCATGAAGGCGCTGTAATTTCTTGTTTTCCCAAAGGGAACTGCCGTGTTAAACCGTTATCCTTTGTGGAAGTACATTATGCTGGTCGTCGTGATTCTCGTCGGCCTGCTTTACGCACTTCCCAACCTGTATGGTGAGGATCCGGCTGTTCAAATCACTGGCGTGCGTGGTAACGCCGCCAGTGAGCAAACGCTGATCCAGGTCCAGAACACTTTAGAAAAAGAAAAAATCACCGCGAAGTCTGTGGCACTGGAAGAGGGCGCAATTCTTGCTCGCTTCGACTCCACTGACATCCAGCTGCGCGCGCGCGAAGCGCTGGTCGATCTGCTGGGTGACAAGTATGTCGTGGCGCTTAACCTGGCTCCGGCGACGCCGCGCTGGCTCGCTATGCTGAAAGCTGAGCCGATGAAGCTCGGCCTTGATCTGCGCGGCGGCGTACACTTCCTGATGGAAGTGGATATGGACACCGCGCTGGGTAAACTCCAGGAACAAAACATCGATGGCCTGCGCAGCGATCTGCGTGAAAAGGGCATTGGCTACACCACGGTTCAAAAAGCCGATAACTACGGTCTGAGCATTACGTTCCGCGACAGCGCGGCGCGCGATCAGGCTATCGACTATCTTGCGCCTCGCCATCGTGATTTGGTTATCTCAAGCCAGGGCGGCAACCAGCTGCGTGCGGTGATGACCGATGCACGCATGAAAGAAGCGCGCGAGTATGCCGTACAGCAGAACATCAACATCCTGCGTAACCGTGTGAACCAGCTGGGCGTTGCCGAGCCGGTGGTACAGCGTCAGGGTGCAGACCGCATCGTGGTGGAACTACCTGGTATTCAGGACACCGCCCGTGCGAAAGAAATTCTGGGCGCGACCGCGACCCTGGAGTTCCGTCTGGTGAATACCAACGTCGATCAGTCTGCTGCCGCTTCAGGCCGCGTACCGGGCGACTCTGAGGTGAAAAACACCCGTGAAGGCCAGCCGATTGTGCTGTACAAGCGCGTGATCCTGACCGGTGACCACATCACCGATTCCACCTCAAGCCAGGACGAATACAACCAGCCGCAGGTTAACATCTCGCTCGACAGCGCCGGTGGTAACATCATGTCTAACTTCACCAAGGACAACATCGGTAAGCCGATGGCGACCCTGTTTGTGGAGTACAAAGACAGCGGTAAGAAAGATGCGAAAGGCCGTGCCGTTCTGGTGAAACAGGAAGAGGTGATTAACGTCGCTAATATCCAGTCTCGCCTGGGCAACAGCTTCCGTATTACCGGGATCAACAACCCGAACGAAGCGCGTCAGCTTTCGCTGCTGCTGCGTGCCGGTGCGCTGATTGCGCCAATCCAGATTGTTGAAGAACGCACCATCGGTCCAACTCTCGGCCTGCAGAACATCAAGCAGGGCCTGGAAGCCTGTCTGGCCGGTCTGGTCGTGTCGATTCTGTTCATGATCTTCTTCTACAAGAAGTTTGGTCTGATCGCGACCTCTGCGCTGATTGCGAACCTGGTGCTGATCGTCGGCATCATGTCGCTGCTGCCGGGGGCGACGCTGAGTATGCCTGGGATTGCGGGTATCGTGTTAACCCTTGCGGTAGCGGTCGATGCTAACGTACTGATTAACGAACGTATTAAGGAAGAGCTCAGCAACGGACGTACCGTTCAGCAGGCGATTGACGAAGGTTACCGTGGCGCATTCAGCTCCATCTTCGATGCGAACATTACCACGCTGATCAAAGTCATCATCCTGTATGCGGTCGGTACCGGTGCAATTAAAGGCTTCGCCATCACCACCGGTATCGGTGTGGCGACTTCCATGTTTACCGCGATCGTCGGCACCCGTGCCATCGTAAACCTGTTGTACGGCGGCAAACGCATCAACAAGCTGTCTATCTGAGGAGTGCGTTGTGGCACAGGAATATACCGTTGAACAATTGAACCACGGCCGTAAAGTCTATGACTTTATGCGCTGGGACTTCTGGGCCTTTGCAATATCAGGCCTGTTGCTGGTGGCGTCCATCATCGTGATTGGCGTGCGCGGCTTCAACTGGGGTCTCGACTTCACCGGTGGTACGGTGATTGAAATTACGCTGGAAAAACCAGTGGATATGGAGCAAACGCGCGCCTCGCTTGAAAAAGCAGGCTTCGTTGAGCCACTGGTGCAGAACTTTGGCAGCAGCCACGACATCATGGTGCGCATGCCTCCGGTGAAAACCGAGAGCGGCAGCCAGGAGTTGGGCAGCAAAGTGCTGAACGTGATTAACGAATCTACCTCTCAGAACGCGGCGGTGAAGCGTATTGAGTTTGTAGGGCCGAGCGTTGGTGCCGATCTGGCGCAGAGCGGGGCAATGGCGCTGATGGCGGCACTGATCTCCATTCTGGTCTACGTTGGTTTCCGCTTCGAGTGGCGTCTGGCGGCGGGGGTGGTTATCGCCCTTGCGCACGACGTGGTGATCACCATGGGCATTCTCTCGCTGTTCCATATTGAGATTGACCTGACTATCGTCGCGTCGCTGATGTCGGTTATCGGCTACTCGTTGAACGACAGCATCGTGGTTTCGGACCGTATTCGTGAGAACTTCCGTAAGATCCGTCGCGGTACGCCTTACGAGATCTTTAACGTCTCCCTGACCCAGACGCTGCACCGTACGTTGATCACATCCGGTACCACTTTGATGGTTATCCTGATGCTGTTCCTGTTTGGTGGCCCGGTGCTGGAAGGCTTCTCGCTGACCATGCTTATCGGTGTCTCCATTGGTACGGCATCCTCCATCTACGTGGCATCTGCGCTGGCGCTGAAGCTGGGCATGAAGCGCGAGCACCTGCTGCAGCAGAAAGTGGAGAAAGAGGGCGCCGATCAGCCTTCAATCCTGCCGTAAGGCCTGCGTTGCAAAATCAAATCCCGGTCAAATGGCCGGGATTTTTTTATGCCAAATTTATGGGTTTCCGGTAGGGTTAGCGGATTATCTCTGTTTAAAGGACGCTACAGAAATGACCACGTCTCATCACATTCGCCTGCAAAATGTTTCACCACCGCAAACCTGGACCGACTTACCATCCGTCATCCTGAGTGATGCCACGCTTGCGGAACGTAAAAACCGCGTGCTGGCAGGTATGCGTCAGCAGAAAATCGATACGCTGATTGTCTATGCCGACAAAGAGCACGGCGGCAATTTCGAATACCTCACCGGGTTTATTCCGCGTTTTGAAGAGGCGCTGTTGGTGTTGCATCAGGATGGGGAAGCGGTGCTGGTGCTCGGTAACGAAAACCTGAAGCTTGCCCCTCATGCGCGGCTCAAAAACCGGGTGCTGCACGCGCCGTGGTTCTCTTTACCGAATCAGCCGATGGATAACACGCAGTCTTTGCCCGAAATTTTGCGGGATGCGGGCCTGGCGTCGGGAAAAATTTTGGGGCTGGCGGGCTGGAAGCTGTTTACAGGCCTGAATGAAAACGTACGCCAGATGTTCGACATGCCGGCGTTCATT
The DNA here is from genome assembly GCA_002470465.1 of Pluralibacter sp. UBA7423. GTDB lineage: Bacteria > Pseudomonadota > Gammaproteobacteria > Enterobacterales > Enterobacteriaceae > Scandinavium. The sequence goes on from DKMD01000018.1 coordinate 144,478, forward strand.
GTCGATGCCATTCGCGAAGCGGCCCCGGACGCAGAATTGTGCAATGCCACCGGCCTGTTTATCTCACCGGCAAACGGTGCGCGCGTTATCAATAATGCCAATGAGCTTGCGCACTACGAGTACGGCGCAAATCTGGCTTCGACGGCTATCCTGCGTGCGCTGAATGCGATAGAGGTGGGGAAAACTGAAAAGCAGATTGCCAGCCTCCTGGCGGCAGACGGGCAGCTCAATAACGTTGTGACCATCGCTGCCACCGGCGATCGTTTTGCACATGCGAATCTCTATCCTGGCGATAAGCAGGTTCAGAAGGGTGACAAATTCTCTTTGACCGTCAGCTACAAAGGCGGCCTCAGCAGTCGCGCAGCTTACGTGGTGGAAAACGCGGCTCAGCTGCCGGAAGCCGTCAATGATTATCTGGACGTGGTTGCGATACCTTATTTCTGTGCTGTTGTAGCGTGGCTGGAGAACATCCATCCGGGCATGACCGGCGGTGAGCTGTATCAGCTGCTCGAAGATGTTTTACCGAAAGCCGACTATCACTGGCATCTGAATCCTGGACACCTGGTGGCGGATGAAGAGTGGCTCTGTTCGCCGGTGTCAGCCCGGTCGGACATTCCATTAGCCAGCGGTATGCTGCTGCAAATTGATATTATTCCCTCCCGCGCGGGTTATGCGGGGGCAAGCATTGAGGACACCGTGGCGCTGGCCGATGAAGCGCTGCGTCAACAGCTTGCTTCTGAGTATCCGCAACTTTGGGCGCGAGTTCAGGCAAGGCGTGAGTGGATCCAGAGAGAAGTGGGGATTAACTTACCGGAGTGCGTGCTGCCGTTTTCCAATACCGTTGGGTATTTGCGCCCGTGGCTGTTGGATCAAAGTAAAGCGTTGAGTCTGAGGTAATAAAAAAAGCCGGGTGGCCGCAATGCCCACCCGGCCTGTGGTTCATATCAGGATTGACTTCTGTAGGCCCGGCAAGCCTGCGCCGCCGGGCATCACGCTTATCAGAAGTTGTAACCCACGACCAGATAACCACCCCAGCCGGTTGAACGGACGCTGAAGTCGCCGTTGCCGAAGTTCAGGCTGGCGTCGTCGTTCCACTGGCCGCCGTTGTGCCAGTAACGGGCAACTACGGAGTAGTGCCAGTGATCGTAGTTCAGCGCCAGGATGTGGCTGGAGGCGATAGAGTTATTGGTACGCGCTTTGTTGCCATTATTATCGCGGAAGCCAATATCGCCCAGCTCTGAGCCCCAGTCAAAGTTGGTGAAGCCGATGTAGCTCAGCTGGCCGCCCCACAGCTGGGTGATTGGCACGAAGTATTTCACCTTGAAGCGGTAGCCGTCCCACTCGTTCTGGTTCTCTGCACCGTAGTTTTGCCATTGGTATTTTGCATAGACGTTCATGGACAGGCTCATTGGCAGGCCGGTGTCGATATCCGTACCCAGGCCCATATACCAGGTGCTCTGACGACCCGAGGCGTTGCGGCCCATGTCGTAGATGTAGTTGTTGGCGAAGTACCACTCTTTGAACGGGCCGAAGCTCAGATCTGCACCGGTCAGCTTATCTATGGAGAAGCGTGGTTCAATTTCCATAAACAATGGAGAGCCGTGGTTCCAGATACCTTTTGCGTCGGTGTTACCACCGAAGAAGACGGGTGCATCCATATAACCATAGAAATCGAACCAATCTTTCTTGGCGAAGGCTTCGTATTCCAGATAGGTATCGTTACGGATCTGTGGTCCGAAACGGGTGTGATAGCTTCCTACCACGTTGACACTCTGGTGCCACCAGTCAGAAACGTATTCAGGTTTGCTGTTTTCTGCTGCGCCTGCGGTGAAAGATGTAGAAAGAGCGAGCACTGCACTGGCTGCAAGTAATGTTTTTTTCATCATGATGCCACTTGTTGAAATCCCTCGCGGGGAGTGAAAAGAATCGCCGGAGCGTTTCTAAATGTAACGGTTTTCTGCGAGGCCTATTATAAGAATCATTGCTCACAAAAATATGTGGTGTTTCACAGTTTTCTCAAGTACGTAATCGATTGCGTTCACGTTTGCGTACATTGTCGGCGGGGATTGTACGGATTATCGTAAATGTTTCCAGGGTTTTCTGAAAAACGGAAAAGATTGCAGAGGGTGTCGAAAGATAAGCGGAAGGAGTCAAACGTTGCCGGATAACGGGCGCTATCCGGCCATAAAGGATTACTGCGGCGTGACGGGCTGAATATCGTGGATGCGCACAAATACCGGCTGTTTGGCATCACTGCCGCTCAGCTGCAGCGGAATGTCCACATCGCTCGGGGCCAGAACGCTGGCCGGAGCGTTGATCAGCTGGTTTTTAACGTTCACTTCCTGGAAGCTATCGGTGGTGCCCTGAATCACGCCCCACTCGACGGTGCCGCTAAATGCGGGGAGCGGATCGTTGGATTCGCCCTGAATACGCAGCGTGGCGCGCAGGCCATCGGCGTTTGGCGCAATATTAATCAGCGACATTTTCAGGGTGCCAATCTGGCTTTCCAGACGTGCTGGCGTATGAGAGCCCGGCAGCAGATAGACGCCGCTTGCCGATTTGGCGTTCAGCGAATTTTGCTGGGTGATTTTCACCGTTTCCTGATTGAGCTTACTCATATCCTGATTCAGCGCGCTGACGCTCTGCTGCATCTGGTGAATTTCGGTTTGCTGTGCACAGGCGCTCAGGGTAAACAGGCTGCCCAGCGCGAGAAGTCGAACGAAACGTCTTGTCATCATGAGGATCCTTGTAGGGGTCTGCCGGGGATAATGGTAGCAGGAGAGGGGATTATTCCTCACGGGGGATTGTCTCAAAATGACGGCTGAGTACGGGTCGTGGTAAAATAGAAAGATGTCACACTTCTTCGTCAGGACGCGCCATGCATTGCCCATTTTGTTTCGCTGTAGATACCAAAGTGATCGACTCCCGCCTGGTCGGGGAAGGATCCTCCGTACGCCGCCGCCGCCAGTGCCTGGTGTGTAACGAACGCTTCACCACCTTTGAAGTGGCAGAACTCGTTATGCCGCGGGTGGTGAAAAGTAACGATGTGCGTGAACCGTTCAATGAAGATAAGCTGCGCAGTGGTTTACAGAAAGCGCTGGAAAAACGCCCGGTGAGCTCAGATGACGTCGAGATGGCGGTCAATCACATTAAATCTCAGCTTCGTGCAACAGGCGAACGTGAAGTACCGAGCAAGCAAATCGGTAATCTGGTGATGGAACAGCTCAAGAAACTGGATAAGGTCGCCTACATTCGTTTCGCTTCCGTCTACCGCAGCTTTGAAGACATTAAAGAATTCGGCGAAGAGATCGCCCGCCTACAGGATTGACCGATGCAAGACGAAATGTACATGGCGCGAGCCCTGCAGCTGGCCGCTCAGGGGCGTTTTACCACGCATCCTAATCCACGCGTCGGCTGCGTTATCGTGAAAGACGGCGAAATAGTCGGGGAAGGGGCACACTATCGTGCGGGGGAACCTCACGCGGAAGTGCACGCTCTGCGCATGGCGGGCGAAAAAGCCAAAGGCGCAACGGCCTACGTTACTCTCGAACCGTGCAGCCATCATGGCCGCACGCCGCCGTGCTGCGAAGCGCTCATTACTGCAGGCGTTAGTCGCGTCGTGGCCGCAATGCAGGATCCTAACCCTCAGGTGGCCGGGCGCGGGCTGTATCGTTTGCAGCAGGAAGGCATCGAAGTCAGCCACGGGCTGATGATGAGCGAAGCAGAAGCGCTCAATAAAGGCTTCCTGAAGCGTATGCGCACCGGCTTTCCGTATATTCAGCTCAAGCTGGGCGCATCCCTCGATGGCCGTACGGCAATGGCGAGCGGTGAAAGCCAGTGGATAACTTCCCCGCAGGCACGCCGTGACGTGCAGCGTCTGCGCGCCGAAAGCCACGCAATTTTAACCACCAGCGCCACGGTGCTGGCGGATAACCCGGCGCTGACCGTGCGCTGGGAAGAGCTCAACGAAGAGGTGAAGGCCAGCTATCCGCAGGAAAATCTGCGGCAGCCCGTGCGCATCGTGCTCGACAGGCTGAATCAGGTCACGCCGGAGCATCGCATCGTGCAGCAGCCGGGCGAAACCTGGTTTGCCCGAACTCAGCCTGACTCACGTGAATGGCCGGAGTCTGTGCGCACTGTGCAAATTCCGGAACACAACGGCCATCTCGATCTCGTCCTGCTGATGATGCAGCTTGGCAAACAGCAAATTAACAGCATCTGGGTGGAAGCAGGTCCGACGCTCGCGGGAGCGCTGCTCCAGGCCGGGCTGGTTGATGAGCTGATTGTGTACGTCGCGCCTAAACTATTAGGCAGCGATGCCCGTGGATTATGTGTCCTGCCAGGGCTTGAGAAACTCGCCGATGCACCCCAGTTCAGTTTCAGCGAGATACGCCACGTTGGCCCGGATCTCTGTTTGCATTTAAGACCTGCGTAAGTTGCTCTCAATAACCGAAGCAGCACACGAAATATTATGATAAAATCCGCCCCCCTCATGGGGTAAGTCGAATCCCAAAAGGAAAAGTATGAACATTATCGAAGCTAACGTAGCGGCACCTGAAGCCCGCGTCGCCATCACCATTGCGCGTTTCAACAACTTCATCAATGAAAGCCTGCTGGAAGGTGCGGTTGACGCCCTGAAGCGTATTGGTCAGGTGAAAGACGAAAATATTACCGTTGTCTGGGTTCCGGGCGCGTACGAACTGCCGCTGGCAGCGGGCGCACTGGCGAAGACCGGCAAATACGACGCGGTGATCGCGCTGGGCACCGTAATTCGTGGCGGTACTGCTCACTTTGAATATGTCGCCGGTGGCGCAAGCAATGGCCTGCTGCACGTTGCGCAGGAGAGCGAAATTCCGGTTGCCTTCGGCGTTTTGACCACCGAAAGCATCGAACAAGCCATCGAACGCGCTGGCACCAAGGCCGGTAACAAAGGTGCAGAAGCTGCACTGACCGCGCTGGAAATGATTAATGTATTGAAGGCCATCAAGGCCTGAATTTTGTAAGGGGAATTCCGTGAAACCTGCTGCTCGTCGCCGCGCCCGTGAGTGTGCTGTCCAGGCGCTTTACTCCTGGCAGTTGTCCCATAACGACATCGCTGATGTTGAATATCAGTTCCTGGCGGAACAGGACGTGAAAGACGTCGACGTCGTGTACTTCCGCGAACTGCTGTCCGGAGTGGCGACCAACAGCGCGTATCTTGACGGCCTGATGAAGCCGTATCTCTCCCGCCTGCTCGAAGAGCTGGGTCAGGTTGAGAAAGCCGTGCTGCGCATCGCGCTGTTCGAGCTGGCTAAGCGTGACGATGTGCCGTACAAAGTGGCCATCAACGAAGCTATCGAGCTTGCGAAAACCTTCGGCGCTGAAGACAGCCACAAGTTCGTTAACGGCGTGCTGGATAAAGCAGCTCCGGTCATCCGTCCCCGCAAGAAGTAATCTGTTTAGCCGACGTTAACGGGCACTCCGTTATCGTCGGCATTCTCTTTTCCCGGCTCGAGGCATGACCTATGGCTTGCGGCGAATTTTCTCTCATTGCCCGTTATTTTGATCGCGTCAGAAGCTCCCGTCTGGATGTTGAAACCGGCATCGGCGACGACTGCGCGCTGCTGAACGTTCCCGAAAAACAAACCCTGGCGATCAGCACCGATACGCTGGTATCGGGCATTCATTTCCTACCGGATATTAATCCTGCTGATTTGGCCCGCAAGGCGCTGGCGGTGAACTTAAGCGATCTCGCCGCAATGGGCGCCGATCCTGCGTGGCTCACGCTCGCGCTGACCTTACCTGCCGTCGACGAAGCCTGGCTTGCCGCGTTCAGCGACAGTCTGTTTGAACAGCTGAACTACTACGATATGCAGCTGATTGGCGGTGACACCACTAAAGGGCCGCTGTCGATGACGCTGGGCATTCACGGCTTTGTGCCGGAAGGACGAGCGCTCAAGCGTTCCGGGGCGAAACCGGGCGACTGGGTTTACGTCACCGGTACGCCGGGCGACAGCGCGGCAGGGCTGGCGATTTTGCAGGAGCGTTTGCGGGTTTCGGTGAAAGAAGACGCAGACTATCTGGTGAAGCGTCATCTGAACCCGACTCCGCGAATCCTGGCGGGGCAGGCGCTGCGCGGTCTGGCGAATGCGGCTATCGATCTTTCTGATGGCCTGATTTCCGATCTCGGTCATATCCTCAAGGCCAGCGAGTGCGGCGCCCGAATCGATTTGGATGCACTGCCGTTCTCTGAAGCGATGCAGCGTTGCGTGGAGCCTGAGCAGGCGCTGCGCTGGGCGCTGTCCGGCGGCGAAGACTATGAGCTCTGCTTCACCGTACCTGAACTCAACCGCGGTGCGCTGGACGTGGCGCTCGGTCATTTTGGCATGAAATATACCTGCATCGGCCAGATTAGTGCCGACGTGGAAGGCCTGCATTTTCAACGTGACGGCAAGCCGGTCACGCTCGACTGGAAGGGATATGACCATTTTGCGCAGTAAAGATGTCGCCAAAAGCCGCCTGAACCTGCTGAATCCGTGGCACCTGTTAGCCACCGGTTTCGGCAGCGGGCTGAGCCCGATTATGCCCGGTACGGCGGGATCGATTGCCGCTATTCCCTTCTGGTATCTGATGACCTTCCTGCCCTGGCAGCTCTATTCGCTGGTGGTGATGCTTGGGATCTGCATCGGCGTCTACATTTGCCATCGCACCGCGAAGGATATGGGCGTGCACGATCACGGCAGCATCGTCTGGGATGAGTTTATCGGCATGTGGATAACGCTGATGGCGCTGCCGACCAACGCCTGGCAGTGGGTGGCGATCGGCTTTGTGCTGTTCCGCATTTTTGACATGTGGAAGCCGTGGCCAATTCGCTGGTTCGATCGCAACGTGCACGGCGGGATGGGGATCATGGTTGATGACATTATCGCCGGGATCATCGCCGCGGGCCTGCTGTATCTGATTGGGCATCACTGGCCGATCGGATTGATCTGACAGCGATTTTCCGGGCGGCACGCCGTTTTCCCGGCCTGCTCCGGCCCGGTTTGTAAGCCCGGTAAGCACAGCGCCACCGGGCAATCTGGCTCTACTTAAACCCCACCACCGGATGCGGCTGATAAGGCGTTTCCAGCTCGGCAATCTGCTCCGGCTTAAGCGTAATATCGACGGCGTTCAGCAAATCATCCAGCTGTTCCTCTCTGGACGTACCGATAATGGGCGCGGCCACGCCGGGCTTGCTTAGCAGCCATGCCAGCGCGACCTGCGCACGCGAAACCCCCAGCTCTTCGGCGATTGCCGCCAGCCGCTCGGCGATCTGCGCATCGTTATCTTCCGTCGTGCTGTAGAGCGTTTTACCAAACTCGTCAGACACGACACGCGCGGTGGTTTCACCCCATGGACGCGTAAGACGTCCGCGCGCCAGCGGGCTCCATGGGATCACCGCCACGCCCTCGCTGTAGCACAGCGGCAGCATCTCGCGCTCTTCTTCGCGGTAAATCAGGTTGTAGTGATCCTGCATGGTGACAAAGCGCGCCCAGCCGTGCTTTTTCTGCAAATCGAGAGCCTGGGCAAACTGCGAGGCGTGCATAGATGATGCGCCGATGTAGCGCGCTTTTCCGGCTTTTACGACATCATTCAGCGCTTCGAGGGTTTCTTCAATTGGCGTGTTGTAATCCCAGCGGTGGATTTGCAGCAGGTCGACGTACTCCATGCCCAGACGCTTCAGGCTGTCGTCAATTGAACGCAGAATTTGCGCCCGCGAAAGCCCCTGCGGCAAATCGCCGGTCTGATGGTAAACCTTGGTCGCGACCACCACGTCTTCACGGCGGGCAAAGTCCCGCAGCGCACGGCCCACAATCTCTTCGCTGCTGCCGTCGGAGTAGCTGTTGGCGGTGTCAAAGAAGTTAATGCCGCCTTCCAGGGCGTGTTTGATGATTGGGCGGCTGCTCTCTTCCGGCAGCGTCCAGGCGTGATTGCCGCGGTCGGGCTCGCCAAAGGTCATGCAGCCGAGACACAAGCGGGAGACGTTGAGGTCGGTCGATCCTAATTTGTTGTATTGCATGGTTCCACTCCTGCGATGAATATCCTTTAAGCATAGCAGGAGCGGAAAGGGGAGGGATCAGGCGAGCCAGGCGGTGATTTTGGTTTCGATACCTGCGGCGTCGAGGCCGATAGCCGCGCGAGCTTCTTCCTGCGTGCCCTGCGGAATAAAGAAGTCCGGCAGGCCGAGGTTCAGCACCGGCACCGGCTTGCGGTGTGCCATCAGCACTTCATTCACGCCGCTGCCTGCGCCACCCATGATGGCGTTTTCTTCCAGCGTCACCAGCGCGTCGTGTTGCACGGCCATCTCCAGAATCAGCGCTTCATCCAGCGGCTTCACAAAGCGCATATCGACCAGGGTAGCGTTGAGATTATTTGCCACGACTTCGGCATCTGCCAGCAGGGTGCCGAAATTCAGAATGGCAATTTTCTCACCCTGACGTTTAACGATACCTTTGCCGAGCGGCAGTTTTTCCAGCGGGGCCAGCGCTGCGCCCGTGCCGCTGCCGCGCGGATAGCGCACTGCGCTTGGGCCGTCGCTGTAGTGATAGCCGGTAAACAGCATCTGGCGGCATTCGTTTTCATCGCTTGGAGTCATGATGACCATATCCGGGATGCAGCGCAGATAGGAGAGATCAAACGCGCCCTGATGGGTCTGACCGTCGGCACCGACGATGCCCGCGCGGTCGATGGCAAACAGCACCGGCAGCTTTTGAATCGCGACGTCGTGAATGACCTGATCGTAGGCGCGTTGCAGAAAGGTGGAGTAAATCGCGACCACGGGCTTATAGCCGCCGATCGCCAGTCCCGCCGCGAAGGTGACCGAATGCTGCTCGGCAATTGCCACATCGAAATACTGGTCAGGGTATTTTTTGGAAAACTCCACCATGCCGGAGCCTTCACGCATGGCGGGCGTGATGGCCATCAGCTTGTCGTCTTTTGCCGCCGTTTCGCACAGCCAGTCGCCGAAAATTTTTGAGTAGCTCGGCAGGCCGCCGCTGCTTTTCGGCAGCACGCCGCTGGTGTGATCGAATTTCGGCACGGCGTGGAAGGTGATTGGGTCTTTTTCCGCGGGCTCGTAGCCGCGCCCTTTTTTGGTCATGATGTGCAGGAACTGCGGGCCTTTCAGGTCACGCATGTTCTTCAGCGTGCTGACCAGACCCAGCACGTCGTGACCGTCAACCGGGCCGATGTAGTTAAAGCCAAGCTCTTCAAACAGCGTGCCGGGCACTACCATGCCTTTGATATGTTCTTCGGTACGCTTGAGCAGCTCTTTAATCGGCGGCACGCCGGAGAAGACTTTTTTGCCGCCTTCCCGCAGCGAGGAGTAAAGCTTTCCGGAGAGCAACTGGGCGAGGTGATTGTTCAGCGCGCCGACGTTCTCGGAAATCGACATTTCGTTATCGTTGAGGATAACCAGCATGTCAGGCTTGATGTCGCCTGCGTGGTTCATGGCCTCAAACGCCATGCCTGCGGTGATCGCGCCGTCGCCAATCACGCAGACGGTGCGGCGCTGTTTTGCCTCTTTTTCTGCGGCAACGGCAATGCCTATACCGGCGGAGATGGAGGTCGACGAGTGGCCAACGCTCAGCACGTCATACTCGCTTTCACCGCGCCACGGGAACGGATGCAGGCCACCTTTCTGGCGAATGGTGCCGATGCGGTCGCGTCGTCCGGTCAAAATTTTGTGTGGGTAAGCCTGGTGGCCCACGTCCCAGATAAGCTTATCAAACGGGGTGTTATAGACGTAGTGCAGCGCCACGGTGAGTTCCACCGTGCCAAGCCCGGAGGCGAAGTGTCCGCTGGAGCGGCTCACGCTGTCGAGCAGGTAGCGACGCAACTCGTCGCAGAGCTTCGGCAGGCTCTCTTTAGGCAACAGACGCAATTCCTGAGTGGACTCCACCAGCGCCAGCGTCGGGTATTTGGCAATATCAAAACTCATCAGAGACTCATCGTGGTGTTTTTTTATTTATCGCGCTGAATAATGTAATTCGCTAGCGCTTCCAGTGCCGTGGTGTCCAGAGACTGCGCGGCCAGTACCGTTAACGACTGGCGGGCCTCTTCAATGAGATCACGGGCTTTGCTTTGGGCTTGCTCAAGTCCCAGCAGGGCAGGGTAGGTGCTTTTGCCAAGCTGCTGATCGGCACCCTGACGTTTACCAAGGGTCGCAGTATCCCCTACCACATCCAGAATGTCATCCTGCACCTGGAAGGCGAGGCCAATGCTTTCGGCGTATTTGTCGAGCACCGGCAGCGCAGCCAGGCCTTTTTCGCCTGCGCTGAGTGCACCCAGGCGCACGGCGGAGCGAATCAGCGCTCCTGTCTTATGGCGATGAATACGCTCCAGCGCCTGCAAATCGACCTGCTTGCCTTCGGCTTCCAGATCTAACGCCTGACCGCCGCACATGCCCGCTACGCCGCTGGCTTGCGCCAGTTCGGAGACCATCTTCAGGCGGAACGCGTCGGCAACGAACGGCATCGGCGCATCACTCAGTATAGAAAAGGCCAGCGTTTGCAGCGCGTCTCCGGCCAGAATCGCGTTCGCTTCACCATATTTAATATGGCAGGTTGGCTGACCCCGGCGCAGATCGTCATCATCCATCGCCGGTAAATCGTCGTGAATCAGCGAATAAGCATGAATGCATTCCACCGCAGCGGCGGGCGCATCCAGCGTGGAGAGGCTGACGCCAAACATGCGGCCGGTGGCGTAAACCAAAAACGGGCGCAGACGTTTACCGCCCAAGAGTGCGCCATAGTGCATGGCTTCCACCAGCGGAGTGTTCTGAAAGGGCTGCGGCGCAATAAACTGGCGCAGCGCTTCGTTAGCCCGCTCAACGCAGGACTGCAACTGTTGCGAGAACTCCATCTTTTACTCTGCGTCCGGCGTGAAGGGAGTCAGCGGGGCATCTTCGCTGTCGGCCAGCAGGATTTGCACGCGCTGCTCGGCCTGCTGCAGCTTCACCTGACCCTGACGCGCCAGCTGCACGCCGCGCTCAAACTCATTCAGCGCGTCTTCCAGCGGCAGGTCGCCGTTTTCGAGGCGGGAAACAATCTGCTCAAGTTCGGTCAGCGCACTCTCAAAGGTGGCTGGCGCTTCATTTTTCTTTGGCATAGTGAATGTTTGACTCTGTTTTATCGCGACTTGCCTAATGGTAGCGAAGTCCTCGGGCATATGAAATAACGCATAATGGTAACGCGCAGGTTGACCGCGATGGTGGTATACTTCCGCGCCTGGATGCAGCCGGGAAGTCATGGCTGCTGTATTTTTTTCTACAGACCCCGTCGGGTTTGCCAACGAACCATTGCCGCCATGAAGTTTATCATTAAATTGTTCCCGGAAATCACCATCAAGAGCCAATCTGTGCGCATACGCTTTATTAAGATGCTCACTGGGAACATTCGTAATGTGCTGAAGCACTATGACGAGACGCTCGCCGTTGTTCGTCACTGGGATCATATCGAAGTTCGCGCTAAAGATGAGAACCAGCGCCCGATTATCCGCGATGCGCTGACCCGCATTCCCGGCATTCACCATATTCTGGAAGTGGAAGATGTGCCGTTCACTTCCCTCCATGACATCTTCGAGCAGACGCTGCCGCTGTGGCGCGAACAGCTGGAAGGTAAATCCTTCTGCGTGCGCGTAAAACGTCGCGGTAAGCATGAGTTTACCTCTATTGAAGTGGAACGTTACGTCGGCGGCGGCCTGAACCAGCACATTGAAACGGCGCGCGTGAAGCTGACCAACCCGGACGTCACCGTGCATCTGGAGATCGAAAACGATCGCCTGCTGCTGGTGAAAGGCCGCTATGAAGGCATCGGCGGTTTCCCGATTGGCACTCAGGAAGACGTGCTGTCGCTGATTTCCGGCGGCTTCGATTCCGGCGTCTCCAGCTACATGTTGATGCGTCGCGGCTGTCGTGTGCATTACTGCTTCTTCAACCTTGGCGGCGCGGCGCACGAAATCGGCGTTCGTCAGGTGGCGCACTATCTGTGGAACCGTTACGGCAGCTCGCACCGCGTACGCTTCGTGGCGATCAACTTTGAGCCTGTTGTCGGTGAAATCCTCGAAAAAATCGACGACGGCCAGATGGGCGTGGTGCTGAAACGTATGATGATGCGTGCAGCTTCTCAGGTAGCAGAACGCTACGGCGTGCAGGCGCTGGTCACCGGCGAAGCGCTGGGCCAGGTCTCCAGCCAGACGCTGACCAACCTGCGTCTCATCGACAACGTTTCTGACACGTTGATCCTGCGTCCGCTGATTTCTCACGATAAAGAGCACATTATCGATCTGGCCCGTGAAATCGGTACCGAAGATTTTGCCCGTACCATGCCGGAATACTGCGGCGTGATTTCGAAGAGCCCAACCGTGAAGGCGGTGAAGGCGAAGATAGAAGCAGAAGAGCAGAACTTCGATTTCACGATCCTCGATAAAGTGGTGGCGGAAGCCAACAATGTCGATATCCGTGACATCGCGCAGCAGACCCAGCAGGACGTCGTGGAAGTGGAAACCGTCAGCGGCTTCAGCGCCAACGACGTGATCCTCGATATCCGCTCTATTGATGAGCAGGACGACAAGCCGCTGAAGGTTGAAGGCGTGGAAATCGCTTCTCTGCCGTTCTACAAGCTGAGCACCAAATTCGGCGATCTGGATCAGAGCAAAACCTACCTGCTGTGGTGCGAGCGTGGGGTGATGAGCCGCCTGCAGGCGCTGTATCTGCGCGAGCAGGGCTTTGCTAACGTGAAGGTTTATCGTCCGGAGTAATCTGCCGCGTCGTAAAACTGCCGGGCGGCACGTTGTTTGCCCGGCCTACCGGACCGTAGGCCGGGTACGGCATAGCCGCCACCCGGCACTGCGCTAAATTACTCTGAGTAGTAGTTGTAAATCCCGGCAGCCATCACCAGCTGTGAGGCGACCTCATAGGCCTTTTCCTGACCCACCAGCAGGTCGATAAGCTTCAGCCCAAAATCAATGCTGGTGCCGGGCCCCTGGCTGGTTAACAGGTTGACGCGTGGGTCCCAGACTACGCGCTTATCCTGCCACTGCCCTTCCGGAATCGTCTCTTTCAGCGCCGGAAACCCCGTCATGTTGCCAATCGGAAAAATGTCGTGCGGCACCAGCACGGTGCCTGCTGCGGCGCAAATGGTGGCGACGATTCGGCCTGAACGATGGAACTGTTTTACCGTTTCCACCAGCAGCGGGCTGTCGCGGAAACATTCTGCGCCCTTCAGGCCACCCGGCAGCACGATGGCATCAAAGTCACCGTCGGCCACCTGAACCAGCGGCGCGTCGGCAAGCAGCTTCACGCCGCGTGAACAGGTAATGACCAGATCGCCACTGCTTTCGACGCTTGCGGTAGTGACCTTGATGCCGCCGCGAACCAGCAGATCGATGGTGGTCACCGCTTCCATCTCCTCACTCCCAGGGGCGAGACAAACCAGCGCTGATGCGCTCATACGAATTCTCCTTACGTTTAACCTGTTCAAACAGGCGGGCGTTTTCCGGCACCGCGATCCCATGGGCGCGGGCCCGTTTGAGCAGGTATCCGGTGATATAGTCGATTTCAGTCTGGCGCTGTGCGCGCACATCCTGAAGCATGGACGAAATGTTATTCGCCGTGCTGTCAATCACTTGCCAGACGTAGGCCAGCAAATCTTCGGGGCTGGCGTGGTGCCCCTCACGCGCCATCACCATGGCGACTTCCGCGCTGACGCGCTCTACTTCGCTGGCATAATCGCGCAGCTGCCCGTTTGGGCAATCACAGAGCGCCGTCAGCGGGTTGATGACGCAGTTCACCGCCAGCTTTCGCCAGCTTGCATTGCCGATATCGTTATGCCACGCGACATCCGGCAGCACGGTATGCAGCGTATCGGCCAGAAAGCTGTACTCCTGAGCGACGGCGTTACCGGGGCCGATATGAGTAGTGCCGTTGGCGACATGAATAATCAGGTTGCCATCCCGGCGAGCGGCCTGCGTGGTCATGCCGAGCAGCAGCGGCTGTTTCAGCGAACGCAGCTCGTCCACTGTCCCCATGCCGTTGTGCATCAGCAAAATGGGGCAGGTGGCCGGAAGCTGGAGGGCCAGGTTTTTGACGGCGGTCGATACCTGCCAGGCCTTCAGAGTAACCAGCAACAAATCGCTGCTGGCGAGAAAATCGGGGTCGTTGGCCGTCACCAGCTCGTTAAAGACGCGCCCGTCAGTATCCTGCAGGTTGACGCTGCACCACGGAGCAGGCACGCGCAGCCAGCCCTGAACGTCATGCCCTTGCCGGATAAGCGCAGTCAGCCATAATTGTCCCAGGGCGCCGCATCCAAGCACGGTAATTTTCATTGTTCCTCCTCACCTGCTGCGGGATCGGGCGTGATGTTATCAGTATAGCGCCGACAGCATGCCCGCCGTCACCGGGATAACAGGTTGTGTTCTCTGACGTTGCGGGTATTATGCATCGCAACAAAAAGAGAGGGAGAATAAAACATGCCATCTTTCGATATTGTCTCTGAAGTTGATCTTCAGGAAGCCAAAAACGCCGTGGATAATGCTGCGCGCGAAGTGGAGTCTCGCTTCGATTTTCGCGGTGTGGAGGCGAGCATCGAGCTGAATGAAAAGAATGAGAGCATCAAGGTGCTGAGCGAATCTGATTTCCAGGTGAATCAGCTGCTGGACATCCTGCGCGCCAAGCTGCTTAAACGTGGCATCGAAGGCAGCTCAATCGAGGTGCCGGAAGAGTTCGTTCACAGCGGCAAGACCTGGTTTGTGGAAGCGAAGCTGAAAACCGGCATCGAAAGTTCGGTGCAGAAGAAAATCGTCAAGCTGATCAAAGACAGCAAGCTGAAGGTGCAGGCGCAGATTCAGGGCGAAGAGATTCGCGTGACCGGTAAATCCCGCGACGATCTGCAGGCGGTGATGGCGCTGGTTCGCGGCGGCAATCTCGGCCAGCCGTTCCAGTTTAAAAACTTCCGCGATTAATTCCCGTCACGGACGCGTGCGGCACGCCGGTAGAGCGTGCTGCGCGCCACGCCCAGCGCCTGGGCGGCCTTACTGATATTGCCGTTGAAGCGCGCTAGCGTGCTGGCAATCAGGGCTGTGTCATGCTGTTTCAGGTTTTCCATAACTTCAGGCGTGGCCTGCCGGTACTCAGCCGGTAAAGCATCAACGCCAAGCGTTTCCCCTTCTTCAGCCAGCGCCAGCAGCACTTTCATCAGGCTGCGTAACTGGCGGACATTCCCCGGCCAGGCAAAGTGTGCCAGCGTTTTCAGCAGCGGCGGAGAAAGCGTGATGTGCCGCGCTGGTCCTCCAAGCTCCTGCCACTGCTGTTCAATAAATGCCGGAAGCGTCGGCCATTCCCGCAGCGGTGGGATGGTCAGGGTAAATTCCTGCAAACGATAAAGCAGGTCTTCGCGAAATTCGCCGTCGGCGACAAGCTGCGCCAGATTACGGTGGGTGGCGCAAATCACGGCAAAATTCACCGGCCAGCTACGGCTTGAGCCCAGCGGCGCGACGACCTTATCCTGCAACACTCTGAGCAGACGGGTTTGCAGAGCGAGCGGCATGTCGCCAATCTCATCAAGGAACAGGATCCCGCCGTCCGCTTCACGGATTTTGCCGATATAGCCGTTTTTGTTCGCGCCGGTAAACGCGCCGGGCTGATAGCCAAACAGCTCTGATTCAATCAGTGACTCCGGAATAGCCGCGCAGTTAATCGCGATAAATTTCCCTTCCCGCCAGCAGCTGCGCTGATGCAGCGTCTGGCTGACAAACTCTTTCCCGCTGCCGGTTTCCCCCTGAATGCACAATGACACGCCAGCGTTGAGCAGGCGCACCATTTTTTCGCCGTCCTGCTTCAGTGAAAAAGGCCACTCCGCGGCAGGTTTTGGCGGCACGCTGACGAGGGTTTGCGTCGGCGCACGCAGGCGGTAGTAGTAGGTCTGAGCGGAGTGGGTGACCGGTGCTGGCAGCGGGCAGGGGGTTTGTTTTAGTAAAGGGAATAACTGCCCAAAAGTGATATGGCCGAGTCGGGCGGGGTCGATGCCCAGCCTGCGCAGCGCGAGACGGTTGGCTGCGATCAACGTATTGTCGGAAAACACCAGCAGTAACTCTTCAACGCTGTCGAGCTTTTGCGGATCGGGGTGCAGGCTCATCAACCACTGTTGCGGATGGAGACTCTGTTTGACCCACAGATACTCTATCTGCCGTGCGGCGCTTTTGACCCAGGCCAGCGTATGCGCATGAGAGAAGTGTGCCGGGCCGGAGATGTCCAGCACGCCCGCGATCTGACCATCCGGCGTTTGCAGAGGAATGGCGGCGCAATAAAGGTTTTGATTGCTGGTGAGGAAATGCTGTTCGCCGTCGATCTCGCAGCTGTCATCAATGGCGAGGGCTGTGCCAATCGCGTTTGTTCCACGGCCGCTTTCGCTCCAGAGCGTGCCGGGCGAAAGCGCGAAACGCTGCGCTTTTTCCATTGCGCTCAGATTGCCTACCGTCTGTAACACCACGCCTGTGTCATCGGTTAATACCACCACCGACTGGGTTTCCGTGAGGCTTTTCGCCAGTTGAGTGACCATGGGTAAGGCGTAGCGCTGTAAACCGGAATGACTGGCAAGACGATCGGCCAGCTCTCCCTGCCCCAGAAGCGGGAAGTCTTCGGCGTTGCGCTCCAGGCCATACAGCTCGCTGCGAAACCACGACTCGCGCAGCAGCGGGCTGCAGTGGGTATGACCAACGCTGTCGGTTGATTTTCCCTGCATCAGACACCTCAATGAACGAGAAAGTGTTGCGATATTGTAGCTTAGTGGTTTGTTTAATGTTGCGTTACGCAACACGGAAGCGAACATTGCTGAGATAAATGCACTCTGTCCATGTATCTAAATTATTAAGTTATTGATATTAAATAAATTATGAGGCCGTGTGAATTCTGGCATGCTGGATGCATTGGTTGAACAACAGTACGCGAGACCAAATAGAGTCACGCCGCTGTTCCTCAACCCTACAGAAGGAGTTCGCCATGCGTTATGCACATCCTGGCAAACCGGGTGCCCTGATCACGCTTCAGGCCACCTACGGCAACTACATCGACGGTCAGTTCGTCGAACCCGTGAACGGCGAGTACTTCATGAATACCTCGCCCGTGGATGGCAGTAACATCGGCCAGTTCCCGCGTTCCGGCGCAGCGGATATTGATAAGGCGCTGGATGCGGCCCATCGCGCTGCGGCGGCCTGGGGTAAAACCTCCGCGCAGCATCGCTCTAATTTGCTGTTGCAGGTCGCTGACCGGATTGAAGAGCATCTGGAGAGGCTGGCGATTGCCGAAAGCTGGGATAATGGTAAACCCGTGCGTGAAACGCTGAATGCGGATATTCCGTTGGCAGTGGATCACTTCCGCTATTTTGCGGGCTGTTTACGCGCCCAGGAAGGCAGTACGGCGGAGATTGACGAAAATACGGTGGCTTACCATTTCTACGAGCCGCTGGGCGTGGTTGGGCAAATTATCCCCTGGAACTTCCCGCTGCTGATGGCGGCGTGGAAGCTCGCTCCAGCGCTGGCGGCGGGTAACTGCGTGGTGCTCAAGCCTGCAGAACAGACGCCGTTAAGCATCACGCTGCTGATGGAAATTATCGGTGACCTCTTCCCGGCGGGCGTAGTGAACATCGTTCAGGGCTACGGCCGTGAAGCAGGTGAGGCGCTGGCAACCAGCAAGCGCATTGCGAAGATTGCCTTTACCGGATCGACGCCGGTTGGGCGGCACATTATGGCCTGTGCGGCAGAGAACATTATCCCCTGTACCGTGGAGCTTGGCGGAAAATCACCGAATATCTACTTTGCCGACGTCATGGACGCCGAAGAGTCCTTTATTGAAAAAGCGGTGGAAGGGCTGGTGCTGGGCTTCTTCAACCAGGGTGAAGTCTGTACCTGTCCGTCACGTGCGCTGATCCACGAGTCGATTTACGAGCCGTTTATGGAACGCGTGATGGCGAAAATCGCTAATATCCGCCGCGGCGATCCGTTTGACACAGACACCATGATTGGCGCGCAGGCCTCGCGTCAGCAGTACGATAAGATCATGTCGTATATCAATATTGCCCGCGAAGAGGGCGGGAAAATCCTCACGGGCGGAGATAAGGCGATGGTCAACGATCTGGATAACGGCTTCTACATTCAGCCGACCCTGATCAAAGGCAACAACGCCATGCGCAGCTTCCAGGAGGAGATCTTTGGCCCGGTGATCGGTATCCTGACCTTTAAGGATGAGGCGGAAGCGCTGGCGTTGGCCAACGACACGCAGTATGGCCTGGGGGCTGGCGTCTGGACGCGGGACAGCAATCTTGCCTACCGCATGGGAAGAGGAATTAAAGCGGGACGAGTCTGGACGAACTGTTACCACGTCTACCCGGCACACGCGGCGTTTGGCGGCTACAAGCAGTCCGGCGTAGGACGCGAAACCCACAAAATGGCGCTGGATGCTTATCAGCACACCAAAAATATTCTGGTGAGCTACGGCACGGCACCGTTAGGCCTGTTCTGATTTTTTATCAGGCGCAAATATCACAACGGCTTCCCTGGGGAAGCCGTTCATTTTTCTGTATCGCCCGTTTAAGGATTGGCTATCAGGGTTTCGACGTCGTAGCGGTTGGTCACTTTACTGTCGATTTTTACGTACGCCGAACGTTCTGCGGCGATGACGAGTACTTCTTTCACGCCCTCTTTCGCCAGCAGGCGGTTTTTCAGGTGCTCGTTGGCGTCAATACCATCAGGAATGGCGATACGCAGGCTGCTGACGTATTGCGGCTCCTGCATGGTCATCGCCACCAGTAGCCAGACCGTAGCCAGAAGAGCCCCCATCAGAAACACGGTTTGTGAGTCGAAGTATCCATCCAGCCAGCCGCCGAGTGAGCCGCCGATAGCGACACCCAAAAACTGGCTGGTGGAGTAGATGCCCATCGCGGTGCCTTTATAGCCCGCCGGGGATTCTTTACTGATGAGCGACGGCAGCAGCGCTTCCATCAGGTTGAAGGCAAGGAAGAACAGCTGCACGCCTGCAACCAACTCCCAGAAGTAAGCCCCCGATCCCCAGAGCACAATTTCCGCAATCAGAATCAGGGCGATGCAGAGCAGGAAGACGCGCTTCATGCGGCGTTTTACTTCGGCATAGATGATAAATGGCACCACGGCGACAAAGGAGACGACCATGGTGACGAAGTAAATTTTCCAGTGTTCCGCTGCCGGGAATCCTGCGGCCTCAAGCTGGCCTGGCAGGGCAACAAACGTCGACATCAGCAGAATGTGCAGACACATGATGCCGAAGTTGAGCTTCAGCAGTTTTGGCTCCATCAGCACCTTGCTGAAGCAGCCTTTTACCATGCCGGATTCGCGGTTCAGGACGTGGTTCTCGCTGTTCGGCACGACCCACAGCGTCAGTAAAATACCCAGCGTGGCAAGTCCTGAGATCATCCAGAACAGGGCATGCAGGCCAAGCCTGTGGGTGATAATCGGACCGAGCACCATGGCGATAGCGAACGTGACGCCAAAGCTGACGCCGATAAATGCCATCGCTTTGGTTCGGTTCTGCTCGCGGGTGAGGTCGGACAGCAGCGCCATCACGGCGGCGGCAATCGCGCCGGAACCCTGCAATGCGCGGCCAAGAATGATGCCCCAGATGGAGTCAGAGAGTGCGGCAATCACGCTGCCGAGGACGAAAATCAGTAAGCCGCCGATAATCAACGGCTTGCGGCCAATGCGATCGGACATCAGGCCGAAGGGGATCTGAAACACCGCCTGAGCGAGGCCATAAATACCAATGGCGATGCCAATCAGCGCTTCGCTTGCGCCCTGTAGCGCCATGCCGTAGGTGGTCAGAACGGGCAGAACCATAAACATGCCGAGCATGCGCAGTGAGAATACGGTCCCTAAACCCCAGGTTGCGCGCAGTTCGCCCGGCGTCATTTTAAAATCGTTCATTTCCACCTCAGAATAAAAGCAGCGCTTAGTGTAAGGCCAGGGAAGGGCAGGGTAAATAAGGGGTTGTGTAACAAATATTACATCGGGATTTTATTGATAATGCGAATAAAAAAGGGTGCCGAAGCACCCTTTTGACCGGTTAGCTGGGTTTACCAGACGTAAGCCAGCACGGAATGTGAATCCGGCACCATAAAGTCGACGGACATCATCACCGAAAGCGAGGTAATCGCAACGATTGAGAAGACGAACAGCTTGCGCGCCCAGACTCTGTCATCTGCCACTTTGTACCCGCGCAGCGCCATCCCGAGCCACCAGACGCTCACCGCGGCGGCCACCACCAGATATTTGTATCCGGCATAACCGCCCAGAGAGAGCATCAGTGTCGCAACGGCGAAGGCGATGATGTAGAGCGTGATGTGGTTCTTGGCAACGGAAATTCCCTTAACAACCGGCAGAACCGGAATGTTGGCCGCCTGATAATCCTTGAAGCGGAAAATCGCGATGGCGTAGGAGTGCGGCATCTGCCAGAGGCTGAAAATCGCCAGCAAAATGGCCGCACCGCTGTCAAAGCTGCCGGTCACGGCACAGTAGCCAATTACCGGCGGCGCCGCGCCAGAAAGGGAACCAATCAGCGTGCCGTAAACGGAATGGCGCTTCATATACAGGCTATAAACGCCGACGTACACCACGAAGCCCATTACGCCAAGCCAGCAGGCCAGCGGATTCGCGCCGAACCACAGCAGAGCGAAGCCAGCAATACCCAGCAAAGTGGCATACACCAGCGAAACGTTCGCAGAAATCAGGCCTTTAACCAGCACCCGATTCTTGGTTCGTTCCATCTTCTTGTCGATATCCCTGTCGATGTAGTTGTTGAACACACAGCCGGACGCAACGACCAGCGACACGCCAACCAGAGTGTAGATAAACAGCGGGTAATCGATGTGGCCCTTGGAGGCCAGCAGGAAACCGCCGATCACCGAGATCAGGTTACCGAAGATGATGCCTGGTTTTGTAACTTGCAGGTATTGCTTAAACATACTCGCCGCTCTTATCGAACCATCATGTTGTAGTTAAGGTTCCACATGATCCAGATTGAACCTACCACCACAATCGCAATGATTAGCACAGTAAAGACGAAAGCCGTCATGTTCCAGCCTTCATCTGACTTGGTGTTCATGTGCAGGAAGCACACCAGATGCACCACGATCTGTACTACCGCTGCTGCCAGCACGCAGCCAATCATGGCAAGGTGCGAAGCCGAACCGTTCATCACCATCGCAAACGGGATAATCGTCAGGATGATCGACAGGACAAAGCCTGTCATGTAGGTTTTTACGCTGCCGTGGGAAGCGCCGTGATCGGTTGAATGACTCATTACATCGCCCCCATCAGATAGACTACAGAGAACACGCAGATCCACACCACGTCCAGGAAGTGCCAGAACAGGCTCAGGCACAGGATACGGGTACGGTTGGTGCTGGTCAGGCCGCGACGGCTAATCTGGAACATCAGTACTGCCATCCAGATAAGACCAGAAGTCACGTGCAGACCGTGGGTGCCGACCAGCGCGAAGAACGCGGACAGGAAGCCGCTGCGATCCGGGCCCATACCTTCAACAATCAGGTGATGGAATTCGTAGATTTCCATCGCGATGAACCCTGCACCGAACAGCCAGGTCAGGGCAAGCCAGGAGATAACCTGGCTCTTGTTGTTTTTGTACATGGCGATCGCTGCCATGCCGTAGGTGATGGAGCTGAATAACAGCAGGGCAGTTTCAACCAGCACGAACGGCAGCTCGAAAATGTCCTTACCTGCCGGGCCACCGGCGGTGTTGTTTACCAACACCGCGTAGGTCGCGAACAGAATAGAGAACAGAACGCAGTCGCTCATCAGGTAGATCCAGAAGCCGAAGACTTTCGTCGGCCCTGTATCATGGTGCCCATGTTCGTGCGCGTGGGCGTGCGCGTTTGTCAGAGTATCAGTTGCCATTTTTCAGCCCTGCCTTTGAGATCTCATCGAAATGCTGATTTTCCAGTTTTTCGATTTCTGCAACCGGCACGTAGTAATCCACGTCCTCGTCGAAGCTTTTCACAATCCAGCTGATCACGATGCCGAGGAAGCCGACGATCGCCATCCACCAGATATGCCAGATCATGGCAAAACCGAAGATAGTCGCGAAGGCCGCAATCACGATGCCGGCGCCGCTGTTTTTCGGCATGTGGATCTCTTCATAGCCTGCAGGTTTCTTGTACGCTTCGCCTTTCTCTTTCATTTCCCAGAACGCGTCACGCTCATGAACGTGCGGTACGTGGGCAAAGTTGTAGAACGGCGCAGGAGAGGATGTTGCCCACTCCAGCGTACGACCACCCCATGGGTCACCGGTCAGATCACGGTTCTGCTCGCGGTCGCGAATAGAGACGTAGTACTGAATCAGCTGGCACAGGATACCGCAGGCAATCAGCGCCGCACCGCAGGCTGCAACAACCAGCATTGGGTGGAACTGCGGATCGATCTGCTGGCTCAGGCGACGGGTCATGCCCATGAAGCCCAGCACGTACAGCGGCATAAACGCCACGAAGAAGCCGATGATCCAGAACCAGAAGGCGCGTTTGCCCCAGGTTTCGTTCAGGGTGAAGCCAAAGGCTTTCGGCCACCAGTAGGTGATCCCTGCGAAGCAACCGAACACCACACCGCCGATGATGACGTTATGGAAGTGCGCAATCAGGAACAGGCTGTTGTGCAGCACGAAGTCCGCGCCCGGTACCGCCAGCAGAACGCCGGTCATACCGCCGACCGAGAAGGTGACGATAAAGCCGATGGTCCACAGCATCGCAGAATGGAACACGATACGGCCCTGATACATGGTGAACAGCCAGTTGAAGATCTTAACCCCGGTTGGGATCGCGATAATCATCGTGGCAATACCGAAGAAGGCGTTTACGTTCGCGCCCGCACCCATGGTGAAGAAGTGGTGCAGCCAGACGATGAACGACAGAACGGTAATACACACGGTTGCCCACACCAGCGAGGTGTAACCAAACAGACGCTTGCGGGAGAAGGTGGCTGCCACTTCGGAGAACACACCAAACACCGGCAGCACCAGAATGTACACTTCCGGATGGCCCCAGGCCCAAATCAGGTTGATGTACATCATCATGTTGCCGCCCATTTCGTTAGTGAAGAAATGGGTACCGATATAACGGTCAAGGGTCAGCAGCGCGATGGTGACGGTCAGGATTGGGAACGACGCAATAATCAGGATGTTAGCGCACAGGGAAGCCCAGGTAAAAACAGGCATCTTGAACATGGTCATGCCAGGCGCACGCATCTTGATGATGGTAACGAAGAAGTTAATCCCCGTCAGCGTTGTACCGATACCGGAGAGCTGAAGAGCCCAAATCCAGTAATCGACCCCGACGCCCGGACTGTACTCAATGCCCGACAGCGGCGGATAAGCCAGCCAGCCGGTCTGAGCGAACTCGCCGACGCCGAGCGAGAGGTTAACCAGGATAACGCCGACGACGGTGAACCAGAAGCTCAGGTTGTTCAGGAACGGGAACGCAACGTCGCGCGCGCCGATCTGCAAAGGAACAACCACGTTCATCAGGCCGATAACCAGCGGCATCGCCACGAAGAAGATCATGATAACGCCGTGAGCGGTAAAGATCTGATCGTAGTGGTGCGGTGGCAGGAAGCCAGCTTCACCCGCCGAGGCGAGTACCTGCTGGCTACGCATCATGATGGCGTCAGCAAAGCCACGAATCAGCATCACAATACCGACGATGCAGTACATGATGCCGAGTTTTTTGTGATCGACAGACGTCAGCCACTCTTTCCACAGGTAGGTCCACTTACCGAAGTAAGTGATCAGCGCCAGCAGCGCCAGACCCCCGATAATAATGGCAGCCACCGTAACCACGATAATCGGTTCGTGGTAGGGCACTGCATCCAGTGTTAATTTTCCGAACATCGTTTCTTCCTCGGCCCCTTAGTGAGCGGTTTCCGCGTGGCTCATGTCCATGCCTTCCATCCCTTCGTGTGAGGCGTGCTCACCGGCAGGCTGGCTCATGTCCATGTGACCGTGCCCCATAAATTTGTTGATAACATCAACAAACAGGTCTGGTTTCACGCTGGAGAAGTATTCCACCTTGTTGTATTCGCTCGGTGCAGCCAGTTTCTCGTAAGCGGCCATGTCATTCATGGTGCTCTGAGACTGTTTCACCTTCGCGACCCACTGATCAAACGTTGCCTGATCCGGTGTGGCAATGGCTTTGAACTTCATTCCGGAGAAGCCCGGGCCACTGTAGCTGGCGGAGATACCGTCGTAGGTGCCTGCTTCATTCGCGATCAGGTGCAGGTTGGTCTGCATACCAGGCATCGAATAAATCTGGCTACCTAAACGTGGGATAAAGAACGAGTTCATCACGGAGTTGGAGGTCACTTTGAACTGCACCGGAACGTTTGCCGGGAAGGCGATTTCGTTAACGGTGGCAATGCCCTGATCCGGATAAATGAAGAACCATTTCCAGTCCATTGAAACGACTTCAATGGTGATCGGCTTTTCGTCATGAACCAGCGGTTTGCTAGGCTCAAGCGCGTGCGTTGTTTTCCAGGTCAGCACGGCAAGGAACAGGATGATAAGGATAGGCACCGTCCAGACCACAGCTTCCACTTTATTGGAGTGTGACCAGTTAGGGCTGTACTTCGCATCTTTGTTGCTCGCACGGTACTTCCAGGCGAAACCAACTGCCATCAAGATGGCGGGAATGACGACGATTAACATCAGGCCAAAAGCCGTCAGTATCAACGAACGTTGCTCCAGTCCAATCTGTCCTTTGGGGTCAAGTAGCGCAGAATCACAGCCACTGAGCAAAACAGTGCCTGCGAGTAATGACAACCATCCCAAACTTTTATTGTATTTCCTGAGTCTCATGTAACGACCTCAATTCCACGGGATTTGGTGGCGTTTAAAGTGTGGGGGCATTTTACGGGAAGGTTACATTACTGTAAACATGATTGGAGAAGTGTCTTTCGGGTGTTACCGGGTTCTGCCGGGCCTGTCACAGATGTTGCCGATTGTGTCTAAAATCCAGGCAGATAGCGCACTGTCGCAGTTTTATAACAAAACGGGAGTGAAAAAATGTAATCGCCTGGTAAAAGGTATAACCAATGGCAAAACAACACAAATGGTTAACAATTAATTATCAAAGTGACGACATCGGGAAAACAATAAAATAATCGTTCTTTGGCTGAATCGGTTAAGGAAATATCCTCAATTTAAATAGCTCCAGTAATTTCCGAAATATATAACGCACAAAATAACAATCGAAAAAAATGAATGGATTATTGCCGTTATAATTACAGACGGTAACTACAACGGCAAATAATGTTTATTTATTGCTCAAGCCAGACGTGTTTTTCGCAGCGCCAGCGCGTCAAGAGCCCCGCCCAGCACAATCCCGAACACCGCAATCAGCGCGCCGATTTCCAGCAGGCCGGTCAGGAAGGAAAACGTCGTCAGATCCAGCGCGTTGAGGATCAGCAGCGCCAGCCAGACAGCCAGTACCAGACAGCCGATAGCCAGTACTCTCAGTGCGACTGAGTAGCCAGCTTTAAACGCCGTACGCGGCATAAAACTTTCGCTTTGCCAGGTGTATTCCAGCGTCTGGCGGCACAGCAGCAACAGCAAAATACCCGGAACGGCGGCAAAGACGGAGAACAGATAGAAGGTCGGCCAACCGTGGGCTTCCACAAACCAGCCAGCAATCGGCCCAACATAGACGCGCCCGACGGCGGAGAGTGCTGACAGCAGCGCGAACTGGGTTGCGGAAAATGACTTATTGCACAGCGTCATCAACAGGGCAACGAACGCCGAGGTGCCCATGCCGCCGCAGAGGTTTTCGAAGAAGACGGCGGTCCCCATGCTCAGCATGTGCTTATCCGTGATTGATAACAGCCAGTAACCGGCGTTGGAAGCACCCTGCAAAATGCCGAAAATTAGCAGCGCGCGGAAAAGCGATAAACGCTGCATCAGCACGCCGCCGTAGAGTGCGCCAAGAATGGTGGCGAAAAGACCCAGTGTTTTATTCACCACGCCCACTTCGCCTGCGTCGAACCCAACGCCGCGAATCAGGAAGGTTGTGGTGAGGCTCATCGCGAACGCATCACCCAACTTATAAAGGACGATCAGCAGCAGAATCAGCCAGGCATTATTACGACCAAAGAAGTCGCGAAGGGGTTCGGCCACGGCCTCTTCCAGAGTCTTCGGTGCCGGAATGACGTCGCTCGGTTCTGGTGCCAGCAATGTTGCGATAATGCAGGGTATCATCAGGGCAGCCATCAGCCAGTACATCGCCTGCCAGCCAAGCCATTGATCGGCCAGCCACAGCGCGAGACCACCGGATACCAGCATTGCCAGACGGTAGCCGAGCACGCTGATGGCTGCACCGGTTCCGCGTTCCTCCGGAGGGAGCACGTCCGTTTTCCACGCATCGAACACGATGTCCTGCGAGGCGGAGCAAAAAGCAATCACGACCGCCAGTGCCGCCATCCAGCGCAGCTGACTCGACGGTTCAAGGAAGCCCATCGCGGCAATCGAGAGCAACAGCAATACCTGGGTGGTCAACAGCCAGCCGCGACGTCGCCCTAAAAACGGCGGCGTGTAGCGATCCATCATCGGTGACCAGAGGAACTTAAAGACGTAGGCCTGGCCAACGAGAGAAAAGAAGCCGATGGTTTTAAGATCGATGTTCTCAACGGTCATCCACGCCTGAAGCGTGCCGGAGGTGAGCGCCAGCGGGAGGCCGGAGGCGAAGCCGAGAATCAGCAGAATGGCTGATTTGGGCTGCTGGAAAAAGCGAAAGTAGTGAGTCGACATGGGCATAAATAACTGACCCGGCACGAGGCCGGGTCAGAAAGGATTAACGGGCGTTCTGCTTGATGAAGTCGTGGACGCTGGTGTCCTGTGCCATATCGGAGATGGTATCCGTCAGCACGCTGTTCACCGCGTTAGCAATGTTCTGGTTGTTGGCGGTGAAAGCCCCTTCAACCTGGTAGCTTGCACGGTAGTTTTTGGTCATCTTGTTGCCGTTCTTCGCGGTGGCAATGATGGCGATATCCGCTTTGGTCGCGATGTTGTAACGCACGTTGCCCTGAGAGACATCTGCATACAGGTTGTTGACGATGATCTGCAGATCGACAGCGCCGTTTGGCCCAATCATGTAGCCGCGCGCGGTCATTTGTTTCTCAAGCACTTCCTGCAGCAAGAAACGCAGGTCGCGGGAAGCGGTTAACGTAACCAGTTGATTGTCACGGGTGACTTTAGCCAGCGCCTGATCCGGACGCTGATCCGCGCCGTTGATGCTGACGGTAACGCCCATCAGGCTTGGATCCTGGGAAGGCAGCGTGATTTTAGGGGAGACATCAATGGTGGTTTGCGGCTTGGCACAACCGGCCAGCATAAACATCGCAACCAACGGGAAGAGGATTTTTTTTAACATGTTAAGACTCTCGGCGTTTCAGCTGTTTAATGGACTTAAAGTTCAACGGGCGAAAAATTCCCGCCATCATAACATCGCCAACGACGAGGGGAAGTGGGTGATGCATGTAAATTCATCGTGTTGACTGTTTTCTGAGCTCAGGCCCGGTTTCATCCTCTTTTTTGCGATAATTCGCATGGCAGAGTTCGCAAACTTCATCCGTTTGACTGAGAAACCAGGACGAAAGCTAAATTTTTGTTGTTTTCATGTTATGGAAACGGTAAAAGCGGCTAACATTTAAAAGGAAGGGCGGCATCTCAGCGTTGTCGGAGGAGTAAATTCATGATGATACGTGAAAAGATAGAAGAAAAACTGAGGGCGGCGTTTGACCCCTTATTCCTCGAAGTGGTGGATGAAAGCTATCGCCACAATGTTCCGGCTGGCTCCGAAAGTCACTTTAAAGTGGTGCTGGTCAGCGATCGCTTTTCTGGAGAACGTTTTCTTAATCGTCACCGAATGATTTACGGCACGTTAACCGCTGAATTGTCCACGACCGTGCACGCGCTGGCGCTGCATACCTACACCGTTAAGGAATGGGAAGGGTTGCAGGATACGATCTTTGCTTCCCCGCCATGTCGTGGTGCAGGTACAATCGCATAGAATTCACATTTGCAACTGTCGGAACTTTTCCAGTATGTTGCGTACAGAATTATTGAGAAACGGCCTGCGGGCCGTTTTGTTTTGCTTGAATTTTGAGCGAGAGACGCATTTTTTAGGGCAAAATTACCTCAAAACTGTGAAAAATGGCGCACCCGTGCGGCATTCCCGTTCTCGACTCACTACAGTGATGCCGCTATAATGCTGCGTCTTATTTTCGGAATGTCTTCGGGATGATTCTGGCAACAGGGATTGTACTTCTGTAATGAAGCGGACATCCCGGTTCTGCGAAGTTTGCGATACGCGCTTCCAGAGTTGACCGAGCACTGTGATTTTTTTGAGGTAACAAGATGCAAGTTTCAGTTGAAACCACTCAGGGCCTTGGCCGCCGTGTAACGATTACTATCGCTGCTGACAGCATCGAAAACGCTGTTAAAAGCGAGCTGGTCAACGTAGCGAAAAAAGTTCGCATCGACGGTTTCCGTAAAGGGAAAGTACCGATGAATGTTGTTGCTCAGCGCTATGGCGCCTCTGTTCGCCAGGACGTGCTGGGCGACCTGATGAGCCGCAACTTCGTTGATGCGATCATCAAAGAGAAAATCAACCCGGCTGGCTCCCCGAACTACGTTCCAGGTGAGTACAAACAGGGTGAAGACTTCACCTATGCCGTTGAGTTCGAAGTGTATCCGGAAGTTGAACTGCAGGGTCTGGAAGCTATCGAAGTTGAAAAACCAGTGGTTGAAGTGACCGATGCTGACGTTGACGGCATGCTGGAGACCCTGCGCAAGCAGCAGGCGACCTGGAAAGAGAAAGACGGCGCTGTTGCTGATGAAGATCGCGTGACCGTTGACTTCTCTGGTTCCGTAGACGGTGAAGAGTTCGAAGGCGGCAAAGCCACTGATTTCGTCCTGGCAATGGGCCAGGGTCGTATGATCCCAGGCTTTGAAGACGGAATCAAAGGCCATAAAGCGGGCGAAGAGTTCACCATCGACGTGACCTTCCCTGAAGAGTACCATGCAGAAAATCTGAAAGGTAAAGCAGCGAAATTCGCTATCAACCTGAAGAAAGTCGAAGAGCGTGAGCTGCCAGAACTGACTGCAGAATTCATTAAGCGTTTCGGCGTTGAAGATGGTTCCGTAGACGGCCTGCGTGCTGAAGTGCGTAAAAACATGGATCGCGAGCTGAAAGGCGCGGTGAAAAACCGCATCAAGTCTCAGGCAATCGAAGGTTTGGTTAACGCCAACAACATCGACGTGCCAGCAGCCCTGATTGACGGTGAAATCGATGTTCTGCGCCAGCAGGCTGCGCAGCGCTTTGGCGGTAACGCTAAACAAGCGATGGAGCTGCCGCGCGAGCTGTTCGAAGAGCAGGCTAAACGCCGCGTTGTTGTTGGTCTGCTGCTGGGCGAAGTGATTCGCACCAACGAGCTGAAAGCTGACGAAGACCGCGTTAAAGGCCTGATCGAAGAGATGGCTTCTGCTTACGAAGATCCGAAAGAAGTGATCGAGTTCTACAGCAAAAATAAAGAGCTGATGGACAACATGCGTAACGTCGCGCTGGAAGAGCAGGCTGTTGAAGCCGTTCTGAACAAAGCGAAAGTGTCTGAAAAAGCCACTACTTTCAACGAACTGATGAACCAGCAGGCGTAATTAACGCCTTTGCCGTTTAAAGTTTGAGCGAAAAACCCGTTACCTTCTGGTGACGGGTTTTTTTATTGCTGTAATAGATGACGAAGCGTGCCAAAACGCGGTTTCGGTGTTAGCGTTACAGCAAAATATTGTTATGCTTGAAACAGGGCACTGCCGCCCCCATAAAAGGGGAAGCAACAGACAGACTGGCTGATGATCCGTCCGCAAGGTTACAATCAGTACAGCAGGTATATTCACTTTTTATCCAGGAGACGGACATGTCATACAGTGGCGAACGAGATAACTTTGCACCCCATATGGCCCTGGTGCCAATGGTCATCGAACAGACCTCACGCGGCGAACGTTCTTTTGATATCTATTCTCGTCTTCTGAAGGAGCGCGTTATCTTTCTGACCGGCCAGGTGGAAGACCACATGGCAAACCTGATCGTAGCGCAGATGCTGTTTCTGGAAGCGGAAAACCCGGAAAAAGACATTTACCTGTACATCAACTCACCGGGCGGCGTGATCACCGCAGGCATGTCGATTTACGACACTATGCAGTTCATCAAGCCAGACGTCAGCACTATTTGTATGGGGCAGGCCTGTTCCATGGGCGCATTCCTGCTGACCGCCGGGGCGAAGGGCAAGCGTTTCTGCCTGCCAAACTCCCGCGTAATGATTCACCAGCCGCTGGGCGGCTACCAGGGTCAGGCGACGGACATTGAGATCCACGCGAAAGAAATCCTGAAAGTTAAAGCGCGCATGAATGAACTTATGGCGCATCACACGGGGCACTCTCTTGAGCAGATTGAGCGCGATACGGAGCGCGATCGCTTCCTGTCCGCGGCAGAAGCCGTGGAGTACGGACTGGTCGACTCCATTTTGACCCATCGTAATTAATGCCACTATGATGAGTGCCGCTATACTGTAGAAGGGTGGCATTCCGTTAAGACTGGCATTTGCGTCGTCATGTGCGGCACAAAGAACATAGAAAGAGGTTTGGACTCATGACAGATAAACGCAAAGACGGTTCAGGCAAACTGTTGTACTGCTCTTTTTGCGGCAAAAGCCAGCATGAAGTGCGCAAGCTGATCGCCGGTCCGTCAGTGTATATCTGCGACGAATGCGTTGATTTATGTAACGACATCATTCGCGAAGAAATTAAGGAAGTCGCTCCGCATCGTGAGCGCAGTGCACTGCCGACGCCGCATGAAATTCGTCATCACCTGGACGATTACGTTATCGGTCAGGAAAGAGCGAAGAAAGTGCTGGCCGTGGCGGTATACAACCACTACAAACGTCTGCGTAACGGCGATACCAGCAACGGCGTGGAGCTCGGCAAAAGTAACATTCTGCTGATTGGCCCAACCGGTTCCGGTAAAACGCTGCTGGCTGAAACGCTGGCGCGTCTACTGGATGTGCCATTTACCATGGCGGATGCCACCACCCTGACCGAAGCTGGTTACGTGGGTGAAGACGTGGAAAACATCATCCAGAAGCTGCTGCAGAAGTGCGACTATGACGTACAGAAAGCGCAGCGCGGTATCGTGTATATCGATGAAATCGACAAAATTTCCCGTAAATCGGATAACCCGTCGATTACCCGTGACGTGTCCGGCGAGGGCGTTCAGCAGGCTCTGTTGAAGCTTATCGAGGGCACCGTGGCTGCGGTTCCACCACAGGGCGGACGTAAGCATCCACAGCAGGAGTTCCTGCAGGTCGATACCTCTAAGATTCTCTTTATCTGCGGCGGTGCGTTTGCCGGCCTGGATAAAGTGATCGCTAACCGCGTTGAAACAGGTTCTGGCATCGGTTTCGGCGCAACGGTGAAGGCAAAATCTGAAAAAGCGAACGAAGGCGAGCTGCTGGAGCAGGTTGAACCGGGTGACCTGATTAAATTCGGTTTGATCCCTGAGTTCATTGGTCGTCTGCCGGTTGTCGCAACGCTCAACGAATTGAGTGAAGACGCGCTGATTCAGATCCTGAAAGAGCCGAAAAATGCGCTGACCAAGCAGTATCAGGCGCTGTTCAGTCTTGAAGGTGTGGATCTTGAGTTCCGCGATGAAGCGCTGGACGCGATTGCCCGCAAAGCGATGGCCCGTAAAACCGGTGCCCGTGGCTTGCGTTCTATCGTTGAAGCCGCTCTCCTCGACACTATGTACGATCTGCCTTCCATGGAAGACGTCGAAAAAGTGGTGATCGACGAGTCCGTTATCGACGGCCAGACCAAGCCGCTGTTGATTTACGGTACCAGCGAAACGCAGCAGGCATCTGGCGAATAATTCACCAAATTACTCAGTTAGTTAACGAAAAGGGGGATATTTTATCCCCCTTTTGCTTTTCCTGTATTCCTGCCGTTGAATGTGTGGGAAACATCCCCATATACTGGATTACATGTTAACGGTGGCGTCATCACAGTAACGCCACTGACTACCCTGGCGGACATTAAACTAAGAGAGAGCTCTATGAATCCTGAGCGTTCTGAACGCATTGAAATCCCCGTATTGCCGTTGCGCGATGTGGTGGTTTATCCGCACATGGTCATTCCCTTATTTGTAGGGCGGGAAAAATCTATCCGTTGTCTCGAAGCTGCCATGGACCATGATAAAAAAATCATGCTGGTTGCTCAGAAAGACGCGTCAACGGATGAGCCGGGTGTAAACGATCTTTTCACCGTCGGGACCGTGGCCTCTATTTTGCAGATGCTGAAACTGCCTGACGGCACCGTAAAAGTGCTGGTCGAAGGCCTTCAGCGTGCGCGCATTTCCGCATTGTCAGACAACGGCGAGCATTTCTCGGCGAAGGCTGAATACCTTGATTCGCCGGATATCGAAGAGCGCGAGCAGGAAGTGCTGGTGCGCACGGCGATTAGCCAGTTTGAAGGCTATATCAAGCTGAACAAGAAAATCCCACCGGAAGTGCTGACGTCGCTGAACAGCATCGACGATCCAGCTCGTCTGGCAGACACCATTGCTGCACACATGCCGCTTAAGCTGTCGGACAAGCAGTCTGTACTGGAAATGTCTGACATCAACGAGCGTCTGGAATACCTGATGGCGATGATGGAATCGGAAATTGACCTGCTGCAGGTTGAGAAACGTATCCGTAATCGCGTCAAAAAACAGATGGAAAAATCTCAGCGCGAGTACTATCTGAACGAGCAAATGAAAGCCATTCAGAAAGAGCTCGGTGAGATGGACGATGCGCCGGACGAAAACGAAGCGCTGAAGCGTAAAATCGACGCCGCTAAGATGCCGAAAGAGGCAAAAGAGAAGGCGGAAGCCGAGCTTCAGAAGCTGAAAATGATGTCGCCTATGTCCGCAGAAGCGACCGTCGTGCGCGGCTATATCGACTGGATGGTTCAGGTTCCGTGGAACGCGCGCAGTAAAGTTAAAAAGGATCTGCGCCAGGCGCAGGAGATCCTCGATACCGACCACTACGGTCTGGAACGCGTGAAAGATCGCATCCTTGAGTATCTCGCAGTCCAGAGCCGCGTTAACAAGCTTAAAGGGCCAATTCTGTGCCTGGTTGGGCCTCCTGGTGTGGGTAAAACCTCTCTGGGCCAGTCCATCGCCAAAGCAACAGGGCGTAAGTACATTCGTATGGCGCTGGGCGGCGTGCGTGA
The DNA here is from genome assembly GCA_002470465.1 of Pluralibacter sp. UBA7423. Lineage (GTDB taxonomy): Bacteria > Pseudomonadota > Gammaproteobacteria > Enterobacterales > Enterobacteriaceae > Scandinavium. The sequence continues at coordinate 177,833 of DKMD01000018.1, forward strand.
CGAAGCGGAAATTCGTGGTCACCGCCGTACTTATATCGGTTCCATGCCGGGCAAGCTGATTCAGAAAATGGCGAAAGTGGGCGTTAAAAACCCGCTGTTCCTGCTGGATGAAATCGACAAAATGTCTTCGGACATGCGCGGCGACCCGGCATCTGCGCTGCTGGAAGTGCTTGATCCAGAACAGAACGTGGCGTTCAGCGATCACTATCTGGAAGTCGATTACGATCTCAGCGATGTGATGTTTGTGGCGACCTCTAACTCCATGAATATTCCGGCGCCGCTGCTGGATCGTATGGAAGTGATTCGCCTCTCCGGCTATACCGAAGATGAAAAGCTGAACATCGCGAAACGTCACCTGTTGCCAAAACAGATTGAGCGTAACGCCCTGAAAAAAGGCGAAATCACGGTTGAAGACAGCGCAATCATCGGCATCATTCGTTACTACACCCGTGAAGCGGGCGTGCGTAGCCTGGAGCGTGAAATCTCCAAACTGTGCCGTAAAGCGGTGAAACAGCTGCTGCTGGATAAGACGCTCAAGCACATCACCATCGACGGTGACAACCTGCATGATTACCTTGGCGTGCAGCGCTTCGACTATGGTCGTGCGGATGATGAAAACCGTGTCGGTCAGGTAACGGGCCTCGCGTGGACCGAAGTGGGCGGCGATCTGCTGACCATCGAAACAGCATGCGTGCCGGGCAAAGGTAAGCTGACTTATACCGGCTCCCTTGGCGAAGTGATGCAGGAATCCATCCAGGCGGCGCTGACCGTCGTTCGCGCGCGTGCAGAGAAGCTCGGCATCAACGGCGACTTCTACGAAAAACGCGACATCCACGTTCACGTGCCGGAAGGCGCAACGCCGAAAGACGGTCCGAGTGCGGGTATTGCTATGTGTACCGCGCTGGTTTCATGCCTGACGGGTAACCCGGTGAGAGCCGATGTTGCCATGACTGGTGAAATCACGCTGCGCGGTCAGGTTCTGCCGATCGGCGGTCTGAAGGAAAAACTGCTGGCGGCACACCGCGGTGGCATTAAGACTGTTCTGATTCCGGATGAAAACAAACGCGATCTGGAAGAGATTCCGGATAACGTGATTGCCGATCTGGACATCCATCCGGTCAAGCGCATTGAAGAGGTTCTTGCCCTTGCACTGCAAAATGCTCCTTACGGCATGCAGGTTGTAAGCGCAAAATAGTGACTTCGCGCAAAGAGCGTTAATAAAAATGGGGCTGGGAAGTGATTTCGCACTTGCCAGCCTTTTTTTGTATAGCTAATTTAGATTGCTGGTTGGGTATGTCATAGGCAACGGGTGTTGTAAGGGCATGACACTCCTGATATAACTGCTGCGCCGTCGTACTGCGAAGGATTCCAGTGCGATATAAATTATAAAGAGAGGAAGAGAACAGTGAACAAATCTCAACTGATTGACAAAATTGCTGCAGGTGCGGATATTTCTAAAGCTGCTGCTGGCCGTGCGTTAGATGCTTTGATCGCTTCCGTTACTGAGTCTCTGCAGGCTGGGGATGACGTTGCGCTGGTAGGTTTTGGTACTTTTGCTGTTAAAGAGCGTGCTGCCCGTACTGGTCGCAACCCGCAAACCGGTAAAGAGATCACCATTGCTGCTGCTAAAGTTCCGGGTTTCCGTGCAGGTAAGGCACTGAAAGACGCGGTAAACTGATCGCTTTCCCTCCCCGGGAACGTGACAAAGTACAAGGGCGCATCATCAGATGTGCCTTTTTTATTTGTTTAGTCTGATTTTCAGCGGCTTCAGGCGACTTTCAGGCTGACAATACCCCTCGTTTCTTGCCAAAATACGTCATCGTGCGCAGCCGCTCTCGTGCTATGCTGTGCAAGGTTTAAAGTCACCTACAGCGGAGCGTTGTTACACCATGATGGACTCCTTACGTACGGCAGCCAATAGCGTCGTGCTCAAGATTATTTTCGGTATCATTATCGTGTCGTTCATTTTGACCGGCGTGAGTAGCTACCTGATTGGCGGTAACAAAGAATATGCCGCAAAAGTGAATGGCCAGGAAATTGGTCGCGCGCAGTATGAGAATGCCGTTGCCAGCGAAAGAAATCGCATGCAGCAGCAGTTAGGCGATCGGTTCTCCGAGCTGGCTTCTAACGAAAATTATATGAAAACGATGCGTCAGCAGGTGCTCAACCGCCTGATTGATGAATCGCTCCTCGACCAGTACGCCAGACATCTGAATCTCGGCATCAGCGACGATCAGGTGAAGCAGGCGATTTTCCAGACTCAGGCTTTCCAGTCTAACGGCAAATTCGACAACCAGCGCTTCAGCGGGATCGTCGGCCAGATGGGCATGACCACCGATCAGTATGCGCAGGCGCTGCGTAACCAGCTGGTGACCCAGCAGCTGATCAACGCCATTGTTGGCTCTGAATTCATGCTACCCGGCGAAACTGACCAGCTGGCGGCTCTTGTTTCTCAGCAGCGTGTCGTCCGTGAAGCCACGATTGATGTAAATGCGCTGGCAGCGAAGCAGCAGGTCAGCGATCAGGAAATTACCAGCTACTACGAGCAGCATAAAAACCAGTTTGTCGCACCGGAGCAGTTCCGCGTCAGCTACATCAAACTGGATGCTGCCAGCCTGCAGGAAACGGCCTCTGACGCGGATATTCAGTCCTGGTACGATCAGCATCAGGATCAGTTCACCCAGCCACAGCGCGTGCGCTACAGCGTCATACAGACCAAAACAGAATCCGATGCGAAAGCTGCGTTGGATGAAATCAACAAAGGGGCGAATTTTGCTGACGTTGCGAAGGCAAAATCCACCGATATCATCTCCGCCAAAAATGGTGGCGACATGGGCTGGCTGGAAGCCTCTACCACGCCGGACGAGCTGAAAAATGCCGGTCTGAAAGAGAAAGGTCAGCTGTCTGGTGTGATCAAATCCAGCGTGGGTTTCCTGGTTGCCCGTCTTGATGACGTGGTGCCTGCGAAGGTGAAACCGCTGGCAGAAGTACGTGATGAAATCGCGGCGAAAGTGAAGCAGGAAAAAGCGCTTGATGCCTACTACGCAATGCAGCAGAAAGTCAGCGATGCGGCCAGCAACGATAACGAATCCCTGGCGGGCGCCGAGCAGGCATCCGGTATCAAAGCGATCGAAACCGGCTGGTTTGGTCATGATAATCTCCCGGCGGAGCTGAACTTCAAACCCGTTTCTGATGCTATCTTCAACGGTGGCCTGGTAGGTGAAAACGGCACGCCTGGCAGTAACTCCGACATCATCACCGTCGACGGTGACCGTGCGTTTGTTCTGCGCGTTAGCGAGCATAAAGCAGAAGCCGTTAAGCCTCTGGCTGAGGTGAAGGATCAGGTCACGGATATCGTGAAGCACACCAAAGCAACGCAGCAGGCTAACCTGACGGCTGAGAAGCTGCTGGCCGACCTGAAAGCGGGCAAAGGCGATGAGGCCATGAAAGCCGCTAACCTGAGCTTCAGTGCAGCAAAAACGCTGAGCCGTACCGGTCAGGATCCGCTGAGCCAGACTGCGTTCACGCTGCCGTTACCGCAGAAGGATAAGGCAAGCTATGGCGTTGGCTCTGACATGCAGGGTAACGTGGTTCTGGTTTCGCTGGATGAAGTGAAAGATGGCACCATGCCGGAAGAGCAGAAAAAAGCGATGGTGCAGGGCATCACTCAGAACAATGCTCAGGTGGCCTTTGAAGCACTGATGGCGAACCTGCGCAAAGAAGCGAAAATCAAGCTGGGTGACATTGCTGAACAGCAGCAATAATTCGGGCACGCTCGCAGATTTTCGTAACGAACTGCAATAACAAAAGGCCGCTTTCGCGGCCTTTTCCATTTTTGAAATCTGCCCTTAGCGCTGTTTTCGCTGTCCGGTTATGGTGACCTCGCTGTCAACAAACAAGGAGATAACAGCATGAAAACAGGAATCAAAACGCTACTTTTCGTCTTAATGCTTATCGGCTCAGGTTTCAGCTCGCAGACCCTTGCGGCCACCGCCACGGGAAAAGCGCCGCCAGATGTCAAAGCCGCGGCGACAATGTCCCCCGGAACTGAGAAAAGTGCTGCATCCACCAAAAACGATCGGGGCAACGGCGATAAGGTCAGCATTAATACCGGCAGCGCTGAAGAGCTTGCCCGCGTGATGAACGGCGTCGGGCTCAAAAAAGCCCAGGCTATTATCAGCTACCGTGAGGAGTTCGGCCCTTTTAAAAGTATCGATGATTTGCGTCAGGTGCCGGGGATGGGAGGCGCCCTGGTTGAAAGAAATCTTTCGCATCTGATGCTCTGACCCCGGCAAGAGGTTGCACAGTTGTAAAAAAATGCCAGACTAAAGAGGTCGTACCAGTGTGCGACCTCTGACTCTATTAATAAGAAAGGCTATTGCGCTATGCAGACTCAAATCAAAGTTCGCGGATATCACCTCGATGTCTACCAGCACGTCAATAACGCCCGCTATCTGGAGTTTTTAGAAGAAGCCCGCTGGGACGGGCTGGAAAACAGCTCCGGATTCCAGTGGATGACGAAGCACAACATCGCGTTTGTGGTGGTGAATATCAACATCAACTATCGCCGCCCTGCGGTGCTGGGCGATTTGCTCTCCGTCACCAGCAAGGTGCAGCAGCTAAACGGTAAAAGCGGCGTGTTGAGCCAGGTCGTGACCCTGGAGCCTGAGGGCGAAGTGGTGGCAGACGCACAAATCACGTTTGTTTGCATCGATCTGAAAACGCAAAAGGCGCTGGCGCTGGAAGGTGAGCTTCGCGAACATCTGGAAGCAATGGTGGGGTAATTCGGCGAGATAATCCCCGGCTGGCATTTTTACCGCCGGGGATGATGGGTTATTTCAGACCCGTTTTCGCCTTCATGGCTGCCATCACGCCAGCTTTGTCTGCCAGATAGTGATTCAGGCCATTGGCGCGCAGGGTACAGGCGGCACAGTGCCCACAGCCGTCACCCTTAATGCCGTTATAGCAGGTAAGGGTTTCGCTTCGCACCAGCTCGAGATGTCCCCAGTAATCAGCCAGCGCCCAGGTTTCGGCTTTATCAATCCACATCAGTGGGGTTTCAAAGCGAATCTCTTTGGCCATGCCGAGATTGACCGCGTGGTTGAGTGCTTTCACGAACTCATCCCGGCAGTCCGGGTAGCCGGAAAAATCGGTCTCGCACACGCCGGTAATCACCGCTTCGGCTTTAACTTGATAGGCATAAATCGCGGTCAGCGTCAGAAACAGAATATTGCGGCCGGGAACGAACGTATTCGGAATGCCGTCAGCCTCCGGCTCGTAGTCCGGTACAGGAATGCTGTCGCGCGTCAGGCTGCTGACAGCCAGTTCGTTAAGCAACGTCACGTCCAGGACTTTGTGGGCACGGGCGCCGAGTTTTAATGCCAGTTCACGCGCCACGTCGATCTCTGCACGATGGCGCTGCCCGTAATCAAAGGTTACGCAGTGCACTTCGTCATACTGCTGGAGAGCCTGTACCAGGCAGGTGGTGGAGTCCTGACCTCCGCTGAAAACCACAACGGCGCGTTTCATAGCAAATCCTGTCAATTCTGAGAAAACGCTATGGTAACGCCTGAGCGTTACGTCCACCAGCGACAACACGTGCTTTACGTCGATGTGGATGCCGGAAGCCACGCTTCGGTGAAATCAAACCAGCCCCGCGCGTTCAGTCGTATCCCGTTGACGCCAGGCGGCGCGCTGATTCTGTACTGATAGTTAAACAGCGGCGTCAGCACGGCATCTTCCATCAAATGGTGGAAGACGTTTTGCAGTGCAGCGTGTCGCGATGCCGCTTGCCGTTGGGTTTGTACTGCATCCAGCGTTGCCTGAAGGTGGGCATATTGTGCAGCGCTCAAGGTATGCGGCCAGAGCGGATCGCAGCGCAGCCACTGCTCAAGGGTATACTCCGGCGTGTCACCAATGAGCCTGTCGCCCATCACCAAATCGGCCTTTGCCAGTTCAACGCAGCCGTCCCAGGTTTTGGCGTCGTAGAAAATGACCGTCAGCTCACATCCTGCCAGAGCAAGTGCCTGTCGCAGCTGTTCTGCCATCGTATGCAGCTCAACGGGGAGATGATAAATCAGCGTCAGCGCTGGCGGAAATATAACGGAATCCGTCTCTGCCGCCAGAGGAATCGCCCAGCCCGGCAGCAGTTCCTGGCTTGGGGTGATCAGGTTTTCGTCCAGCGGCAGGGTCTGCATCAACGACGTCTGGTGGATAAGCGCAATCAGCTTCTGCGCCTGAGCGGTTGTCAAACGCGGGCTTTTTCTGAGCGTCAGATAGCAGAACCCCAGGCTGATGCTGTCGCTGACGGGGCGTAAATTACGCAAATCATCTGCTTCACCAATGGCAAGCTGAACCGGATGACGACAGCTGGTCCCCAGATCCTGGGCAAACAGCTGTGGCGTGATCCAGTACTCAATGGCCTGTAGCAGTGGGTGGCTGAGATGATAGCGGCTGTGGCTCTCCAGCCGTACCAGTTCAGGCTCGAATACGTTCAGACGGAAAGGGCCGGTGCCAAGAGCGGCATTGTCCGGGTGCGCAAGTACGCTGCAGTAGCTGGCGAGACGATAAGCCAGCCAATAGTCTGGCTTCACCAGCGTGAAGGTCAGGCACTGTGCGTGCGTTACGGCAATGTTCTGCACGCTGGCGAACAGCGTCCGCAGCGCTGGCAGAGTGAGCAACATTTCCAGCCGACGCCAGAGCTGTGTGGTATCCACCGGATCGCCGTTATGCCAGTACAGCGTTGAGCGGATATAAAAGTGCCAGCGCAGCCCGTCGTCGGAGACTTCCCAGTGATGCGCCAGATCGCCCACTGGCTCATCTTTATCATGAGCAAAACGCGTCAGACCCGAGAACACTTGCCCGGCCAGATGCTGCTCGGCACGCCCCGGTAAAAAGCCGGGATGCAGCGGTTCAAGCGTGCGGTAGTAAGGAATGCGAAGCGTCGGGGTGTTGTTCTGCCACTGACCGCCTAAAAAAGGATGCAGCAGCGCCCGCAGCTCCGGCGCGGCCAGCTGCGCCAGCTCCAGGGCATTTTGTTGCTGGCCAAGCTCCAGCGCCCGCTCCATCATCTCATTGCGCAGGTTTTCTGGTGTCACATGAAAGGTCAGCGTGCCGCGCTTGCCACGACCGGACTGTGCCTGCCAGCTCAGCCATCCCGCGTCCTGCGCCTGGCGCAGCAGGGTACGCACGTGCCTTTCGCTGCAAAAACAGCGTTCCGCCAGCTCTGCTACGGTAATCTGCTGCGGCGCTCCGGCGGAGGGTTGCCACAGGCGTTGGAATTGATTGAGTCTGTTGAGTTGCCGCATCGCTTCTGTCCTGATAAACCCGGAACAATAAAGAACATTCATTCACTATTCCTTCCGTATATCTCAGGCGATACTTTTGGACAAGCGACTTACATCATACTTTCGGGGAAGCATATGGCACGACTGGCTGCATTTGATATGGACGGAACACTGCTGATGCCCGACCATCGCCTGGGTGAAAAAACGTTAAGTACCCTGAAGCGCCTGCACGAGCGGGAAATCACGCTGACGTTTGCCACAGGCCGCCACGTGCTCGAAATGCGCCACCTGATCGGTAATTTTTCTCTCGATGCTTTCCTCATTACCGGCAACGGCACGCGCATTCACTCGCTGGAAGGGGATGTTCTCCATCGTAGCGATCTTAATCCGGAAGTGGCCGATCTGGTTCTGCACGGCCACTGGGATACGCAGGCGAGCATGCACGTATTCAACGACAGCGGCTGGCTTACCGACCGGGATATTCCTGACATGCTCCAGGCGCATGTTTACAGCGGCTTCCGCTATCAGCTCTGTGATTTCAAACGGCTGCCCGCCCATGACGTCACTAAAATCTGTTTCTGCGGCGATCATGACGATCTCAGCCGCCTGCGCATCCAGCTGAATGACGCCATCGGCGATCGCGCGCACCTCACGTTTTCTGCATTTGAATGTCTGGAAGTGCTGCCGGTTGGCTGTAACAAAGGAGCGGCGCTCACCGCCCTTAGCGGTCACCTGGGCATGACAATGGCTGACTGTATGGCGTTTGGTGATGCGATGAACGACAGCGAAATGCTGGGGCTGGTAGGGAAGGGGTTGATTATGGGCAACGCCATGCCGCAGCTGAAAGCGGCGCTGCCGCACTTACCGGTAATCGGGCACTGCCAGAATCAGGCGGTCTCCCACTATTTAACGCATTGGCTGGATACTCCACATCTCCCTTATTCCCCCGAATGAATGAGACCCTTCCGGCAAGCCAGCCCTCTGATGAGGTCTGGCTTTTTTCTTTGGCGCTCCGGAACGGGCGAAATGCTCGTTAAAACGTCAGGTTATGGTGTTATTAATCTTTTCTGACAGCGTGCTATTTTTCGCCTTTTACACGTGAAGAATGCTATGCAAATCCATAAAGTGATCAAACCGGAGTTCGTGAAGAAGTTTGCCTGCGTCGGCCCCGAATGCCTGATCTCCTGCTGTCAGGGATGGAAGATATCCATCGACAAGAAAACCCATCATGCTTACCTCAACGCTGAACAGCCAGAAATTGCCGCTCTGGCAAAAGAGAGCCTGCTGCGGGTGCGAAAAGGTAAAAGCAATTATTCGATGATCAAGCTGGACGAGCAGGGACAGTGTCCGTTTATCGACGAAAATAAGTTATGCCTGGTCCACCGGGAGCTTGGGGAAAAGGCGCTTTCAGTCACCTGTTCAACCTATCCACGTTCTAAAATACGCTACGCTGATGAAACACGTCATTTAATGACGCTCTCATGCCCGGAGGTTGCGAGGCTGGTGTTGTTCGATGCAAACAGCATGTTAGTACATGAACAGGATGAGCTGCTGGCGAAGGCGAAAATCAACCTTATCGGCCAGCGGCAACCGGTTAATCAAATCCACCAGGTTGTCCATCTCTTTGCCTGGCACCTCCTGCAGGCGCCTTCGGTGAACGTTGAACAGAATCTGATGGCGTTGGCGCACTTTATGGTGTACCTGCAACGCATTGAGTTCGACCTGCACCGCCATTTCGCGCAGGCAGAGCAGCTCCATCAGCAGCTATTAAACGATCTGGCGCATGGCGCGAACCTGATCCATCGCCCATCGGCTACGGACTCGGTTGGACTGAAGGTGCGTGCACTGTCCGTGCTGGGTTCGCTGATCGCGAGAAATAGCGCGAGGGATGGCATTATCGGTGAGGCGCACCGGCAGATGGCAACGTATTTAGACGTCGCCGAAAGTCCGGACCTGCAAGTGCTCGCTGACAAATTTGCCGCACTGGATAAGCAATGGCAGCTAGTGTGCCAGGATTCCTGCCTTAGCGCCCCGCATGTGCTGCGTAATTTGCTGACCTACAAAATTTACCACAGCCATTTCCCCGGGGTGGATTACTCAAAGGCCATGCGCCAGGTTTACCGTCTGATCCTCGACTATTTCTATATTAAGCATTTGCTGAGTGTGAAATCGCTGGAAGAAGTGCCGGACGAAAAGGCGGTACTGAAGATCGTGGCAAGTCTTGCAGAGCATACCCTGCATTCGTCAACGATCGACCGCCGGATGGAGAAAGCGATCGATATGATCAATGCCGGGGACGATCTCTCCTGCCTGCTATTGATTGGTTAAAGAAATCGGCGTATTCACTTGAGTGCCTACGCCTTTTATTCTCACCCCAGCCGTTCAGCCAGCTTTGCTTTCCACGATGCCAGCGAGCCAATATTGGCCTCAATCCATTGCGGGTTGTAGTAGGTTTCCAGATAACGTTCACCGCTGTCGCACAGCAGCGTGACAATGGAACCTGTCCGGCCTTCACTGCGCATCTGAGCCGCGATTTCGAGTGCACCCCACATGTTGGTGCCGGTCGATGCGCCCACTTTGCGGCCCAGCTGCGTTTCCAGCCAGTGCGCGGTGGCAACGCTCGCTGCATCCGGCACGCGCAGCATATTATCGACCACGTCAGGAATAAATGACGGCTCCACGCGTGGGCGGCCGATCCCTTCGATTTTACTGCCCACCGGGCTGCGAAGCGTGGCATCGCGGCTTTGCCAGAAGTCCATAAACACTGAATTCTGCGGATCGACCACGGTTAACTTTGTGTCATACCCCTGACAGCGAATATAGCGTCCAATGGTGGCCGACGTGCCGCCGGTACCCGCGCTCATCACGATATGCGACGGAACGGGATTCGGCTCATGCTGCATCTGGCGGAAAATGCTGTCGGCAATATTATTGTTGCCGCGCCAGTCGGTTGCCCGCTCGGCGAAGGTGAACTGATCCATATAATGGCCGTTCAGCTCACGGGCGAGCTTCTCAGATGCTTCATAGATCTCACAGGCGCTTTCCACAAAGTGGCAGCGTCCGCCGTAAAATTCTATCTGCTCAATTTTGCGTTTTGCCGTGCAGGAGGGCATGACGGCGATAAACGGCAGGCCGAGCAGGCGAGCGAAGTAGGCTTCGGAGACGGCGGTTGAGCCAGACGAAGCCTCGATAATCGTGGTGCCTTCTTTGATCCAGCCGTTGCACAGTCCGTATAAAAACAGCGAGCGCGCCAGGCGGTGCTTCAGGCTGCCGGTCGGATGCGTGCTCTCGTCTTTCAGGTAGAGCTGAATGCCCGGAAACCCGGGCAGCGCCAGACGAATCAGGTGCGTGTCGGCGGAGCGCTGATAGTCGGCGTTAATCTCACTGATGGCGTGTTTTACCCAGGTGCTGTTCATGGTGCTTTTTCCGTTTGTCATTTTGTGCCCAGCTTACTGGAAAGCACGGAAAAAATTGTTGCAATATGGCCTTTGAAATACAATGAAAGGAGAATAATTTTCTCTGTGATGGGCTGATGATAGATAAAATTGACCGTAAGCTGCTGGCGCTGCTGCAGGAAGACTGCACCCTCTCTTTGCAGGCGCTGGCCGATGCCGTTAATCTGACCACCACTCCCTGCTGGAAACGCCTCAAACGTCTCGAAGACGAAGGCATTTTACGCGGTCGGGTGGCGCTGCTGGATGCGGAAAAACTGGGCCTCGGGCTCACGGCCTTCGTGCTGATTAAAACCCAGCATCACAGCAGCGAATGGTACAGCCGCTTTGTGTCCCAGGTGACGCAAATGCCGGAAGTGTTAGGCTTCTGGCGCATGGCGGGCGAGTACGATTATCTGCTGCGGGTTCAGGTGGCGGACATGAAACGCTACGACGATTTTTATAAACGACTGGTGAACAGCGTACCGGGGTTATCTGACGTCACATCCAGCTTTGCGATGGAACAGATCAAATACACTACCGCGCTGCCGATCGAATCATTCTCTGGGTAATTCTGCGTGCGATTATTTGCTCAACTCAGCTGGTACTTCCGCCGGGAGTGGCGTCGCTATCTCGGTGCGGTCCTGCTGCTTATTATTATTGCCATTCTGCAGCTTATCCCGCCGAAGGTGGTGGGCTACGTGGTCGATGGCGTAACAAAAAATCACTATACCGCCACGCGAGTCATGATGTGGGTGGGCACGCTGGCGCTGATTGCGGTGGTGGTGTATCTGCTGCGCTACGTCTGGCGCGTGCTGCTGTTTGGCGCGTCCTACCAGCTTGCGGTGGAGCTGCGCGAAGATTATTACCGCCAGCTCAGCCGCCAGCATCCCGAATTTTATCTGCGCCACCGCACCGGGGATTTGATTGCCCGCGCCACCAACGATGTTGACCGCGTGGTGTTTGCCGCAGGTGAAGGCGTGCTTACGCTGGTGGACTCGCTGGTGATGGGCTGCGCGGTGCTGATCGTCATGTCCACGCAAATCAGCTGGGAGCTGACGCTGCTGGCGCTGCTGCCAATGCCGATCATGGCGCTGGCGATCAAACGCAACGGCGACACGCTGCACGAGCGCTTTAAGCTTGCGCAGGCTGCCTTTTCCGGCCTGAACGATCGCACGCAGGAAAGCCTGACCAGCATCCGCATGATCAAAGCCTTTGGCCTGGAAGACAGGCAGTCGGCGCAGTTTGCGGCAGATGCTGAGGACACGGGTGCAAAAAATATGCGCGTAGCCCGCGTGGATGCACGTTTTGACCCGACGATCTATATCGCCATCGGTATGGCAAACCTGTTGGCCATCGGCGGCGGCAGCTGGATGGTGGTGCACGGCAGCCTGACGCTCGGGCAGCTCACCAGCTTTATGATGTACCTCGGCCTGATGATTTGGCCGATGCTGGCGCTGGCCTGGATGTTCAATATCGTTGAGCGTGGCAGCGCGGCCTACACCCGTATCCGCGCCATGCTGGCGGAAGCGCCGGTGGTGAACGACGGTAGCGAAGCGCTGGCACCTGAACGCGGCACCCTGGCCGTGGATATCCATGAGTTTCGCTATCCACAAACGGATAAACCCACCCTGAGCAACGTGGCGTTCCGCCTTGCTCCGGGCCAGATGCTGGGCATTTGTGGTCCGACGGGCGCCGGGAAGAGCACGGTGCTGTCGCTGATTCAGCGTCATTTTGACGTGACTCAGGGTGATATTCGTTTTCAGGATAAGCCGCTGACTGTGCTCCAGCTTGACGGCTGGCGTAGTCGTCTGGCGGTGGTGAACCAGACGCCGTTCCTGTTTTCCGACACCGTCGGGAACAACATTGCGCTGGGTAATCCGGGGGCCACGCAGGAAGAGATTGAGCACGTGGCGCGGCTTGCCAGCGTGCATGAAGATATTCTGCGCCTGCCGCAGGGCTACGATACTGAAGTCGGCGAGCGCGGTGTGATGCTCTCGGGCGGGCAAAAACAGCGTATCTCCATTGCCCGTGCGCTGCTGCTGAACGCGGAAATCCTGATCCTCGACGACGCGCTTTCCGCCGTCGACGGGCGGACCGAGCACCAAATCCTGCACAATTTGCGGCAATGGGGCGAAGGGCGCACGGTGATCATCAGCGCCCATCGTCTGTCGGCGTTAACCGAGGCGAGCGAAATTATCGTCATGCAGCACGGACACATTGCCCAGCGCGGTGCTCACGAGCAGCTGGCGACGCAGCCGGGCTGGTATCGCGATATGTACCGCTATCAGCAGCTGGAGGCGGCGCTCGACGACGTTCCGGAAGAACAGCGCGAGGAGGAAGCCGATGCGTAATTTTGGACAGCTCTGGCCGACGCTGAAACGCCTCCTGGCGTACGGTTCACCGTGGCGCAAGCCCCTGACTATAGGCATGGTGATCATGTGGATTGCCGCCGCCGCAGAGGTTAGCGGCCCGCTGCTCATCAGCTATTTCATTGATAACATGGTGGCGAAAAGCGACCTGCCGTGGGGCATTGTCGGCGGCCTTGCAGCGGCCTATGTCGGATTGCAGCTGCTGGCGGCGTCGCTGCACTACGTGCAATCACTGCTGTTTAACCGGGCGGCGGTGGGGGTGGTTCAGCAGTTGCGCACGGACGTGATGGATGCCGCGCTGCGCCAGCCGCTCAGCGAATTTGACGTGCAACCTGTCGGACAGTTGATTTCCCGCGTGACCAACGATACCGAAGTGATCCGCGATCTCTACGTCACCGTGGTCTCCACGGTTCTGCGCAGCGCAGCGCTGATTGGTGCAATGCTGGTGGCGATGTTCAGCCTCGACTGGCGCATGGCGCTGGTGGCCATTGCCATTTTCCCGGCGGTGATTGTGGTGATGGTGATTTATCAACGCTACAGCACGCCAATTGTGCGCCGCGTGCGCGCCTATCTGGCCGATATCAACGACGGCTTCAATGAAGTCATCAACGGCATGAGCGTTATCCAGCAGTTCCGCCAGCAGGCGCGCTTTGGCGAACGCATGGGCGAAGCGAGCCGTTCACACTACATGGCGAGGATGCAGACGCTGCGCCTGGACGGTTTCCTGCTGCGCCCGCTGCTGAGTTTATTTTCCTCGCTGATCCTGTGCGGCCTGCTGATGCTGTTCGGCCTGACCACCAAAGGCACCATTGAAGTGGGCGTGCTGTACGCGTTTATCAGCTATCTCGGGCGCCTCAATGAGCCGCTGATTGAACTCACGACTCAGCAGTCGATGCTGCAACAGGCCGTGGTAGCGGGGGAGCGCGTCTTTGAGCTGATGGATAAGCCACGCCAGGTTTATGGCCACGACGCTGCGCCGTTGCAAAGCGGATCGATTGAAGTGGATAACGTGTCGTTTGCCTATCGCGGCGACAGGCTGGTGTTGCAGGATATCGATCTTACCATTCCGACGCGAAGCTTCGTGGCGCTGGTCGGCCATACCGGCAGCGGAAAAAGCACGCTCGCCAGCCTGTTAATGGGCTATTACCCGCTGACCAAAGGCGAAATTCGCCTTGACGGACGGCCGCTCCCTACGCTCGATCACAGCGTCCTGCGGCAGGGCGTGGCGATGGTACAGCAGGATCCCGTGGTTATGGCCGATACGTTTTTTGCTAACGTCGCGCTTGGGCGCGATATCAGCGAAGAGCAGGTCTGGCAGGCGCTGGAAACCGTGCAGCTGGCGGAATTGGCCCGCGGTATGAGTAACGGGATATATACCCAGCTCGGCGAGCAGGGCAATAATCTCTCCGTTGGGCAGAAACAGCTGCTGGCGCTGGCCCGCGTGCTGGTGGATACGCCGCAAATCCTGATCCTTGATGAAGCGACGGCCAACATCGATTCCGGCACCGAGCAGGCCATTCAGCACGCGCTGGCGGCAGTTCGTCAGCACACAACGCTGGTGGTGATCGCACATCGCCTGTCGACCATCGTGGAGGCGGACACCATTCTGGTGCTGCATCGCGGGCAGGCGGTAGAGCGTGGCACGCATCAGCAGCTGCTTGAAGCGAAAGGACGTTACTGGCAGATGTATCAGCTTCAGCTGGCCGGCGAAGAGCTGGCGGCCAGCATCGAAGAAGAGTCACTTATCGCCTGATGCACCACCGTTAAGCATTTTGCTAACACCAGCGCGCGCTGGTGCATTCCCTCGACGCACCATGCACTACGCTGGTGCGTTTTTGTTTCATCTCCCGCCTTATGACTCCTTCATCACGAATTTGCCTGCTACGCATCCCACAGAAACCGTCGGAAAACGCTGATTTTTTATTTCTGGCACGCTGCTTGCTTTACCTCATACGTGTTAGCTGCGGCCATTACTGAATTCTGACTGGAGGGGATCTATGAAGCTGGTTACCGTGGTGATTAAACCATTCAAACTCGAAGACGTTCGTGAAGCACTGTCTTCAATTGGTATTCAGGGGCTGACCGTGACCGAAGTAAAAGGTTTCGGACGTCAGAAAGGGCATGCCGAGCTCTACCGCGGTGCCGAGTACAGCGTCAACTTTTTACCAAAGGTGAAAATTGACGTGGCGATCGCCGACGATCAGCTTGAGGAAGTGATCGACGTGATCAGCAAAGCGGCCTACACCGGCAAGATTGGCGACGGCAAAATCTTTGTCGCCGAGCTGCAGCGCGTGATTCGCATTCGTACCGGCGAAGCCGACGAAGCGGCTCTGTAATTCTCAGACCACACAGTGATAGGGATCGAGAACATGAACAAAGTACTGAAATTTGCCCCTGGTCTCCTGGCTCTGCTGCCGGGTCTGGCGATGGCGGCACCTGCCGTCGCGGATAAAGCAGACAACGCTTTCATGATGATCAGCACCGCGCTGGTGCTGTTTATGAGTATCCCCGGCATCGCGCTGTTCTACGGCGGCCTGATCCGCGGGAAGAATGTCCTCTCTATGCTGACGCAGGTCACGGTCTCCTTCGCGTTGGTCTGCGTGCTGTGGGTGGTTTACGGCTATACGCTGGCCTTTGGCACCGGCGGTAACTTCTTCGGCAGCTTCGACTGGGTGCTGCTGAAAGGCATCGACATTAAAGCGCTGATGGGCACCTTCTATCAGTACATCCATGTCGCTTTCCAGGGCTCCTTTGCCTGTATCACCGTCGGCCTTATTGTTGGTTCTCTGGCGGAGCGTATTCGCTTCTCCGCGGTACTGATTTTCGTGGTGGTGTGGATGACCTTCTCCTACGTGCCGATTGCGCACATGGTGTGGGGCGGTGGTCTGCTGGCGACGCATGGTGCTCTGGACTTCGCAGGCGGCACCGTGGTGCATATCAACGCCGCCGTAGCGGGTCTGGTTGGGGCTTATCTGGTTGGTAAACGTGCGGGCTTTGGCAAAGAAGCGTTCAAACCGCATAACCTGCCAATGGTCTTCACCGGCACGGCAATCCTCTACGTGGGCTGGTTCGGCTTCAACGCCGGTTCCGCGAGCGCGGCGAACGAAATTGCGGGTCTGGCGTTCGTGAACACCGTAGTAGCAACAGCAGCGGCGATTCTGGCCTGGGTCTTCGGTGAGTGGGCGCTGCGCGGCAAGCCTTCTCTGCTGGGTGCCTGTTCCGGTGCCATCGCGGGTCTGGTTGCGGTAACGCCTGCCTGTGGCTATATCGGCGTGGGTGGTTCGCTGATTGTCGGGATCGCAGCCGGTCTGGCTGGCCTGTGGGGTGTCACGGCGCTGAAACGCTGGCTGCGCGTGGATGATCCTTGCGATGTATTCGGCGTGCACGGCGTCTGCGGTATCGTTGGTTGCATCCTGACAGGCATCTTCGCGGCGACCTCACTGGGCGGCGTGGGCTATGCGGAAGGCGTAACCATGGGCCATCAGGTTCTGGTGCAGCTGGAAAGCGTCGCCGTCACTATCGTCTGGTCTGCGGTTGTTGCCTTTATCGGCTACAAGCTGGCTGACCTGACCGTGGGCCTGCGCGTACCGGAAGAGCAGGAGCGCGAAGGGCTGGACGTCAACAGCCACGGCGAGAATGCTTATAACGCTTGATTGTTGAATAATCTCCATAGCGACAAAAGCCTCCGATTCGGAGGCTTTTGTTTATCTATTCCCGGGCGGTACTGCGTTTGCCCGGCCAGCATGCCCGAAGTAGGTCGGGTAAGCGCAGTTGTAGGCCGGGTAAGCATTAGCGCCACCCGGCAATTACGCACCGTCAGTTGCGGTTACGCATTACCCCTTCCTGCACGGTCGAGGCCACCAGTACGCCGTCCTGAGTGTAAAACTCGCCGCGTACAAATCCGCGGGCGCTGGACGCTGACGTGCTCTCCACACTGTACAGCAACCACTCATTCATATTGAACGGACGGTGGAACCACATGGAGTGGTCGATGGTGGCAACCTGCATCCCTTTTTCGAGGAAGCCGACGCCGTGGGGCTGCAGCGCAACGGGCAGGAAGTTGAAATCGGAGGCGTAGCCCAGCAGATACTGATGTACGCGAAAATCATCGGCTACCGTGCCGTTGGCGCGGATCCACACTTGTCGTTTCGGTTCAGCGACGTGGCCTTTCAGCGGGTTGTGGAACTCGACCGGGCGGATCTCCAGCGGCTTGTCGCATAAAAACTTCTCTTTCGCCTGAGGTGGCAGCAGATGCGCAAGCTGGCGGGCGATATCGGTTTCCGATGGCAGAGAATCAGGTGCCGGAGCGGGCGGCATTTGCTTTTGATGCTCGTAGCCTGGTTCCGGAGCCTGGAACGACGCCGTCATGTAAAAAATCGGTTTGCCATGCTGAATAGCCGCAACGCGACGGGCGCTGAAGCTGTTGCCATCGCGCAGCACTTCCACGTCGTAAACGATCGGCTTTTGGCTGTCTCCCGGACGGAGGAAATAGCTATGGAATGAGTGCACCAGCCGATCGGCGGGAACGGTTTCTTTAGCGGCGTACAGCGCCTGACCGACAACCTGGCCGCCAAAAACCTGACGTAAGCCCAGATCCTCACTCTGGCCGCGGAACAATCCCTCTTCGATTTTTTCGAGATTTAACAGGGTTAGCAGATTAGAGAGAGCCTGACTCATAAATGTCCTCAAAGATAAAAAGACCGCGCGGTACGCGGGAATAGCCACAGTATAACGCAGTTTTCGAAGTGGTCCGATGGGTGCAATTGTCTGAATAACGGCGCGATTACAGGCAAAAATCTGAGATCTGTGCCACACTTACTCCGTCACAAATGTTTTAACTACGCACTCTCGCAGGATTTCATCCCGCGAGCGCATGGATGATAAGGAGAACATAATGAAACTCGTGCACGTGTTAAGTGGTTTAGCGGTTGCGGTGGCACTGTCCGCCTGTGCTCAGAAAAGCGCGGATATTAAAACCCCAGCGCCAAGCCCAAATCCCTCTGAGGCTACACAGCCTGTCATTCAGCAACCTAACGTTTCTGGTACGGTGTGGATCCGCCAGAAAGTGGCTCTGCCACCGGATGCCGTCCTGACCGTTACCCTGTCGGATGCCTCACTCGCCGATGCGCCTTCAAAAGTGATTTCGCAGAAGGTGACGCGTACCGAAGGGAAACAGGCACCGTTCAGCTTCGTGCTGCCGTTTAACCCGGCCGATATCCAGCCGAACGCGCGCATTCTGCTGAGCGCTGCGGTAACGGTAAACGATAAGCTGGTGTTTATCACCGATACCGTACAGCAGGTGATTAACCAGGGCGGGACCAAAGCCGATCTGACGCTGGTGCCAGTGCAGCAAACCGCCGTACCGGTGAATGCGACCGGAGGTGCTGCAACCACAGTTCCATCGACATCCCCGACGCAGGTGAATCCTTCTTCTGCCGTCCCGGCGCCAACTCAGATTCCTTAACGGCGCTTTCCCTCCTCCGCCCGGGGGAGGGAGTCAGTAAATCCAGCGATACTTCTGCATATCAATTTTTCCACTGCCCGATACCTGAACGCCTTCAGAGAGCAGCGCCTGGCGCTGGCGCTGAAGATCCGGGCCGGTCAGTGAAATATTACCATGACGGTTAACGACACGATGCCAGGGTAGCGTTGATCCTTCCGGTAATCGGCGCAGCACACCACCGACCTGACGAGCCGCGCGGGGTGACCCGGCGAGCCGGGCGACCTCACCGTAGGTGGTGACCGATCCTTCGGGGATTGCAGCGACAATTTGCCACACCCTGTGCGGGAATGTATCAACAGGTTCCATTGCGCTTTCCTGAGGGGAAAAGCACAGAATAATGGAGGCTCCGGGGGATGTGAAGCGCGACGTTAGTCTGGCTGCTGGAAGGTAAACTCCAGCGCCAGGCCAATCACCTGCGAGGCGCCTGGCGCAAATTTGTCGGGTTTGACCATTTGATTTTCAAGGAATTTCAACTTTCTGGTTGCGGTGCTGTAGGCATCGGTAGCATCAGTGGTGAAGGCGGTGATTTGATCATGATTGACCCCATAAAGAAGAGAGAAACACCCAGAGTATCGGATAGTCTGAACGCTGCCCGGCGATTTACTGGAGCCACTTCGCAATATCGACACGTTCCCAAAAAGGGGAGATGGAGAACACATCGGACAATAAACCATCATCCGGACCGCCGTGGGTTGCAATTGCCGGGCCGCACAGGGATAATGCGCCAGCGCGTCAGAAATGACGCTCTCAATGGGGGCTCTGTTGGTTCTCCCGCAACGCTACTCTGTTCACCAGGTCAGGTCCGGAAGGAAGCAGCCAGGGCAGACGACGTGTGTGCCGGGATGTAGCTGGCAGGGCCCCCACCCATTTCTGCTAAGTGCATGATATTCATCATGTAACTACTGTTTTTCGTGCATTGAAACGGCGGTGATACAACTTTTGTGTATCACTTAGGACGCTAATCAATGTCGCATCTTATGCTTTCCCGTCACGGGATCTGGTACTACCGTAGGGGCTACCTGACACCTCGGAAACGCCGTGAAATTCGTATTTCTCTTCGTACACGTTCCAAACGTGAAGCCATGCAACGTGCAGAGCAATACATCATCTCACAACCTTTCCACTGCGTTCCGCAGTCCATCCCGTCACACACTGCAACCCCGTCTGCTTCCTTCCAACAACCACAACAAAAAAGGCCATTCAAGAGCCTGAAGAGTGAGCTTGATAAGTATACGAAAAGCAAAGCGGGGTCCGTTGGTGAAAGGGAAATACTGACGATCAACAGGTGCGTGAATGCTTATCTGAGTTCCACAAAAGAGCCTTTCAGCAAGAGAAGCGCGGCGGCGTTTTTTGATGGCCTTGAGGGTTCTGCATCTACCAGAAACCGCTACATCAAGAAGAATTCAGCGTTTTTCAAATGGCTTGCCACTCGCACGGATGAAGATGTTCGAAACCCATTCGAAGGAATGGGAGTGAAGGAAACCACTGCACCAATGGATCGCCGGCCTGCGTATACGCTCAACGATTTGAAACGCTTGCACATCGCTATGATTGGTCTGAAGGATTGGAAGCGCTGGATCATTCTTATCGGGCGCTATTCCGGTATGAGGCAGAATGAAATCTGCCAGCTTTACGACAATGATGTGATGAAAGTAGACGGGGTCTGGTGCTTCCGTGTAGACAATCTGAACCCAAATCAGACGCTAAAAACGGAAAGTTCGCGGCGGTTTGTGCCGATCCATTCTCAGTTGTTGGCGCTTGGCTTGCTGGGTTTCATCAGAGAGAGAAAAGGGCATTTATTCTCTGAGCTAACCTTGCACTTGGGCAGCTATGGTCACTATTTCAGCCGTTGGTTTACACGGTTCCGGGGTAAGCATGGTTTGCCTGAGTATCATTCATTACGCCACTACGCCGCCACAACATTTAAGCAACATGGCTTCCCTGAGCAGTTCACCTCCCAGGTACTCGGGCACTCAAACGCTACAATTACTTATAACCGATACGGGAAAGGCGTTGATGTTTCGCGGCTGGTTGAACTGGTGGAGGCTCTTTAGAACAAAAAACTATGTGAGTGCAAAGCGGAGGCTGAATTTCCTCCGCTCAGGCTCGATATTACGGTTTTGGGAGGGTCTTGTCTGTTTCGCAACGGCTAAGAGGCAGAATTTTAGAGCTGTAGATCTGTGTCACCTTCTTATCGTTTTTATTTACGTCAACTCGAATACATGAGCAACCATACCCATAGTTGCCGTTGGTTTTAACAAATTGGTCATCCGGGAAATCCTTTAATTTTTCGATACCTGGGGCAGAATATCCACCTTGCAACGAAATATCCCAAGTACCATCTTTATCAATAAGCCATTGGTTGGCTGGTGTAGGGTTTTGCAACCAGCCGCACCGCAACTCACTGGCAAAAGCATGACTGCTTAAAATCAGTAAGGCCAATGGTAAAATTTTTCTCATTGCCATTCTCCTGCATCCAGCTTGCTTAAAAAGTCAACAGCGAAACTTTTGATCTGTTCTGCATGGTCGAGGCCGTTTATGCACCGTCTTGCATGAAAAAAATCTGTGTTCGTACTGTTGACATAATCGGTTAATTTCTTACCTGTGAACACACCGTTCTTGAAACCATCGATAAGAATAAATAGAGCATTATCAGGATCTAATGCTTTGTCTGGGTCCGCAATCAGATCGATTCCTAACTTTTCTGAATATGCTCGATAGTTGTAGTCCCAGGTGATTTGGACAAACCCACGACCGTAATATGGATAATATCGGTAATGGGTGCGTCTGTATTCGTCTGTCGAGGTGTGGCCGATCCAATCCCCCTCTCTTACAGGTTTGAATGTATCACCTGTTTCACGTTTAACGGTGGCTAATATGTATGCAATTTGGGTGTTAAGAGTGAAACCCTGTTTCTTGCTTTCTTCTACGATGGCTCGAATCGTGCTTTCTCTTGACGAGAAATCGTACCCAGCGACTTTTATCGCATCAAGAAACACCAAAGGGTGCATATGCCACAAAGCCTCACCACTGCGGATCTCCGGTACATCCTTCATCCACACCAGTTTATTGATGAAGTCACGGTTGAAGAGTGCCATGCTGGGATATTTCTTTGCCTGTTCATCCAGAGCCGCTTGCCACAAGGCTGACATGCCGTCCTTAAGCCATTCGCTGTGGTGTTTCACAACCAGACGCTGCACCTGATACTGGATATGTGGCTGGCTGTTATGTAAAAAGCGCCATAGTTCGCCTGCATCAATAACACCATCCTGGTTCGAATCAATCTGTTTCAGCAACCTCTGGTACTTCTCTGTGTAGCTTAACGAGTACATATCACGGGTTTCTGCTCGTGCCAGTTCTTCGAGGCGCCCGAATACATTTCGCAGCCAACCTTCTTTTGGCGTCTTGAAGATACTTTGTGGTGCATCCTCCTGTTCCAGAGGAATAAAGCCTCGTTTTTCGAGGTCAAACTGATTAGCTCTTTCAACGTCAGTCTCTGACATCCAGGCATGTTCGCCAGGAATGTAATACCAGGTTTTTCCGTCAACTTCTAGTTTCTGGCATTCGCTTTCCTGCGTGTAGCGTTCTGCTGTACTTGGCGAGGGATCGCCACCAACACCTGCCACTACAAAAGAATTGTCCCTCTCTCGATGCTGCCAGCGGGGTTTATCTGCAAGCGTGTGCAACTCTGCTGCCCCGACCGTTACCCCAGCTTTATTCGCCAGAAAATCTTTCATTCGGGGATCCTGACTGAATACCTCCAGATGGCAGAAATACTGCGGACCACTATAAGGGCTTTCATCTAAGCTCAGGTGCCCAATGGTCTCCCCGGCCTGAACGGCTATCTCATTTCCGGAAGTTGTGACCACCTGATTAAATACACCATGCTCACGAGCTTTTTGCATCCAGGCAGGCAGTATGTTTTCCTGACGTCTAACAAATTTATCCAGCCCGGAAATCCAACCAGACTCCCCCACTGATAACCCGGTTTTAGCCCCTTCAGGCACTGACATTACTTTGATAAAAATAAAGGGGGCAGCCTTGCCATTGAGCAGAAAAGTGGCTTCTTGTTTAATTTCCACAACAGAACCGCGAGGCAATGTGGTATGTGAATCCTGAGGAGCTTCATAGTAGTGCTGTGAATTGTGGGGAATATTAATGCCTTCAGTGATCCCGTTGCGCATCCAGCCGGAGAATGTATTGTCCTGACGGATTTTCAATGCGCTGGCACTCACCGTTGCGGTTGGGGTATCAGTGATACCGTACTCAGACAGTGGAGCTATCTGCATCCACAGGGTGTAGAAATCCAGTGCATTATCGGGTTTATCCTTATCCGGGGTGCAGGTGGACTTGATGAGGACAAAGGTGGAGCTGAATTTTGGTGCTTTTTTCCCGAATGGCGCAGTTTGGTACTCATCATTCAGACGCCAGGCCACTACGTGCCCGTCGGTCATGCACTTTAGACCGTGGTTGCCAGGTTTGAAAATGGCATTACCAGCAAAATTCTCATAGAAATGAATACCACCGTGCCAGTGCTCTGCTGGTTTCATCAACCAGTATGAGTCGCCTTTACTTCCCTGCATAGCAGCCATGAATTCCGAAGTGGATCGGTAGCCGTCAATTGGCAGCACCATTTTCATCCTGTTCTCCCTGATTTTACGATGGTTATTTCTCCATCATACACTGGTCAGGACGTAACCAAAACTTCCTTAATTTGATCAATTTGTTACTGACTGCCGCTGTAGATATGAAAAATCCCCGGCTCTTGGGGCCATGTGCTGGACCGTCAGCGCCAGGCCCTCGGTAAAAAGCGCTTTTCTTCACCAAATATCACTACGTGATGCCTTCAGCGACGCGCTTCCCCACAACAGGTAGTGCAGTGACACAAGGCCGCTATGTAGTGACGCTAGGGAGATAACTTGATGTTTTGGAGTGCCATTGGTCGCTAATTGTGCAGTGATTTAACATATTGTATCTTGCATGTACTTGACTGTTTTAGTCAGGTATTCCCTTTCGGAGCGTTGAGGTGAAGCAGGGGACACAACAGCAATTTCATCAACAGAAGGAAAGCATTCGGGAGGATTTGAGGTGAGTTCTCTTGTTCAAGGATTTTGAATGAGTTTGTCTGGTCACCCCACAACTTCAGGTTTCAGGCCTTTGATTCTGCCAGCGTATCAAACGCCATAAAAGCACATTTTTCTGTTTACCAGCAGACACAAAGACACTACAGTGACGTTACCACAACGGGTTGAAGGTCTGCCATCACCTGGCGAAATTCTCCCGTCCCAGCGGTCACAGATGCATACCTTTTTCCACACAATTGTGAACTGCCCCACCAATAGTCCGTACGCTCCACCAAAAGCCCGTAGCGGCGATATCTCCACACAATCGGTGACACACCGATAGCACAGCGCCGTGCTGAGAGGCTGTCACAGGCCCAGGAATGGAGGGTTTTCTGTTGTTTTTGCGAAGAAAATTAATTTTTACGCTATGGAAGGGCGGATCGGTGATTGTGTTTAGCCACGCCATGAATGGCAAATCTTCCGAAGCCGCGCTATTACTGGCTTCGTTATGTATCGGATACATAACGATCACCACACCCTACAGGCGAGCCAGTGACAACAGACAGGATTTTCTATCAATTAACCGCAATTAACGGGTATTTAAACCCAATTATTTCCCGCCAAAAATCCAACCGATGATGGCACCGATTACCGCAGAGCGGGTCTCACCTGCTGCTCCTTTGAGAACGTTAATAACTGCATCGCCTGCACCAGGTGCCTGCTGTTGAAGTAAATTCAAACCACGAGGTGTTAACTTGGCGGCGCTGTCCATATCGGTTGAAGAGATTATTTCGATATAACCCATATCGCTGAGAGCCTGGAGTGTGTTGCACAGCAGGTCAATCTGAGTTCTGTCTTCTCTGGGCTTCCAACCGAAGTCTGAAAAATCGAAAGATGAGTAAGCCGGATAGTCCGCAAACAGTTTCACCAGGATTCCAGTTGCCATCTCGTTAAAGCTGTCTTTGCCTTGGAGGAATTCCATAATGTTTCCTTTTGTTCACTGATTGAACGAGGTTACTCAGTTATGGCAGGAAGTACCAGCAAATGGTTGTCTTCCACCTTGCATACATGGAGTTGAGGTGTCTTCTGTCAGAGGGGTTAGCAAAGTTTGTACATGGCTTTTTGGACTGACCCCGCCCCGGTAGACGATCCTGCCCTATAGTTGGACTGCACGATGTCTCTTATGCTCTCCCGTCATGGGGTCTGGTACTACTATCCTTACTGCGTACCGCAGTCCATCCCGTAATCTCTAAATCAACCAGAGAGAGTTGCTAACAAAGAAACGTCAAGTCCTAAAGATATACCTCATTCTGGGTCGATCATTCTGGTATTAGAGCAAAATGAATTAGTACGTGGCATAACGGGGAAGGGCACTATATCGGCAGGCGGGCGCTACGGCGTACCACCAGCTTGCCGGTCAGGACCTGTTGCACGGCGGGAGAGCCCGGGTCGGCAAATTGCTGGGTAATGATGCGCACGGCGGAGTTCACCATTTCGTCCATGGGCTGAACATAGGTGGTGAGTTTGAATAACGGCCAGTCAGCCATCACAATATCATCAAAACCAATGATCGATATGTCTTGTCCAGCCACCAAACCGAACTCGCCGACCGCCACGTTCAGTGCGCCGATCGCCATAATGTCGTTGGCGCAGAAGAGGCCGTCGGGGCGTTTTTTGCCCTTGAGCAGACTGCGTGTCGCTTCCATCGCGGTTTCAAGAGTGTACAAGCCCTGGACTCTTAGCGGCGGTGCCACGCCGTGCCACTGCAGACGTTCAATGAATCCCTGCTCACGGTCGCGGCTGGTGGAGGAGGTATCCAGCCCGGCCATAAAGGCCAATTGGCGGTGTTTACCCGCCACCAGAAAATCGGCGATTTGCGCGCCGCCTCGAATATTGTCGCTGGTCACACTGGAAACATTTTTGCTGCCATTGGTACGATTTAAAAGCAGTACCGGCAGGCCATTTTGCTGACATTCTTCGGCAAAACGTGAAGAGAGCATGGTGGAAACCAAAATCAGCGCTTCGACCCGATGGCGCAATACATCTTCCATAATCGGGTCGGTACTGCCATCACTATGCATGGAAAAAAGCAGGATGCTATATCCCATCTCATTGAATACATATGATAATTTGTCAACCAGGCCCGCATAAAACGGATTCATCAAGCCGGGCACGACCACGCCAACCAGGTTCGAGCGGCGAGTTATCAGCGAGCGGGCGACAAAGCTTGGGCGATAGCCAAGCTGCGCTGCAGCTTCTTTGATTTTCTCACGGGTGGAGGCCGAGACTTTTCCCCCTTCGGTGAAAGCACGTGATACCGCAGATTGTGAAACACCGGCCAATTTCGCGACATCGTAACTGGTGACGGGGCGGCGCATGCGTTCAGACATAAAGAGCTCCCTTCTGATAAAAATACCGTGAACGACATTATGGGGGATTGCAGCGGCGATGCATAATTTTTGCGATCCGTGTTGCATTCGAATGCATTAGGGGTTTATTTCCGTATTTAGCCGTGACTATATATGTATTGCATTCGAATTCATTTACCGTGAGCGACACATTCTGGAGTAAAAATTATGGCAAAGTGGCTTAAACAAGGGGCAGAAGCAGAGGCGATTAAAACTGCAGATCGCAAGGTGCGGGAAACGGTAGAAAGTATTCTGGCCGATATTGCCGAACGCGGAGATCAGGCAGTTCGCGAGCTTTCCATTCGTTTCGATAACCTTGATCGTGACAGCTATCGGCTGACCAAAGAAGAGATTGCAGACTGCTACGAGCAGCTGTCAGAACGCGATATTGCTGATATCGCCTTTGCTCAGGAGCAAGTGCGCAATTTTGCCCGGCACCAGCGCAACAGCATGGTCGACATTGAAGTTGAAACCCTGCCGGGGGTGATCCTGGGCCATAAAAACATCCCGGTTAACGCGGCTGGCTGTTATGTGCCGGGGGGAAAATATCCTCTTTTGGCGTCGGCCCATATGTCGGTTATCACGGCCAAAGTGGCGGGCGTGCCGCGCATCATCACCTGCGCGCCGCCTTTTAACGGTAAGCCTGCGCCCGCCATTGTGGTGGCGCAGCATATGGCGGGAGCCGATGAAATTTACTGCCTCGGCGGCATTCAGGCCGTGGCGGCAATGGCCATTGGCACCGAATCCATTTCCCCTGTCGATATGCTGGTGGGACCCGGCAATGCCTTTGTGGCCGAAGCCAAACGTCAGCTGTTCGGACGCGTGGGGATTGACCTGTTTGCTGGACCGACGGAAACCCTGGTGATTGCCGATGACAGCGTTGATGGCGAACTCTGTGCCACTGATTTATTAGGCCAGGCCGAGCACGGGCCGGACTCTCCGGCCATTTTGCTGACCACTTCAGAAAAACTTGCGATAGAAACGCTGGCGGAAATTGAACGTCTGTTGGAGATTTTACCTACGGCACACATCGCGCGGCAGTCTTGGGCTAAATTTGGCGAAGTGATTGTAGCCGAGAATGATGAAGAAATGCGTGATATCGCCAACGGGCTGGCTTTCGAACATGTTCAGGTGATGACGCGCAATCCTGACTGGTTCTTACAGAATTTGAGTAATTTCGGTGCGCTGTTCCTTGGCCCACGCACCAATGTGGCCTATGGCGACAAGGTCATTGGCACCAACCATACATTGCCGACCAGGCAAGCAGCGCGTTACACCGGCGGCCTGTGGGTAGGCAAATTCCTCAAAACCTGCTCCTATCAAAAAGTGCTGACGGATGAAGCTTCGGCCTGTGTCGGCGAATATTGTTCGCGCCTGTGTGCACTGGAAGGCTTTGCCGGTCACGGCGAGCAGGCCAATATTCGTGTTCGCCGCTATGGTCATAAAAATGTTCCTTACGCCGGTATTGTTGAATAAGGAAGTAACTATGTCGTTGCCAAAAACCCCGAGTTTTCGTCTGGATGGAAAACGCGCTTTAGTGACAGGAGGCTCGCGCGGCATAGGATTTGCCGCCGGGCTGGCGTTGGCCGAGGCTGGCGCTGAAGTGTGGATTGCTGCACGAGATCGCGCCCAGTTGGATCTCGCGGTGAGTACGGCCAGGGAGGCAGGTCTGCAGCTCCATTCGGTAGCGGTTGATATCACCCAGCCTGCCGACGTCCAGCACGCACTCGAACAATTACCGGCGTTGGATATTCTGATCAACAGCGCCGGGCTGGCACGGCATCAGCACTTCACCGAGGTGAATCGTGAAGATTACGACGCGGTGATGGACGTCAACGTGCGCGCCACGTTCTTTGTATCTCAGCAGGTGGTGCGCAAAATGAAAGACGCTGGAATTCATGGATCTATCGTGCACATCTCGTCACAAATGGGCCATGTGGGCGGCACGATGCGCAGTGTCTACTGCGCTTCGAAATTTGCTCTGGAGGGCATGACCCGCGCCATGGCGATTGAACTTGGCCCCTGCGGCATTCGTGTCAATACCCTATGCCCGACCTTCATCGAAACCGAGCTTTCGCGCATCTCTCTGGCTGACCCGGCTTTCCATCAGCAAGTTCTGAGTAACATCAAACTGGGGAGATTAGGACAGTTGGAAGATGTGATGGGGCCAGTGGTTTTCCTTGTTTCACCGGCCTCAGCGCTGATCACCGGCACCGCATTAATGGTCGATGGTGGCTGGACCGCGTCCTGAATCTGGAGGTAATTATGTCGCTGAAAATCTTACGTCGTGACGTCGTGCTGTTCTTTATTATCAGTTTGCTTTTTTTTGTGAGCATTCATGCATTTGATCCGTTTTTAGCGCCCTATATCACGTCGCTGAATGTCGAAGCGCGAACCATGGGGGTGATTATCGGGGCTACCGGGCTGGCGTCGATGCTGCTGCGATTCCCCACAGGGATACTCTCAGATAAGTTTCACAACCGTAAATGCATCATTCAAATTGGCCTGCTGTTCACCATTTTGTCGTGGCCGATGGTCTTTATACACCCGACGGCTGAAACGCTGTTTATCGCCAAGCTTGCCGATGGTGTCACCAGCGCTACGTGGGTGATTTACAACGTGATGTTTGTGGCGTTTTTCCCGCCGCTGGAGGCGGCGGCGGCCATCGCGTTGCTGAGTGTCACCTCGCCGGTCGGCACCTTTATTGGTATCACGCTTGCCGGTTTTATGGCGCGCCACTTTGGCCCGCAGTCGAGTTTCCTGGTAGCGTCGATGGCCGCGACGCTGGCGCTGGTTCTGACCTTCTTTATTCGTGAACGTCGGCCAGAAAGGGCGCGGAAAGAGGCGGCCCAATCGGCAGTACGCAGCCAACTGACGGATAAATCCGTCTGGTATCTCGGCGGCCTGTGCGCAGTGGTGATGATGGTGCCGTTCGCCACGCGAGACACCCTGACGCCCCTGCTGGCAGAAGGTTTTGGTATGGCATCGGCTTCGCTGGCGACACTGAGCAGTATCCACCTGGTCTTTTACGCACTGTCTACCGCACTCTGCGCCCCGGTGTTTTACCGCCGACTCGGGTTAGCGAAAACGGCGATGATTGGCGGCGTGCTGCAGGGAGTCATTGCCATGGCGATGCCTTACGCGCCCAACATTATGGTGCTGTATGGTTTGCAGGCGCTGGCCGGGGTGGCTTTCGGTATGATCCTCACCGTGCTCAACTCGCTGATTGTGACTCATACTCCCGTCTGGCAGCAGTCAACCCGCGTCGGGTTATATCAAAGCGTCTACTCCGCCGGCATTTTCTTCGGGCCAGTAATGGTGGGCTACATCAAATACTACTTTGCGATTAAGCAGGGTTTTCTGGTGGTCGGCATTATCTCCATTATCTCTATCTTGTTGATCCAACAAATAATTCGTATGGTGGAAGCTCGCCGCGAACCTGAACCTGACACTGCGCCCGCTCTATGATGCAACCTATCAGCAATGTTTCTGTTCCGTTAATTCTGCTTGGCGGCACCCTGTGCGACGAGCAACTCTGGCAGCCGATGCTGGCGCAACTTAACGTCAGCAGCGTGCACTGTTTCACGCTGCAGGGGGATGATTCGGCTAAAGCCGCGGCTGAACGCCTGCTGGCGGTTTTACCTGCTCGATTCTGCCTGTGCGGCTTCTCACTGGGAGCGATGGTGGCGTTGGAAATACAGTCCATCGCGCCGGCTCGTGTCGCCGGGTTGGCGCTGATTTCCGTCAATCCGTTTGCTGACCGCCCCGAAAATGCCCCCATCAGGCGAGCCGCCGTGGCGCAAGCCAGAGTGCAGGGGATGGGGACGTTTATCGCCGAGCAGCTCTGGCCGCGTTATGTCGCCCGCCAGCGGCAATCGGATACTGCATTGCAGCAGCGGATTGTGGCGATGGCGCAACGCAGCGGTGTCGAGGTGTTTGCCGCGCAAACGGAAATCGCCATTAGCCGCGTGGACCATCGGGAATCACTGGGGAGTCTCAAGGTTCCTGTCTTGATTCTCAGTGGGGAAGAAGACCCGATTTGCACGACTGAACATCATCGCGCGGTGCAGCAGGCCGCACCTTTGGCACATTGGAAAGTATTGCCTTCGGTGGGCCATTTTGTGCCGCTCGAGGCAGCGCAAGATACAGCCACCGCCTTACATTCATGGATAAACGAGGTTTTTTTATGCGACTCAACCCGCTAAAACAGCGCAAGCAACCCATCATCAACGGCTGGCTGGCCATTCCAGGCAGCTACAGTGCTGAAATCGTCGGCCATCACGGTTATGACTCGGTTACGGTTGATATGCAACACGGCATGATTGACTTCGCCTCAGCATTGACCATGCTTCAGGCTTTGTCCTCCACGCCCGCTACGCCAATCGCTCGCGTGTCGCACAACGACGGCGCGTTGATCATGCAACTGCTTGATGCGGGAGCTTACGGCATCATCTGCCCGATGGTCTCCAGCGCCGAGGAGGCCCGTCGTTTTGTCGCTGCCTGCCGCTACCCGCCGCTGGGGAATCGCTCCTTTGGGCCAGCCCGGGCCTTGCTCTATGGCGGCAAAGATTACCCGCAGCACGCCAATGAGCAGATCCTGACGCTGGCGATGATTGAAACGCGCGACGGGTTGAAAAATCTCGACGCCATTCTTGAGGTGGACGGGCTGGACGGCATTTTCATTGGCCCTAACGACCTTTCCCTGACGCTGACCGGCACGGCCAGTGCCGAGTCACAGCATCCAGACATGTTGGCGGCGATAGAGTACGTTCTGGATCGCACGCGCGCCGCCAAAAAAATCGCCGGGATCTTCTGCACCTCTGGTAAGGCTGCGGCAGACCGTATTGCGCAAGGTTTCACTCTGGTCACTCCCGCGAACGATGTCATGCAACTTTCTCAGGCTGGACGTGATGCCGTAGCACAGGCCCGCGGCGAAATCCCTCCAGCCCGTTCCGGTTCCGGCTATTAATGGATGGAAAACTTATGAAAAACACGATTCTGACTACCGAAGAAGCCCGTAAACGTCTGGTTACGCCAGAAGATATGGTGTCGTGCAGCGTGGCTTTTATTGACTGTAAACTGCCGGGGTCGAACCTCAAGCAGAACTACTCCTTTATCGGGCCTGGCGTGACCCAATCCTCTGAGCAGGTGATCAATATCCCTTTGCCGCACGGTTTTAATATTGGCGCAGCGGCGATGCCAAAGGGCGTGACTAACAACCTGCACCTGCACTTCACGGCGGAAGTTTTCTTGATTCACGAGGGAAGCTGGCGGTTCCGCTGGGGGGCAAACGGCGAAAATGAGGCGACATTTAGCGCACCGACTATTTTGTCTATTCCTACGTGGATTTTCCGTGGCTTTACCAACGCTTCCCCGACGGACACCAACGGCTGGGTGTTCACCGTGCTTGGCGGAGACAATACCGGCGGCATCATCTGGCACCCGTCGGTCATGCAGGCCGCGAAGGAATATGGGTTGTACCTCAGCCGCGACAACATGCTGATTGATACCGAAAAGGGCGAGGCGATCCCGGATGAAGCACAGCTGATGCCGGAACTGGCGCAATCTTACATTGATTCTCTGACGCACTATTCACCGCAGCAGATGGCCGAATTTGCTGTGACCGGCGAACAGCGCGTGTGGTCTTCCCAGGGCTTGCTGGATGCTATTCTGCCCGGCCACGGGGCCGAAATTGCGCCGGTAATTGGCTTTGGTATCAGCCAGGATCGCAATAATCAGCCGAAGATTATTCGCCCGCATGGCTTCTCTGTGGAGTGGCTGAAGCTGGCGGCGGGCGGCAAGATAGGGCGCCATCGCTGCGAGCAGGTGCAGGTCATCATGGTATTCAAAGGGACTTTGGAGGTGACTTTTAACCGGGATGGCGAAGAAGTGGTGCTGGTGGCACCGGAGCGTTCTGTTATCTCGATTCCAGAGAACAGCTGGCGGCAGTATCGTACCCTGGAAGGCGAGTGCGAAGTCACGCTCACTACTCGTGGCGATCAGCGCAAAGCACTTTACTGGGATGAAGACATTATTGCGGCGGCCGAGCAGAAGGGCTGGGTGCTGGATCCTGATGGCTACATTGCCTCCGCCGATGTCCTGCCGCTGACGGCGCGCAAAGTCGCGATAAACGCCCATCATGCCTATCTGGCTCGCCTCGACAAGTAGCCCAGCTGGCGTTGTTCCGTGCTTCTCTAAAAGCCACCTGCATTGCAGGTGGCTTTTTTGTTTCTGTAATTTTAATTTTCATCTGTGGTTTTTGTGTTGTTTTTTTATTGTTAATGTTGTTTTTGGTGTTGTTTCGTGGTGATATTAGGTCATCATTCAGGCATGGGCTAATTTCTATGGAGCAGAAGACTCAGGATTTTGATGTCGTCATCATTGGTGGCGGAGTTATTGGTTGTGCGGTTTTTCGCCGTTTCACGCTAATGGGGGCACGCACACTGTTGCTGGAGAAGGGCGAAGATATCCTCTCTGGTGCCAGTAAAGCGAACAGCGCCATTCTTCATACCGGCTTTGACGCCCCGCCGGGCAGCCTTGAGCTGGCTTGCATGCAGGCAGGTTATGCCGAATACAAAGCCATTCACCAAAAAATGAACCTGCCGCTGCTGGAAACCGGTGCCATCGTGGTGGCGTGGAATGACGAGCAGTTAGCGGCGCTGCCGGGCATCATTCAGCAGGCACATGAAAATGGTGTTTTGGATGTTCGCCAGCTGTCCTCAGAAGAGGTTTACCAGCGTGAACCCCATCTGGCAGCAGGGGCTCTGGGCGGCGTTATCGTCCCCGGCGAAGGGATTATTGACCCCTGGAGCAGCCCGCTGGCTTACATGACCCAAGCCGTGAAGCACGGTGGACAGTATCGTTTTAACGCCGAGGTGCTGGGTGCCGAATTCAATGATGGTCAGTGGGCGCTGCGAACCCAGAGCGCGTTGTATCGCGCGGCGTTAGTCATCAACTGCGCGGGAAATCATGGCGACCATGTCGATGCGCTGTGGCATACGCCGGAGTTTGAAATCAAACCGCGCAAAGGCCAATTTTTAGTGTTCGACAAACCGGCCTCCGCGCAAATCAATGCCATTATCCTGCCCGTGCCCACGGCACGCAGTAAGGGCGTTTTGCTGTCGAAAACCATCTTTGGCAATCTGTTACTCGGGCCTACGGCGGAGGAGCAGGTCGACCGCGATCGCGCGGAGGTCAACGAAGAGGTGCTGAAATCGCTGATTGCTCAGGGGAAGCGCATCCTGCCTTCTCTGACCGACTACAGCGTGACTGCCACCTATGCCGGGTTGCGCCCGGCGACTGAGCTGAAAGAGTACCGAATTTGCCCTTATCCCGAGAAACAGTGGATCACCGTCGGTGGCATTCGTTCCACCGGGCTGACTGCCGCGCTAGGTATTGCCAGCCATCTGGAAACTCAGTACCTCCAGCGTTTCCCCGCCCTGTTTGCTATGACGCCGCCTGCCGTATTGGAATGGCCGACGATGCCGATGCTGTCGGAATACTCGCCGCGCGACTACACCTGTTCTGGCAATGGGGGCGTGGTTTGCCACT
Organism: Pluralibacter sp. UBA7423; assembly: GCA_002470465.1. Taxonomy (GTDB): domain Bacteria; phylum Pseudomonadota; class Gammaproteobacteria; order Enterobacterales; family Enterobacteriaceae; genus Scandinavium. The sequence continues at coordinate 211,447 of DKMD01000018.1, forward strand.
GTGAATTGGTTACGCGGCGCGAGCTTGAGGCGGCGTTTGATTCTGCTGTTCCTCCGGGCTGTATTGGCGGGTTGCGCCGCCGCACACGGGTCATGATGGGGCGCTGCAACGGATTTTTCTGTAGCAACAATGTGGCTGAGATCATCGGCGAGCGGATGGACAACACGCTGATCACGGGGCAGGTAAAATGAGCAAGTTGTATGACGTTATTATCATTGGCGCAGGTCCGGCCGGGCTGGGCGTGGCGCGAGCATTGCAAGACGCTGGCGTGAAAGACGTGCTGCTGGTCGAGCGAGAAAGTCAGCCGGGCGGGGTGCCAAAGCATTGTCGTCACCCGACCTTTGGTTTGCAGACCTTTTGGCGGCCAATGAAAGGGCATACCTGGGCCAAAAAGCTGCTGGAATATGTGCACTATCCGATTCGGACTGCCACCACGGTGACCGCCTTGCTACCCGATGGGCAGATCGAAATCTCGTCAGATGGCGGCATAGAGACCCTGCGGGCGCGGAAAATCGTATTGGCGACAGGGGTCCGGGAAACGCCACGTCACCCAAGGTTGGTCAGCGGTGTTCGCCCGCAAGGTGTGCTGACGGCGGGTGCATTGCAGCAATTCGTCTATCTGCGTGGGCTTAAGCCCGGTAACCATCCGGTGATTGTCGGCACGGAGCTGGTGAGCTTCTCCGCCATCTGGACGCTGAGAAGCGCAGGAGTACGCGCCGTGGCGATGGTTGAAGAGGGCCCGCGCCCCACGGCCTGGCGTCTCTGTTTACTGTTCGCCAAATTGCTTAATGTACCGGTTTACCTGAACAGCCACGTATCGCGCATTGTCGGCAGCGGGCGGGTTGAAGGAATTGAGATATCGGGCAAGGGCACCCAGCAAACATTGGCCTGCGATAGTGTGATTTTCACCGGCAAATTTACCGGCGAATATACTCTGGTGCGAAAAAGCCATTTGGCGTTCGACGCTACCACCGGGCGGCCACTGTTTGATCAGCACGGCGCCTGCTCGGATGCCAATTATTACGCCGTTGGTAACATGACTCACCCCGCCGATATGGGCGACCAGTGCTACCAGGAAGGGATACGCATTGGCGCGACTATCGCCCATTCATTGCAGTCCGTGCGCGACACGTCGACATTCGTGGCGGTACAGCACGACGAGGTGATCCGCATTTCGGCGCCGAGCGTAGTACGCCTTGATGATACTGACAGCAAAACCACCTTTAACATTCGCGTGCAGCGCCCGGTGAAGGGAGACGTGGTGGTGCGTGATGGCGATAAGGAGCTGTATCGCCGCCGTTATCGCTGCATGCCTGAACGCCGTATTATGCTTAAGGACATTGATATGAGTGGCGTGACGGAACACAGCGCACTGCGTATTTCAATCGAAGCCAAATAAAGTGAATTTATCTGTAAGCAAAAGGGGCCATTGGCCCCTTTTTTCATTTATTCAATTCAATAAATTCAGTTCAAACAATTCACTCAGCTATTAACAAACTCATTCTGGCTTTCTGACCACAGACTCACGCGCTGCCCACGCTGTTTGAAGAAGGCAATTTCGCGCTGAATTCCCACGCTTTTATCCCAGCCCGGCAGGTCAATAATGATGAGCTCTTCCATGGCGTCCATGAACAGGGCGTCAACGGGCGCCCAGCGTTTGCCAACTTCGCTTTTCTCTGTGTGCTGAAAAGCCAGATTAATGGGGTGGGACATGGTGACCTGGCTGAAAACGGCATTACCTGACTCAATAATGGCTGCCGCTACCTGATTACAGACTTCAAAACGCTGATTGACGACATTGGCATCAGCGTGGCTATAAGGGCAGGCTAGAAAAATCTTTCTCATGAGGTGTCGGCTCCATATTTATAGGGGGAGTAGTGATGTAAAGAGAGAATCGAGGCCATTCAGGCGATCAGATCTTTTGCGGGTTCGGGCGGTGCGGTGTCTGCTTCCAGCTGCTCGGCAGCTGGCACGGAAATTACGATGGCGATGCCAATGGCGAGGACTCCCGCAAAGAACTTACCTGCCATGATGGGGATCACCAAAGAAGGCTGGAAATTAGCCGTGAACGCCAGATGGTCGCCCAGGGTGGCCTGCGCGCAGATGCCAAAGGCGATGCATAACACTTTGTCTCTGGCGCGCATCTCGCGAAACAGGTGGTAAACGGCAATGATATTGGCCAGAACCATGATAAGCCCCAGCGCGCCAGCGTCGGTCAGACGAAGAGTTTTCCCGATATAACGCATTGGTTTCTGGCAGTATTTTTGGAACAGGAAGCAAATCGGGAAGGTGCCTGCCAGCATGATGCCAATGTAACCGGCGATTTCGATTGAACGGTATAAGCTTTTTTCGTCGGCAAACAGCGGGTCGAAAATCCAGCCACCAAACAGCCGCGAAAACACCCCCGTAAAGTGTTCGATGATGCAAAGCGCGAGGACGATTTTGATAAAAGCGTCTATCAGCTTGCCGAAAATAAGGAAAGCGTTAACCATGAGAATCGGCCAATATTTTAGACCAATCGCCAGAATGAAACAGAAAGCAAACAGCGGAGCCAGCAGTTTAAGCGCGGTGAAGAAATCGATAGTGAGCGCGTAATTGATGGACGACGTGGTGGATATAATCTCCCTGACCGGCACGTTATAAAAGGTGATGGCCATCAGGGAAATCAGCACACCAAACGGGATGCTAATCAGCCCAGCCATTGCCCCCAATGCCAGGTACTTATGGTCGGCTTTCTTGAGCATAATCAGCCCAACGGGGATGAGATATACAATGCTGGCACCGGAGGTATAGCCCACCAGCATGGCGGTGATCCACATATCCCGGTTGGCAGACAGCGCGTTCGCCAGCTGGTATCCTCCCATATCGACGGCAATCACCGACAGCGCCGCGATGGCGGCATTTGACCCCATAGCCTGAAACAGCGGCCCCACGGTTTGCATGATGAGGTGGGTCAGCAGGGGGAGCGCCGCCATGATGCCCGCTTGCGCTAAAAACACCGGGCCGATGGAGTGAATGCCGTTGACGAACTCACGGCCAAGCCCGCTTTCGGGGCGTACCACTGACGCGAATGCCCCCAGTAGCGTGCCCGCCATGATGATATAGATAATGAAATTGCCGATTTCCGACATCGTTCCCCCTTATTCCTGACGCAAATTACGGGCGCGGGAAATAATGTCCTGATAGCGCAGGAACAGGTGCGACAGGTCATTTCCCAAGGGTTTAATCACTTCGTACTGGCTGTTGATTTTTAATTCGCGCTCAACCCCTAAGCCCCGGCGCGCCAGCATTGCTACGCCCTGAGCCGTCATCTCTTTGTTGCTCGGGGTAACAATGTTTTTTTGCAGTAAATTGGCCAGGAATTGCTTGAAATAATGATTGGTTGCCAGCCCGCCATCGACTGAAATTGACTTGCCCACCAGCCCGACTTTTTCCATAGCGGCAATGACTTCGGCGGAGCGAACGGCAATGCCTTCCAGAATGGATTGCAGCATATCTTTGCGTTCGGTTTCCAGAGACAGGCCCGCCCAAAGGCCCGCGGCGGAGCGATCCCAATAGGGGCAACCCAGCCCCGATAACGCCGGAACAAAGGCCAGCCCGCGTGAGATGGCAGGCTCTGTAGGGAAATCGCTGAACTCTTCGATATCGGTAAACAGGCCGATTTTCCGCGCCCAGTTAATGGCGGAAGCGGCATTGTAAACCCCGCCGTCAAGCCCATAGACCGGGGCTTCGCCTGGCATTTTCCAGCACAGCGTGGGCAGCAGCCCGGAGTCTTTTGGGTCAGGAATTTGATGCCCGGTAATGGATTGCAGGAACGCGCCAGTGCCAAAGGTGATTTTCATCTGGCCCGCAGACAGGCAGCCGTGACCATAAGTGCCAGCGAATTGGTCCACGATGCAGGCAGTCAGCGGCATGGTGTTGCCATTAAGGGTGACATCGCCAAAGTGACCGACGTTATCTTTGACTTTCGGCAGCGCATCAATCGGCACGCCGAACAGGCGGCACAGTTCTTCGTCCCATTTCAGCGTATGAATGTTAAACAATGAGGTGCGCGAAGCAGAGTTGTAGTCGGTCGCATGTTCGCCGCACAGGTGAAACAGGAAGAATGCATCCATGGTACCAAGGCGCAGGCGCCCCTGCCTGGACAAGGACTCCGCACCCGGTACATTGCGCATGATCCAGCCCAATTTGCTGGCTGAGAAATAGGTGTCCAGGGGCAGGCCAGAGCGAGCTTTGACCATCTCTTCCACGCCGTCGTGCTTCAGGGCGCGGACGACGTTTTCAGTGCGCTGATCTTGCCAGATAATGGCATTGTAGAGGGGCTGCCCGCTGCGTGAATCCCACGCGACGACGCTCTCCCCTTGATGCGCCAGGCCAATAGCGTCAACCACGTTGCAACTGCCGAGGCAATTGCGGATGTTACGCAGAATTTCAAGGGGATCGTGCTCAACCCAGCCTGGATTGGGTGTGATTTGTTTATGGGAAACGCTGGCGGGTGAGTGGTGCTTTCCGTCTTCAGAAAAGACCACCACGCGTGTCCCGGTTGTTCCCTGGTCAATAGCGGCATAACGCTGGTTCAACATAGCTTTCTCACTTGATGGTGTGATTTAATTGTTGTTTGTGTGTTGTTTTTATGTTGAAAATTACATAAAAGTCACATAAAGGCAACATAAAGGCGTGGCGCAGCGACAATTTGTGACTAAGATCACTTTTACGAGGTGTTTTAATTTGTCCGGACAGGATAAGTGTTACACAAAAGGATAAGGACGTTTATGCTGGTAATGTATAATTGCCATGCTGGAAAATATGCTGGGCATTTCTCTATGTCCTGCCTTGAGAAAAAATAAAGCGATCAGGAAACATAAATGAATACTGAAGTCGTCAGCTCTTCGGAGAGAAGAGCCATCATTCTGGAAAAACTAAAAAGTAATGGTCAAGTTTTTGTGAATGAGCTTGCTGACATATTTCAGGTTTCTCAGGAAACGATAAGGCGCGATTTGAATAGACTGGAAGAGCAGCGCCTAATAAAGAAAATCCACGGTGGGGCGGTCAGCAGCCAATTTGCTTTCGAAATGGAGTTCAATGAGCGCGCAAAAATTGCGGCGTCAGAGAAAAAAGCCATTGCCCGTAGCGCGGTAACACTGTTTAAACCCGGCGATTCGCTTTTCGTCGACTTCGGGAGTACCACACTGGAATTTACCCGCCAACTGGTTGAAGTCAATGAGCTAACCGTCATTACCAATTCGCCACTCATCGCCAATGTGCTGCATGAAAATGACACCATAAAAACCATTTTGATAGGCGGCGAGTTCATCAGCTCAAAATTTGAATGTGTCGGTGCCATTGCTCTGGAAAACATCAAACGCTTCTTTGTGGATTATGCCGTGATAGGCGCCGGGGCAGTCCATGCGGAGGTGGGCGTGATGGACCAGGACATCAATGAAGCCTCAGTCGCCCGGCAAATGATTGAAAATAGCAGCCGCACGGTCGTTCTGGCGGATGGGCACAAGCTGCATAACCACGCGACCACGCTGGTCAGCGGTTGGGAGAAAATTCACTACCTTTTTACCACCAATGAAGGCGCTTCTGCCAAAAAAGGCAGGTTCCCAGCCAATGTGCGCGTGACCTTCGCTAAGGCCGACGCGGAGTAATCATCCGGTTTTTTGCTCCCAGGTGAAAATGGCCGCGGTGTGTTCCACCACGGCCATTATTATTTTCCACTGACTGTTAAGCCCTTTTTTCTGCTCCAATTTCAATGGGGTAGCGCGGCGTCCTCTGTTGAACCAGCCTTGCCGCCAGGGCAATCAGCAGAGCGGCAATGCAGGACAGGGCCGCAATCAGCATATACCCCGCCTGCATGCTGAAGTATTTCAACATGACCCCCATCAGTACCGGCCCCCAGAACATTCCCGTCGAGTAGATAGTCTGGAACAGCCCCATCCGTGCGGTTTGCTCTTCAGGGGTGGTATTGACCACGCTGAGTGACATCATGACGGCGAAAGCCATGCCAAACGAAAAGCCTGCCAGTGCCTGAAAGGCGAAAATCGCCACATAGTTTTGCGTCATGGGAATACCCAGTGCGGCAATAGCTTGTAGCAGAGAACCCATCACCGCCGTTTTGACTAACCCCAAACGCGGATAGAAGAAGGCGCTGCACAGCGCGACGGCCAGTGCATAGAACAACAAATGAAGGTTGCTCAGCGCGGCGATCAAAATGCCCTTATTGCCCAGCTTCAGCATATAAATCGGCGTCAGAGTATCGCGCGTGGCGAAAGGCACCAGTAGCACAATCGCGCACAATATCCCCACCAGCCAAATGGTGCGATCGGTCAGCTGACCCCATGCACTTTTGAAGCAGTCTTCCAGTCTGGATTTTACCGGGGTTTCGATATGTTCCTTTAAGAACAAAGAGATAAGTAGCGCCGCCAAGGCCGCAATGCTTGGGATCAAGAAGCCAAGATTTGGCGGGAAGTTCTGCACGATGATGCCACACAGCGTATTTCCTAAAAAAACGCCGACAGGGCTTGCGAGTGCCAGCAGGGCAACAGCCGCCGGGGCTTCATGCTTACTGAAATAGCGAATAAACATGATGTTATAAAGCACCCAGGTCGCGGAGGCGATGCCCGATGAGGTTTTGGCGATATAGAGGGTTATATCATTGGTATGGATATAGGCAATAGGCCACATAATCATCGGCAATATAAGACTAAGCTGGATAAAAATCTTGCGGTTATGCAATGTCCCCGACACCACACTCAATGGGAAACGTAATAACACCGTCGCCAGACCTGTGGCTCCCATAATTAAACCAATAATTTCAGGTGGGATATTATGTTGCACCATATAGGAAGCAAGAAATGCATCATAACCATTAATGCAGATAAAAAATAACAAGCTCATTATAAAGAAAAGGTAAATTTCCCGGCGGGTGAATAATTGTTTAAACATATTCGCATCCTGATTTGTCATTATGCCCATTAGAACGAATCTTTTATAAAAACCCCTCAGTCATAGCGGGCAATGTTGCAGGTAATACTCATCTTATTTTATTCATACCGGCCGCCTCTCTATTGTCTCTCATGTCGTCCCTGCCGATAGCTCACAATTCACAACAACAAAACAACATGGTAACAACAATTATTGATGATAAAAACAACAAAATACAACACATAAGTCACATTTTAGGGCAAAAAACAACCTGGTGGGGAGTGGGTTTGGAAAAAATGATCGTATCAACAACCCTCGATTTCCTTAATGTGAGTTGGATCACCAAAACCATTTTGATTGTGATAATTATGTTGATTTAAGTTGTTTTTAACGTAAAAACTTTACTTAAACAACACGTAGTCAACAAATGGTCAACGTGTGGTTAAGCCGTAAGCAGGCTGAGAATTGAAAGAGTCGATGTAGATAATCGCTTGAAAGACAACTGTTAATCACACCAGAACCAATTGAAGAGGGTACGATGAACAAACCACAGGTAGTCAACGATATCAGCGAAAGCAAAGGCACTCATGATGTAAAAGCCGATAATAAAAATGAAAATCAAATGGATAAGAAAATATCACCTTCTTCGTTGAACCGTTTGCCAAGACAGCTGGACGCGCAGCATATGCCGTCTGATTTCAACATCTCCTGGGACAGCTATAAACGCGGCGGCACAGATAAGTTTCTGGCTCAGGCTCCGTCTCACCTGCATCGCCACCCAATGCGCGGGTTTGACAAAGAGTACGTCAACATTATCGATTACATTATCCGTATCACCCATCGCATCTGGGAAGAAGGAGATATCGGCTACATCTACGACACCTACAGCCATGACTGTAATGTGTGGGATGATGTGGGTTTGCATGTTGGGCGTGACCGAGTGGTGGCAGGTACCGCGCGTACCCTCAATGCTTATCCGGATATTCGCATCTTAGGGGATGAAGTGATTTGGGCCGGGGACGAAAATGTGGGCTTTCACTCGTCCCATCGCAGCTACATCATGGGCACTAACACCGGTTTCAGTGAGTTTGGCGCACCGACCAACAAACCGGTTCGTTTTATGTGTATCGCCAACTGCGTGATGCTGGAAAATGAAATCTTCTATGAGCACGTGATGCACAACACCGCCAGCCTGATTCAGCAGCTCGGTCTGAATGTGTTTGATGTGGCACGCGACATGATGACCAAACATGGTGAAAACCCGCTGGCGCGTGATTTTGGGGCGAGTGAGCCTTTCCGCGTTCCAGGGCAGGGCAAACCCGCCATGCTGCCAATGCCACAGGGCAATAAGCTGGATGTTCGCGCCTTCATCGAAGCCTTTTATCAGAACGTCTGGAACCGCAGAATGCTGCGTTCTCTGACTGATTTCTGCTCGCCGAATATTGCCTATCAGGGGCCAACGGAGCGCGTGTACCAAGGGCTGGGCAACTACAAGTCGTGGATTTTATCTCTGCTGTCGATGTTCCCGGACCTGACCTTTTCGGTTGATGATGTTTACTGGATGGGCAATGACCAGAGTGGCTATTTGGTTTCTACTCGCTGGAGTGCCCAGGGTACCCACCTGGGTAACGGGATTTATGGCAAACCTACTGGCAAAGAAGTGCATTTGGTGGGGATTAGCCAATACCGTATTCAGGGCGGGGTGATCCAGCAAGAGTGGTCAATCTTCAATGAGTTCGGCGTGATCACTCAATTAGTTTCCTGATTATTGGGTTTACCAGGGGCGCGCCGTCGCCCCTTTATCACGTCTGTAATTACTGTTATTCAGCCTGTCTGCTTACGTTTCGGTGAAATCTTTCCAGTGTCCTCTATCACGTCGCTGAATGTCGAAGCGAGAAACATCGCCGTTTTGAGGTGAATGGCCCTGCTCGTGCCATTCAACATCGGTATGCTAACCTGCGATGACTGAGGCCGCTATGCCAGATAAGTCCCGAAGGACGGGCATCAGACCGGTAAATCTTTACTCAGCGTATTGAGCATAACAATCTGACGCTAAGAACCCGAATCAAACGGCAGGTCCGCAAAACCAACAGCTTCTCACGTTCTGTTGAGCTTCATGAAAAAGTTATTGGCACTTTCATCGAAAAATACATGTTCTACTGATTGGAGGCATTACCTTCTTTTTTAGCAATAATCATTCGTCACCTGATTGAAATATATCTGTCATCTGGCTGTCATATATTAGGCAGATAATAAATCTGGGTAATTATTTGTTTTATTTTTATGAGAAAAGTATTTCTGGATCGCCAATGGCTGTTCGTGTATTAATTATCTGAATTTATTGCGCGGGAAGCGAGACTATGAGCACTGCAGTTCTGAATGTTAAAATTGACGGCGATCTGAAAGAGCAATTACGGCATTATGCGGAAGTCCATAACGAGACGCTGAGCGCAGCAACGCAAAAGCTGCTACAGCTGGCATTTGAAGTCGCGTCAGAGGCGGGAGTATCCGAAGGTGAGGTAGACAGTCAGCATACCGAAGAAGAATCATCCCCTCTTACTCCTAAAGAAATCAAAGCATTGCGAAAATTTTTGAAGAAGAGAAAATGAAACAACAATTTTCCACGGCCAGTAACTATGGCGAAGCCTGTGAAATGCTCCGCTCCGGATACGTCAAGCATGTACGTCTGAACTGGAATGTCGGCAGCGATGAGTTCTTTCGCATTGCCTCAGAGTGGTGTGAGACCGGCGCGAAAATAAAAAAAGACGGTGACAGTTTCATTATTTCGATAAAGGGATTTCCAATTCCGCGCCAGCATTAATAAAAACATCAACGTCATGTCATATTGCTGAAGCCTGAGAACGGGATAATCTTCGGCGATAACAAAGACACAATCATCTCATGCCATCACGGACGATATATTAGACGAGCCGATATCCGGTATCGGCTCGTCGCCATTTTATTAAATAATTTTTCGTGTACGCAAAGTATTCTGCTGACCGTTCAGGGAATTCCACAGCGGTTGTAGCGTCTTAAAGGCGACCCGTAGAGCTTCATCATCCAGCGTGAAGGGCAGCCTCAGCCAGCGGTCGAACGCTCCGGCCAGGCCAAAACGCGTTCCCGTGCCCAGATGAATTCCCACGCTTTCTGCTCGCGCAGCGAACTGCGTTGCTACCATGTCCGGCAATTCCACCCAAAAAGAGAGTCCGCCGTCAGGCTGAATGTAACGCCACTGTGGGAAGTATTCGCTCATCAGTGCGCTGCACATATCGCGACGCGCGGCGAGCATGCTGCGTCTGCCCGGCAGGAAACTGTCGGCGTTATTCAGCAGCCAGAGAGTTGCCAATTGTTCCAGCAGTGGAGAGCCTAAATCCATCGTGTCGCGGGCCTGTACCAGCGAGGCCAGCGTACGCGTTGAGGCTCGAATCCAGCCCAAACGCAGGCCGCCCCAGAAGCTTTTACCGGTTGATCCCAGGGTGATTATCGGCGCATCGGGGTTAAAAGCAGCCAGCGGCGGTGGAGGGGGGGCGTTATACCAGAGGTCGACCATCGTTTCATCGATCGCCAGCGTGGTTCGGGTATTTGCGGCGAGGTCGGCAATGCGCTGGCGAGTTGGCGTATCCATACAGCGGCCGGTCGGATTATGAAAATCCGGCATCAGATAGGCCAGCCGCGGAGAGGTCTGCGCAAATGCGGCGGCAAGACCGTTCACGTCCCAGCCCTCATCAGGAAGCGACACGCCCACCGGGCGACAGGATGCACCCTGGATGGCGGCGATAGCGAGCGGATAGGTTGGATTCTCCACGACCACCCGATCGCCAGGCCCGGTAAGCAGCCGCAGAATCAGCGCCAGCCCGCTGACTGCGCCGTTAACCACCATGATTTCATCCGCACTCGTTCGGAGGCCACGAGCGGTATAGCGCCGGGCGATGGCTTCGCGTAAAGCGGGCAGGCCCTGCTGGTCATAGCCGGTGCTGGTGAGATGCTGCGGCATGCTGCTTAGCGCATGACTGTAGGCCTGATGAATTTCCGGCCCGGCGCTGAGCGCCGCCGTCGATAAATCCAGCGCCTGAACGGCGTTCATTCGCGTAGGTACCTGCGCTCGCTGCGCAGGCAGAATCACCCGCGAGCCGCTGCCGTGGCGGCTCACCACGTAGCCTTCATCCCTGAGCTGAGCAAGGGCGCTGGCGACGGTGGTCCGGCTGACGTTCAGCGCCGTTGCCAGCTCGCGTTCGCCGGGCAGGCGGCTGTCGAGCGCCAGGCGCCCGTCAAGGATTAGCAGCCGTAACGCCCCGGCGAGCTGGCGCCAGAGCGGGGTACGGGAGGTACTTTCTTGCCAGTGGCCCAGCAGGCTCACCAGAGACTGACTTCCGGAGCGACGTAGCGACATAGCAGTCCACTTTTATAAAACTGGCCATTAATAATCAGTCCATTTTTATCGATGATGCGGTTTTCAGCAACTGAATATGAGGTTTGTATGCTGCGCCGTTTGCTGCAACTGTACGTCGGGCTCTGCCTGTACGGGGTTTCTATTGCGATGTATATCCGTGCCGGACTGGGGGTCGATCCCTGGGATGTGTTTCATCTTGGAGTGAGTCGTCAGCTGTCGGCTGATTTCGGCACGGTAATGATTGTTACCGGTGCGCTGGTGCTGCTGCTGTGGATCCCGATTCGCCAGCGTCCCGGCCTCGGCACGATCAGTAACGTTATTGTGCTTGGTCTTGCAGCAAACGCCACGCTGAGCGTGCTGGGTACGCCTGATTCCCTGTGGCTGAAAAGTGGCTTGCTCATTGCCGCCGTCGTGCTCAATGCGCTGGCGACAGGAATGTACATCGGTGCGGGGTTTGGTCCGGGGCCGCGAGATGGGCTGATGACCGGCATTCACGCCCGCACCGGCTGGTCTATTCGCGCTATTCGCACCACCATTGAAGTCACCGTGCTGGTCATTGGGTACTTTCTTGGCGGCAGCGTGGGCGTCGGTACGCTGGTTTATGCGCTGGCCATTGGCCCGCTGATCCAGCTCTGCTTGCCCTGGTTCCAGGTTAAGCCTTCGGCGGTATCACCGCTGAAAAAAGAGAAAGTATTAAGCTAAATTACGAAGCGCTCACGGTCGCGATGCCATTTTTCCGTTACACTGGGGACATTGTGTTTCGGGAACTGAATAATGAAAGCCATCACTCTCTATGATGTCGCCCGCGTGGCGGGCGTCTCCTACCAGACCGTTTCCCGCGTGATCAACCAGGCGGAACACGTCTCGGCTCGCACCCGGGAGAAAGTGCAGAGGGCGATGGAAGATCTGAACTATGTACCTAACCGTGGGGCACAGCTGCTCGCCGGAAAGCGGCAGCTGGCTTTGGGGCTGGTGAGCGCTGATTTGGCGCTGCATGCGCCGTCACAGATTGCTTCTGCCGTCAAAAGCCGGGCGAGCGAGCGGGGCTACGCGGTGCTGATCTCCATGGTGACAAACTATGCGGAAGCGGCCTGCCGGGAAGCGGTGCAGGAGCTTCTGGCCCAGCGCGTTGATGGTCTTATCGTGAACGTGCCATTGAAAGAAGATGCGGCACGGCGTTTGTCTGACCTGGCAGCGCCGCTGCCGGTGCTGTTCCTCGACGTCAGCGAGCAGGCACAGGTCAACAGCCTTGTCTTCAGCCCCGCTCAGGGCGCAACGCTTGGCGTGGCGCATTTGCTGGAGCAGGGGCATTCGCGCATCGCGCTGCTGGCCGGGCCGGAGAGTTCTGTTTCCGCCCGCGCCCGCCTTCAGGGCTGGCATCACGCGCTGGCTGAGGCCGGAATTGAAGCATGCGCTGTCGCCAGCGGTGACTGGAGCGCCCAGTCCGGCTATGAAAAAGCGCACAGCCTGCTGGCGAGCGCGGTGAAACCGGATGCCATTCTGGTGGCGAACGACCAGATGGCGCTCGGCGTGCTGCGGGCCTGCGCGGAAAAAGGCATCAGCGTTCCACGCCAGCTGTCGGTCGTCGGCTATGATGACACTACCGACAGCGCCTGGTTTACGCCGCCGCTCACCACCGTTCGTCAGGCGTTCCGTACCGCAGGTGAACAGGGCGTGGACTGGCTTATCGGGAAACATGACCCGCAAAAGCTGAGCCAGACGCGGTTACCCGTTACGTTAGTCGTGCGTGGATCAACAGCGGTTTCCGGGGCGGAATCCACGGACGATCTGGCCAGCCGACTTCAGGAACTCGCGGCGTTTGCCGACAAACTCGGTTTACGCTGATCGCTTTGTGATCCTCCTCGCTTCTTGCCGATCGGATCCTTTACCACGGCCATCGGGCGGTTCATGCTTGCATGAAATTGTGAGCGCTTCGCAAAGAGGATTAACCGATGACAGCAGCACCTTCCGCTCTTGCCCTGCAGCTGGCCCGCCGTGACTGGGAAAACCCGGTCGTCACCCAGTGGCACCGTTTAGCGGCCCATACGCCAATGTTCAGCTGGCGTAATGAGCAGGAGGCCCTGCGCGATGCGACTTCCGCCTCCCGTTTATTGCTCAACGGCGAGTGGCGTTTCAGCTTTTTCCCCGCGCCGGAAGCGGTGCCGGAGGTCTGGCTGGAAAAGGACTTAGCGGAGTCGGTGGCAATGCCCGTGCCGTCGAACTGGCAGATGCAGGGCTTTGATACACCGATTTACACCAACGTTACCTATCCCATTCCCGTTACTCCGCCGCAGGTCCCGGTCGATAATCCAACGGGCTGTTATTCCCGCGAGTTTGACGTGCCGCCAGGCTGGCTGAACGAAGGGCAAACGCGAGTCGTTTTTGACGGCGTGAACTCGGCTTTCCATTTGTGGTGCAACGGTCAGTGGATCGGCTATTCCCAGGACAGCCGTCTGCCCGCTGAATTCGATCTGAGTAAAGTGCTGGTCGTCGGACGCAACCGCCTGGCGGTGCTGGTGCTGCGCTGGTGTGACGGCAGCTATCTGGAAGATCAGGATATGTGGCGGATGAGCGGCATTTTCCGCGATGTTTCTCTGCTGCATAAACCCGCCACCCGCATTGCTGATTACCATCACACGACCGATCTGAACGAGGATTTTACTCACGGTGTGCTGAAGCTGAACGTCATGCTGGAAGGTGAGCGATTTGCTGACGCAGAAGTGGAGGCGGTGTTGTGGCGCGAAGGCAAAGAAGTCGGTCGTCAGCGGCAGAAGCCTGGCTCAGCGATTGTCGACGAGCGCGGTAGCTGGGCGGAGCGCCTGGCGCTGGCGATCCCGGTAGCATCGCCGGATCTCTGGAGCGCAGAAATACCGAATCTCTATCGCCTGACGATAACCCTGCGCAATGCCGATGGCGTGGTGCTGGAAACGGAAGCCTGTGACGTAGGGTTTCGCAAAGTGGCGATCGCCAACGGTCTGCTGACGCTCAACGGCAAAGCGCTTTTGATCCGTGGCGTGAACCGTCACGAGCATCATCCACAGGCGGGCCAGGCCGTGGATGAAGCCACCATGCGTCAGGACATTCTGCTGATGAAGCAGAATAATTTCAACGCGGTGCGCTGCTCGCATTACCCTAATCATCCGCTGTGGTACCAGCTGTGCGATCGCTACGGCTTGTACGTGGTGGACGAAGCTAATATCGAAACGCACGGGATGGTGCCGATGGGCCGTCTGGCAGACGATCCACAGTGGCTGCCTGCGATGAGCGAGCGCGTCACGCGCATGGTGGCCCGCGATCGCAACCATCCGTCGATCGTTATCTGGTCGCTCGGCAACGAGTCGGGGCATGGCGCTAATCACGATGCCCTTTATCGCTGGCTGAAAACCACCGATCCTTCACGTCCGGTGCAGTATGAAGGCGGCGGGGCAGACACCGCAGCCACCGACATTATTTGCCCTATGTATGCACGGGTCGATCAGGATCAGCCGTTCCCGGCGGTGCCGAAATGGTCGCTCAGCAAGTGGATTGGCCTTCCGGGCGAAACACGCCCGCTGATCCTTTGCGAATATGCTCACGCGATGGGCAACAGCTTTGGCGGCTTTGCAAAATACTGGCAGGCGTTTCGTAACTATCCACGTTTGCAGGGCGGCTTCGTCTGGGACTGGGTCGACCAGGCGCTGTGCAAAACGGACGAGCAGGGTAACACCTTCTGGGCCTACGGCGGCGACTTTGGTGATACGCCGAACGATCGCCAGTTCTGCATGAATGGTCTGGTCTTCCCGGATCGCAAGCCCCATCCTGCGCTGTTCGAAGCGAAGCGCGCGCAGCAGTTCTTCCAGTTCCGTTTGCTGTCCGCTTCACCGCTGAAAATTGACATCGTCAGCGAATACCTGTTCCGCCGCAGCGACAACGAACGCCTGCGCTGGTGGCTGGCCCGTGACGGTGAAACGCTGGTCGAAGGAGAGTGCACGCTCGATATTCTCCCGCAAGGAACGCAGACGATTGAGCTGGCGGCACCCCCTTTATCCGCTGGCAAAGGCGAAATCTGGCTGAACGTCGAAGTGTGGCAAACCGATGCCACGACCTGGTCCGATGCGCAGCACCTCTGTGCGTGGGATCAGTGGCGAATACCTTCCCCGCTGGCGTTGCCGGAATGGCCCGCCGCAGGCGACGCTCCGCTCCTTAACGCCAATGACGTAACCTTTACCGTTAGCCATGGTCATCAGCGCTGGGATTTCAGCCGTGAAAGCGGGCATCTGGAGCAGTGGTGGCGCAACGAACAGTCGGGGCTGCTGTCGCCGGTGCTGGATAACTTTACCCGCGCGCCGCTCGATAACGATATTGGCGTGAGCGAAGCGACCCGCATTGATCCCAATGCCTGGGTGGAGCGCTGGAAAGCGGCGGGGCTGTATGACATGACGGCGACTTTACTGCACTGTGAAGCGCAAACTCAGGGCGATAGCGTGATCATCGTGACCCGCCACGCCTTGAAGCATCAGCAAAGGGTGCTGTTTATTTCCGACAAGCGTTGGCGCATTGACGGGCACGGCATGCTGCATGCGGATATCGAGGTTACTGTGGCCGCGGATATACCCGAGCCGCCGCGGATTGGCATTTGCTGCCAGCTTGCGGAAGTGGCTCCTTCTGCATCCTGGCTGGGGCTTGGACCGCATGAAAACTACCCGGATCGTAAGCTATCTGCCCGTCACGGGCGCTGGACTGTGCCGCTTGAAGGGATGCACACACCTTACATTTTCCCAACGGAAAATGGCCTGCGCTGCGACACGCGTGAGCTGCGCTATGGCACAAACTGCTGGCAGGGCAATTTCCACTTCGGTCTTAGCCGCTACGGCCAGCAGCAGCTCCGCGAAACGACCCATAATCATCTGCTGCGCGAAGAAGAGGGCTGCTGGCTGAATCTGGATGCGTTTCATATGGGGGTTGGCGGGGATGATTCCTGGAGCCCGAGCGTTGCGCCGGAATTCCTGCTGCCCGAACGTCGTCTGCGCTATGCGTTCAGCTGGGGCCGCGACTAAACTTATCAACGCCGGACGCGGTCAGAACCGCTGGCCGCGCCGTTCACTTCGGAGGTTCTCTCATGAAGTATGTTGATGGTTTTGTCGTTGCCGTTCCGGCGGACAAAAAGGAGGAATATCTCGCGCTTGCGGCAAAGGCTGCTCCGTTATTTAAGGAGTTTGGGGCAACTCGCGTAGTGGAGTGCTGGGCGGACGACGTGCCTGACGGCAAGCTCACGGACTTCCGCATGGCGGTCAAAGCGGAAGAGAATGAAGCGGTGGTATTCAGCTGGATTGAGTACCCGTCGAAAGAGGCCCGGGACGCGGCCAATGCGAAGATGATGGCCGATCCCCGGATGAAGGAGATGGGGGAAAGCATGCCTTTCGACGGTAAACGGATGATTTACGGCGGCTTTGCGCCGATCCTCGACGAGTAAGCCATAACGGCTGTGCGGCGTGCCGCCAGCCGTTTTAGCCTTCATCTCTTGTGGCTTGTCATGGGCCTCTCTTCCTTTTATTGCTGAAATCGTTATGTTTGCCCATCAGATGCAATGATAATGCTGACTGTCTTTTTTCAAAGAAATCATCAGGACGCGCCCGATGAAGAAAAATGAGTTCGTCACCCAGGATCTGCTCAGCAAGATTTATCAGCAGGGCGACGGTGGCCCGCGCAAGCTTCCCCCGGAGCGGAAGCTTGCGGAGGAATATGGCGTGTCGCGCTTTACGGTGAGGCAGGCGCTGGAGAAGCTCGCCAGTATTGGCGTAGTCAGCATTGTGCAGGGTTCTGGCTGCTGGATTAACGATCGGGCGCGCAACAACCCGCTGGTGTATAACTCCATCACCGAAAAGCGTTTCGACCAGATGCGTTACCGGATGATAAGCCTGCATAAAAAACGTCCGAACCGTGAGGAGCAACAGATATTCGGGCTAACGGAGGATGATTTTATCTGGCAGTTCTGCCGTCTGCGCTATGTGGACGACAGCCCAGTGCAAATTGAGGTGTCGCGTATGCCCTCGGCGGCATTCACGGACCTTAATCAGCAGGTTATCGAAGGATCGTTACAGCAATATGTCCTGCAAAAGGGCTATCTGATTTCGCATATGCTGACGACCTACCGGGCGGTGAGCGTCAGCCGGGAACAGGCTGAACTGCTGGGCTGCAAAAAGGGCAGCCCGGCTATGCACATCAACAACCGCGGTATTCTGGAAGGCGGTGAGGTGTATGAGATCAGCGATATTATTGATATCAATTACACCTGCACTTACGTCATTCCACACAACCGCGATAACCTTGCCTTCCGCCAGCTTCCCGGATGATTACGGGGTGTGCATCGTGCCGTCTGGCAGGCGGCTTTGCGTCCATTCATGCGGGCGATAAACCACCGGGTGAAGCGCGGCCAGCTCTTCATTAAAGCCCACGCCAATGCCGATAGCCTGCGGCGGGTAGACGTAACCCTCTTTCACTGCCGGTGCGCCGGGGAACACCGCATTGGTGGTGGCCGAGCGTGGAATGAATTCCTGAATCGCGGCGTTGTGCAGATGAATATTGAGGTGCGTATTTACCGCCACGCCGATGGGCGTCATGTCTCCCGGGCCATGCCACGCAAGTCGCACGCCAAAGGCCTGGCACAGTACAGCCAGCTTGAGCGCTGGCGTGATGCCGCCAATCTGTGAGACGTGGCAGCGAATAAAATCGATCTGTCGGTTAACGATCAGATCGTGCCACTCCGCCGGATTATTGAACAGTTCGCCGAGCGCCAGCGGCACGCTGCTCTGCTGGCGGATTTGCGTCAGCCACGGCGTCTGCTGCGGCGGCAGAATATCTTCAATAAAGTACGGCTGGTACGGTTCAAGCTGTTTTGCCAGCTGAACGGCCTGCTGTGGGAACAGGCGTTCGTGTACGTCGTGCAGAATATGGAAGCGGTGGCCGTAACGCTCACGCAGGGCGCGGAACATCTCCACGGTATTGCGCATGTATTGATCCTGATCGAACCAGGCCCCCGGCGACGGATTTTCCGGGGCGTGTAAATCCGTGGGCGTTCCGCCATAAAAACCGAGCTGGCAGCGGATATGGCGGTAGCCTTGCTCGAGCAGAATGTCGACCGCAGCATAGAGTTGTTCCAGCGTTTCGCCGCTGGCGTGGGTATAGGCGGCAATCGCGTCGCGGGATTTCCCGCCAAACAGCTGGTAGAGCGGCATTTGGGCGAGCGTGGCTTTGATGTCCCACAGCGCCATGTCGACGCCCGCAATGGCGTTATTCATTGCCGGGCCGTTTCGCCAGTAGGCGTTCACGTTCATCATCTGCCAGAGATCTTCGATATTGTTGGCGTCGCGACCGAGCAGCAGCGGGCGCAGATACTCATCAACCAGCGTTTTCACCGCCAGCGGGCGCTGCTGGAACGTGGCGCAGCCGAGGCCGACGATGCCTTTGTCGGTCGTCACTCTCACCGTCACCAGGTTGTGACGATCCGGGCGGGTGATAAAGCAGTCGATGGCGGTAATCAGAGTCGGTTCCACGAAAATCTCTCCCTGCATAAGACGGAAAATAATTAAATGATGCGTTATCTTCGCCCTATTTTTAGGCAGCAGTAAACTCTTTTCTGGAATAAATATTTTGGTCTGAAATGAGGAGGGAATTGAATTAAAAACCAGACCAATAATCAATAATTCTGCTTCTTTAATCCTTTCTTGTAGCGAAGTGTGAGCGGTTTCAAGTTTTATTGGTTTGTTTTGCTGTTCAGGCTTTATTACGATGCTGATAACCAAAAAAAGAACACTTCGCAGGAGTCACTATGGGGACGCAAGACGTCATCGACCAGATTATTCAGCGGGTTGGTGGGCATGAGAATATCAATAAAGTCTGGCACTGCATGACCCGCTTACGCTTTGATTTGATTGATGATAGCAAAATCGAACTGCGTGAAATCAAAACGCTGCCCGGCGTGCTGGGCGCACAGCTTCAGAGCGACCAGTTTCAGATAATCATCGGACCGAAGGTCAATGAATGGTATGAGTCCTTGCAGGCCCGACTCGGCCAGCAAATAGCAGAACCTGCTGCCACGAATAAGGGACGTAAGAGTCTGGTGTCGATGTTTATGGACACGGTGTCCGGTGTGTTTGGCCCAATCGTGCCGGCTATCGCCGGGGCAGGGATGATTAAAGGCCTGCTGGCGGGGCTGATTGCGCTGAAGGTGGTGTCACCGAAAAGCGATACGGTGATGATTATCGATTTGATCGCCAGCGGCGTGTTCTGGTTCCTGCCGTTTTTCCTCGCAGTGTCGGCGGCGAAAATCTTTAAAACCAATGAGTACCTGGCCGCGGCGGTGGCCGCCTGCCTGATGTATCCGACGCTTATCGATGCGGCAAAAGCGCTGGCGGCGCACCAGCCGGACGCCGCTTCCGTACTGTGGCTGATGAATGCCATTCCGGTGTCGGTCTTTAACTATGCCTCAAGCGTTATTCCGGTGATTTTCTCGGTGCTGGCGCTGAAGTACATCCATAAATGGGTCGACAGCATTATGCCTGACGTGCTCAAAACGGTCTTCACGCCGACGCTGACGCTGTTTATTGGCGCGCTGGCGGCGCTGGTGGTGATTGGCCCGATTGGTATCTGGCTGGGTAAAGGGCTGGCGCTGTTTATCGAAGGCCTGTTCGGCATCTCGGCAAGTTTCGCCGGGCTGGTGGTTGGCGCTATCCGTCCGATAGCGATCCTGACCGGTATGCACCACGCGATGACGCCGATTGCGCTGCAAAACTTCAGCGATCGCGGCTATGACATGCTGATGCCGATGATGTTTATGGCCAATATGGCGATTGCCGGGGCAACGTTTGCCATCTGGCGGCTCAGCAAGGACCGTCAGGACAGAACCGTAACGCTTTCGGCGGCGGTGTCTGCGCTGCTGGGCATTACCGAGCCGGCGTTGTTCGGCGTGCTGACCCGCTATAAAAAGGCGTTTATTGCCGCGACGATCGCCAGTTCGCTGGCCTCTGCGTTTATTGCCTTCTTTGGCGTGCGCCTGTACGGCTACATTCTGTCGAGCATTTTCAGCCTGCCTGCGTATATCGGCCCGTATTTTATGTTTGCGCTGTCGGGCGTGGCGATTGCGCTGGTGCTGTCTTTCGTGCTGACCACGTGGCTTGTCGGTCGGGAACAAAAGCAGCAGGAAAACGCCCGCTACGCAGAGTCAGTACGATAACCCAGGCTTTTAATTCATCAATCTGGGCGACAACAGTCGCCCTTTTTTACGTTCAAAAAACCGCTTTGTTTACAGGGTTGATCTTGTGCCAACGTCGGCGTATCTTTGTGTTATGTTATAATATAACAAGTGAGGTTAATCATGAAAGCCGGTATTCATCCGCACTACCGCACCGTGGTCTTCCACGACACCAGCGCCAACGAATATTTCAAAGTCGGTTCAACGATCAAAACCGATAAGGAAATTGAGTTGGAAGGGGAAACTTTCCCGTATATCACTCTGGACGTGTCATCGAAGTCGCACCCGTTTTATACCGGGAAGCAAAGAGCGGCCTCCAGCGAAGGCAGTATGGCGCGCTTCCGTCAGCGTTTTGGCGGATTTATTGATGCGAAACGGAGCTAGTTATGCAGGTTCTGAACTCGCTTAAAAGCGCCAAACAGCGCCACCCGGATTGCCAGATTGTACGGCGCAAAGGGCGGCTGTATGTGATTTGTAAAACCAACCCCCGCTTTAAGGCCGTGCAGGGGCGTAAGAAAAAACGTTAGTTTTTAAGGCTGTCGCCAACTTTCCAGGGAACTCAACTGCTTGCCGTCGGTATCGAAATTATCGGCGGCAAGCCATTTCTGCATCGCCCCATTCACTCCTGGCCATTCACTGTCGATAATCGAGAACCAGTCTGTGTCGCGGTTATGGCCTTTAATGACCAACGCCTGGCGAAAACGTCCTTCATACTGAAAACCCATACGCAGCGCGGCGCGTCGTGACGGCTCGTTCAGGCTGTTGCATTTCCACTCATAGCGGCGATAGCCGAGCGTCTCAAACGCGTAGCGCATCAGTAGCCACTGCGCTTCAGTGGACATCGGCGTGCGGCTCAGCAGAGGTGAAAAGTGCACATGGCCCACTTCCACGACGCCGTTTTTGCTGTCGATGCGCATCAGCGCGAGCGTGCCGACCGGCTGCCCCGTTTGTTTATCAATAACCGCGAAGTGAATCGGATCCTGAAGCGCCAGTACCGATTCCACCCAGGCGGCGTAGCTTTCCGGCGTTACGTCCGGCTCCCGCAGCAGCCAGGTCCAGGCCCGCGTGTCTTCGGCCAGCTGATAAGCAGCAAACAGCGCTTCGGCGTGGTGCTGGCTAAGGGGTTCCAGACGGCATAACCGGCCATCAAGCGTTTCGCGCTGCGGATGTGGGCGGGGCTGCCAGTCAGGCAAAGCATCACCAACGGGCTGACCAAACTGATTCTTTTGACTCATAGTGACTCCTTTGTGAACGCACCATCGCAGAATAGGGCGTGGATGGTTCCATAAAAAGAACCACTGACGTATCTTCTTGTGGTACCACAAGGAGGCGCGATGAATATCCCGGACGACGCATTTTATGCATTATTAACCCAGGCTCTGCAGCGGCGAGCAGAAGAGACGCTGCAGCGAACGCTCTATCACGCCCTGCGGCAGGCGATTCTTAAGGGGACGCTCCATCCTCAGTGTCGTTTGCCCGGTTCACGCACTATTGCGCAACAGCTGCATTTATCGCGCAATACCGTCAACGCGGCGCTTGAACAACTGACAACGGAAGGTTTTTTGCTGCGCGATCGGCAAGGATCGCAGGTGGCCGCGCTGCCTCAGGCGACAGTTTCCTCCCCTGATTCTCACCCTGTTATTGGATTATCGCCTCACCTGAACCTGCTGCCTCCCGGTACAAGACGAGATTCTCCGACCCTCGCTTTTACACCGGGCATGCCTGCGGTCAACTATTTCCCCTTACCGTTGTGGAGACGCCTGCTTGACCGCGTGCTGAGGGAGGAAGGGAGTATGCTGTTGGGTTATGGTGATTCCGCCGGAGAGCCGTCGCTGCGGGTTGCCATTGCCCGTCATCTCGCGTTGTCGCGTGGTATCAACTGTGATGCCAGTCAGATTGTCATCACCGAAGGTGCCCGGGAAGGGCTTAATCTCTGTACGCAGTTATTAAGCGAACGGGGCCAGCTTGCCTGGCTGGAAGATCCAGGTTATTTCGGTGCCCGTAGCGCATTTATCGCTGCCGGCCTTGCCTTCCGTGGCTTACCGGTGGACGAGGAAGGCATGTGCTTCCAGACCATGGATGTGTCAGCGCCGCGCCTCATCTTCGCATCGCCTTCACACCAGTTTCCCCTCGGCACGTTAATGAGCGCTACCCGGCGCCTGGCGCTGCTGGAGTTTGCCCGCAAGGCGAAAGCCTGGATTATTGAGGACGATTACGACAGCGAGTTTCGCTACAGCGGTGTGCCGATCCCGGCGATGCTCGGCATGGTGCCTGACGCACCGGTGGTTTACCTTGGCACCTTCAGCAAAACGCTTTTCCCTTCGCTGAGAATTGGTTTTATGGTGATGCCAAAGGCATTAGCCGCTTCGGTGCAGCCGGCCATCGAATCTCTGCTACGTGGAGGACATCGGGCTGAGCAGCGGGCACTGGCGCTGTTTATTGAGGAAGGACATTACGCGCGGCATCTGGCGTCGATGCGCCGCTTATATCGCAAACGCCAGACTCAGCTGCGGGCTGCGCTGAAAGAGGAACTCACCGTACCGCATCAGGTTTCTGCAGGAGAGGGCGGGATGCATCTGACGGTAAAAATCGCGGAAATTGATGACGGGGCGGTTGTCGATCTGGCGCGCCAGTACCAGATGGCTCCGGCAGCGCTGAGCCGCTTTTATCTCGACCCTGCGTGCGGTGAAACCGGGCTGGTACTGGGCTACGGCAATACGTCCGCTTCCGGGTTTGCCTCTGGTATTCGCGTGCTTAACCGGCTGATTGCGCAGACTCGGCCCGGGCGAGGGTAAAGATGTCGTAGAACGACAGCTCACCCTTGGTGGCGACCATTTTTTGCAGTTGAGCTTTCTGCGGCTGCGCCACGCGCGGAGAGTGCAGAATGGTGTCGATAAGGGCTTCAGGCACGAAGCGGGTGTTGTACCACTCGCCGTTGTAACAGACGCGAAAATCGAGGACGTCGATATCCTCGTAGCGATAGCGTGGGGCCACGTCGAAAAAGAAGAAGCCGTTCAGGACAATGAAGAGCACCACAAGCAGCCATTGCGAATCGGCCAGTGTTTCCGAACGGTACATGACCACCCATGTCGCGAGAAAACCGAGATACATGGCGATAAACAAACCTGGAAAACGGCGAATGAAGCTGATACTGAAGCGCGGACGGTTATCGCGCTTTTCAGCGTGGTTCAGCTCGTTGATGGTTTGCGTAAGCAGCTGCTGGATTTCGCTCATCTGCGCCTTCTGTTATGCCTGAATTGGGTGATGCTTCATTTTATGTTGCGTGGATTCAGGCGAAAAGTAACAGTTTGGTTGCAGAAAAGCATAACAGTCAGGCGAGCATTTTGATGATCTTCGCCGGGTTGCCGCCTACCACCGCATTCGCCAGTACATCCTTAACGACCACGGCGCCGGAAGCGATTACCGCATTATCGCCGATTGTGATGCCCGGGTTGATGATGGCGCGCCCGCCAATCCAGACGCTGTTGCCGATGGTAACGGGTTTACCGAACTCGGCGCCGCTGTTGCGTTCATCGGCGTTCAGTGGGTGCGTGGCAGTATAAATATGCACGCCGGGCGCGAGCATGCAATTGTCGCCGATAGTGATTGGGCAGACGTCGAGCATTACGCAGTCGAAGTTGGCGTAGAAATTATTGCCGAGAAAAATGTTATAGCCGTAATCGCAGCGAAAAGTTGGCTCGATATAGGCGTCCTGAGCACGGCCCAGCAGTTCACCCAGCAAGCGACTGCGCAGAGCTTTTTCCTCAGGCGTGGAATGATTGTAACTGTGCAGAAGGGTTCTGGCGCGTAAACGGTCGGCACGGAGGGTGACATCACCCGGACGATACAGCTCTCCGGCGATCATTTTACGTTTTTCTTCACTCATGTGATTCTCCTCTTAGGCTGAGACTCACAGTAGCGATTCGCTGATGAATTGGGAACGTTCCCTGTGTCAGTGTGTGACTTATGTCGCACAGTACTCTTTGCGTTATTTATCAAAGAAGGTGAGGGGTGACGATCTCAGGTTGTGATAATTAGCGAATAAATTTCCATACAGATGATGGGATTTTGTCGTAGAGCTTATTCATAGTGAGTTCGGCAAGACGGTGATCGGCCGCTGAGTAAAAAACAGCCAGTTCATTGTCGGAAAGTTCATATTTATTTTTTTCAATAACACGTTCTAATGTATCGAGCGTCTGGCAACGTCGTAGTCGCATCAAATAATCGATTTTTGTTAAAGGTTTATCTGACATAACTTCACCTTTTTGCTTGTAATAATTTTAACAAGAGAGGCTGACCGGGTTCGTCCGGCTCAGATTGACGAAACAGCGAAACAGTCTGTTACCAGACTTGCGCCATTTCTGCAGATCCTCTGCGTTAATGCCATAGTTGCTGAACAACATAAAAGTATCGTCCAGATATTCATCAATTTGCGCGATCAGTTTATTGTCTTCATTGTACTTAATTTTGTAATTAAGTGCGAAAGTAGCAATATGCTCGATCAGTTCGTTGAGCTGAAGATTAAGGGCTGACGTAGGGTCATTCACCCAGCCTGCGCGATTCTCTTCAAGGTTAGCAAGACAGTCATGATACAAGGTTTCACAGAGAAATTTAAGCTGTGCGATATCATGTCTTTTTGGCGAGTATTCGTCCATAACGCATCCCCTTATGATTAACCAACAAACACCGTGTGGGATGGATACTACTGTCTGACCCGGAACATACGCTGTGACCTGATACGTTAACTATAATCTACTCTGAAAAAGATTTCACCGCGCTATTACGAAAAATTACAATTACCGGTTATTCACCTGAGATGTCGCCAATTTTTTATCTCGCCTAATAGCTGACAAGCCAGATTAAAAACGTTAAATATCTATGGACCATCTTATTTTTCATTAGGTTATGTATATGACCACCCAATGACAAGGTGATTTATCCTGAGTATCCGATCCGAAATTCGGAAGAGTCCTAAGGAGTTGTCTGAAAATAAATCAGAGTCCTCGCATATTGTCCGGAGAATTAACCTCGCTATTAAGATTATTTCTTAATACAAATCTTAGTTAAATAAACCTGAGCGATAAAATTTGTCCGGTGTAAAAAAGAAGGGCCGCTTTCGCGACCCTTTTCATTTTGCCTTGCCCGTATTAATGGCGCTCTACCGGATGGCTGTGCTCCAGATCATCGGTTTTCTTGCTGAATCGGCGGCGAACCACCACGAAGAATACCGGAACGAAGAAGATTGCCAGCACGGTTGCCGTGACCATCCCGCCCATTACGCCAGTACCGACGGCGTTCTGTGCACCGGAGCCTGCACCAGTGCTGATAACCAGCGGCATTACGCCGAGGATAAAGGCCAGCGAGGTCATCAGAATCGGACGCAGACGCATACGCACGGCTTCAAGCGTGGATTCAATAAGCCCTTTGCCTTCTTTCTCCATCAGGTCTTTGGCGAATTCCACGATAAGAATCGCGTTCTTCGCCGACAAGCCAATGGTTGTCAGCAGGCCTACCTGGAAGTAAACGTCGTTGGTCAGCCCACGCATTGTGGCGGCTAACAGCGCCCCGACCACACCAAGCGGTACAACCAGCATGACTGAGAACGGAATTGACCAGCTCTCATACAGCGCAGCCAGACACAGGAACACCACAATCAGAGAAATGGCGTACAGGGCAGGGGCCTGGTTGCCGGACAGACGTTCCTGATAGGACATACCCGTCCAGTCATAGCCGACGCCGGTTGGCAGTTTGCTGGCTAACTGTTCCATCATCAGCATGGCTTCACCGGTACTCTTACCCGGTGCTGCCTGGCCGAGAATTTCCATCGATGGCAGACCGTTGTAACGTTCCAGACGCGGTGAACCGTATTCCCAGCGCGAGGTTGAGAAGGCGGAGAACGGAACCATCTGGCCATTGCTGCCACGAACGTACCAGTTGCCAATATCGCTCGGCAGCATACGGTATGGCGCTTCTGACATCAGGTACACTTTCTTCACGCGTCCACGGTCAACGAAGTCGTTGACGTAGCTGCCACCCCAGGCCGCACCCAGCGTAGTGTTGATGTCGCTAATGGAGACGCCCAGCGCCTGTGCTTTTTCCTGATCGATATCGATTTTGAACTGTGGCGTATCTTCCAGACCGTTCGGACGCACACCGACCAGCACGTCAGGATGTTTGGCAATTTCGCCAAACAGCTGGTTACGCGCCTGAGTCAGTTTTTCGTGGCCGAGGCCCGCCTGGTCGATAAGCTGGAAGTCGAAGCCGGTTGCCGTACCCAGCTCCACAATCGCCGGCAGGTTGAAGGCAAACACCATCGCATCTTTTATCTGCGAGAAGCGCGCCATTGCCCGGCCAGTGATAGCTTCCACTTTGTTCTCATCGCCCGGACGTTCGCTCCAGTCCTTCAGCGAAACGAACGCGATACCGGTGTTCTGACCACGGCCGGCGAAGCCGAAGCCGTTAACCGCGAACACGGATTCCACGTTGGCTTTTTCTTTGGTGAGATAGTAATTGGTCATCTCATCCAGCACTTTCTGCGTGCGTTCCTGCGTTGCCCCGGCTGGTAGCTGGGCCATACTCAGGAACACGCCCTGGTCTTCATCCGGCAGGAACGAACTTGGCAGGCGGACGAACAGGTAAGCCATGCCGACCACGATGATGATATAGAGCAGCAAATAACGCCCGGTGCTGCGCAGAATGTTCCCCACGCTGTCGGTGTAGTGGTGCGTGCTCTTCTCGAACATGCGGTTAAACCAGCCGAAGAAGCCTTTGTGCTCGCCGTGGCCGCCTTTCTGAATAGGCTTCAGCATGGTGGCACACAGGGCAGGGGTCAGGATCAACGCTACCAGTACCGACAGCGCCATCGCCGAAACGATAGTGATCGAGAACTGACGGTAAATCGCGCCGGTTGACCCGCCAAAGAACGCCATCGGGATGAATACTGCAGAGAGCACCATCGCGATCCCGACCAGCGCGCCCTGAATCTGGCCCATGGATTTACGGGTCGCTTCTTTTGGCGGCAAGCCTTCCTCGGCCATTACACGCTCGACGTTTTCCACCACCACGATGGCGTCATCTACCAGCAGGCCGATGGCGAGCACCATCCCGAACATCGTCAGGGTGTTTATCGAGTAGTTGAAGGCTGCAAGCACCGCGAACGTGCCTAACAGCACAACCGGTACGGCGATGGTTGGGATCAGCGTCGCACGGAAGTTCTGCAGGAACAGATACATCACGAGGAACACCAGGATGATCGCTTCGACCAGCGTTTTCACCACTTCATGAATGGAGATTTTCACGAACGGGGTGGTGTCGTATGGGTAAACAATTTTCATCCCTGACGGGAAGAAAGGCTCCATACGCTTCAGCTCAGCGCGAATCGCATCGGCGGTGTTCAGCGCGTTTGCACCGGTGGCCAGTTTAATCCCCAGGCCTGATGCCGGCTGGTTATTGTACTTCGCGATGATGTCATAGTTCTCACCGCCAAGCTCAATTTTCGCCACGTCGCGCAGGCGAACCTGCGAACCGTCCGGATTCACCTTCAGCAGAATTTTGCCAAACTCTTCGGTGTTGGTCAGACGGGTCTGCGCCACAATTGAGGCGTTCAGCTGCTGGCCTTTTACCGGTGGCGTACCGCCTAACTGACCGGCTGCGACCTGGGCGTTCTGTGCTTTCAGGGCGCTGATCACGTCAACCGGCGTCAACTGGAAGTTATTCAGCTTGTTCGGGTCCATCCAGATACGCATCGCGTACTGGGAACCGAACAGCTGAACGTCACCGACGCCGGAAGTACGGCTGATCGGATCTTTCATGTTGGCGGCGACGTAGTCGGAGATGTCGTCCTGGGTCATGGTACCATCGGTGTTGATAACGCCGACAACCATCAGGAAGCTGCTTGATGCTTTTTCAACGCTCACGCCCTGCTGCTGAACTTCCTGCGGCAGAAGCGGCATCGCCAGCTGCAGTTTGTTCTGCACCTGAACCTGCGCGATGTCCGGGTCAGTACCGGATTCAAAAGTCAGCGTGATGGTGGCAGTGCCCGTGGAGTCACCGTTCGAGGACATGTACATCAGGTGATCGATGCCGTTCATGTTCTGTTCGATAACCTGAGTCACGGTATTCTGCACGGTCTCAGCATCCGCTCCGGGATAGACGGCCGTGATGGCAATCGCCGGTGGCGCAATCGTTGGATACTGCGCGACCGGCAATTTGAGGATCGCAAGTCCCCCTGCCAGCATAATAATGATGGCGATCACCCATGCGAATATGGGGCGATCGATAAAGAAATTAGGCATGTCTTAACGGCTCCTGTTTAAGTTAAGACTTAGGCTGTTCTGACGCCGCATTACCTGCGGTTTGTTGCTCTTTGTCAGAAGTGACTTCCTGCGCTTTTACCTGAGCGCCCGGTCTGACTTTCTGCAAACCGGTAATAATGACGCGGTCGCCGGATTTCAGACCGTCAGTAACCAGCCATTTGTCGCCGATAGCCTGACTGGCGGTGATTTGACGGACTTCAACCTTATCGCCTTCACCCACCACCATCGCGCTGGCATCGCCACGCGGAGTACGGGTTACGCCCTGCTGAGGAACCAGCAATGCGTTAGGGTTCGTCCCTTCTTCAAGCTTCGCGCGTACGAACATACCCGGCAGCAGGGTATGGTCCGGGTTCGGGAAGACGGCGCGCAGCGTGATAGAACCGGTGGTCTGATCGACGGTGACGTCGGAGAATTCCAGAGAACCGCTCTGCGAATATTTGATGCCGTCCTGCGTGACGAGATCGACTTTCGCTTTACCGTTCACCTGCTGCAGAGTCCCGCTGGCGAGTTCCTGTTTCAGACGCAGGAAATCGTTGCTGGACTGCGTCACGTCAACATAAATCGGATCGAGCTGCTGAACGGTGGCGAGTGCATCAGCCTGGCCGTTTTGCACCAGCGCACCTTCCGTGACGGAAGATTTACCGATACGACCGCTAATGGGTGAAGTCACCTTGGTATAGGCGAGGTTAATGCGCGCCGTTTCCACTGCGGCTTTTGCAGCCACGACGGCAGCATTTGCCTGCAGGGAATCAGACAGCGCGGTGTCATAGTCCTGACGGCTGACGTACTGTGTGCCCAGCAGCTTTTGGTAGCGGCTCGCAGTCAGCTGAGCCACTTTCGCTGCGGCTTCGGCTTTGGCTAAATCGCCTTTAGCGCTGTCGTAAGAGGCCTGATAGGTTGCGGGATCAATCTGATAAAGAGACTCACCGGCCTTAATTTCGCCGCCTTCCGTAAAGTTACGCTTCAGGATAATACCGCTCACCTGAGGGCGAACTTCTGCGATACGGAAAGCACTGGTGCGGCCAGGTAATTCAGTGGTGATTTGAAGAGGTTCAGTTTTGAGCGTCACAACACCGACTTCTGGGGTCTGCGCTGCTCCTTGCTGAGCCTGTTTGTCGTCACATCCTGTAAGCGCTAAGCTGCCTGAAAGCATCAGAACGACCGCCAGAGGCGTTAACCCTCTGTTTTTGTTCATATGTAAACCTCGAGTGTCCGATTTCAAATTGATCAATGGATCAAATGTCCACAAACCCATTGCTGCTTTATATTATGGTCGTGCTATGGTACATACATTCACAAATGTATGTAAATCTAACCTCTGTAAATTCACCAACCTATGGCACGAAAAACCAAACAACAAGCGTTGGAAACACGGCAACACATTCTCGATGTTGCCCTGCGATTGTTTTCTCAACAGGGGGTATCATCCACCTCGTTGGCTGAGATTGCAAAGGCGGCTGGCGTCACCCGAGGCGCAATCTACTGGCATTTCAAGAACAAATCAGATTTGTTCAGCGAGATCTGGCAGCTCTCAGAATCCAGTATCGGCAGTCTCGAATCAGAGTATCAGGCAAAATTCCCTGGCGATCCACTCTCAGTTCTTAGGGAGATTCTAGTCTATATTCTTGAAGCCACAGTGATTGAAGAACGCCGACGTTTGATGATGGAGATTATCTTTCACAAATGTGAATTTGTGGGTGAGATGGCCGTGGTGCAGCAGGCTCAGCGCGACCTTTGTCTGGAAAGCTATGACCGCATTGAGGCGACGCTGAACGAGTGCATTAAAGCGGGGCAGCTCCCTGTGGATTTACTGACCCGCCGCGCCGCTATTTTGATGCGTAGCTATATCTCCGGCATCGTTGAAAACTGGCTTTTCTCACCGGACACCTTCAACCTGAAAACCGAAGCCCGTGATTACGTTGCTATCCTGCTGGAAATGTACCAGTTCTGCCCAACGCTACGAGCCCATCAGCCTGCCTGAGCCGCATGACCCAAAAGTACGGGAATATTCCTAAGGTGGGCCGCTATTCGGCGCAAAGGAGAAGTGCTATTCTGCGCAGGCATTTTCTTCCGGCGATTCCGGCCCTGAACTCATTCATGCTGACACTATGCTGCACAACACATTCTGGCGGAAATCACTCTCCGCGTTAATTGTCGTCCTTATCTTCTCTTTTACCGTCCTGGGAATCAGCCCGGCGCGGGCGCAGGGGCCGAACGATCTGCCCGAACGCGCTGACGTGCAAAAACAGCTCACCACGCTGACCAAGAAAAAAGAGCTCACGCCACAGGACAAACTTGTTGAGCAGGATCTGTCGGATACCCTGCAGCTGCTCGATAAAATCGATCGCATCAAAGATGAAACCGCGCTGCTCAAGCAGCAGATAGACCAGGCGCCAGCCAAAATGCGTCAGGCCACCGACAGCCTGAGCGCGCTGGGCGATGTGGACAACGACGACGAAACGCGCAAAGTACTGAATACGCTTTCTGTTCGCCAGCTTGAAGCCCGCATCAACGATGTGCTCGACCAGCTTCAAACCGCGCAAAACGATCTTTCAACCTACAACAGTCAGCTGGTGTCGCTGCAAACTCAGCCAGAGCGCGTACAGAATACGATGTACAACGCCTCGCAACAGCTACAGCAAATCCGCAATCGCCTGAATGGCACCACCGTCGGTGAGGACGCTCTGCGTCCGACGCAGCAAACCATGCTGTTGGTGCAGCAGGCGTTGCTCAATGCTGAACTCGATCAGCAGCGTAAAAGCCTCGCCGGTAACACCACGCTTCAGGATACCCTGCAAAAACAGCGAGATTACGTGACCGCCAACAGTAACCGCCTGCAGCACCAGCTGCAGCTGTTACAGGAAGCCGTCAGCAGCAAGCGACTGACGCTGACGGAGAAAACGGCACAGGAAGCCGTTTCCCCTGATGATGCAGCCCGCATTCAGGCTAATCCGCTGGTGAAACAGGAGCTGGACATTAACCATCAGCTGAGCGAACGGTTAATCAAGGCGACGGAAAGCGGCAACCAGCTGGTGCAGCAAAACATTCGCGTCAAAACCTGGCTCGACCGCGCGCTGCAGTCCGAACGCAATATTAAAGAACAGATCTCAATGCTCAAGGGCAGCCTGCTGCTGTCGCGCATTCTTTATCAGGAGCAACAGACGCTGCCGTCTGCCGACGAACTGGAAGACATGACCAACCGCATCGCGGATCTGCGCCTGGAACAGTTTGAAGTGAATCAGCAGCGCGATGCGCTGTTTCAGAACGAGGATTACGTTGCGAAGCTGGAAGAGGGCCACAGCAGCGACGTCAATGATGAAGTGACCGATGCGCTGAACCAGGTTATCGACATGCGTCGTGAACTGCTGGATCAGATGAACAAACAGCTGGGTAGCCAACTGATGATGGCCATCAACCTGCAGGTGAATCAGCAGCAACTGATGAGCGTCTCAAAAAGCCTGCGCTCTATTCTCACTCAGCAAATTTTCTGGGTGAACAGTAACAAGCCTATGGACTGGGACTGGATCAAATCTTTCCCGTCAGCGCTGAAAGAGCAGTTCAGCAAAATGAGCATCACCGTGAACTGGGAAAAAGCCTGGCCCGCGGTGTTCATCGCGTTTCTGGCGGGGCTTCCTCTGCTGCTGATCGCCGGGCTGATTCGCTGGCGGCTGTCGTGGCTGAAAGGCTATCAGCAGCAGCTGGCGTCTGAAGTCGGACAGCTGCGTAACGACAGTCAGCTTCATACGCCTAAGGCAATCCTTCTCGACCTGATCCGCGCGCTGCCGGTGGTGATGATTATCCTTGCCGTGGGGCTGATTCTGCTGACAATGCAGTTGAACATTAGCGATCTGCTGTGGGCGTTCAGTAAAAAGCTGGCGCTGTTCTGGCTGATTTTTGGCCTGTGCTGGAAAGTGCTGGAAAAGGACGGCGTGGCGATTTCACACTTCAACATGCCGCCGCAGCTGACGAGCCACTGGCGTCGCCAGATTGTCCGTATCAGTCTGGCGTTGCTGCCGCTGCACTTCTGGTCTGTTGAGGCAGAGTTGTCGCCACTGCATCTGATGGATGACGTACTCGGTCAGTTCGCCATTTTCCTCAACCTGCTGCTGATCACCGTACTGATATGGCCGATGTGTCGGGACAGCTGGCGTGATAAGGAATCACATAGCCTGCGCCTGGTGACGATCACCACACTCGCCATCGTGCCGGTTGCGCTACTGGTGCTCACCGCCACGGGCTATTTCTACACCACGCTGCGTCTGGCCGGGCGCTGGATTGAAACCGTCTATCTGGTCATTATCTGGAACCTGATTTACCAGACGGTTCTGCGTGGCCTGAGCGTGGCGGCCCGGCGTATTGCCTACCGCCGTGCGCTGGCACGCCGCCAGCATCTGGTGAAAGAGGGCGCGGAAGGGGCTGAGCCGACGGAAGAGCCGGCGATTGCGCTGGAAGATGTGAACCAGCAGACGCTGCGCATCACCATGCTGGTGATGGTGGCGCTGTTCGGCGTGATGTTCTGGGCTATCTGGTCTGACTTAATCACCGTCTTCGCCTATCTCGACAGCATCACGCTGTGGCACTACAACGCCACCGAAGCGGGGACGGAAGTGCTGCGCAACGTCACGCTCGGCAGCCTGCTGTTTGCGCTAATCGCTGCGGTTGTCTCCTGGGCGCTGATCCGCAACCTGCCGGGCCTGCTGGAAGTGCTGGTCCTTTCGCGCCTTAAGATGCGCCAGGGCGCGTCTTACGCCATCACCACGATCCTCAACTACGTCATTATTGCCGTTGGTGCGATGACGGTGTTCGGTTCGCTTGGGGTGTCGTGGGATAAGCTGCAGTGGCTGGCGGCGGCGCTGTCGGTCGGTCTTGGTTTTGGCCTCGGCGAAATCTTCGGCAACTTCGTTTCTGGCCTGATTATTCTGTTCGAACGTCCGGTGCGCATCGGCGATACCGTTACGATCGGCACCTTCTCGGGCTCGGTCAGTAAGATTCGTATTCGTGCCACCACGATCACCGACTTTGACCGCAAAGAAGTGATCATTCCCAACAAAGCGTTTGTGACCGAGCGCCTGATCAACTGGTCGCTCAGCGACACCATCACCCGCGTGGTGATCCGCCTCGGCGTGGCGTATGGATCGGATCTGGATAAAGTCAAAGAAGTGCTGCTGAAAGCGGCCTCGGAGCATCCGAAAGTGATGCACGAGCCGGAACCGTCGGTCTTCTTTACCACCTTTGGTCCGAGTACGCTGGATCACGAACTGCGCCTGTACGTGCGTGAACTGCGCGACCGCAGCTATACCGTGGATGAGATTAACCGCACCATCGACAGACTCTGTCGTGAAAACGGCATCAACATCGCCTTTAACCAGCTCGAAGTTCACCTGCGTAATGAAAAAGGTGATGAAGTGACGGAAGTGAAGCGTGACGTGAAGGGTGACGATCCGACGCCAGCAGGGGCTTAAGTGCTACAGTTGTAGGCCCGGAAAGCCAAGCGCCGCCGGGCATTTTGATTCGACGCCCGATGGCGCTTTGCTTATCGGGCCTAAGGGTTTTGAGCGGCAGTCTCTATTTTCCGCTCAAAATCCCGCTTTACTATTTCCAGCGCGCTCAGCACCGTTTCCGGCGCAATGGCGTGTTCTTCCAGCAGCATAATCAAATCGACCGCCAGTTTGACATCGTCCGGGGCGTTTTCCAGCGACATAGCTTCTCCTGTCAGCGCGTCATGCGCGCCAGTACATTTTCAATATTCTCCAGTGCGCTGCGGCAACGCGTGAGCCTGGCGCTGAATGCCTCCACTTCCCGCGCAAGCCGTTGCTGCTCCTCAAGCGTTGATGCCTGTGCCAGTAGCTGACGTCGCTGCTGCGTCATTTCAAGCAGGCGACGTTCATATTCCTGATGCTGAAGACGTTTGCGCTGCCAGCGCGTCAGGGCGGGCGAGCCGTTATCCCAGCCCCGCAGCTGCCAGGCCGCACTTTCTCTTGCAATCGCTTCGAGCTGTGAAACCAGACGCTCTGCCAGCCACTGCACCTGCTCAATCTGCTGCTGCTCAACGGCATGCCGCAGCGCCTTCAGGTTACTCCGTGCTTCTTCTACACACGCCTGCAAAAAAGCGCTCTGCGTGCGGAAAAGCTGTCTGTCAAAACGCGGCCCGAGGGTGGCGTGAAACGCCATCGGTGCCACCTCTGCTTCAAGCCGGGAAAGCTGCGTGTCCAGCGATTGCAGTAACAGGTCAGTTTTCATATTTTCTCCCTCGAAAGGACCGTGGCCTGTGCTACATTTGCCGTTCAGTTTGATAACGATTCTCACGATGAAACGGACTATTCTAAACATCATTGGCTGGCTGGCGGTAGCGTTAGGCACGCTGGGCGTGTTTTTACCGCTGTTGCCAACCACTCCGTTTATTCTGCTGGCGGCCTGGTGCTTCGCTCAGTCATCGCCACGTTTTCATGAATGGCTGCTCTACAGGTCGTGGTTCGGCGGCTATCTGCGTCACTGGCAGCAGTATAAAGCGATGCCGCCTGGCGCAAAGCCGCGAGCGATCGTCATCACCATTGCAACCTTCGCTATCTCGCTGTGGCTGGTGAAAATTGTGTGGGTACGCTTTTTGCTGCTGGCGATCCTCGCCTGCCTGCTGATTTTCTTGTGGCGCATTCCGGTGGTTGATGCAAAACAACAAAAATAATAATGCTCGTCTGAGTTATTGCATTTAACGTTGAGTGCCAGTACATTCTGGCGTTTTCGAGCACGGGCGAAGCTGGTTAAAGGTTAATCGAATGTAACTTTAACCTTAAGCAAAATGCGCCTTGTGAGTTACACCGTTTTAATCAGGCATACACCTATGACCGCAACTGCACAGCAGCTTGAATTTCTGAAAAACAGCATCAAAAGCATCCAGGACTATCCAAAGCCTGGCATTCTTTTCCGCGATGTCACCAGCATGCTGGAAGACCCGAAAGCCTATGCCCTCAGCATTGAATTGCTGACGGAGCGCTTTAAAAACGCGGGTATCACCAAAGTGGTGGGTACCGAGGCGCGTGGTTTCCTGTTTGGTGCACCGGTCGCGTTGGCGCTGGGCGTAGGATTCGTGCCGGTACGTAAACCGCGCAAACTGCCGCGTGAAACCATTGCAGAAAGCTATGAGCTGGAATACGGCACCGATCAGCTGGAAATCCACGTTGATGCCATCAAGCCGGGTGATAAAGTGCTGGTGGTTGACGATCTGCTGGCGACCGGCGGCACCATTGAAGCCACCGTCAAGCTGATTCGCCGTCTCGGTGGTGAAGTGACCGACGCGGCCTTCATCATCAATCTGTTCGATCTGGGCGGTGAACAGCGTCTGGAAAGCCAGGGTATTCATTGCTACAGCCTGGTACCCTTCCCGGGACACTGATCAAATCCCCACATAGCCTCGCCGTATTCGCGAGGCTATGTTAGCATTACCCTCCTGTATTCCACCTTCCAGCGTTTCAGAGCCTGCCAATGAGTTATCAGGTCTTAGCCCGAAAATGGCGACCACAAACCTTTGCTGACGTCGTCGGCCAGGAACATGTGCTGACCGCACTGGCGAACGGCCTGGCGTCCGGTCGTATCCATCATGCGTACCTGTTTTCCGGCACTCGTGGGGTGGGGAAAACCTCCATCGCGCGTCTGTTGGCGAAAGGGCTGAACTGCGAAAGCGGCATCACCGCCACGCCGTGCGGCGTGTGTGATAACTGTCGTGAAATCGAGCAGGGGCGCTTTGTCGATCTGATTGAGATTGACGCCGCCTCGCGCACCAAAGTTGAAGATACCCGTGACCTGCTGGACAACGTGCAGTACGCGCCTGCCCGCGGTCGCTTCAAGGTCTACCTGATCGATGAAGTGCACATGCTCTCCCGTCACAGCTTCAACGCGCTGCTGAAAACGCTGGAAGAGCCGCCGTCGCACGTCAAATTCCTGCTGGCCACCACCGATCCGCAAAAGCTGCCGGTGACGATCCTTTCCCGCTGCCTGCAGTTCCATCTTAAAGCGCTCGACGTCGATCAGATCCGCGAGCAGCTGGAACATATTCTGGGCGAGGAGCACATCGCTTCTGAGCCGCGCGCGCTGCAGCTGCTGGCGCGCGCCGCCGACGGCAGCCTGCGTGACGCATTAAGCCTTACCGATCAGGCGATTGCCAGCGGTGACGGGCAGCTGACCGCCGCGACTGTCAGCACCATGCTCGGCACGCTGGATGACGATCAGGCGCTTTCCCTGATTGAAGCGCTGGTGGCCGCCAACGGCGAACAGGTTATGTCGCTTATTCACGAAGCGGCATCCCGCGGTATTGAGTGGGAAGCGCTGCTGGTGGAAATGCAAAGCCTGCTGCACCGCATCGCAATGGTGCAGCTGTCGCCGTCGGCGCTGGGCAGCGACATGGCGGCGGTCGAACACCGCATGCGCGAGCTGGCGCGAACCGTGCCGCCAGCCGATATTCAGCTCTATTACCAGACGCTGCTGATGGGCCGCAAAGAGCTGCCCTATGCGCCGGACCGCAGAATGGGTATTGAGATGACCCTGCTGCGTGCGCTGGCGTTCCATCCTCGTCAGCCGCTACCTGAGCCGGACGTTCAACCACAGTCGTTCGCGCCTGTGGCACCCACGGCGGTGATGCACCCGACGCAGGTTTCGCAGCAGCAGGCACCTGCCGCACCCGCGTATCAAAGCGAAACGTTGCCGGACTCCACCAGCTCCGTGCTGGCGGCCCGCAGCCAGCTGCAACGGGCTCAGGGAGCACCCAAAGCAAAAAAGAGTGAACCGGCCACCGCATCCCGCGCGCGGCCGGTGAACAGTGCTGCGTTAGAGAGACTGGCCTCGGTCACGGAACGCGTTCAGGCGCGCCCGTCTCCTTCGGCGCTCGAAGAGCAGCAGCCAAAGAAAAAAGAAGCCTACCGCTGGAAAGCAACCACCGTTGTGGAAGAGGTGAAGGAAGCGGTTGCCACGCCGAAGGCGCTGAAAAAAGCGCTGGAGCATGAGAAAACCCCGGAGCTCGCCGCGAAGCTGGCAGTGGAATCCATCGAGCGCGACGGTTGGGCGGCAGAAATCAGCCGCATGAAATTGCCTAAACTGGTAGAACAGGTGGCGCTTAACGCCTGGAAAGAGCAAAACGGCGCGGCAGTTTGCCTGCATCTGCGACCGAGCCAGCGCCATCTCAATAACGGCAGCGCGCAGAAGGTGCTGACGGATGCGCTGAGCGAGTTAAACGGCACGGCGGTTGAACTGACCATCGTGGAAGATGATAATCCGGCGGTATTAACGCCGCTGGAGTGGCGTCAGGCCATTTACGAAGAGAAGCTCGCGCAGGCGCGCGAGGCCATCAGTGCCGATAACAACATCCAGACCCTGCGCCGCTTTTTCGATGCGGATCTGGATGAAGAGAGTATTCGACCCATTTGACCGTAAGCCCGTCTTGCGGTTGAACCTATTAACATGACTGACTGAGAGATAAGCCTATGTTTGGTGGAAAAGGCGGTCTGGGTAACCTGATGAAACAGGCCCAGCAGATGCAAGAAAAAATGCAGAAAGCGCAGGAAGAGATCGCTCAACTGGAAGTGACCGGTGAGTCTGGCGCAGGCCTGGTGAAGGTCACCATTAACGGTGCGCACAACTGCCGTCGCGTTGAGATTGACCCAAGCCTGCTCGAAGATGACAAAGATATGCTGGAAGATCTGGTTGCCGCCGCGTTTAACGACGCCGCGCGCCGCATCGAAGAAACCCAGAAAGAAAAAATGGCTTCTGTCTCCTCCGGGATGCAGCTGCCGCCAGGCTTTAAGATGCCGTTCTGATGACGGTGAAAGGGCGACAGAAATGTCGCCCTTTTTGCTTTAGCTTTCCACTAACGCGTTATAACCTTCAGCCAGAAAATCAATCAGTGCCCGCACCGCCGGCAGTTGCCCACGGCGTGAAGGATATACAACATGAATGATTTCTGGTTTCG
Organism: Pluralibacter sp. UBA7423; assembly: GCA_002470465.1. Classification (GTDB taxonomy): domain Bacteria; phylum Pseudomonadota; class Gammaproteobacteria; order Enterobacterales; family Enterobacteriaceae; genus Scandinavium. Next base: position 250,263 of record DKMD01000018.1, read on the forward strand.
CCCGCCACTCCGGCAGCAGCCGCACCAGTTTCCCGTCTCTCATCTGTTCATCCAGCATCAATAAAGGCAGCTGGACCACGCCGACTCCCGCTACGGCGGCTGCCCTCAGCGCAAGCATATCGGTGGTGATAAAACGTGGCTGATGATGAAGAGTGGCTTCCTGCCCCTCAGGCCCTGTCAAAACCCAGCGATAGTGATTTTGCGCGCGAGCCCGTGCCAGGCTCGGCCAGTGCTGCAAATCGGCAGGTGAGGCGGGCAGGCCGAAGCGGGTGACTAAATCCGGGCTGGCAACCAGGCACATATTACGCGTCGCCAGTTTACGCATAACCAGTTCGCTGTCTTCAAGGGGCAGAGGACGGACGCGAATCGCAAGGTCGATGTTCTCATTCAGGACGTCCACCCTGCGGTTGGTTTCTTCGAGCTGCACCGTTACCTTCGGATACTTCAGCATAAACTGCGCCAGCATCTCGCCCACATGGACATGCAAAAGTGCGACAGGGCAGGTCAGGCGAATCAGCCCGCAGGGTTCGGCTTGCAGGCTTTCCATGGCCTCCTGCGCGGCCTCCGCTTCGATGATCATTGCTTTGCAGTGACGATAGAACAGCTGCCCGGCATCGGTGATGGTAAAGCTGCGGGTTGAGCGCTGAATCAGGCGAGTTGCCAGCCGCTCTTCCAGCAGGGCAATACGCCGGCTGAGGCGAGATTTTGGCACCCCGATAGCCCGGCCCGCCGGCGAAAATCCGCCGTGCTCCACCACCTGCGCGAAGTACCACAAATCGTTGAGATCCTGCATAGGATTGTCCTGTTATTGGAACGCTGAGTTCATTTTTTCAGTCTACCGCAATCATTGTCTTGTCGATAAGCTTTAACGCATCGAACAACTGTGTACCGGAGAGAAAAATGAAATCAATTCTTGGCGTTTACTCAGCACCGAAATCCCATTGGGTGGGTGACGGGTTCCCGGTTCGTTCCCTGTTTTCTTATGCAAAATTTGCCCAACAGCTCAGCCCTTTTTTGCTGCTGGACTATGCCGGGCCTGCGGAATTCAAAGCGAGCAATAAAGGCCAGCGCGGGGTAGACGTTCATCCACACCGTGGGTTTGAAACGGTGACGATCGTCTATAAAGGCGAAGTCGCGCATCGCGATTCCACCGGCAGCGGCGACGTGATTGGCCCAGGCGACGTTCAGTGGATGACCGCCGGGAGCGGAATTTTGCATGAAGAGTTTCACTCTCCGGCCTTCAGTGAAAAAGGCGGAACGCTGGAAATGGTACAGCTTTGGGTGAACCTGCCGGCGAAGAACAAATCCACCCCAGCGGCTTACCAATCGATAACCGACGGCGATATTCCGCAGGTGGCATTGCCGGATAACGCCGGTCTGGCGCGAGTGATTGCCGGTGAACTGGACGGTCATAAAGGCCCGGCGAAAACCTTCTCGCCGATGCGCATTCTTGACCTGCGCCTTAACCCCGACAGCACAACCACGCTGTCTCTGCCGGATGGCTGGAACACTGCGCTGGTGGTACTGAAAGGCACGGTGCAGGTGAATGGTCAGGAAATTGCGCGGGAAGCGCAGCTGGTCGTACTGGATGCGAAAGGCGAAAGCGTAACGCTTGAATCCAACAACGACGCCACCGTGCTGGTGCTCAGTGGCGAACCGCTGAATGAGCCAGTGGTTGGCTATGGCCCGTTTGTGATGAACACCCGTGAGGAAATCAACCAGGCCATCGACGATTTCAATCAGGGACGATTCGGCCAGCAGGCCGGGTAAGCGATAACGGCTACCGACCCGGTAGCCGTTCAATTTTAATCAGTCGGAGAACACAATCATGACCCCTGCAAATTTTAATGGCCAAAAGCCAATGATCGACCCGAACGATGCGGTGCTGTTGCTTATCGATCACCAGAGCGGTTTGTTCCAGCTTGTCCACGATATGCCAATGACCACGCTGCGTACTCACGCCACGGTGCTCGCCAAAATGGCGACTCTGGCCAATATCCCGGTTATTACCACCGCCTCTGTACCCCAGGGGCCGAACGGGCCGCTGATCCCAGAGATCCACAAATATGCGCCGCATGCGCAGTACGTGCCGCGCAAAGGTGAGATAAACGCCTGGGATAACCCTGAATTCGTCGCTGCGGTGAAAGCCACCGGACGTAAGACGATCATTATTGCCGGTACCGTCACCAGTGTTTGTATGGCGTTCCCGGCCATCAGCGCGGTGGCTGACGGCTTTAAAGTTTTCGCGGTGATTGATGCGTCCGGGACGTATTCCAAAATGGCCGAGGAAATCAGCCTGGCGCGCGTGGTGCAGGCGGGGGTTGTGCCGCTGGATATGGCTGCCGTCGTGGCGGAAATTCAGCACACCTGGAACCGTGATGATGCGATGGAATGGGCAAACCTGTGGTCAGGCGTATTCACCGAATATCCGCTGTTGATGGAAAGCTATCAGAAGGCGCAAGAGGTGGTGACGAATCAGGAAACACTGGATTCGCAGCGTACCTGAGTCATCTTCTCTGCGCGAGCGATGGCGTAGAAGAATCTTTTCCTATGCCCGTCGCGGGGGCTAGTGTTAGGCTATGCCCCATTCTTTTTCCAGAAGTCTGAGTGATGCAAACCAGTCCTTTACTTACCACCCTTATGGAAGCGCTGCGCTGTCTGCCGGGCGTTGGCCCGAAGTCGGCGCAGCGTATGGCGTTCACCCTGCTGCAGCGCGATCGCAGCGGCGGGATGCGCCTGGCGCAGGCGTTGACCCGGGCGATGTCTGAAATCGGCCACTGTGCCGATTGCCGGACGTTCACCGAGCAGGACGTGTGCAACATCTGTTCGAACCCGCGTCGTCAGGAAAACGGCCAGATTTGCGTGGTGGAGAGCCCGGCGGACATCTACGCCATTGAACAAACCGGGCAGTTCTCCGGCCGCTACTTCGTGCTGATGGGACATCTGTCGCCGCTCGACGGCATCGGGCCGGATGATATCGGCCTCGACCGCCTTGAGCAGCGCTTAAGCAGCGAGCAGATGAAGGAAGTGATCCTCGCCACCAACCCGACGGTGGAAGGAGAAGCGACCGCCAACTACATCGCTGAGCTCTGCGGACAATATGGCGTTGAAGCCAGCCGTATCGCCCACGGCGTGCCGGTCGGCGGCGAGCTGGAAATGGTTGATGGCACCACGCTGTCGCACTCTCTTGCCGGGCGTCACAAAATTCGTTTTTAACAGGCGCGAGGAGATTTATCTCCCCGTGCTTGAAAATGTCCCCACCCAACCCCATCTCCCCCTCAACGCTTTTTTACTCTGTTGTTTAATTTGGCATTGAGGAATTTTCCGATGAAAGGACAAGAAACCCGCGGTTTCCAGTCAGAAGTGAAGCAGCTGCTGCACCTGATGATCCATTCTCTCTATTCAAATAAAGAAATTTTCCTGCGCGAGCTGATTTCCAACGCCTCCGATGCGGCGGACAAGCTGCGCTTCCGTGCGCTGTCTGACGCCTCCCTGTACGAAGGTGACGGCGACCTGCGCGTGCGCGTGTCGTTTGATAAAGAAAAACGCACCCTGACCATCGCCGACAACGGTATCGGCATGAACCGTGACGAGGTGGTCGATCACCTGGGGACCATTGCTAAATCCGGCACCAAAGCCTTCCTGCAATCCATGGGCTCCGACCAGGCGAAAGACAGCCAGCTGATTGGTCAGTTCGGCGTCGGCTTCTATTCCGCGTTCATCGTGGCGGACAAAGTCACCGTTCGCACCCGCGCGGCGGGCGACAGCGCTGAAAACGGCGTGTTCTGGGAATCTGAAGGCGAAGGTGAATACACCGTAGCCGATATCACCAAAGCCGATCGCGGCACCGAGATCACTCTGCATCTGCGCGAAGGCGAAGACGATTTCCTGAATGACTGGCGCGTGCGCTCGATCATCAGCAAATATTCCGATCATATCGCGCTGCCGGTTGAAATTGAGAAAACCGAAGACGTTGACGGCGAAACCGTTGTCTCCTGGGAGAAAATTAACAAGGCCCAGGCGCTTTGGACCCGCAGCAAGTCTGAAATCAAAGACGAAGAGTACAACGAATTCTATAAGCACATTGCCCACGACTTTACCGACCCGCTGGCCTGGAGCCACAACCGCGTCGAAGGTAAACAGGAGTATACCAGCCTGCTGTATATCCCGGCGCAGGCACCGTGGGACATGTGGAACCGCGATCACAAGCATGGCCTGAAGCTGTACGTGCAGCGCGTATTCATCATGGATGAAGCGGAGCAGTTCATGCCGAACTACCTGCGCTTTGTGCGTGGCCTCGTGGATTCCAACGATCTGCCGCTGAACGTTTCACGCGAAATCCTTCAGGACAGCAGCGTGACCCGCAATTTGCGCAATGCGCTCAGCAAACGCGCGCTGCAGATGCTGGAAAAACTGGCAAAAGACGACGCGGAAAAATACCAGACCTTCTGGAAACAGTTCGGCCTCGTGCTGAAAGAGGGCCCGGCGGAAGACAGCGCTAACCAGCAGACCATCGCTAAGCTGCTGCGCTTTGCTTCCACACATAACGATTCTTCTGAGCAGACCGTATCGCTGGAAGAGTACGTGGCGCGCATGAAGGAAGGGCAGGAGAAGATCTACTACATCACCGCGGACAGCTACGCGGCGGCGAAGAGCAGCCCGCATCTGGAGCTGCTGCGTAAGAAAGGCATCGAAGTGCTGCTGCTTTCTGACCGCATCGACGAGTGGATGATGAGTTATCTCACCGAGTTCGACGGCAAACCGTTCCAGTCCGTCGCGAAAACCGACGAGTCGCTGGATAAGCTCGCCGATGAAGTGGATGAATCCACCAAAGAAGCGGAAAAAGCGCTGACGCCGTTTATCGAGCGTGTGAAAACCCTGCTGGGTGAGCGCGTGAAAGAGGTTCGTCTGACGCATCGCCTGACCGACACGCCGGCCATCGTCACCACCGAAGCGGACGAAATGAGCACTCAGATGGCGAAGCTGTTTGCCGCCGCGGGCCAGAGCGTTCCGGAAGTGAAGTACATCTTCGAGTTGAACCCGGATCATACGCTGGTAAAACGCGCGGCCGATACCCAGGACGATGCACAGTTTGGCGAATGGGTTGAGCTGCTGCTGGACCAGGCGCTGTTCGCCGAGCGCGGCACGCTGGAAGATCCTAACCTGTTTATCAAACGCATGAACCAGCTGCTGGTTTCCTGATAGTCCTGTGATTATGCCGGATGCGGCTTACGCCGCATCCGGCATTTTCTTTGCCAAATCACCGGCGCTGTAGTATTTCCCTCTCGTTAACCGTTTCAGCCGTCCCGCCTTCCTTGAGCGAGCCGCCGTCTGGTGGTATCGTTTAGCGCTTTTGAAAAATTGAACCAACATTTGAGGGGATTTTCGCAATGCGTATTATTCTGCTTGGCGCTCCGGGCGCGGGTAAAGGAACTCAGGCGCAGTTCATCATGGAGAAGTACGGTATTCCGCAAATCTCCACCGGCGATATGCTGCGTGCCGCAGTGAAATCAGGCTCCGAGCTGGGCAAACAGGCAAAAGACATCATGGACGCTGGTAAGCTGGTGACCGATGAGCTGGTGATTGCCCTGGTGAAAGAACGCATTGCGCAGGAAGACTGCCGCAACGGTTTCCTGCTCGACGGCTTCCCGCGTACTATTCCGCAGGCAGACGCGATGAAAGAAGCGGGCATCAACGTGGACTACGTTCTGGAGTTTGACGTTCCTGATGAACTGATCGTTGACCGTATCATTGGTCGTCGCGTACACGCTGCCTCCGGCCGCGTTTACCACATCAAATTCAACCCGCCTAAGGTTGAAGGCAAAGACGACGTGACCGGCGAAGAGCTGACCACCCGTAAAGACGATCAGGAAGAAACTGTGCGTAAACGCCTGGTGGAATACCATCAGATGACCGCGCCGCTGATCGGCTACTACTCCAAAGAAGCGCAGGCGGGTAACACCAAATACGTCAAAGTGGACGGCACCAAAGCCGTGGCTGATGTTCGCGCTGAACTGGCTAAAATCCTCGGCTGATACCGCGGTCATTGCCGGGTGGCGCAAGCTTACCCGGCCTGCGATGCATTTGTAGGCCAGGTAAGGCATTAGCCGCCACCTGGCAATCAGCGCCATCAGGCAACCTTCGCTGGCACCTCTCACAGCAATTAGTTCTTCTTTCTCCCTTTTCCGTTACAATTATCAGCCATTTACCCAGTTAAGAGGCGGTAATGCGTCAGACGAAAACCGGTATTCTGTTAGCGAACCTCGGCACGCCCGATGCGCCCACCCCCGAAGCGGTCAAACGCTATCTGCGTCAGTTCCTGAGCGATTCCCGCGTTGTGGATACGCCGCGTGCGCTGTGGTGGCCGCTGCTGCGTGGCGTTATTCTGCCTCTGCGTTCCCCGCGAGTGGCAAAACTCTATCAGTCCGTGTGGATGGAAGAGGGCTCGCCGCTGATGGTCTACAGCCGTCGTCAGCAGGCCGCGCTGGCGAAGCGCCTGCCGGAAGTACCCGTGGCGCTGGGTATGAGCTATGGTTCGCCATCGCTGGAAAGCGCTGTGGAAGAGCTGCTGGCACAGGATGTGGACCATATCGTCGTGCTGCCGCTCTATCCGCAGTACTCCTGCTCAACGGTTGCTGCGGTGTGGGATGAACTGGCGCGTATCCTCGCGACCCGTCGCCGCATTCCGGGTGTCTCCTTTATCCGCGATTATGCCGACGACAGCGACTATATTCAGGCGCTGGTCAGCAGCGTGAGAGCTTCGTTTGCCGAACATGGCGAGCCGGACGTGCTGCTGCTCTCTTATCATGGTATACCGCAGCGCTACGCGGACGAGGGCGATGACTATCCGCAGCGCTGCCGTGACACGACTCGCGAGCTGGTGTCGGCGCTTGGCATTTCCCACGACAAAGTGATGATGACGTTCCAGTCGCGCTTTGGCCGTGAGCCATGGCTCACGCCGTACACCGATGAAACCCTGAAGATGCTTGGCGAAAAAGGTGTAAAGCACGTGCAGGTGATGTGCCCGGGCTTTTCGGCGGACTGCCTGGAAACGCTGGAAGAGATTGCCGTACAGAATAAAGAGTTCTTCCTCGAAGCGGGCGGCAAAAAGTATGAATACATTCCAGCGCTCAATGCGAATGCTGAACATATCGAGATGATGGTGAACCTCACCGCACCGTATCGCTAAACGCGCGGGAAGCAGCGAATAAGCGGGGAATATGCTACTATTCTTCGCTTATTCTCAGCCATTCGATCGCAGCCCATGAAATTTCCCGGTAAACGCAAATCCAAACACTATTTCCCCGTTAACGCCCGCGACCCGCTGTTACAGCAAATTCAGCCCGAAGCCGAAACCGGCACCTCCTGGGTGGTGGGTATCGATCAGACGCTGGTGGATATTGAAGCCAGGGTAGACGATGCATTTGTCGCCCGCTACGGCCTGAGCAGCGGCCATTCTCTGGTGATCGAGGACGATGTGGCGGAAGCGCTTTATCAGGAGCTGGTGCGCGAGAATCTGATCACCCATCAGTTTGCCGGCGGTACCATCGGTAACACCATGCACAACTACTCCGTTTTGGCAGATGACCGCTCGGTGCTGCTAGGTGTAATGTGCAGCAACATCGAAATCGGCGGCTATGCCTACCGCTACCTCTGCAATACCTCCAGCCGTACCGACCTGAACTATCTGCAGGGCGTAAACGGCCCGATTGGCCGCTGCTTCACCCTTATCAGCGACAGCGGCGAGCGCACCTTTGCCATCAGTCCTGGCCACATGAACCGGCTGCGTGCCGACAGCATTCCGGAAGAGGTCATTGCCGGGGCTTCTGCGCTGGTGCTCACATCCTACCTCGTGCGCTGTAAGCCGGGTGAACCGATGCCGGAAGCAACCATGAAGGCCATCGAATACGCCAAAAAGCATGACGTGCCGGTGGTGCTGACGCTCGGGACGAAATTTGTCATCGCCGATAATCCTGAGTGGTGGCAGGCCTTTCTGAAAGAGCACGTGTCGATTCTGGCGATGAACGAAGAAGAGGCCGAGGCGCTTACCGGCATTGCCGACCCGCTACTGGCCTCCGATAAGGCGCTGGACTGGGTTGACCTGGTTTTATGTACCGCAGGACCGGTTGGCCTGTATATGGCAGGCTTTACGGAAGAAGAGAAGAAGCGCCTGACGCAGCATCCGCTGCTGCCGGGGGCGATTGCCGAATTTAACCAGTACGAATTCAGCCGCGCGATGCGCTACAAAGACTGCCAGAATCCGCTGCGTATTTACTCGCACATTGCGCCGTACATGGGCGGCCCTGAGAAAATCATGAACACCAACGGCGCAGGCGACGGTGCGCTGGCGGCGCTCCTGCACGATATTACGGCAAATAATTATCACCGTAACAACGTGCCGAATTCCAGCAAGCACGCGTTTACCTGGCTGACCTATTCATCACTGGCGCAGGTGTGTAAGTATGCCAACCGCGTGAGCTATCAGGTGCTGAACCAGCATTCACCGCGCCTGACGCGTGGCCTGCCGGAGCGGGAAGACAGCCTGGAAGAAGCTTACTGGGATCGATAAGATTTCTCCGGCGGCGCTCTGCTGGCCGGGGCTACGGTTTTTCGTAGGCCTGCTAAGCGGAGCGCCAGCAGGCAATGTGAATTATCCTGTCACCGCTTCGTCCACCGGCGGGCTTTCCAGCAGCGTCAGCATCGTATTGGCAATCTCACGTTCGCCCATTACCACCTTATTCGCGCCGCGTTCGGTGATGTACTCCACCTCATCGTCGTAATGCGCACGGGCGATAATCTCGATATTTGGGCATTTCTCGCGAGCGGAGGCGACAATTTCCCCGGCTTCGTAGCCATTCGGGATGGTCAGCAGCAGCCAGCGGGCGCAGTCGAGGTGCGCCAGGTTCATGATCTCTTCGCTTGCCGCGTTCCCCAGCACCGCACGGATGCCGCGCTCTCGCAGCTCGTCCACGCGCGTACGTGAGGTTTCAATGACCACCAGCGGGATACCCTGCGCCATCAGCTTCTCACCAAGCAGGCTGCCGACGCGGCCATAACCGACCAGCAGCGCGTGATTGCAGATATCCACCGGAATTTGCTTCTCATCTTCCAGCGCTTCTTCCAGCGTTTGTTCCTCAAGGGTTTCGGTTTTATTGAGGTATTTTTCCAGCACCGCAAACAGTATCGGGTTGAGCATAATTGACAGGATCGCACCCGCCAGCACCAGATTCTGTCCGGCCTGCGGCAGCAGATCCAGCGCGATGCCAAGCCCGGCCAGGATAAAGGCAAACTCACCAATCTGCGCAAGGCTTGCGGCAATGGTCAGCGCGGTACGTTGGGAGTGGCCGAACAGGCGCACCAGAATAAAGGCGGCAAGAGATTTACCGAAGATGATGATTGCCAGCGTGCCGAGTACCGCCATCGGCTGGTTAACCAGCACCATCGGATCGAACAGCATGCCGACTGAAACAAAGAACAGTACCGCGAAGGCATCGCGCAGCGGCAGCGTGTCGTGGGCGGCACGGTGGCTCAGTTCGGATTCATTCAGCACCATTCCGGCGAAGAATGCGCCGAGCGCGAAGGAAACGTCAAACAGTTCGACAGCACCGAAAGCGATGCCCAGCGCCAGCGCCAGCACGGAAAGGGTGAACAGCTCGCGGGAGCCGGTAGCAGCGCTCCGTGCCATGATCCACGGCACCAGGCGGCGACCCACCAGCAGCATTACGGCGATAAACGCAATGACTTTACCGATTGTCAGGCCTAAATCGAGGGCGAGCGTGGCAAAGCCCACGTCGCCCTGTTCCATCATGCTGGCGATGGCCGGCAGCATGACCAGCGTCAGCACCATCACCAGATCTTCCACGATCAGCCAGCCGATAGCGATTTGCCCTCGCTGACTGTCTATCAGCTGCCTCTCCTCAAGCGCACGCAGCAGCACCACGGTACTGGCGGTTGAGAGACACAGTCCAAAGACGATGCCGGTCATCAGCGACCAGCCTAATCCCGCTGCAAGCGCCATACCCAGCAACGTTGCCACCGCAATCTGGGCAATTGCGCCGGGAATGGCGATGGCCTTTACCGCCATCAAATCCTTCAGAGAGAAGTGCAGGCCGACGCCGAACATCAGCAGGATGACGCCGAGCTCTGCCAGCTCCGGCGCCAGTTTGGTATCGGCTACAAAGCCTGGAGTAAACGGCCCTGACAGCACACCGGCTAACAAATAACCCACCAGAGGTGAAATGCGCAGTTTGTTGGCAATCATGCCGAAGATAAAGGCGAGGACAAGCCCCCCTACAATGGTGGTGATTAGCGGTGTGGCGTGGTGCATTCCGTCTCCTTTCGTGGCTGGTAGATCCATTTCTGGCGAAAACGCCAAAAAACCAGGTAATAGTTTATGACAATTCTCAGCAATCTGTTTATGAATAACTGTGGAATTTTGAAGAAAAACAGAATTAAAGAGGAAAAACGCACAGATGGGAAAAAGAGAGACTATTAATGGCCGGGAATGCTGATAAAACGTAGGTAAATAGCCGTCAGAATTTCACTCTGACGGCAAGTTATTCAGGCTTTATGACGATTGTCAGGCAGGAATATGGTCAACATCCCCAGTAATGGCAGGAAAGCGCAGATTTTGTAGACCTCTTCGATGCTGGTATGGTCAGCAACCACGCCGAGAACCGCAGCCCCCAAGCCACCCATGCCGAAAGCAAAACCAAAGAACAGACCTGAAACCATGCCAATTCGGCCCGGTAAAAGCTCCTGAGCGTACACCAGGATGGCGGAAAACGCCGACGCGAGGATAAAACCAATGATCACCGTCAGAATACCGGTCCATTCGAGTGATGCATAAGGTAAAATAAGCGTGAAGGGTGCAACGCCCAGGATAGAGCCCCAAATCACATATTTACGCCCAATCTTATCGCCAACGGGCCCGCCAATGACGGTTCCTGCAGCAACGGCAAACAGGAATGCAAACAAATGAAACTGGGCATTTTGTACCGATAATCCAAACTTATGCATCAGATAAAAGGTGTAATAGCTGCTGATGCTCGCCATATAGAAGTATTTTGAGAAAATCAGCAGAAGCAGCACGCAAACGGCCAGAATCACTTTGTTCCGCGGCAGCGGGTTAACAATGGCCGCTTTGGGTTTGCCTTTGTTCATACGGTGCTGTGCGGCGTACCAGCGGCTGATTTGCGCCAGCACGACAATGGCCAGCAGCGCGGCGAGCACGAACCAGCCTACGTTACCTTTCCCGTAAGGCGCGATGATCAGCGCCGCCAGCAGAGGGCCCAACGAGCTACCGAAGTTGCCGCCAACCTGGAACAGCGACTGCGCCAGGCCATGGCGTCCGCCAGAAGCCATACGCGCCACGCGCGACGATTCCGGATGGAATACTGAAGAACCGGTGCCCACCAGCGCTGCGGCAAGTACCACGGCCTCAAAGCTGCCCGCCATGGCCAGCAGCACCAGGCCGCTCAGGGTAAAGCACATACCAATCGGCAGCGACCACGGCATCGGATATTTGTCGGTCCAGTAGCCCACTACCGGCTGTAGCAGAGAAGAGGTCAGCTGGAAGGTGAGCGTAATCATCCCGATCTGCACGAAGGTGAGCGAAAACTCAGACTGTAGCAGCGGGTAAATCGCCAGAATCAGCGACTGGATCATATCGTTGAGCAGGTGAGAAAGACTGATTGCCCCGAGAATGCCAAAGGAGGTTTTTGATTTTGGCTTCGGCGCAGCGCTGCCGGGCAGCGTCGGACTGGTTTCACTGATTGCCATAGAAGTTCACTTAAGTTAATGGAGCGATAGCGACGTTGGGTAAAATCTTATCTGTAATAATTATCAGACTAAGATAACGGTCTCCGCCGTTTGAAGAAAGTCTCAATTCTGAAAACATATTTGTCTATGCTTGTTACTCATTGTAATTTCGGCAGTTGAAATTTATTCAGGGAGAGAGTCATGACATTGTTGAAACGCGGCGTGGTGCTGGCGATGCTGGCAGCGGGTCTGCTGGGTAGCCTGCAGGCCAGCGCTTATGAGCAGGATAAAACCTATAAAATAACCATCCTGCACACCAACGATCACCACGGGCATTTCTGGCGCAGCGAGTACGGTGAATACGGCCTGGCCGCGCAAAAGACGCTGGTGGACGGGATCCGTAAAGAGGTTGCAGCAGAAGGCGGCAGCGTGCTGCTGCTGTCCGGCGGTGATATCAACACCGGCGTGCCGGAGTCGGACCTGCAGGATGCCGAGCCCGATTTTCGCGGCATGAACCTGATTGGCTATGATGCGATGGCCGTCGGCAACCACGAATTCGATCATCCGCTGAGCGTGATTCGCCAGCAGGAAAAGTGGGTCAAATTCCCGTTCCTCTCCGCCAATATTTACCAGAAAAGTACCGGCGAGCGCCTGTTTAAACCCTGGGCGCTGTTCAATCGCCAGGGGCTGAAAATTGCCGTGATTGGCTTAACCACCGACGACACCGCAAAAATCGGTAATCCGGAAAACTTCACCGATATCGAATTCCGCAACCCGGCAGAAGAAGCGAAGCTGGTTATCCAGGAGCTGCAGCAGACGCAGAAACCTGACATGATCCTCGCCGCCACCCACATGGGGCATTACGACAACGGTAACCACGGCTCGAACGCGCCGGGCGACGTCGAAATGGCGCGCAGCCTGCCTGCCGGTTCGCTGGCGATGATTGTGGGTGGTCACTCACAGGATCCGGTTTGCATGGCCTCCGAAAACAAAAAGCAGGTTGATTACGTACCGGGCACGCCTTGTGCGCCGGATAAGCAAAACGGTATCTGGATTGTGCAGGCTCACGAATGGGGCAAATACGTGGGCCGCGCAGACTTCGAGTTCCGCAACGGTGAGATGAAGCTGGTGCACTATCAGCTGATTCCGGTCAATCTGAAGAAGAAGATCACCTATGACAACGGGCAAAGTGAGCGCGTACTTTACACGCCGCAAATCCCGGAGAACCCACAGATGCTGTCGCTGCTGACGCCGTTCCAGAACAAAGGTAAAGCACAGCTGTCCGTGAAAGTGGGTGACGTAAATGGCCATCTTGAAGGCGATCGCAGCAAGGTGCGCTTCGTCCAGACGAACATAGGCCATCTGATCCTCGCGGCGCAAATGGCGCGCACTAACGCAGACTTCGCGGTCATGAGCGGCGGCGGGATCCGCGACTCCATCGAGGCGGGAAAAATCACCTACAAAGACGTCCTGAAGGTTCAGCCGTTCGGCAACATCGTGGTGTATGTCGATATGACGGGCAAAGAGGTGACAGAATACCTGACTGCTGTTGCGCAAATGAAGCCGGACTCCGGCGCGTATCCGCAGTTTGCCAACGTCAGCTTTGTGGCGAAAGGCGGCCAGCTGAATGACCTGAAAATCAAAGGCGAGCCGGTCGACCCGAACAAAAAATACCGTATGGCAACGCTCAGCTTTAACGCCACGGGCGGCGATAGCTATCCGCATATCGACACCAAACCGGGCTATGTAAATACCGGGTTTATCGATGCCGAAGTGCTGAAGCAATATATCGAACAGAATTCACCGCTGGATGTGAATGCTTACGAACCGAAAGGGGAAGTGAGCTGGCAGTAGCCTGAAAAATGCCGGATGCGGCTTCGCCTTATCCGGCCTACGAAAAACGTCTGGTGCATACCCGTCAGTTTTGTAGGCCTGATAAGCGTAGCGCATCAGGCAAAACGGAAAACACCGGTGCCGGATGCGGCTTACAGAACTAATCCTGGCACGGTGTTTAATCCCGTCGCGCAATATCGGCAAACTTCGCGTCCAGTATCTTCGCCAGATCGTCTGCCGCCAGTTCGATATCCAGCCCTCGTTTGCCGCCAGAAACATAGATCGTCGGGAAGCTCTGTGCCGGGGCATCGATCAGCGTCGGCAGGCGTTTTTTCTGACCGAGCGGGCTGATGCCGCCTACCAGGTAGCCGGTGGTGCGCTGAGCAACCATCGGATCGGCCATATCCACTTTCTTTGCCCCTAAAGCTTTAGCGACTTTTTTCAGATCGAGCTGCGTGGCAACCGGCGTGACGGCAACGGCGAGATGCTTCATGTCCCCGTTTACGGCCACCAGCAGGGTTTTGTAAACCTGGTCGGCGTTCAGGCCGAGTTTGCGCACCACTTCATCGCCAAAGTTGGTTTCGTTGGGATCGTGATCGTAACTGTGAACCTGAAAAGCAATCTTGTTTTTTTCGAGTAACTTAACGGCGGGCGTCATAACAATCCTTCTTACAGCCGGAGTAAACGGGAAACAGCATACGCCTGAAGATTGCTGAAAAAATAGTACTATCTTGCGCAATTGTGTTGGCAGTGATGGACACTTTGAGCGACAATCGAAAGATCCGGAGTGCTAACTTCGGGATAATAATAATGATGAAATTCCTCTTTGACGGGCCAATAGAAATATTGGCCGCTTTTTTATCCCGGCTATGTTTTCAGCATCGACGGCAGATTCCCTTCCCCATATAAATGCAGCGCGCCCACAGCCACGACGTAGCGTCCGGGCGGCAGAGCATGCAGTTTGTCGCACCAGGCCAGATTGCGCTGATGCATCAGCACGTCGTACAGCGAATGGCTGAACGTGTTGGGAAGCGACGGCGGCTCAATGGGCGGTTGCTCCATCCACCAGCCGATCATCACCTGCAGCAACCGGGCATTGGTGTGCCAGTGGATCAGCGTATCGTCGAGTAAAGAGAGTCCACCGTCCGGCAGTTCGTGCAGTAGCGCAATCTGACTCTCCGATCCTTCCAGTTCGATCACCGGGCGCTGAGTTTCGCGTGCGCAGTTCAGCAGCTGATAATCAATACCGTAATCGGGGCGCAAACCAAGTTTTTGTGCCTGAGTCGCCTGCAGCACCATGGCGATTTGCCACAGTGGCTGTGTATCAAACAGGGCAAGTGACAGGCCGAGTTCGTCGCTCAACGTTTCCAGATGTTGATATTGGGATTTGCTTAAACGCTCGCGAAGCGGCGGGCAGGGCGGAAGATCGCGAAAAGGGGTTTCGTTACCTGAGATATCCGCTTCTACGATCAGCGCATCGGCCTGATGAATCAGTTTGATCAGCCGCGGCGGCAGCGGCGCCATATCGCGCGTGCCCATATGAATGCTGCCGACCAGATGCAGGTGCTGCCCACCAGGCAGCGATATGTCGAGCCCGGGCCACGCGTAGCGCCCACTAACCAGAGCGCACAGCGAAGTTTTTATCCGGTGAAACAGTCCCATACGCGCTCCCTGAAAAAAAGATCATGCTAGCGCGTTGCCTGCACAGGTGCAAACGCCAGCCTTGTGGGCTGGCGTTTGCGTTACGCTTTTGGCTTAAAGCGCAGCAGGCGGTTGGCGTTGCTGACCACGGTGATGGACGACAGCGCCATCGCCGCCCCGGCAACCACGGGGTTCAGCAACGTGCCGGTCAGCGGCCAGAGGATCCCGGCGGCAATGGGGATACCGAGCGAGTTATAGATAAACGCCCCCAGCAGGTTCTGCTTCATGTTGCGCAGCGTGGCGCGTGAAATCGCCAGTGCGTCGGCCACGCCCGTCAGGCTGTGGCGCATCAGGGTGATAGCTGCGGTTTCGATGGCGACGTCGCTGCCACCGCCCATCGCAATGCCCACTTCCGCCTGCGCCAGCGCCGGGGCATCGTTGATGCCATCGCCGACCATCGCCACTTTGCGGCCTTCTGCCTGAAGCGTTTTAATGGCTTCGGCTTTGCCGTCCGGCAGCACACCGGCAATCACTTCATCAATACCGGCTTCTTTTGCAATCGCGTTGGCGGTCGTCGGGTTATCACCGGTCAGCATTACCAGGCGATAGCCTTCGCGATGCAGACGAGTGAGCGCCGCAACGCTGTCTTTACGCAGCAGATCGCGAATGGCAAACAGCGCGGCGATTTTGCCATCAACCGCCAGCAGCACCGGCGTGGCACCTTTCGCTGCCTGCGCCTGAACCTCAGCGTCAGCCTCGGCGTTCGCCACCTGCTGCTCACTCAGCAGCGCCTGGTTTCCTAATAAGAGCGCATGACCGTCCGCTTCACCGCTCACGCCAAGACCTCGCAGCGTACGGAATGCATTGACCTTTGGCAGCGACTCAGCGGCTGCTTTTTCGATGATGGCGTGGGCCAGCGGGTGGCTTGAACCCTGCTCCAGCGCGGCGGCGAGTCGCAACGCCTCGCTCTGCGTAATATCACCCCAGGTTTTTACCGCCACGACCTGAGGTTTCCCTTCGGTCAGCGTGCCTGTTTTGTCGAACACCAGCGTATCGAGTTCGCTTGCGCGCTGTAGCGCATCGGCATCGCGGACCAGCACGCCGTATTCCGCAGCGCGCCCGACCCCGGCGATAATCGACATCGGTGTTGCCAGACCCAGCGCACAAGGGCAGGCGATGATCAGCACCGTGGTGGCAATCACCAGGGTGTAGACAATCTGCGGCGCCGGGCCGAAGAAGTACCAGATAGCGGCGCTGAACAGCGCAATTGCCACCACCGTGGGCACAAACACGGCGGAAATTCTGTCTGCCAGCTGGCCGATTTCCGGCTTACTGCTTTGCGCCTGGCGCACCATGCGGATAATGCGCGACAGCGTGGTGTGGCTACCGACGGCGCTTGCGTGGAACAGTACGCTACCGTCCTGCACCACCGTCCCGGCATGAATGCTTTCACCGCTGCTTTTTTGCTGCGGTACGGGCTCGCCGGTTAGCATCGCTTCGTCAAACCAGGCTTCGCCCTCGGTGATTTCCCCGTCGACGGGCACGCGATCGCCGGTCGTGAGGCGCAGCGTCATGCCCGGCTGAACGTCTGCCAGCGGCACGGAGTTTTCACCTTCTTCCGTCACCACGCGTGCGGTTGGCGGGGTAAGGTCGAGCAATTTTTCCAGCGCTTTGGAGGAGCGCTGGCGGGCGCGGGCTTCCAGCATATGGCCGAGATTAATCAGACCGATGATCATTGCACTGGCTTCATAGTAGAGATGCCGTGCCTCCATCGGGAACCACTGCGGCCACAGGTTGACGCTCATCGAATAGAGCCACGCCACGCCGGTGCCGAGTGCTACAAGGGTATCCATAGTCGCGGTGCGATTTTTCAGGCTTTTCCACGCGCTGGAATAAAAGTGGCCGCCCGCGAAGACCATCACGCCGAGCGTAATCAGGCCGATGATCAGCCACAGCGTACGGTTGGCGTCGGTGACCATCATGTTGTCGCCGAGCATGCCCCAGACCATCACCGGAATACCGACCAGCAGGGCGACAATGGCCTGCCAGCGGAACCGTTTCATGGTGGCGATCGCGGTTTCCTGCTGGCGTTCACGGCGCTTCAGATCATCTTCGATGGCCTCGGCGCCGTAGCCCGCTTTTTCCACCGCCTGGACTAAATCAGAGGCGGACGCACTGCCCATAACCAGCGCCGTGCGTTCCGCCAGATTGACCCGTGCCTGGGTGACGCCCGGTACTGCGGCAAGCGCATTTTGTACCCGGGAGACACAGCTGGCGCAGCTCATGCCGTTGATCAACAGCTGCAGGCTGTCGTCGAGGTCATCGGCTGCCGGAAGCTCGGTTGGGGCCGCTGTCAGTGCTTCCGACGGGAGTGATGACTCTGCCAGCGGGTTAGCCTTTGGGTGGCTGAGCTCCGCCCCGTATCCGGCCTGTTTAACGGTTTCGATCAGCTGCCCGGCGCTGGCACTGCCGGTGACGGCGGCATGGTCGATGGTCACTTCAGCGCTTTCGACATCAGGACGCTGCTCCAGACTTTCTTTCACGCGTTTGACGCAGTGGCCACAGGAGAGGCCATCCAGCGTCAGATTGATAGTTTGAGACATACTCAGGCTCCTTTTACCTCAGTGAATTTACCAACTGTGATAAAGGTTAAACCTTCCAGCAACTGGAAGGTCAAGGGGTTTTGTCAAAGGGATTAACGTTCGAGCACAATCAGCGGTGCAGGATCGTCTGGCGAGGTCTGGACAGACAAATCCGCGCGATACAGCCGTGTTAACTGGCTCCGGGTGAGAACCGCCTGCGGCGTACCGTTGGCCACGACTTTTCCTTCTTCCAGCAGGAGGAGCCTGTCCGCATAGCGGGAAGCCAGGTTGAGATCGTGCAGCACGCAGCAGACATTAAACTGCCGCTCATTCACCAGCGTTCGCAGTAAGCGAAACAGTTGCTGCTGGTGATGAATATCGAGCGCTGAGGTGGGCTCGTCGAGAAACAGCCATTTTGGCGACGGCACGGGCTCCCAGAGCTGGACCAGCAAACGCGCGAGCTGAACGCGCTGCTGCTCGCCGCCTGACAGATGACGATAATCACGCGAGAGCAGCGTTTCGCAGCCGCACAGGGCTATGATGTGTCCGGTCTCATCATGTCCATTGCGGGAACGGTGCGGGTGCCGCCCCATGCGAATCACTTTCAGCACGCTAAACGGGAAAGCCATGTGGCTGTTTTGCCGCATCACGGCCCGCGTTTTTGCCAGCTCGGCGGTCTGCCATGCTGCGATCGGTTTGCCAAACAGCCGGCATTCGCCGGTATCAGGTTTCAGGTAGCCGGTCAGCTGGCGCAGCAGGGTTGATTTTCCTGCACCGTTAGGGCCGAGGATCGCCACGATTTCGCCACCGGGCAGGGTGAAAGAGACGTTATCGGTCAGCTTGCGTCCCTGAATGCTGTAGCTAAGCTTATGCGCTTCAATCATATTCCCCTCCTTGTTCGCAAAATCAGCCACAGAAACCAGGGCCCGCCAAGCAGGCTGGTGAGTAAGCCCACCGGCATCTCTGCCGGCTGTACCAGCGTGCGTGCCAGCGTGTCTGCCACCAGGAGCAGGCAGGCGCCCGCAAGGGTTGAGCAGGGCAGCAGCCAGCGGTGATCGGCACCGAGGAGCATGCGCACAAGATGAGGCACGACCAGCCCAATAAATCCGATGACGCCGCTGACGGAGACTGCCGTGCCGACCAGCACTGAGCTGAGCAGCAACAGATGCTGCCTTTTGCGCCTGACGTTAACGCCAAGATAGTGGGCTTCTTCATCACCCAACTGAAGGAGATTCAGGGCGTTAGCCAGCCACAGCGTCCCAATAAGCGCTGGCAGAATCACGCTTGCCGCTACTGCCAGCGTCGGCCATTGTGCCTGACCGAGGCTGCCCATCATCCACAGGGTGAGCTGGCGCAGCTGCTGTTCGTCGCCGACGTAGCTCAGTACGCCAATGGCTGCACCACACACGGCATTAATGGCGATGCCCGCCAGTAAAAGCTGCATCATTCCGCCGTGGGAATGACGCATGCTGATTAAAAAAATGACCGCGCAGACGATGAGGCTGCCGCCAATGGCGAACATCATCTGCTCATAGAGCATAAACATGGCGGGCAGCGCGACGGGGAAGACAATCGCTACACCAACCATCAGCGCGGAACCGCTGCTTACCCCCAGCAGACCGGGGTCCGCCATGGGGTTACGAAACAGCCCTTGCATCAACACGCCGGACGCCGCCAGCGCACCGCCAACCAGAACGGCCAGCAGTACGCGCGGCAAACGGATGTTGAGCCAGATATCGCGACGGGTCTCGTCCATCAGGGACAGTAAACCAATCTTCATCGCCCCCTGGCTGGCTGCCACCAGCGTCAGCGCGAAGAGGATGAAGGCCAGCCCAATACAGACGCTCAGCGATGAAAGTGAATCCTTCAACAGGCAAATCTCCCTCCGGGACGGCAGCTTTCACTGCCGCCAGGACATCAGGCGGGTTTCAGCCCCGGCTCAGTCAGGCTATAAATCTGGTTGTTCAGCAACGGCTGCCCAGCCAGCTCAGCAACGTGTGCGGCAACGTCGGCACGCATCACCAGACCATGAGCCTCTTTTCTCTGCGAGCGTTCAGCTTTACCCGTTGGCGCGCCGTTAAGCAGACCGCCCGGGCGCACAATGGCAAAATCGAGCGGGCTGGTTTGCAGCCAGCTTTCGGCCAGTGACTTTTCACGAACCGCCTGACCAAAGGCCGCCTTGGCGCGATCGGATAGCCAGGACCAGCTGTCGCCGCAGCCCAGTGAGGTCACCAGAATCATCTGGTTGAGACCGGCGCGTTCAGCTGTATCAATGATGGTGCGGTTCGCCAGATATTCAGCCTCGCCACCCAGGGTTGAGATAACCAGAGCGCGGTTTCCCGCCCGCGCGCAAATTTCCGCCACTCGTTCACCGTCGCAGGCATCTCCTACAACAACCTGAACGCCTTTTGCCCGCAGGCGCTCTGCTGCTTGTGGATTGCGTACCAGCGCGTAAACCGGGCGTTGCTGCTGAAGCGCGATGTCAGCCGTCAGCGCACCGACGCCCGTGCCACCAGCCCCAAAAATTAACCATGGTTTCATACCGTTGCCTCTTTGAGCGTCTGCCCCAGCGCGCGGAAAGCCTCAACCTGTGCGGCCAGCAACTGACGGTGGTCGTCGCGTCCGAGGAAAATTTTAAACATCGCACTGCCTGCGGCGTTGAAGAACAGAATCGAGGCGGTATCCATTGCCATAAATTTACGTTCGACCAGCGCGATATGGGTGCAGTTCTCTGCTTTGATATGGCCCGTCATCCCCTTTTTACCCCGCAGGTTGAAGTAACCGTGGCGATGAAAACCGGAGGGCAGTTCACCCGTGAATTCCAGAATCACGTCAGCGGTGTGCACCAGCGTGGTCACGTTACCCCATTCAGCGATGCTGTCCCATACGGCATCGAATCGATCGCCGTTGAGCAGCGTATGCGACGGCAGGTTTTTCACCACCTCCAGCAGCGTCACGCCATACTGTGCAGCAATCGCTTCCAGGGTGCCGTCAGGCTCGGTTTTCATGAAATCGTGTAAAGAGACATGGCTCATGGGTTACTCCTTTTTATGATTGTCTGACCACAATGCGTGGCGTATTAAGTTGCTGAATCAGTTCCTGAAGCGACTGCAAAATATTGCTGGCCCAGAAGCGGCCTTCGCGCGTTAAGCGGATGCAATTGGAGGCATCTTTGGTCAGGCCTGCTTTATGCCACTGCGCCAGCAGCGGGGCGAGTTCCGCTGCGTGAGGGGTGAGTTCAGCCAGCGGGATACGAGCGGTTTCGACGCCAGCCTGCAGCGCGTGCCGCCACTGAAAGCCTTGCTCCGAAGTACGCATCATCATCATGAGCGGTTTTTTTCCGGCGGCGATAGCGTCATGCCAGGCGTTAAGGTTGCGCTCGACCATCCACGACCAGCCGTTGACCGATCCGCCAGCCCCTGATCCCAGCGCCAGGCAGTCTGCACCTTGTTTTATCAGCAGGTTGTACAGGTTGCGCTCACGGGTGGTACGCGCCCAGTGGCTGTTGCTGATGCAGCGCCATCCAGCCTGCTCCATAAATTCATAGCCCTGAAGATAGAGATCGCGACGCCCGGCGGGAGAGGGAAGGGTGACGCGTCCGGCGGCCACAGCTTTACCCAGCGGGGTTTGTGGCAGCAGGTTTAGCGCGTACAGATCGACACCGTCCAGGCCGATATCCCGGGCAATGGCTAAATCTTCCGCCCACAATTCTGCACTCTGCCCCGGCAGACCAAACAGCAGGTCGCACACTACCGCTGCGCGATCGCGCTTCACCAGCCCTTCCATAAAGGCGCGTGCCGTCGGGCCATCGGAGGTCCGGGCCATTTTTTTACGGATTTTGCTGTTGAAAGACTGAATACCAATGGAGAACCGATTGGCGCCCGCATCCAGACAGGCATCAATGCGATTATCATCAAAATTCAGTACCCGGCCTTCAATCGTGATTTCGCAATCGGGCGCCAGCGCCAGCTGTTCACGCAAGGCGGTGATAATACGGCCAAGATCGCGCGCAGAGAGGGCGGAAGGAGTCCCGCCGCCGAAATAGACAGCATGAATGGGGGCCGACTGATGAAGAGGACTGTCGGCTTCCATCGCGATTTCACGCAGCAGGGCATCGGTGTAAAGGGCACAATGATCTTCTTCAAAGCGATTCTGGTAGAAGCCACAAAAGGTGCAGTGCGTGGCGCAAAAGGGAATATGCAAATAAAGAAGTCGTTTGCGGGCAGGCGTTGCCTGGTTCAGCAGCCCCTGCCAGCTGGACTGAAGGGCTTCTTTGGCGACAGGCATCGCGCCGCGCCACGGCATGGTGGCATGACGATCTTTAAATGGCTGCCCGCCTTCCTGCGCAAAGTGCGGGGTGAGATCGAGGGGAGTAATCATTACTGCGTTAAGTCCTTTTTTACTCAGAGCTGCTGGTGCAGCGTTTCCACGGCGTCGGCAATGCGCGGCCCCATGCCCAGGATTAACGCCTGGTCGATGGTGATAATGCGCTGTTTTTTCCATGCGGCGGTGCGGGTCATGCCTGCGATGGTGCTCAGGCGATTCACATCGCCCTGAACCATTTCGTTCGTGACGATGATGACATCAGGATTCGCCGCCAGGATGGCCTCTGCGCTGTAGCTTTTATACTGCGTATGGGTTGCCACATTTTGAGCACCGGCAAGGGTCAGAATGGCATCGGCCACGCTGCCCTTTCCCGCGACCTGTGGGGCGCTGCCGCCAGCAGAAAGAATGAACATTGCGCGAACCGGCGTTTTATCGCGATTTGCCTGTTTCACCCGTTCCAGCCTTTGGCGGATATCAGCGATAAGCGCATTGCTGTTATCCTCAGCGCCCAGAACGCTGCCCAGCGTCTGAATATTGGCAACCATCCTGTCCAGCGTGGCGGGAACGCGCGGGAGCGTAACAACGTGGATCTTCTGTGCTCGTAGCTGATTCAGCACTACATCCGGACCGGCATCCTGCCAGGTAATAAAGGTATCCGGATGCAGCGATAAAATGCCTTCGCTGCTGAGCTGCTTCCAGTAGCCGATGTGAGGCAGGCTGGCGGTTTCCGGTGGCCAGGAGGTTGTCTCATCTACGCCGACGACGCGCTCACCGACACCAAGGGTAAAAACAATTTCGGTGAGCGAACCGCCGGCAACCACAATACGGTCACCGGCGTGGCTGGCCGCAGCAACGCAAAGCAGCAAAAGAGCGGTAAGCTTTTTTTTCATGGTCAGAACTTCCATGCAAAGCCCACTGCGGCGTTAAAGCCTGCTGCCGGAATGGATTCATGGGCGGTTTGATAACGTTTGTCGGTCAGGTTATTGAGGGCAAGGTTGACCTGGTACTGATCCTGCGGTCCAAACTCGGTGTTGAAGGCCAGGTTAAGCGTTGCCCAGCCCGGGTAGCGTGTCCCGGCATCGCTGGTTTTGTCCGAGGCGCTGGAGGCGGCACGCACAAAGAGATCGGTGGTGATGTTCAGGGTATTCCACATTTGAGTGCGCTTCACGCCGACACGCCCGTTGATCAACGGTTCACCGGTATCCCATGTTTTGAGCGTGCTGCCTTCATACTGGCGGCGCAGAATATTCCCGCTCAGATAGGGGGAAACCGCCCAGCCGTTGTATTCCGCGGTAAGCTCCATCCCCCAGGTTTTGGCGCGATCGATGTTGTCATAGTGGTAATAGCCAGTACGTGAGCTATTGCTGTTGCCGTCACAGATGCTCTGACCGGAACAGGCCATCGAGGCGATGTAATCTTTCGCCTCAGAATAGTAAACCGCGCCGTCCACGACCCAGAGGTTGCCGTTGTAACGCGCGCCAATTTCATAGTTGTTTGAGTGTTCTGCTTTAAGATCCGGATTGCCATAATTCACCCCACCGCCCGCAGAGGTTTGCATAAACAGCTGGCTCAGCGTCGGGAAGACGTAGCCTTGCGCAAAGGCCATGCGCAGCTCCAGATTATCGATACCGGAGTAACGCAGGCTGGTGGAGGTCACCCATTCATTATCGCGTGCGCTGTCGCCCCCGAGCGAAGAAGAGGTTGTCCCGGTCTGCGAGTGCGTGGTGGTTTCATCGCCGGAGGTGAGCTTTGAGGAGAGCCTGTACTGGCGAGCGCCCAGCGTCCAGGTCCAGCTATCGGCAAACTTCCAGTCGTTCTGCCCAAACACCGACCAGTTTGTCTGTTCGGAGCGGTTGTGTGCGAGCGTGTTTTTACTGTAGTTGACGGCGGCCGGGAAGCCGCTGGTGCTGGAGGAGTCCGTCGAGCTTTGGGATGTCTGCTTAACCGTGTCTCGCTGATACTGAGCGCCCAGCACCAGATTGTTATCGCCCGGAAGGCTGAAGTTTGATTGCAGCGTAACGCCCTGCGTCTCCTGCTTATCTTGCGAACGGGTCCGGTTCGCCACGCGCAGATCGCCGATCATCGGGCTACCGGTTGGCGTGTTGACGGCAACATTATTCTCAAATTTACGTTTGATATTTTGCGTGTAGGCATCAACGTGCAGGGTTTTCAGGTAGTCGCCCGCGACGTCAAAATCATAGAACAGGCCCACTTTTTCACGCTTTAGCTCCGGGAGCTTAACGCTGAACTCTTCGTAGGTGGGATCGTCGTACCAGGTCTGGGTGCTCAGCTCATAGCGGTCGACCGAGAGCCCGAACTTGTGGCGGTCTACGGTGTAACCCAGCCATACGCCCTGGCTGTTGTTACGAAAAGAGGTGTTCGGCAGGCGACCATCCGGCGTATCCCGGTTGCCCTGATCGGAGTAACTCCCGTTGATACGATAATCGAATTGCCCGATGCTGCCCCAGGCGGCGGCAGATTCCTCCCAGCCCGCGGTCGCTGAGTTGTAGGTGGCCTTCACCACGCCGGCTAACGGTTTGTCGCCCCCTTTTTTCGTGATGAAGTTGACGACACCGCCAATCGCCTGTGAGCCATACAGAACCGAGTAGGGGCCTTTCACCACTTCAATACGCTCTAATGCGGATTCATCTATTAGCAGCCCCGCACCGTAGTTTTGACCTGCGCGCTGGTAGGTAACCTCCTGACCATCAATCAGGATCAGCACGCGTGAAGAAGCTTCGCCGCGGATGCGAATTTGTTTGCGGCCCGCCAGGGCGTTGTCCGTAACTTCAACGCCGGGAATGTCCTGCAGGTCGTCGGCAATAGAGGTGCTCGTGGATTTCTCCAGCGTCTCGCGATCGATAACCTGGACTGTCGCCGGGCTGCTCCAGAGGGTGCTTTCCGAACGATTCGCGGTAACCACCAGCGTCTCTTCAGTGCTCGCTTTCGTCTGTGCTGTCGTCAAAGAAGCGGCACTGGCTGTGCCTGCCATCAAAACTGAAATTGTGGAGAGCATAACGCGCCCCTGACAAGTCCTTCGCATCATAAACGTGAACCTTGATTTTAATGATAATTAATATCGTTCGCATTTATACAAAGGGCGTGCGGGGACGTCCAGACGTGAAGATGTAAAACGAATGCAACTTTGATTTGCGTCAATTCGTAACGGAAGGTAAGCAATTTTCTGTGAGCTACATCACGTTGGGAAAATACGGTGCGGCTAACAACCGCTTGAAACATGAGGGATATATTTTTTAAACATGCAGATTGTCTTCGTAAGAGGTTGGTTCTTACCGGGTTGGCCTTACAATAAGCAGAGGTGGGTCTGCGAGGTGACAGCCCTGTGGGGGGAAAAATGAATATCAGCGATGTGGCGAAAAAAACCGGCCTGACCAGTAAAGCGATTCGTTTTTACGAGGAGAAGGGCCTGGTCACACCGCCGCTGCGCAGCGATAACGGCTACCGCAGCTACTCACAAAAACATCTGGATGAGCTGACGCTGCTGCGTCAGGCCCGCCAGGTGGGATTCAATCTGGAAGAGTGCGGGGAACTGGTGAATCTGTTTAACGATCCGGCTCGCCACAGCGCGGATGTCAAAGCGCGTACCTTGCAGAAGGTGGCGGATATTGAGCAGCATATTAAGGAATTGCAGGGAATGCGTGAACAGCTACTGGCGCTGGCGGAGGCCTGTCCCGGCGATGACAGCGCCGACTGCCCGATTATCGATAATCTTTCCGGCTGCTGTCATCGTAAAAAAAGTTAGTGCAGGCGAACCTTCAGCGTAATCCCTTCCACGGCAATCACTTCCACGCGGGCGCCCGCGGGGAGATCGTCATCGGCGGTCACCGGCCATGAACTGTCGCCCACGCGCATATGCCCGCGTCCGTTGCTGAGTGCGGAGTCCAGGGTAAAGACTTTTCCGACAAGCTGCTGACCGCGCTGATTGAGCTGGCTGTCGGCCCGTGGCTGCTGTCTGACACGGCTTGCCAGCCAGCGCCACCAGAGCCATGCGGCGAGTAGCGTTAAGACGGCGAAAAGCGCGCCTTGCCACTCCCAGCCAAACGGCAGCAGCCAGACCAGCAGTCCGGTGACGATCGCCGCCACGCCGCTCCACAGCAGATAGCCATTCCCGCCGAGCATTTCCGCCGCCAGCAGCACGCCGCCGAGGCTTAACCAAAAAATATGCGGGTGAACGAGCAGGGCGTCGATCATCATTTTCTCCGTTCGCTGGCGCTGTCTTTCACCAGTTCAGCGATCCCGGCAATGGAGCCCATCAGGCTGCTGGCATCCAGTGGCATCATCACCACTTTGCTGTTGTTGGCCGAGCCAATCTGCTGCAGCGCGTCGGTGTATTTCTGTGCCACGAAGTAGTTCACCGCCTGAATATCCCCGGCGGCGATGGCTTCGGATACCATCTGCGTGGCGCGGGCTTCCGCCTCGGCGGAACGTTCACGGGCTTCAGCCTGCAGGAATGCGGACTGACGTTCGCCTTCCGCTTTCAGGATCTTCGACTGCTTCTCACCTTCGGCTTTGACGATCTGCGCCTGGCGGATCCCTTCGGCCTCCAGAATATAGGCACGCTTGGTTCGTTCAGCTTTCATCTGGGCGTTCATCGCATCAATCAGCTCGGCCGGTGGACGCACGTCGCGAATTTCGATACGGGTGATTTTAATCCCCCACGGATTCGTGGCTTCATCGACGATATGCAGCAGACGGGTGTTGATGTTGTCGCGCTGGGAGAGCATTTCATCGAGCTCCATCGAGCCAAGCACGGTACGGATATTGGTCATCGTCAGGTTGATGATCGCAAGCTCCAGGTTGCTCACTTCGTACGCCGCTTTGGGGGCATCAATCACCTGAATAAAGCAGACTGCGTCGATGGCTACATTGGCGTTATCTTTAGAGATGATTTCCTGAGAAGGGATATCCAGCACCTGCTCCATCATATTAATTTTGCGGCCGATGCGATCCATAAACGGCACCACCAGGCTCAGGCCGGGCTGCAAGGTTTTGGTATAACGACCAAAACGCTCAACGGTCCACTGATAGCCCTGAGGAACAATCTTGACGCCGGCGCCGACAATCACCAGCGCGACGAAGATCAGGACGGGAATAAAGACGAGCATGAAAAACCTCCTGTTTTTGCAAGGCGGCCGACTGCCTTCGTCAGCCCGATACCTGAAAGTATAACTTTTATCCTTCTCAGCGCGAAGGGCGCAGGCCTACAATACCGACGGAATAAGCGCGAAAAATGAGAAAAGAATGAAGGCATTATTACAGGTCAACCAACTGGGTTTTAAGCCCGACGGCATTCCGCTGTTAAATAACATCAATCTGGTATTACGCGAAGGGCAGTTCACTCTGATAACGGGCCCTTCCGGCAGTGGGAAAAGTACGCTGCTAAAAATTATCGCTTCGCTGCTGAGCCCGACGTCAGGATCCATCCTTTATTGCGGTGAGGATATTACGCGCCTCTCTCCTGAAACCTATCGCCAGCAGGTTTCGTACTGCGCGCAAACCCCTGCGCTGTTTGGCGATACGGTATACGACAATTTACTTTTTCCGTGGCAAATACGCGATCGGCGCCCACAGCCGGAAAAATTGCTGGCCGATCTGGCGCAATTTAATTTGCCGGAAGAGACGCTGAAAAAATCAATTAATGAACTGTCTGGCGGGGAAAAACAGCGTATTTCGCTGATTCGGAATCTGCAATTTTTACCCAGAGTATTATTGCTGGATGAAATAACCAGCGCACTGGATGAGAGTAATAAGCATAACGTGAACGAGATTATTCAGCGCTACGTGAAAGAGCAGGGCGTGGGCCTGCTGTGGGTCACCCATGACGCTGGTGAAATCGGTCATGCGGACGATGTGATTACCCTTAAACCGCATGCGGGTGGCATGGAGGAGCAGATTCATGACCGGGCATAACATTTCCAATGAATCGCTGGCGTTATCCATGGTGCTGGTGCTGGTGGCGATTATCGTCAGCTACCGGGAAAAGCTGACGCTGGAAAAAGACATTCTCTGGAGCATCTGCCGGGCGGTGGTGCAGCTGGTTGCGGTGGGGTACGTGCTGAAAACGATTTTCAGCGTTAACGATGCGATTCTCACCCTGCTGATGGTGCTGTTCATCTGCTTCAACGCCGCGTACAACGCGCAAAAGCGCAGTAAATACATCAGCCATGCGTTTGTCTCTTCTTTTATCGCCATTACCACCGGGGCCGGGCTGACCCTGGCCGTGCTGATTTTTTCCGGGGCGATTACCTTCACGCCGATGCAGGTGATCCCGATTTCCGGGATGATTGCGGGCAATGCGATGATTGCCGTAGGGCTGTGCTACAACAATCTTGGCCAGCGCTTTAGCAGCCAACAGCAGCAAATTCAGGAAAAATTGAGCCTCGGCGCTACGCCGAAAGTGGCTTCGCAGCATCTGATTCGCGAGAGCATTCGCGCGTCGCTGATCCCGACGGTGGATTCCGCTAAAACGGTGGGGCTGGTGAGCTTACCAGGGATGATGTCGGGGCTGATTTTTGCCGGAATAGACCCGGTGAAGGCGATTAAGTATCAGATAATGGTGACCTTTATGTTGCTCTCGACCGCAAGCCTGTCGACCATTATTGCCTGCTACCTGACCTACCGGAAATTCTACAACTCGCGCCATCAGCTGGTGGTGAAGCAGCTGAAAAAGCCGTAGTCGTTTGATGACCCCCGGCGGTTGATTGCCTGATGCGCTTCACTTATCAGGCCTACGGGGCACCAGGCAGATTTGGTTTTTGTAGGCCGGGTAAGGCGAAGACGCCACCCGGCAATGTGTCAGTTAATAAAGCAAAGAATAGAGCTGACGGCGGTATTTCGCCGCCAGCGCATCGCCGGTGCCCAGCGCCGCCAGAATTTCCTGCAGCATCTTGCGTGCCTGGCCATCTGCCGCGCCAAGATCCTTTTTAAGATGGCTGAACAGCAGCTCCAGCGCTTCTTCGTTACGCCCAACCTGATGCAGCTGGAGCGCCAGCTGAGAGGCCAGCGCCGCATCCTGCGGGTTGGCTTCCACCTGCAGCTGCAGCTGCTGGATTTCCGGCGTATCGGCGGCCTGTTTCAGCAGCTCAATCTGTGCGACCAGCCCCTGATAGCGGGTGTCCTGATCCTGCAGCGGCACGGTTTTCAGGGTGGCTTCGGCGTCTTCCGAGCGGTTCAGCGCAATCTGGGTTTCCGCGAGCAACAGGCCAATCTGGCTGTCCTGATTTGACATTTGCCAGGCCTCTTTCAGCAGCGGCAGCGCGTCGGCGTAATTGCCTTCCTGCATCAGGGCCATTGCCTGCTGGGCCTTAAGTTCTTCTTCACGCGGCAGCACTTTATCGAGCAGGTTACGGATAACCTCTTCCGGCTGCGGGCCCTGGAAACCGTCTACCGGCTGGCCGTTCTGGAACAGATAGACCGTTGGGATCGCGCGCAGGCCGAACTGGGAGGCAATCATCTGTTCGGCGTCGCAGTCGAGCTTCGCCAGAATAAACTGGCCCTGGTACTGATTCGCAAGACCTTCCAGCACGGGAGTTAACTGCTCGCAGTGCTGGCTGCGCGGCGACCAGAAGTAGAACAGGACGGGCACGGTCGCAGACTGCTCCAGCGTCTGGTGCAGGTTCGCTTCGGTAATGTTAACGATATATTGTGCAGACATGAGGCGTTCTCTTTAGTCGATTTCTCTGTTACATGGGGGCGAAGGCGAAACCTTCAACTCAGCCCCGCAGAATTTTGTCCATCATCCGGCCCGGCAGAAGGCGTTTAAGCACCATCACCGCGTGGGTCACCATCGTCACCGGATAGCGCATCTTCGGCTTCTCGCTGGTGAAAGCATGGCGCACTTTTTCAACCACTGCCTCCGGCCCAAGGGTAAAGCGTGCGGCAATACCTGGATTTTCGACGGGCTTATCGGCCTGAGTCTGGTTGACGTTTTCCGTGAAGCGGGTGCGGATGGGCCCCGGTTCAATCAGGCTCACCTTAATGCCGCTATGGCACAGCTCCATGCGCAGAGCATCTGACCAGGCTTCCAGCGCGTATTTGCTGGCGGCATAAGCGCCGCGGCCCGGGGTCGAAATCAGCCCCATTACCGAAGAGGTCATGACGATACGGCCTTCAGCATGCGGCACCATGGCGGGCAGCAGGCGCATGGTGAGCTGATGCGCACCAAAGAAGTTGGCGGAAAACTGCTGCTCAAGCTGCGGGCGGGTGATGGTGTTGAGCGGGCCATACAGGCCAAAACCGGCGTTATTGAAAATGCCGTACAGGCGATTACCGGTAAGCTGAATGATATCGTCGGCCGCACGGTCCACGCTTTCCGGCGAATCCAGATCGAGCAGAATGCCCGTGAACCCCATACCCGACATCCGCGCTACGTCTTCCGGCTTGCGGCAGGCGGCCAGCACCTGAAAGCCCTGACGCTTCAGTTCCTGCGCGCTTTCCAGCCCAATTCCGCTGGAACATCCTGTAATTAAGACCGTTTTTTGCATAACTTTACCTGAGGATAACGCCTGAGTTTCAGGAGTCGTGTTTAACTAAGGGAGCCAGGCGTGTCGCCATCCAGTCGGCGATGAACGGCTGAGCGTCACGATTGGGGTGAATACCGTCATCCTGCATCCATTGCGGCTTCAGATAGACCTCTTCCATGAAAAACGGCAGCAGAGGAATATCAAACTCTTTCGCAAGCTGCGGATAAATCGCGCTAAAGGCCTCATTATACCGACGTCCGTAGTTAGCAGGCAGGCGAATTTGCATCAGCAGCGGCTCGGCGTTGGCGGCCTTCACCTGGCTGATGACGGTGCGCAGCGTTTGTTCCGTTTGCTGCGGCTGGAATCCGCGCAGGCCGTCGTTGCCGCCGAGTTCGACCAGCACCCAGCGCGGCTGGTGCTGTTTCAGCAGCGCAGGTAAACGTGCCTGCCCCTGCTGAGAGGTGTCCCCGCTGATGCTGGCGTTGACAACTTCGGTCTTTGGCTGCCACTTTTCATTCAGGAGCGCGGGCCACGCGGCGTTCGCCGCCATGCGATACCCGGCGCTCAGACTGTCACCCAGGATTAACAGCGTGTCGGCAAACGCGGCGCGGCAGGTTAACAGCAACAATAACAGGAACGGCAGATGCCAGCGGAAAACATACTTGAAGTTCATCATCTTAAGAAATCCGTCGGTCAGGGGGAGCAGGAGCTTTCCATCCTTACCGGAGTTGAGCTGCTTGTCAAACGGGGGGAGACGCTCGCGCTGGTGGGGGAATCCGGCTCCGGGAAATCCACGCTGTTGGCGATCCTCGCCGGGCTCGACGACGGCAGCAGTGGCGAAGTTACGCTGGTCGGTCAGCCGCTGCACAGGATGGACGAAGAGGCCCGCGCCGCGCTGCGCGCCCGCCATGTCGGCTTTGTCTTTCAGTCCTTTATGCTTATCCCGACGCTCAATGCGCTGGAGAACGTCGAACTTCCGGCGCTATTGCGCGGAGAAAGCGACAGCCAGGGACGCGTTCACGCCAAAGCGCTGCTGGAACAGCTCGGGCTCGGCAAACGCCTGCATCATCTTCCGGCGCAGCTTTCCGGTGGGGAACAGCAGCGCGTGGCGCTGGCCCGCGCTTTCAACGGACGGCCTGATTTACTGTTTGCCGACGAACCGACGGGCAATCTCGACCGACAAACCGGCGATCGTATCGCTGAACTGCTGTTTTCCCTTAACCGCGAGCATGGCACCACGCTGATTCTGGTCACCCACGATCCGGAGTTGGCGGCACGTTGCGACAGAAGGCTGCGCCTGGTGAACGGACAGCTGCGGGAGGAGTCATGATTGCCCGCTGGTTCTGGCGCGAGTGGCGCTCGCCTTCGCTGCTGATTGTCTGGCTGGCGCTGAGCCTGGCGGTTGCCTGCGTGCTGGCGCTCGGCAACATCAGCGACCGCATGGACAAAGGGCTCAGCCAGCAGAGCCGCGAGTTTATGGCCGGAGACAGAACGCTGCGTACTGCTCGTGCCGTGCCGCCAGAGTGGCTGGCGAAAGCGCGAGAAGAGGGGCTGAAAGTCGGGGAGCAACTGAGTTTCGCCACCATGACTTATGCGGGCAACACGCCGCAGCTGGCAGACGTGAAAGCGGTAGAGGATGTTTACCCGATGTATGGCGAACTGGAAACCGATCCGCCAGGCCTGAAGCCGCAGCCCGGAACGGTGCTGCTTGCCCCACGTCTGATGGCGCTCCTGAACCTCAAACCGGGCGACACCATCGACGTGGGCGATGCCACGTTGCGGATAGCCGGTGCTGTTGTCCAGGAGCCTGACTCTGGCTTCAATCCTTTCCAGATGGCACCGCGCCTGATGATGAATATGGCCGACGTCGCGAAGACCGGCGCCGTTCAGCCCGGCAGCCGCGTCGGCTGGCGCTACAAGTTTGGCGGAACGCCGCAGCAAATCAGTGCTTACGAAAAATGGCTGCTGCCGCAGCTCAAACCCGATCAGCGCTGGATTGGGCTCGATCAGGATGAAGGTGCACTCGGTAAATCGCTCGAACGCTCCCAGCAGTTCCTTCTGCTCTCCGCTCTGCTGACGCTGCTGCTGGCGGTCGCCGCCGTGGCGGTGGCGATGGGGCATTACTGCCGCAGTCGCTACGATTTAGTGGCGGTGCTGAAAACGCTCGGTGCCGGACGCGCGCAGCTGCGCAAGCTGATCCTCGGGCAGTGGGCGATGCTGTTGCTGCTGTCGCTGGTTACCGGCGGGGCGATGGGGCGGGTGTTTGAAAACATCCTGATGGTGTTGCTCAAACCCGTGCTGCCCGCGGCGCTGCCGCCGGCCAGCCTGTGGCCCTGGCTGTGGGCAACCGGTGCGATGGTGGTGATTTCGGCGCTGGTGGGGATGCGACCATGGCGTTTGCTACTGGCGACCCAGCCGCTGCGCGTGCTGAGGCGTGATGCGGTGGCGAACGTCTGGCCGCTGAAAATCTATATTCCGCTGATGACGATTGTTGTCGTTCTCCTGCTGGCCGCGCTGATGGGGGGCTCGATGCTGCTGTGGTCGGTGCTGGCAGGCGCGGTGGTGCTGGCCATACTGTGTGGCCTGGTAGGCTGGCTGTTGCTGAAGATGCTCCGGCGCGTCACGCTGAAGTCGCTGGCGCTGCGCCTTGCGGTGAGTCGCCTGCTGCGCCAGCCGTGGTCCACGCTCAGCCAGCTGGCGGCGTTTTCCCTCTCCTTTATGCTGCTGGCGCTGCTGCTGGTGCTGCGCGGCGATCTGCTGGACCGCTGGCAGCAGCAGCTTCCGCCGGAGAGCCCCAATTATTTTCTGATCAATATTGCTCCGGAGCAGGTGGGGTCGGTAAAAGCGTTTCTGGCCGACCACCAGGTGATTCCGTCCGCGTTTTATCCTATCGTCCGGGCACGCCTGACGGCGATTAACGGTCAGTCGACGGACGGCAACAAAGATGAAGCGCTCAACCGTGAACTGAACCTGACCTGGCAGAGCCAGGTGCTGGATCACAATACCGTCACTGCGGGGAGCTGGCCGCCGAAAGCGGGTGAGGTGTCGATTGAAGAAGGGCTGGCGAAGCGTCTGAACGTGGGTATTGGCGATAAGGTGACCTTCACCGGCGATACTCAGGCATTCAGCGCCAGGGTGAGCAGCCTGCGCAAGGTGGACTGGGAAAGCCTGCGGCCTAATTTCTTCTTTATCTTCCCGAACGGTGCGCTCGACGGTCAGCCGCAAAGCTGGCTGACCAGCTTCCGCTGGGATAGCGGTAATGCGCTGTTAACGCAGCTTAACCGCGAATTCCCGACCGTCAGCCTGCTGGATATCGGCGCGATTCTGAAACAGGTTGGACAGGTACTTGAGCAGGTCAGTCGGGCGCTGGAGGTGATGGTGGTGCTGGTGACGCTGTGCGGCGTACTGTTGCTGCTGGCGCAGGTGCAGGTTGGGATGCGCCAGCGTCATCAGGAACTGGTGGTATGGCGCACGCTCGGTGCCGGGAAGTCACTGCTGCGTACCACGCTGTGGGCGGAGTTTGCGCTGCTTGGGCTGGTGTCTGGTCTGGTGGCCGCAATCGGCGCAGAGACGGCACTCGCCGTGCTGCAAACTAAAGTGTTTGATTTTCCGTGGGAGCCTGACTGGCGTCTGTGGATTACGCTGCCGCTGTGCGGGGGAATATTGCTCTCGCTGTGCGGCGGCTGGTTGGGATTACGTCTGCTGAAAGGCAAAGCGTTATTCCGCCAGTTCAGTAGTTGATTTATTACCGTTATTAATTAAAGCCGGCCATTGTGCCGGTTTTTTATTTTAAGCGCACGAAAGGATAAATTAATTCTGTTAACCGCACTTTTTATTAAAAAACCATGCATACGAAAAGGACAATAAAAGTTAATATCCGATAAGTAAATGCGAGTCTTTTTATTTACCGGACCAAAAATTATCAGGGATATAACATGAAAATAACAAAAAATGCGCTGGCTCTCGCCGTCGGTGCCGCAGTGGCGTTAACGTCTATGGCCGCTCAGGCGGAAATCACGCTGCTCAAACAGGACCCGCAGGCGGGCAATCCACTGAGCCGTCTGAATTTCACCGTTGGGGGCAGTATTCGTCCTCAGTTTAATATGATGACCGGCGACGGTGATAAAGGTTCATATAAGCGTAATGGCTTCGATGGTGGCACCCGTTTCCGCTTTGCTGCCGATTATTATCTGTTCGATGATATTAGCTGGATCAGCTATTACGAACTTGGCGTGAATATTCCGGCGTTGTTTGACTGGGATAGCCATTATGCAGATGGGGCTAATAATACCCAGCGTCGTATGCTGTATACCGGCCTGAAAAGTAATACCTGGGGTACGTTAACCTTCGGTCAGCAAAACAGCGTGTATTACGATGTGGTCGGTGTGAAAACCGATATCTGGGATTACGACATGATTGGCCAGGCACCGGGCAACGGCATTGACGGTGACTACGATGGCTCCTATCGTTCCCGCAAAATGCTGAAATACAAGAAAACCGTGGGTGACGTTGACCTGTACGCTTCTTACCTGTTCAACGACAGTGAATATCTGCCGGGCAACGGTCTGCGCTACAAGCGTAAAGGCGGCGGTTCTCTGGGCGTGGATTACCACATCACTGACGATCTGACCTGGGGTTCCGCGTGGAACTACACCCGCGCCGATATGCGTAACCCGGACAACAACGACAGTAAAACCTACGATCAGAATATCCTCGGCACGGCGCTGAGCTATACCCCGGATAACTGGACGTTCTCCTTCGGCGGCGGCTGGTATCAGAACTACCTGACCACCAAAAAAGTCTCCGTTAATGACTACTTTGCGGGCGATGCGTGGGGTATTGAGTACTTCGCGGGCTACCAATTCCCAATTGGTCAGTACGGACTCAAATCCGTGCAGCCATACTTCATGGGTGACCGTCTGGAATATGTTAACGGACGGAACTACCAGCGCATCGACAACGGTGTGGGTATCAGCTTCAAGCTCGACTATGGCTTCCAGGTGGACTACGAACACGTCTTCACTTCAAGCACCGACGATCTTGGCGACATGAATCTGGTGCGTCTGCGCTACGATTTCTGATTTGGAACAATGCCCGGTGGCGGCTTTGTCTGATCGGGCCTACAGCTGATTTGTAGGCCCGCGCAAACGAAGTGCCGCCGGGCTTCAGAAGTCCCCAGATCAGGTAAGCGCAGCGCCACCTGACAATCAGGCAACCGGGCAATCAATCAGGCTCTGAGCCACCCGGCCACTTCCTCATAATTCCCCTTAAATACAATCTTCTCCGCCTTCTTCTCAAGCTGATAGCGATACATCGGATCGTAATATTCGGCCAGCAGAGGTTTGAGCCAGCTAAAGTGTGCTTCTGTGGAACCATCACGCTGTTGTTCAACTAAAGCGGAATCCAGTTTTTCCTTCAGCTGAGCAAAGCGCTGGAGACCCAGGCGACGGCGAATGGCGAACAGGCCGTGGTGCAGATAGTCGCTGTACTCCTGCCAGCCTTTCTCTTCGCCACTGGCCTGCAGAAAATCGCGATGCATGCGGGTGAAATACTCCTCGCGCAGGCGTTCAAGGCGAATCTCAAACGGGTCGTCCACCACCGCAATCGAAGCCTTCGCCATGCTGTTTCGCAGGCATTCCGGCAAGTGGTTGGCACCGATCATATGACCTTCATCCTCCAGCACCCAGCGCGGCGCATCGCGTTGCAGCATCTCGACG
Organism: Pluralibacter sp. UBA7423; assembly: GCA_002470465.1. Taxonomy (GTDB): domain Bacteria; phylum Pseudomonadota; class Gammaproteobacteria; order Enterobacterales; family Enterobacteriaceae; genus Scandinavium. Next base: position 286,605 of record DKMD01000018.1, read on the forward strand.
GCCAGCGCATTTTCAAAGCTGGCCTGTGAAAGCTGCGGCACCAGCGTACGGCCAAACGACGAACCGCGGTGATGGGCAAGGCCTTCCAGATCGATACCCGCCGCATGTGCCCGTATAAGGTCGGTTTTACCGTTCCCCGTACAGCCGCCAACCAGCACCATCGGGCGCTGAACGATTTCCGCTGTTGCGGCGATGGCCGCCTGGCGCAGCGACTTATAGCCGCCGACGATCAGCGGCACGTCGATACCTGCTTCGCGCAGCCACGCTTGCGTAATATGCGAGCGCTGACCGCCGCGGGCGCAGCAGAGATAAGCTTCAGGATGTTGGTGAAACGCCTCCACCCAGCGCCCGATGCGCTGTTGGCGCTTCTCCCCCTTCACCAGAGAGTGACCGAGCTTGAGTGCAGCCTCGGCACCGTGACGCTTATAGCAGGTGCCGACTGCGGCGCGCTCTTCGTCGTTCATCAGCGGCAGGTTGATGGCTGCTGGCAGCGCACCCTGCTGAAATTCGACGGGGGCACGCACGTCGATGATGGGCGTTCCGGTACGCAAAATGGCGCGGAAATCCGTCCCATTAGTCATGGCAAAATCCTTAATGAAAAAGCATAGGGGGATTTTACGCGCGGAAGAGGAGGCCGGGGAAGGCGAAGATCAATCCCCGGCCAGAAAGGTTAAGCAAGTTTTGACTGCGCCCAGGTGATGCCGCTGGCGTATTCAGGCGGCAGCAGAGGAACAAGCGCTTCAAGCGTTGCACTCAGGCGGCCAGTGTCGCTGTCGTTGAGGTTCAGATGGCCGACCTTACGGCCTTCGCGCACCTCTTTGTCGTACCAGTGCAGGTGCACCAGCGGCAGCTTCAGCCAGTCATAGTTCAGGTCGGTACCAATCAGGTTGACCATCACAGAAGGGCTGTTCACCACCGGCGGCGGCAACGGCAGGCCGATTATGCCGCGCAGGTGCAGCTCGAACTGGCTGATTGATGCGCCATTTTGCGTCCAGTGCCCGCTGTTGTGCACGCGTGGGGCAAGCTCGTTAATCAGCAGGCCTGCCGGAGTGATGAAGCACTCCATCGCCATCACGCCAACATAGTTCAGCTCGTTCATGATTGCCGCCAGCATGGTTTCCGCCTGCGACTGCTGCTGAACATTCGCCTGAGGGAACGCTACGCTGACGCGCAGAATGCCGTTCTGGTGCAGGTTATGCGTCAAGGGATAAAACACCGTGCTGCCGTCGTGCGCACGAGCGCCAACCAGCGAAACTTCACCGCTGAAGTTGATGCCCTGTTCGACGATGCATTCGCCGTAGCACTCATCCGGCAGCTGATCCGTATCCCCGGCGCGCAGACGCCATTGCCCGCGGCCATCGTAACCGCCGGTGCGGCACTTAACGATAGCCAGTTCGCCCAGGCGATCGAACACGCCAGGCCATTCGGCTTTTTCTGCCAGCAATTGCCACGGGGCGGTCGCCAGCCCGAGTTTGTCAAACAGCTGCTTTTGCGTCAGGCGGTCGGCGATGACGGGAAAAACGTCGCGGTTCACAAACGCTTTATGCAGCGCCAGTTCACGGGTTAATGCGGTTTCCGGCCAGCGTTCGATTTCTGCGGTGATGACGCTTTGCTGAAAGGGAACCGCCTCCGGATCGGCTTCTAAGCCAACCGGCCACACGCTGATGCCCAGAGGTTCACCGGCCTGGCGCAGCATGCGGCCCAGCTGACCGTTGCCAAGAACGCAGACCTGCTTCATGCCGCACCCCTTGGGTCCGGGTTATCCAGCACTTCGTCGGTCTGCGCTTTGCGCCAGTTCGCCAGGCGCTGATGCAGTTCAGCGTCGTGGGTCGCCAGAATCTGCGCGGCCAGCAGAGCGGCGTTGGCTGCGCCTGCTTTACCGATTGCCAGCGTACCAACGGGAATGCCGCGCGGCATCTGAACGATGGAGTAGAGGCTGTCGACGCCGCTCAGGGCGGCGCTTTGCACAGGAACGCCCAGAACGGGCACCAGCGTTTTTGCGGCGATCATGCCCGGCAGATGCGCGGCACCGCCAGCACCGGCGATAATGACCTGGTAACCTTTCTCTTCTGCCGTTTCGGCAAAGCTAAAGAGTTTGTCCGGCGTGCGGTGTGCAGAAACCACTTCCACGTGGTGCGGTACGTTCAGGGTATCGAGGATTTCAGCGGCAAACTGCATGGTCGCCCAGTCGCTTTTGGACCCCATTACGATGGCGATACGCGCCGGATTGTTGCGGGAAGACATGCGTCTTAAAACTCCTGTGGGTGTGGATCACACGGCATTGAAGGCCACAGAGAATAGCACGGAAAACCGGCAAGGAAAACGGTTGCGCGGATAAAGTCGGGGGGAGATATATGCCAGAGAAAAGCGGTAATTTGCCCCCGACTTTTACTCGCGGGGGCAAAAGACTACTTCTGAATCAGATAGCGAATGGTCGGGCCATCCTGTTGAATATCCAGGACGGTATAGCCGTGATTGGCGGCGTCGAGAGGAATGTTATTGATGGATTGCGGACAGTCGCTGACCACCTCCAGGATCTCACCCTTCTTCAATGACGGCATCGCTTCCAGCGTGGCCACGGCAGGATACGGACAAGGTTCACCGACCATATCCAGACGGTAATCAGGAACGAGCGTTTTCATACGGCCTCCTGCTCATTGCGGGGGAGTGAAGTGCGACGGCGGAAGAAGCGTTTTTCCCAGACGATCACCAGCAGCAGCGCCAGTGCCAGCAGGCAGTAGGTTACCAGCAGTCCGCCGTAAGGACCGAAGGTGTCCAGCAGATTGACTTTATCCCAGTGGGTGGCAAGTGGGGAGAGATCGTCCCAGTAATAGGCCAGCAGGGTGGAGCCAATCACGTTGCCCAGGCCCACCCACCAGTAGTGAACCTGCCCTTCAACCGCCCGGTACATCCATCCCGTTTCGCAGCCGCCCGCGAGAACAATACCAAAGCCGAACAGCAGTCCGCCCAGCACGGCATTCGGGCCCGCCCACATGATTTTCGGCTCCATGCCCAGCTGCACATAGCTAAAGATGCCAATGGCGCTGGCGGCCATGCCAAAAATAATCGCTTTCGCCATCGTGGTTCGTCCCGTGATCCACATATCACGGAACGCGGACGTAAAGCAGATCTGCGCACGTTCGATAAGCACCCCAAAGCCGATGCCGAACAGCATGGCGATGCCGAGTTTAGGATGACTGGATGCGGTCAGCAGCGCCCAGCCGATCATGCCGAAAAAGAAAATCACGCCAAGTCGAAAACGACGGCGGGCCTGATTCGGTTTTTGGGTTAACGGCGAAGCGGCAGAGACTTTTTGCATCTTCACCGGGATACGAAATATCGGCAGCAGGGTGAAACGGGCGCCAAACCAGGAGCCTATGGCTGTGGCGATGGCAAAGAACCAGGCGTGGAGGGAAAACTGCGGAATGCCGGTAAAAAAGGCCGCCAGGTTACAGCCCATGGCCATGCGTGCGCCAAAACCGGCAATACTGCCGCCGACGATGGCCTGAAAAATTCGAATGCGGCTGCGGGGAAAACGTAGCTTCACGTTATTGGCCCACAGCGCAGCGGCAAAGCATCCGCCGAACATGCCGAGGATCATCATGCCGTCGATACGCTCCAGCGGCGTACCCTCAAGATGGATGAGCTTATAGTAGCTCCATGTTTCTGCGTGAACGCCTGCGAGCTGCAGCAGCTGTCCGCCCCAACGGGTGAACTCACCCGTCACGGCCCAGAAGGTGCCCGTGAGACCAAAGTAGTAGGTGGAAAGAATGCCTGCGGCGATAACGGTGGGAACCGGTGACCAGAATTTGACCAGCCAGGTTTGTTTAAAGTGTTGCCATGTCATAGTAAATGCCTCTGAACTCAGAAGGGTCATTTCCCGCTAGCGGGTAAAAAGAGACGAGAGGATACGTGACTTGCGGGAAGAAAAACCTCGAAGAGATCAACACAATTCGCCATGGCGATGCGCTGCAATAATCAGGCGAAGACAGAGCTGATGTTTGTACTGCTGTAAATTTGCCGCACCGTGAGGGGAAATGCGGTAAAATTGTTGCCTGACTGTGAAAACTGCTGCGATATGCGCGCAGCACAGCATGAACATGAGGAGAACCTATGCTGCAAATACTTCGCACCCCGGACGGGAAAAAGTTTCTCACGGCCGTCGCCATCGTTTTTATCGTTGCCGTGACGGTGATATCGAAGGTGACGTTCCAGGGCGTTGAGGATCAGTACAATCTGCCGATGGATCAGTGGAGCGTATCGATGTACTTCATGCAGGGCGCATGGGCGGCCATCTACAGCATTATGTTCACCATTATCGGTTCACTGCCGTTTGGTTTCTATTTCCTTGGGCCGAAAGACGATCGCGGCTGATCTTGCGGGCGTCAGGGAAGGGGCTCCTGCCGCTTAAGTGACTGAAGATAGCTACACAGCATGTCTGCCAGCGCTGACGCCCGCTGCTCAATCTCTTCTTCCGTACGCGGGCGCTGAGAAAACGCGTGCCCGACGGCGCTGAGCGTTACCATCAGCAATTCTGCCGCCTGCACCCGATCTGCCTCCGGCGTGAGCGGTAAAAAGGCGGTCACAAAATCCTGAAAAAAGCTTTCGTTACCCGCTTTCGCCTCCTGGGCTTCGGGCGCATCGCGATAGAGCGGTGCCGCGTCGTTCAGGGCCACTCGCATTCCCGCCTCTTCGCACTCAGAGCGCACAAAGATATGCACCAGCCGACTTAGCCTCTCCAGAGGCGGCAGTCGCTCATCCTGAAGCGTCTTCTTAAGCAGCGCTGAATTTTGCTGCCATTCATCCTGCTGAAGGCGAAATAAAATTGCCGCCTTATTCGGAAAATATTGGTACAGCGAACCAATGCTGATCCCGGCCCGTTCGGCGACTCGCGCGGTAGTAAAGCGGGCGGCGCCTTCCTGCGCTAAAACCTGAGTGGCCGCCTGCAAAATGGCAGTTACGACGCTGGCAGAGCGTATCTGTTTTGGCTCTTTTCTTGTGGAAATACGCGGAGTTAGCCTGTCATTCTGCGGCATCACTGGACCTCTCTGGAATGCGAATAGCCTAAAAGTTTACCTCCCCTCATTATAGTAATGCGATTAATTATTCACATTTATGAGGACAAAGAGATGAATAATACCTTAACGACCGCGCCGCTGGCTCCGCTGCTGACACGCCTTTTTGCGCAGGCGGATGAAGCCAACCTGGCGGAGAACGTGGAGTGGTCTGACGAAGAAGTCACACGCCTGATGCACAGTAAAACGGAATATGCGGCCTTTTACGGCCAGCTGAAAACGCTGTGGCTGCCGGTATCACGGGAAACGGGGAAGCTGCTGTATATGCTGGCCCGAAGCTGTCAGGCGCGCCAGATTGTTGAGTTTGGCACTTCGTTTGGGATCTCAACCCTGCATCTGGCGGCGGCGCTGCGCGACAACGGCGGCGGGCAGCTGATCAGCAGCGAGTTCGAACCTTCTAAAGTGCTGCGCGCTCGCGAGCATATTGCCGAAGCAGGGCTGAGTGATTTGGTGGACATTCGTGAAGGGGATGCGCTACAGACGCTGTCTCGCGATCTGCCTGCACAAATCGATCTGCTGCTGCTGGACGGTGCGAAAGCGCTCTACCCGGAGATTCTGGCCCGTGTGGAATCCCGCTTACGTCCGGGCGCTTTACTGATCGCAGACGATGCCGATCATAGTCCGGAGTACGTTGCGTGGGTCCGCAATCCGGCCAATGGCTATCTGTCGATGCCTTTTAATGACGATGTGGAAATCTCGGTGCGTCTGGGGTAATTCAGAACGGGAAGGCGATGAGTTCGACGTTATCTTCGGTCACTTTGACCATCGATCCTTCCGTGTGCCATGCCCCAAGCACCACGCGAAACGCGGGCTGACCGTTGGCATTCAGTTCGTGTACCGCCGGGCGATGGGTGTGCCCGTGGATGAGCCATTGCACCTGATGTTTTTCCATCACCTCAACAACCGCCTGCGGGTTAACGTCCATGATGGTCATGGCCTTATGGCTGTTGGCGGCTTTGCTGCCGTCGCGCATTTTGGCAGCGATGCGGCGGCGAATAAACAAGGGCAGGGCGAGGAACAGCTTCTGCAGCCAGGACTGGTGTACTTTGGCGCGGAACGCCTGGTAACCAGCGTCGTCAGTACATAGCGTATCGCCGTGGAGAATTAAAACCGGACGACCGTAAAGGCTGAGACGTTGTTCTTCCGGCAGCAGAATCATGCCGCTTTCGCGGGCGAACTGCCTGCCGAGCAGGAAATCACGGTTGCCGTGAATGAAGTAGCAGGGTACGCCAGAATCCACCAGCGTTTTGATTTCACGAGCTATTTCACGATGAAGCGGTTCGGGATCGTCATCGCCAATCCAGGCTTCGAACAGATCGCCAAGAATGTACAGCGCATCGGCGCTGCGTGCTTCACCGCGTAAAAAACGCAGAAAACCGGCGGTAATCGCCGGTTCTTCTGTATGCAGGTGCAAATCTGCAATAAAAAGCGTCGCCACGAATTACTCGCTGACGGTCACGCTTGTGATGATAACGTCTTCTTTAGGCACGTCCTGGTGCATGCCGCTGCGGCCTGTTGCCACGGCTTTGATCTTATCAACCACGTCCATGCCTTCAACCACTTCTGCAAACACACAGTAGCCCCAGCCCTGCATGCTTTCGCCGGAGAAGTTCAGGAAGTCGTTGTCAGCCACGTTGATGAAGAACTGTGCGGTGGCAGAGTGTGGCGCCTGAGTACGGGCCATTGCCAGCGTACCACGGGTGTTTTTCAGGCCGTTGTTGGCTTCGTTTTTGATCTGATCTTTGGTGGCTTTCTGATTCATGCCTGGCTCGAAGCCGCCGCCCTGGATCATAAAACCGTTGATTACACGGTGGAAAATGGTGTTGTTGTAAAAACCTTCGCGGCAGTAGTCCAGGAAGTTTTTAACTGTTTCAGGCGCTTTATCATCAAAAGTTTTGATAACGATATCGCCGTGATTAGTGTGGAAAGTAACCATTTTTGCATCCTGTTCCGATATAGTGGTGCGAATACCCGCTGACGGGTCACGTATAGGCGGTTGTTATAGCATAACCGCCGGGTTCGATCACCTTGCAATGCGTGCTGCTTCCGGATTGAATTACGGGTAGAATACGCCGTTTACGATCACACACGTCCACATGGAATCTTCAATGTTAAAAATCTTTAATACACTGACGCGCCAAAAAGAGGAATTCAAACCTATTCATGCCGGAAAAGTGGGCATGTACGTGTGTGGTATCACCGTTTACGATCTCTGTCATATCGGCCACGGCCGGACTTTTGTTGCCTTCGACGTGGTTTCACGCTATCTGCGGTTCCTCGGCTACGATCTGAAGTACGTGCGCAACATTACCGATATTGACGACAAAATCATCAAACGCGCTAATGAAAACGGCGAAGATTTTGTGGCGCTGGTCGACCGCATGATCGTCGAAATGCACAAAGATTTTGATGCGCTGAATATCCTGCGCCCGGACAGCGAGCCGCGCGCGACGCACCACATTCATGAGATCGTTGAGATCACCGAAAAGCTGATCGCCCGCGGTCACGCCTACGTCGCGGAAAATGGCGACGTGATGTTCTCCGTGCCAAGCGATCCCAACTACGGCCTGTTGTCGCGCCAGGATCTGGAGAATCTCCAGGCGGGCGCGCGCGTTGACGTGGTCGACGTAAAACGCAACCCGATGGACTTCGTGCTGTGGAAAATGTCGAAAGCGGACGAGCCGAGCTGGCCTTCTCCGTGGGGCGAAGGGCGTCCGGGCTGGCATATCGAATGTTCGGCGATGAACTGCAAACAGCTGGGGTCACATTTCGACATTCACGGCGGCGGTTCAGACCTGATGTTCCCGCACCACGAAAACGAAATTGCGCAGTCCACCTGTGCGCACGATGGCGAATACGTGAATACCTGGATGCACTCCGGAATGGTGATGGTCGATCGCGAGAAGATGTCTAAATCGCTCGGCAACTTCTTCACCGTGCGTGACGTGCTGAAGTATTACGACGCGGAAACCGTGCGTTACTTCCTGATGTCCGGCCATTACCGCAGCCAGCTGAACTACAGCGAAGAGAACCTGAAGCAGGCGCGCTCGGCGCTGGAGCGTCTGTATACCGCGCTTCGCGGGACGGATCCTTCCGTTGAAGCCGCAGGGGGTGAAGCGTTCGAAGCCCGTTTCCGCGAGGCAATGGATGACGACTTCAACACGCCGGAAGCTTACTCCGTGCTGTTTGATATGGCGCGTGAAGTGAACCGTCTGAAAGGCGAAGAGATGGCTGCGGCTAACGCCATGGCCTCCCATCTGCGTAAGCTCTCTGCCGTACTGGGCCTGCTGGCACAGGATCCGGAGCTCTTCCTGCAGGGCGGTGCGCAGGCTGACGATGGCGAAGTGGCGGAAATCGAAGCGTTGATTAAGCAGCGTCTGGAAGCGCGCCAGTCGAAGGACTGGGCCGCTGCGGATGCCGCGCGTGACCGTCTGAACGAGATGGGCATCGTGTTGGAAGATGGTGCCCAGGGCACTACCTGGCGCCGTAAGTAAGTCTGTCATGCCTGGTGGCACTTATGCTAACCGGGCTGGAAGAGAAAGCAGGCCGGGTGAGGCGTAGCCGCCACCCGGCCTTTTTTATCTCCGTCTCCGCCACAATAATCCTGGTAACTACATCCACTGCGGAGAATCTCTCATCCGATATTTCTCTGTGCTTTGCGCCGGTGCGGCACGATATCGCTGTTATCCGTTTCAGGCGATCGTGAGCGGGGGATTATTAAGGTCCGGGATTTTTCTTATTTTCCACAGGGCTTCACTTCATGTATTCATGGAGCTTATTGGATGCTTGCCCCTTTATTATCGATGTAATTGTAATGCACTGATTTATCATAATTATGTTGTTGCCGTGAGGCTTTAATCATTCATGGGATCTATTCTTTGTGCTGGGCTTTGAATCTGAAGGTATTGTTAAAATTAAGCATTTTATGAAATGATAATTAAGTCTGTTTTATCGTTGATATCTCTCACCTTAAATGCTGCCAGTCATCATGCGCCATCATGATGCCACAAGGATTGTATTATTATGTATTTAGTCAATAGCGTCAGTATTAGCAAATGGTCAATGCGGGCCATTTTATTATTGTTTGTTGCAGGAATGATTAGCGGTTGCCAAAAAAATATACAACCAAATTCTGATTCTGAATCGCTAGTCACTGTCACTCCCGTTATTCCCCCCGTTCCGAGGACATACCCTTCGTCGACAAATATAACAGAAGATCAGAGTGACAATACGAGCAGGGCTAATGCTGCGAAGGGCGGCGTAGTCTCCAACTGTGAACGCGAACTGCTTGCCCTCTCTAAAGTGAACAAGAACGTCTACGTGCAGAAGAAAGCGGCTTTTGATGAACTGTTAAGAAATGCTGCTGTTTATACTGAAGTACGTGAAGATATTGGCGCTGAGACGCGGGGAACGATGGATGCGCTTTATAAATATAAAACGCAGAAGCTCTGTAATGATATAGCACAATCCGTTCGTGAATCGCTGATCGCCAAGGGAGAGAACTTCAGATGATATTTAACAGGAAGCGCATTTTTTTTTTACACTGTCGATAGTCACCGCCAGTATTCTGGCGGCTAGTGTTAATGCCAGTGATAATAATGCGACAGTCGATTCACTGAATGTGATTACTGCCCAATCCAGTGATATCCCGGAATTATTAATGGAGAGAACGATCTCTCTTCCACCTGCCGTTACTGAAAAGAAAACCAAAAAGCCCGTCAAAAAAGCGAACGTTGAGGAGTCCACCCCGGCTCAGGTGAACGCCCATTCACAAGACTATGTTGCGTTGCAGAAAAAACTTGTTGAGTCGCAAAAAAAGATCGAGCAGCTGGAAACCCAGCGGCAAAGCGTACAGCAGCAGCTTGATGAAAAAAGTCAGCAGCTTGCGGCACTCATTAAGGCGCAATCGAGTGGGAAAGCTTCAGACGATGCACAGAAGGTACAGCTGGGTGACCTGCAAACGCAAAATGCGGCGCTGAAAAAGCAGATTACAGCACTAACTGCCGCCCAAATCAGCAACTCGCTGGAGCTTGCCGCAGTCAAAACGCGCGACAGCGAGGCTGTTTCACAACTGAAAAAGCAGTTGGTGGAGAGCCAAAACAGGGCCACTGCGCAGGACAAGCAGATTGCTGAGCTGACGGCGAAACAATCCGCGAATGAGAAAGCGCTGGCGCTGGCTAACAGTGGCGAAAGTAAAGCGCTGACCGCCTTAAAACAGTCGTTAAGCCAAAGTCAACGTGAAGCCGAAGCGCTGAAGAAGTCACTTTCAGCGGCAAATGCGAAACAGCGTGAGAATGAAAAAACGTTGGCGATGAGCCAGGAAACAGCCTCGGGGTTGATGCAGCAGGTCAGTGACTTAACGGCGGCTCAGGAAGCAAATGCCAGGAGCCTCGCGGAAGAAAAAACCGGTAGCAACAAGGTGGTTGCCGATCTGAAGCAGTCCCTGGATCTCAGCCAGAAAGAAGCCGCCGCACTGAAAAAATCGCTGTCTGACCGCCAGAACAGCGTGGATGCCCTGACGAAGAAGGTCGCGGATCTGAACGCGACCCAGGAAGCAAACGCTAAAGCGCTGGCCGCGGCGAAAGCCGGAGACAGCAAAGTGGTTGCCGATCTGAAGCAGTCCCTGGATATCAGTCAGAAAGAAGCCGCCGCACTGAAAAAATCGCTGTCTGACCGCCAGAACAGCGTGGATGCCCTGACGAAGAAGGTCGCGGATCTGAACGCGACCCAGGAAGTAAACGCTAAAGCGCTGGCCGCGGCGAAAGCCGGAGACAGCAAAGCGGTTGCCGACCTGAAGCAGTCTCTGGACCTCAGCCAGAAAGAAGCCGCCGCACTGAAAAAATCGCTGTCTGACCGCCAGAACAGCGTGGATGCCCTGACGAAGAAGGTCGCGGATCTGAACGCGATCCAGGAAGTAAACGCTAAAGCGCTGGCCGCTGCGAAAGCCGGAGACAGCAAAGCGGTTGCCGATCTGAAGCAGTCGCTTAGCGCGAGCCAAAGTGAAGTGGCCGGGCTGAAAAAGAACGTCAGTGAAAGCCAAATTTCAACAGAGGATCTGAAAAAACAGATAGCCCAGCTGACGGCTAACCTGTCCGAAGGCGCGAAGTCGCTGACGCAGGTTAAGCAGCAGCTGAGTGAGAGCCAGGCTCAGACTGCGGCGCTGACGAAGCAGCTGGCAACGGTGAATCAGTCTCAGGATCAAAACGCGAAGTCCGCGGTGCAGATGAAAGCGTCTTTAAAAGAAAGCCAGGATCTGGCGAAGGATCTGCTGGCGAAGAATGCGGATTTGATCGCCGAGGACAAGCGTAAAGCGGAGCAAATCGCATCGGTGCAGCAGTCGTTAGTGGAAAGCCAGAAGCAGCGTGAGGCAGCGGAGAAAAACTGGCAGGACGCCAGCGGGAAACTGAAAGAGCAGGAAAAACAGCTGGCCGCTCTTCGCAACCAGAAGCCAACTGCCGTCGACACGCCGGAGCCCAAATCGCAAAACGAAGTGCGTTCCTACGCGCTCGGCACGCTGTGGGGGCAGGAAGTGAACGGTGCGATGAAGAAGGTGAAATCCGATGGTATTCCCCTGGAGCTCTCGCAGGTTATTAATGGGGTCAGCGATTCGCTTAAGGGCCAGTACCGGGTCCCTGAGCAAAAAATCATGGATCAGCTGGAGGCGATGAACAAGCAGGTATTGGCTAAGAATCAGCCGGCTGAAAGCAGCAGAGGTCCTGATAAATTCCTTCAGTCTTTCAGCCAGAAGCCGGGGACCAAACGCGCTGAAATGGGCTATTACTACCGGATGCTGAACAGGGGAGAAGGGAAAATTACCGACGGTGACGTGGTGGCGATTTCCGTTAAGGAGAGCCTGGCAAACGGCAAAGTGATTAAGGATATGACGAAGACGGGCAAGGTGCTCGCGCTGCCGCTGGCAAACTTCCCGCCGCTGTTCTCATCGGCTATTCGCCAGATGAATAATAAAGGCAAGCTGAGGATGGCGGTACCGCCAGAGCTGGCGTACGGCGTGCAGGGTCGACCGCCGGAGATCCCGCCGAATTCAATCATGGTGTATGACATTACGGTGGTGGACGTGCGCCCCGGCGAGGGGAAATAAAGGTCTGTTCAGGCCCGGCTCTGCCGGGCTTTTTTATGCCGATTCCCGGGCAATCAGCTGGCCGGAAAGCGTGATGCGTTGGGTCTGTAACTCAGGCTCTTTCAGCTTGCGGATAATCACCCCGGCAGCCTGACGGCCGGTCTCTTCGCTGGCGGAGGAGACATAGGTAAACGACGGTGAGGTGAGATTCACGTGCAGCATATCTTCGAAGCCTATCAGCGCCACCTGCTGAGTCAGAAACACGTCCTTCCCGATAGTTCGCCCGACCTGATGAATGCCGTTGATGCAGCCAATCATGGCGTTCGGCGAATGGCAGAGCAGGGCGGTGATGGTGTTGTGTTTTTCCAGCAGCTGTCGGGTGGCAAGGCCTGCAGCCTGGGTATCGTCGTTACAGGCCGGAGCGAAGTCTTCTTTCCACACCATGCCATTTTGCGTCAGCGCGCTGCGAAACCCCTGTAGCCGCTGCTGGCGGATCAGGCAGTCGGCCTGGCCGCCGATGTAGCCGATGCTGCGGTGCCCACGTTCAATCAGATAGCGGGTGGCGAGACTTGCAGCCTGGCGGTTATCGCGCATCACCATGTTGCAGTTTTCTTCCATCAGCGACTGAGAAACGACCACTAACGGCAGAGGACAGTCGCGAATCAGCTCCGGCAGCGCTGCACGCGTGGTGTCAGACGCGAGATAAATAACGCCTGCCACGCCCTGCTGCTTAAAGGAGAGCAGACAGCGTTCGAGGCTTGAATGATCGTCAAGCGGCTGGCCGAGAAAGACCATATATCCCTGTTTTTCCAGCTCCTGAACGACGCTCGCCATCACCTTGATGGAAAAGCTGTCGCTGAAGTCGCGCAGGATAAGGCCAATAAGATTGGAGGTATTGGCGCGAAGGTTTGCTGCGGCAACGTTATGCACATAGCCGAGTTGAGTAATAGCAGCCTGAACTTTCTCGATGGTGGCGTCGGAAATCTTTCCCTTCTGGCGCAGGACCAGCGAGACGGTTGAGACGGACACGCCCGCCTGCTTCGCCACATCAATAATGCTGACTTTTTTCAAACCTGCTCCCTGAAAAACCGCCCTAATCAGTCAGTTAAAACACCGTCTCCTGCACAGGCAGGAGACGGTGGACAGCGTAACATTTTCCGCTTATTTGCCAATCATCGTCGACATGGTTTGTGCGATAAATTGCGCTCTGGCACCAAAAATCACCTGAATACCTTTGTCGCCGACAAACACCACGCCGCGCGCGCCGACGGCATTGAGGCCATCTTTATCGACGATGTCACTCTTCGCCACTTCCAGACGCAGACGGGTGATGCAGGAACCGACGGAGTCGATGTTCTGTGCGCCACCCAGCAGGCCGATGATTTCGGTAGCCAGTTCGGTGTCCGTTTTGTCATTGGCGTTGGCGGTCACGCTGGTGCGACCCGGCGTTTTCACGTCAAAGCGGCGGATCACGAAGCGGAAGGTGAAGTAGTAAATCAGGCCCATCGGGATGCCGATGATCACCGCGCTCAGGAAGTTGGTCTGGTAGCCGTTGAACGATGGCAGGATGCCGAACGACAGGTAATCGATGAAGCCCGCCGAGAACGACTTAGCGATGTGCGCATGCATCAGGTACATCGTCATATAGGCCAGACCGGCCATGATGGCGTTGAAGACGTACAGCACCGGCGCCACGAAGATGAAGGTGAACTCTACCGGCTCGGTGATGCCGGTCAGGAAGCAGGTCAGGGCCGCAGAGAACAGGATACCGGCGGCAATTTTTTTGTTCGCCGTGTGTGCTTCGTGGTACATCGCGAGACACGCCGCAGGCAGCGCGAACAGCATCAGCGGGAATTCGCCCTGCATGAACTTACCGGCATTCTGGTAGCTGTCGCTGCTGAAGGACTTCACGCCTTCTTCCAGCATTTTGAACCAGATGGTCTGGTCGCCGTGAATCACCTGGCCTGCCTGAGTGGTGTAATCGCCAAAGGAGTACCAGAACGACGGATACCAGATGTGGTGCAGCCCAAGCGGGATCAGCGCACGTTCCACCAGGCCAAAGATAAAGGTTGATGCCGCCTGATTGTCGCCGTTTACCACCACGGAAAGCGCGTCAATGCCGGACTGAATGTGCGACCAGATGTACGGCAGCAGCAGGCCCATAATGAAAGAGAGGAAGGCGGTAGCGATAGCCACGAAGCGCTTGCCGGAGAAGAAGCCGAGGAATTCCGGCAGCTGCATCTGGTGGAAGCGGTTGTAGCACCAGGCCGCCAGCACGCCGCAAATCAGGCCGCCGAAGACGCCCATTTGCAGCGTCGGAATGCCGACCACCATCGCATATTTCCCGCCCTGAGAAGCCATTTCCGGCGTAATGCTCAGCACTGTGCTGATGGTGATGTTGGTGACGAACACCGAAACCGCCGCCGACAGCGCCGCAATGCCGGATTCGGACGCCAGCCCCACGGCGGAACCGATGGCGAACAGCATCGGCAGGTTATCGAAAATGACGCCCCCGGCGTTCATCATCAGCGGCAGATGGAACTTATCGCCGAACGCCAGCAGCAGACCGGCGGCGGGCAGAAGCGAAATTGGCAGCATTAAGGCGCGGCCAATCATGGATAGTTTTGACAATGATTTAACAAACCCTGAGAACAGACTCATGCTGTTTTCCCCCGACCTGAGATCTGAGATGCACTGATTACGTGCTGTTATTGTGAGTAGAACGTTTTAGTAGAACGTTCTACTTATCGTCTGAGAAGTAGCCAGGTTACGCAACTTAAATTTCACAACTGGTCATAGGATTTACTGATTTTTTTGAAGTGGATCTAAAAAATGTGCGGAAGGTGAGGGCTGAACAAACTGCCGGATGGCGCTGCGCTTATCCGGCCTACGGGGTAATACAGGCTTGAGAGAAATCGTGTGCCCCGATGGCGCTGCGCTTATCTGGCTAACGGAATCATGCAGGCTTGAGGAGAAACGTAGGCCCGGCAAACGCCGTGCCGCCGGGCAAAAAAATGCCGGATGGCGATAAGCGCTCATCCGGCATGCAAATACATTCTATTACGCGGTAACGGTAATGCTCTGCCCGGCAAAGCTCACGGTCTGCCCGGCGACGATTTTGCAGCGCTTGCGGGTTTCGACGGCGCCGTCAACGCTCACCAGGCCGTCGGCGATGACGTTTTTCGCCTGCGCGCCGCTTTCGGTCCAGCCTTCGAGTTTTAACAGATCGCACAGCTCAACGTGCGGGTGTTTGCCAAGTGAAAAAGTGGCCATTATTTTACTTCCTCTGGATCATGATATTCTTCGCACGCCTGCAGCGTGTTCTGGATAAGCGTGGCAACCGTCATTGGGCCCACGCCGCCAGGTACCGGAGTGATGTAAGACGCGCGCGCGGCGGCATCTTCAAAAATCACATCTCCCACCACTTTCCCGCTTTCCAGACGGTTGATGCCCACGTCGACCACAATCGCGCCTTCTTTAATCCACTCGCCTGGAATAAAGCCAGGTTTACCGACGGCCACGACCAGCAGGTCGGCGTTTTCAACGTGCTGACGCAGGTTTTTGGTGAAACGGTGAGTCACGGTGGTGGTGCAACCCGCCAGCAGCAGCTCCATGCTCATCGGGCGACCGACGATGTTGGATGCGCCAATGATCACTGCATTCAGCCCGTAGGTGTCGATATTGTAACGCTCAAGCAGGGTCACAATGCCGCGCGGCGTGCACGGGCGCAGACGAGGAGCGCGCTGACACAGACGGCCTACGTTATACGGATGGAAACCGTCAACGTCTTTATCCGGCGCGATGCGCTCCAGCACCTTGACGTTATCAATGCCCGCAGGCAGCGGCAGCTGAACCAGAATACCGTCGATTTCTTTATCGGCATTCAGAGTGTCGATAAGCTCCAGCAGTTCCGCTTCCAGCGTGGTTTCCGGCAGATCGTAAGAGCGGGAGATGAACCCGACCTCTTCACAGGCCTTGCGCTTGCTGCCGACATAAATTTGCGATGCAGGGTTGCTGCCAACCAGCACTACGGCCAGTCCTGGGGCGCGTTTTCCGGCGGCAATTCGCGCCTTCACTTTTTCCGCAACCTCAGAGCGTACCTGCTGCGCAATCGTTTTACCGTCAATAATCTTTGCTGCCATCAGAGAGAAGATTCCGTCTGTCGAGTTCGAAAGGGGGGATGCGCATATTTTGGCAGAAGCCAGGCGTGATGTCAGTCACCGTTTGCTTTTTTCTGCCGCCGGTCGCATCGGCCTGCAAAAGCCATATAAACGATAAGCTCTTTCCCGGTGAATAAGTATTGAACAGTCTTTTCCTAAGAAGTATTAGGACGCAGCTCATCAGAATCGCAGCCTTTATACGTATTTTGCATCAGGCGAAATGATTAATTTACTGCAACTGCCGCGGGGGTGTATTTCCGCCCAGTGTTGAAGGAACGACGAAAATTATATTCGGATAGTTTCTTCTCCGTGAATAATTAGATTAATCATCAAGGAAAACTCATGAAAGTTAGCAAAATCGCTGCGTCTCTGGTAGCAACTCTGGGCCTGGTTGTTAGCGCGGCTAATGCCGATACGGTCACCGTGAATGGCGGCAACGTCCATTTTAAAGGTGAGCTGGTTAATGCCGCTTGTGCCGTCAGCACGGGATCTTCCAACCTGACCGTGCCAATGGGCCAGTATCGTACTGCGGCGTTTGCTGCCGTGGGTGATACCTCCGCTAAAATTCCATTTGAAATCGTACTGAATGACTGCGATCCAGGCGTTGCTGCCACCGCAGCCGTCGCCTTCAGCGGTCAGATTGATGCAACCGACAAAACCCTGCTGGCGATTACCTCTGGCGATAACAGCGACACGGCATCCGGCGTCGGTATCGAAATCCTCGATAAGGCGTCCGCAACTCTGCCGCCAAACGGCAGCACTTTCTCTGCCACGCAGGATCTGATCAAGGGCACAAACACCCTGCACTTTACCGCTCGCTACAAAGCGACTGCGGCAACCGCAGAGCCTGGTCAGGCTAACGCCGACGCGACCTTCGTGATGAAATACGAGTAAGCGTACGTCGCGCTCAGGATGAGCCTTGCCTCAGGGAAGAGGCATGTTTTCAGCACTCACGGGAACAGAGAATGATTCGGACGTTAGCGCTGCTGGCCCTGCTGTTGGCCGCTTTTTCTGCTCTTGCGCACAGGGTTGTGGTTGACGGAGGCGGTCTCCATCTTCGCGGCGAGCTGGTGAACAGCGCCTGTGCCGTTTCCCCGGAAAGTCAGGATTTACGGGTCGAAATGGGGCAATACCGCAGCAACAACTTTGGTGATGTGGGCAGTTATTCCACGGTAACCGTACCGTTTACCCTGAAGCTTGTGGAGTGTCGCCGCGATATCGCAAGCCAGGTAGGCATCGCCTTTCAGGGCCTGAGCCCGGCGGAAGATCCGCAGGTGTTTGTTGCCACCGCCGGGGCAAACGGCATGCCTGGAAAAACAGGGCTGGGCCTCGCGCTGTTCGACAACCAGCAGCAGTTAATTATTCCCAACGCACCGCCTGACAGTTATTTATCAATACTCTCAGAAGAGATGGCTTTTCACTTTAGCGCACGCTATCGCGTTATTTCATTGCCGCTGGTGCCAGGGAATTTACTTACCGATGTCTGGTTTACGCTGGTTTATCCGTAAATCGTCAAACGGGCCAGGAAATAAGAAAACAGGTTGATGGGTTATGAATCGTTTAATCATAAAAACGCTTTTACTGCCGCTGCTTTTTCTGGCGGGGGCTATTTCTGCTCATGCAGAGGGTGGCATTGCGCTGGGTGCCACAAGGGTGATTTATCCGGCAGATGCGAAGCAGACGTCGCTGGCATTGAGCAACAGCAACAAGCAGGAACGCTACCTTATCAACGCGTGGATTGAGAATGCCACGGGTCAGAAAGAGAAAACCTTCGTTATCACGCCACCGCTGTTTGTGAGTGAGCCCAACAGCGAAAACACCCTGCGTATTATTTACGCCGGACCTGCGCTTGCGACCGACAAAGAGTCGCTGTTTTACCTGAACGTGAAAGCGATCCCATCGGTGGACAAACAAAGCGGCAACAGCCGTAACGTCCTGCAGCTGGCAATCCTTTCGCGCATCAAGCTGTTCGTGCGCCCGAAAAATTTAGCGGTGCAACCCGCACAGGCACTGGATACGCTGGCGTTTACCCGCAGCGGTACGAACGTGACGATCAAAAACCCATCGCCGTACTACGTCACGCTGGTGAACCTTCAGATGGCCGGCAAGAAGCTCGACAACGTGATGATCTCGCCAAAAAGCACGGCTACAGTCACGCTGCCGGGCGGTGTGCAGGGCGCACTGAGCTGGCAGAGTGTTAATGACTACGGTGCAATTACTCCGGCTCGTCGTGTGAACCTGTAATGACTGCGCTCACTCACTCTCAACGCCTACCGCGCCTGAAGTTGCTTACCCTTGCGCTTTCGGGCGTGACCCTGCTTCCTGGCGTACATGCGGAAAGCTACTTCAATCCGGCATTTTTGTCGGACGATACGGCGGGCGTGGCGGATCTCTCCCGTTTCGAAAAGGGCCATCAACAACCCGCAGGTGTTTACCGCGTGGATATCTGGCGCAATGACGAATTCGTTGGCACACAGGATCTTGAGTTTACACCCGCGGAAGGGACAAAGCCCGCAGCAGGCGGATTAGCGCCTTGCCTGACGCCTGCGTTGTTGAAGCGTCTCGGCGTCAATACGGCCGCATTTCCTGCGCTGGCGAAAGAGGATAAAAACGCCTGCGTGGCGCTGAAAAAGGCCATTCCGGGGGCCGAAGCGGCGTTTGATTTTGCCGCGCTGAAGCTGGCGGTGAATTTGCCGCAGGTTGCGATGTTCAACAGCGCTCGCGGCTATATACCGCCTGACGAATGGGATGAGGGTATTCCTGCGCTGCTCGCCAACTACAGCTTTAGCGGCAACCGCGGCAATGATGACGACAGCTACTTTTTAAGCCTGACCAGCGGCCTGAACTATGGCCCATGGCGTTTGCGAAACAGCGGAACATGGAGCTACTCCAACAGCAATAACCAGAAAGAGAATAGCTGGCGTAACGTCGCCACCTGGGCGCAGCGCTCGATTGTGCCATGGAAAAGTGAAGTGGTGCTGGGCGACAGCAACACCGGCAGCGACGTGTTCGACAGTGTTGGTTTTCGGGGCGCACGGCTTTATTCCTCAGACAGCATGTACCCGGACAGCATGCAGGGCTTCGCCCCAACGGTACGCGGGATAGCCCGCACCCCGGCGAAAGTCACCATCCGCCAGAACGGCTTTGTCGTTTACCAGAGCTATGTGCAAAGCGGGGCGTTTGCCATCAGCGATCTGAACCCGACGTCGTCGAGCGGCGACCTCGAAGTGACGGTAGACGAAAAAGATGGCAGCCAGCAGCGCTATACCGTGCCGTACTCTTCCGTGCCGCTGCTGCAGCGAGAAGGGCGCTGGAAATACGATCTGGTCGCCGGGGACTATCGTTCAGGCAACAACCAGCAGGAGACGCCATTCTTCGCGCAGGGCACGCTGATTACGGGCCTGAACGAAGGATATACCGTCTATGGCGGCACGCAGCTTGCTGAAAACTACACGGCGCTGGCTATCGGATTGGGTAAAAACCTGGGCGACTGGGGCGCGGTTTCGCTGGATGTCACCCATGCGCATAGCCGGTTAGTCGACGACAGCACCCACGACGGACAGTCGGTGCGTTTCCTCTACGCTAAATCGCTTAACACCTTCGGGACTAACTTCCAGCTGCTCGGTTATCGCTACTCCACCAAAGGGTTCTTCACGCTCGATGACACGACGTGGAAGAACATGAGCGGTTACCAGTACAGCGACAAAAGCAATGACGACGGCGTGCCGGACATTATCAGCTACCACAACCTGACCCAGAATAAAAAAGGGCGCTTCCAGGTCAACGTCTCGCAGTCGCTCGGTGATTACGGTTCGCTCTACCTTTCCGGCAGCGAGCAGACCTACTGGGGAACTGACGACACCAACACGTGGTATCAGGTTGGCTACTCTGGCGGCTGGCGCGGCGTGAGCTATGGGTTGTCGATGTCCTGGAATCGCTCTATCGGCATCTCGGGCACGGACCGCATTGCCTCCTTCAACCTCTCGGTACCGTTCAGTGTCTTCAACAACGGCGCCGAGCGCCGTAACTCCGCCTTTGACCGGGCCTATGCCACCGTCACCGCCAGCCGTAACAGCGACGGTGACGACAGCTGGCAGAGCGGGATCAGCGGTACGCTGCTTGAGGGCAGTAACCTCAGCTACAGCGTGATGCAGGGCAACGCCAGCGGTCGCGGCTACACCGGCAGCGCGAGCGCTAACTGGCAGGCAACCTACGGCACGCTCAGCGGGGCATATAACTATGACCGCGATCAGCACTCCCTGAACTGGCAGGCGTCGGGCGGCATTTTGGCTCATGCCGATGGCGTGACCTTCAGCCAGCCGCTGGGGGATACCAACGTGCTGATCAAGGCGCCGGGCGCAAGCGGCGTCAGCATCGAAAACCAGACCGGGGTGAAAACCGACTGGCGTGGCTACGCTGTGATGCCGTACGCCACGGTCTACCGCTATAACCGTATCGCGCTTGACACCAACACCATGAACAACAGCACTGATATCGAAAACAACGTCAGCAGCGTGGTGCCAACCGAAGGTGCCGTCGTGCGCGCGGCTTTTGATACGCGTATTGGCGTGCGAGCGCTGGTCACCGTGCGGCGCGGAACGCAGCCGGTGCCGTTTGGCGCCATCGTGCGGGAAACCGCCAGCGGCGTGACCAGCATGGTGGGCGACGATGGACAAATCTACTTAAGTGGTTTGCCGCTCAGCGGTGAGCTGTTGATTCAGTGGGGCGAAGGGCCGGGTGCACAGTGCCGGGCACCGTATTCCCTCCCCGAAAAGAGCCTGCAACAGGCGATCACGCTCACGGAGGTTCGCTGTGATCAATAAGGTTTTCTCTGTTCTGCTGTTAGGGGGCGTGTTGCTCTCCACTTCGGCCTGGGCGACGGTATGCCGCAACGTCAATGGGGTGCCAACGGATGTGTTTTACGATTTAACGGACACCTTCACCAGCGCGAATAACCAGGTGGGGCAAATTGTTACCCTCAGCCAGAAATCGGGCTGGGTGGGCGTGCAGGCGGTTTGCCCGAGCGGCACATCCGGCACCACCACCAAACGTAGCTACGTCACAAGTTTTCCGGTGGTCAGCACGGAAAATAACTTCAAATACCTCAAGCTTAACGATTATCTCGATGGCGCGATGCAAATTACCGACAGCTCAGCGGGCGCTTTCTGGCCACCGGCCAACTACATTCAGATGGGATCGCACCCGAATGTGCCTAAGCAAAAGCCCTTTCCGGTGAATGATTCGAAGCTGATTTTCCGCCTGAAGGTCACCAAGCGCTTTATCAATATGGTGGTTATCCCAAAACAGACAATGTTCACCGTTTATGTGACCACCAACAGTGGAGATGCGCTGACTACACCGGTCTACACCATCAGCTACAGCGGAACGATTAACGTGCCGCAAACCTGCGAAATTAATGCCGGGACCGTGGTGCAGTTTGATTTCGGCGACATCGGTGCGTCACTGTTCAGCCAGGCCGGGGCGGGAAATCGCCCGGCAAACGTGCCGCCACAACAAAAAACGGTCGCCATCAAATGCACTAACGTAGAGTCTCAGGCCTACCTGAGCATGCGCGTGGAAGCGGAGAAAACGCAGGGCAACGCGATGGTGTCTGATAACGCGGATCTGGGCTTTATCGTGGCAGACAGCAGCGGTAATCCGCTGACGCCGAACAACATCAGCAGCAAGATCCCGTTCCGCCTCGATGCAAACGCACAGGCGCAGGTGGCAATTCGTGCCTGGCCCGTCAGCATCACGGGCAACAAACCGGCGGAAGGCAAGTTTACCGCGCGGGGGTATCTGCGAGTCGACTATGACTGAGGGCCAGGCAATGAAGCATCCGTTTATTCGACTCGCGCTGATCGCAGGCTTGCTGAGCAGCCAGGCGCACGCAGACAACTCGCTGGGCGAAGTGAACATTGAGCTGTCAGGTAACGTGGTGGATTACAGCTGCGTCGTGGAGGCAGGCGACAGTGATAAATCCGTCGAGCTGGGGCGCTGGCCAACTAAGCAGCTACGGAACTCGGGAAGCACCACATCGCTGGTGCCGTTTACCCTGAGCCTGACGGGGTGTCCGCCTGGCTCGGCCTCCATCACATTTACCGGCAAAGGCGATCCCAGCGATCCGACGCTGCTTGGCCTGAACAGCAGTAGCGTAGCAAGTCGGGTGGCGGTGGAGCTTCGCGACGCCGATCGCAGCCGGTTACCGCTTCAGCAGGCCAGCCGGACGGTGGCTGTTGACGATCGGGGCAACGCCAGGCTTCAGTTCTACGCCAATTACATTGCCACCGCCGACGACCCGCAGCCTGGCAGCGCCGATGCCGACGCCACTTTCTTAATTAATTACAATTAATCCCTTGATTGCTTCCTGCTAATTTAGCAGGAAGCAATCGTCGCCATTAAACCAGCTCGTGTGATTTGGCGTAATCAATCAATTCTACAATGGTATGCACCCCGAGTTTCGAGAAAATATTTGATTTATGGGCGCTGATGGTTTTATTGCTGAGTAATAATTGATCGGCGATTTCTTTATTTGTCAGACCATTGACCAGATAGCGAAGGACCGTTACTTCACGATTTGAAAGCGGCAGTTCGTTCACTTCTCCACGGCGTGAAGAATTACCACTGAGGAAATTAAGGGTGTCGGCCGGGAAAAAGGAATAACCGGAAAGCAGCATTTCAACCGCTTTGTAGATATCATTGTAATCCTTTCTTTTACTGACAAAACCATTCGCGCCAGCCCTGATAGCTCGCCCCGCGTAATACTCTTCTGACTTAGATGCTAAAAATAAAACCTTGGTCTGAGGACTGATGTCATTGATTCTTTTTAGCAGCATAAAGCCATCGGTGCCGGGGAGCTCAATGTCGATGATGACCAGATCTGTTTTGTTTTTTCTTACATAATCAATAACTTCTCTTCCATCTCCGGATTTCAGAGCAACGCGGATATCACTGTTCTTGCGTAACAGAACCTCTATCGACATCCTGACGATAGGTTGTTCATCCATAATAACAACGGAAGCAGGTTTCATTTTCTATTCCTCAGATTATGTATACAGTTTTTAGAGTTCAGGCCGAACTCTTGTGCCAGCGTGGGGATGTGTTGTAAACGTCTCTGAAATACCCGGCGTCGCGCCAGTGAGCAACACATATGGGAAAACGAAAAACACGTTCCGGCTGGCTGTTCAGTCATTCGTAAAAACGGTGGGTTATCTCAGTTAATACTGTGAGTTATTGAGTATCATCCGCTGGTTTGATGAAGGCTTCCTTTGGTTGGCTAACGACGGGTTATTCCTCTTAGAGATATTATCTCGGACGGTATTTTTGCTAAATTTATTATTAATCTCAGTGCTGCTGATTATACCGTTTAATGTTTTCGGAAAAACCCTCTGAAAACGATAAATAACTTTACGAATTATGATGTTCTGAATGCGATCGGCCAGGAATTTTCTTTTGGCGGGAATTTCTGCGGTTGCTGAATTTGTTAACGGGATGTCTGCATGTCATCATGAAAAACAAAACAAGCGACTGCTTGTTGCCGTAATGTAAATTTTTTTGCAATTTGTTATGCACCAAAACGCATCATCTTAGTGCTGAAAAAGTGTGTATAAATAATAAGTTAGCGTCATTCCCATTTTCAGGCACGGTCAAATCGTGGTCGGCGTCACAGGCAGGTATTTCTGCTGCCGTTGCAAACATCTGCTGCCTTAAAAGGCTCGTCTGCTCACACTCTGCTCGACGATCTCACCTGCAAAGGCCGGTAAGATCTTATTAAGCAGCAGCAAAAACCATAATCTCAGGAAAAAGTGTGCCTTCCTTTCACCAGCAGGCAAACTCCAGGAATAGTTACAATTGTATTTTATTGGTTAAAAAATAACGCTCTATTAACTTTTATTTAAGTATTTTCTTAGTGATAACCAGGCTTCAGCAGCTTATCCCGAGTGATGGCGATCGTGAAGGGCGCTGACCCGTTGTAATACACGCAACAGCTGCTGACGGTGGTTAAGCTGTAGTAAAGACAAAATGCAGCCGACGCGGTAAACGATCCGGTGGTAGGGCCGGATTTGTAGACGGGCAATGTGGCTCAGCGAATGGCCTTGCGCCATCAGCATCAGCACGCTCCACTCTTTGGGTTTAAACAGGCGAACCTGCGCGGGTAAAGCCTCCACGGTACGTTGTAAAGCTTCCCGTGCCAAAGGCAGCGCAAGTCGTTTTTCAATCAACCGGCAGCGTAAGGCCGATTGCAAAAATTGCTGCGTCACCGGATCCAGTTCCGGTGTTATCAGCACCATTTCCACCGCCGGGTAGCGGCGCTGCAAACTCCGAAGATGGTCCAGCAGCGCCAGTACAGGCATTTCCCAGCCTTCGAGATCGACAATCAGATACAGCGGCTGGATCTGCTGGACTGCGGCAAGCGCCTCATCAATATCTGCATAAATGCGGCACAGACAGAGCGGAACCGGGCTGTGGCGAATGCCAGAGGCCAGATAGCTATCTCGCGTGACCAGAATACGATGATCGCTGTAGTGTGCAGTGTGGTTAAGCAACGCACCGCGTTCAACCAACGTGTTGTGCGGCAGAGACAGCGAATATCCCTGAAATTCCATAATGTTTCGCCGCCGTCTTTCCCTGCGTAACATCACACGCATAGTTTCCCTCCCGGCACGTCCGGCATACGCTCGCCACCTTTACTGTTCTATCGGCACGAATGGAAAATGATTGCCTGACAGATGTCGGGCAAAGTCTATGTCATTGGTGTATGACGGAATCCATTGTTGTCATAAGGGAAATCTGAAGGTACCAGGCGTTGCTTAAACCGTAGACGGATTTTTCGTAGCGGAAGGGCAGATTAGAGAGTGTGTTTAAGCTTTAATCAGCTGATGCGGCTTGTTGCGGGGAAGAGTGACGCTGAAGTGTGCTTTGACGGTGAAAGCCATTGACTCACCCGGCTTTGACCGTATAATTCCAGGCGTTCCACACCGCGAAGTTCACCTTCTCAGTGCGCCCTTAGCTCAGCTGGATAGAGCACCGGCCTTCTAAGCCGTAGGTCACAGGTTCGAATCCTGTAGGGCGTGCCACTTCGAAGTAAACAGACGTCAACCGACGTCTTTTTTTATGCCTGAAATTCAGCCCTGAAAAGAGGGCGTTACCATTCGTGCACAATCAGCATGCGGTCTTCTGAGATCCGGACTTCGCTGATACGAGGCGGCAGAGGCGGGGCGACGATGGTTAACGTGACCTGAATTCCCCCTTGCTGGGAGGCAAGCGTAGTCTTGAAGGGTAAAAAAAACAAAACGGCGAGCAGTAATTTCTTCATTGTAAATTAATAAGCAAAAAGTCGGACAGGGTTCAGCATCAACAGGGCGGGCGACACAATAGCCTAAAGCGAAGCGAGAGAAAAAGAGAATTTGGTCTTTTTTAATACGATGGCGGCGGGCTGAGCAGGATTAAATCCGATCTGAAAGCGTTTTTACTGTTGGTACAAGAAGCTAAGCCCCTGTTCAGGCTTAGCTTCATTTTACTCGTCAATTCTTCGCAAATACCCACACATCCTTTTCAGGCAGTGACAGATGGCAATGCTGCGGGTCGCGAACTTCGTTGCCGTAGGCGCGGATCACGAAGTCATCGCCGGAGGTGCGGAACAGGTATTCCCAGCGATCGCCCAGGTACATGCTGGTGAGCAGCGGCAGTTCGAGCTGATTTTCTCCCGGCCCATCGACTAGCGCCACGCGCTCCACGCGAATCACCGCCGTACCTTCCTGTCCAGCCTGCACGCCTTCTCCTGCCTGGCCCCACAGTGTCCAGCCGCTGCCTTCAATGCGTGCTTTGCCGTCGCGCACTTCGGTGACTTTGCCGTGCAGGCGGTTGTTGCTGCCCATAAATTCTGCCGTAAACAGCGTCTTCGGCGAGCCGTACATCTCCTGCGGCGTGCCCTGCTGTTCAATTTTGCCGTTGTTGAGCAGCAGGATGCGATCGGAAATGGACATCGCTTCGTTCTGATCGTGCGTCACCATCAGCGCGGAAAGTCCAAGCTTGATAATGAGCTCCCGCAGGAACACGCGGGCCTCTTCGCGCAGCTTGGCGTCGAGGTTGGAGAGCGGTTCATCCAGCAGGATCACTGGCGGGTTATAAACCAGCGCACGGCCAATCGCCACGCGCTGCTGCTGGCCACCGGAAAGCATATGCGGATGGCGCTTGCCAAGATGCCCGAGCCCCAGCTGATCCAGCACCGCCTGCACGCGCTGGGTGATCTCTTTCGCGGGCACTTTACGCAGCTTCAGCGGGTAGGCCACATTCTCAAAAACGGTTTTGTGCGGCCACAGCGCGTAGGACTGAAACACCAGCCCGAGATTGCGCTCTTCGGCGGGGATCTCGCTGCGCGGCGTGCCGTCGTACACTTTGTTTTTCCCGATGACGATCGACCCTTGGGTTGGCTTTTCCAGCCCGGCGACCGCGCGCAGCAGCG
Organism: Pluralibacter sp. UBA7423; assembly: GCA_002470465.1. GTDB lineage: Bacteria > Pseudomonadota > Gammaproteobacteria > Enterobacterales > Enterobacteriaceae > Scandinavium. The sequence continues at coordinate 313,383 of DKMD01000018.1, forward strand.
TGGTTTTGCCGCTGCCCGAAGGACCCAAAAGGGAGACCACTTCGCCGCGCTTCAGGTTCATGGAGACGCCCTTCAGCACCGGGTTGTCGCCGTAGGTCAGATGCAGATTTTCAACCGCTAATTCAATCATGTAATTTCACTCCAAAACGAAGGGCAATCCCCAGACCGACGACCACCAGCAGGATATTGATAAATGACAGCGCTGCGACGATATCAATGGCGCCCGCCGCCCACAGGGAGACCAGCATCGAGCCAATCGTCTCGGTGCCGGGCGAAAGCAGGTAGACGCCGGTCGAGTATTCACGTTCGAAAATCAGGAACATCAGCAGCCACGAGCCAATCAGGCCATAGCGTGAAAGCGGAATGGTGACGTGGCGTGTGATTTGCCCGCGCGTCGCCCCTGTGCTGCGTGCTGCTTCTTCCAGCTCCGGCCCCACCTGGAGCAGCGTGGAGGAGATCAGCCTTAAGCCATACGCCATCCACACCACCGTGTAGGCCAGCCACACGCTGAAGATGGTGCTGCGAAGCCCTCGCAGCCAGACGATCAGGTTATCGCGCAGCCACTGCGACCACGGCATGCCCGAAAGCCAGCCTGATTTCAGGGCGTTATCGAGCCACATCGGCAGGAACAGGAACACCCACAGGAAAGCCAGCCCCGCCAGCAGCCCCGGCACGGCGCGCGGCACCAGCACGCTGTAGTCGAGGAAGCGGGTGGTGTTGTCCGGTTTACGATGCATGGCGATGCCGACAAACAGATAGCAGGCCACGGCCAGCGCGCCGCCAAACACACCAATCGCCATGGAGTTGACGATGGCCCTCAACAGATTGGGCTGCGCCCAGATGGTGTGGAAGGTACTGAGCGAGAGTTGATCCCAGACGGACACGCCCACGCCCCAGTTCGAGATAAAGGCGCGCAGCACCACCCCGAGCAGCGGCACGCCAATGGTGACCGTCAGCCAGAACGCGACCACGGCGCCCGCCACCCACCGCCACTTGCCAAGCGGCAGCGCACGCGCCTGAGAAGCTTTGCCTTTCATGGTTACAAAGCGGTTGGCGGTGCTCATCAGGCGGCGTTGCAGCATGACCAGCGGAATGGTGATGCAAATCAGCACCACGGCGACGGCGGCCATCAGATGATAGGAGGGCGTGCCGAGCTTGTTGGTGAGCTGATAGAGATAGGTCGCCAGCACCATGTTGCCTTCCGGATCGCCGAGCACCAGCATCAGGCCGAACACCTCCAGCCCGAGGAAAAACAGCAGCACGATGGCGTAGAGAATGGAAGGGCGCACCATCGGCAGGCTGACGGCGGTCATTACCTGCAAAGGTGATGCGCCGGAGATGCGAGCGGCCTCTTCCACGTCCGAGCCCACGCTGCGCAGCGCCGACGAAATATAAAGGTAGGCGTGCGGCACATGCGTCAGCCCGGCAATCACCACGATGCTCGACATGTCGTAGATGTTCCACGGCACGAAGCCAATCAGCGACTGCGCCCACAGCGACAGAAAGCCCACCGGCCCTGCGGCGACCACGTAACCAAAGCCGAGCACCATCGGTGAGACGAAAATCGGCACGAGGATCAGCGGCTCAATCAGCCGACGGCCGGGTAAATCCGTGCGCACCATCAGGAACGCCAGGATCCCGCCGAGCGGAATGGCGATGGCGACCAGGCCAAAGGCGAGAATAAAGCCGCTTTTCAGCGCCTTATAAAAATCCGGATCGGTGAAAATAAACCCGAACGACTCGAGGCTCCACTCTTTAGAAGGGGCAAAGAACGGTGCCGACAGGAAGCTCTGAATCACGATAAACGACAGCGGAACGTAGATGGCGAGCGTGGTGAGCAGCACCACGACGCCGCGCGGCAAACTTTGCCACTTTCTTGTTAATGCATTCATAGAAAATCCCTGGTCTGGCGGGGAGGCAGATCGGATGCACTGATATCGCCTTCTTATGTAGGCCCGGTAAGCGTCAGCGCCACCGGGCATTTATTGCCGGATGCGCTTCGCTTATCCGGCCTACAAAATCAATGCATTTTGCCGTAAAGGTTATTTCGCCGCGGCTTCGCGCCACTGTTTGATGTAGTCGAGGCGTTTTTTCGGCTGCAGGTACTCCAGCAGGCTTTCATCCACCGGAATCGGCTTCAGCGCGTTGCCGAGCATTTTGGTCATGCCGTCGATGTCGTTTTTCCCTTCGATATCGTTACGGATAGACGGAATATCTGCCTGGTTTGCCAGAATGCTTTGCCCTTTTTCAGACAGCACGTAGTCCAGCCACAGCTTCGCGGCGTTGGCATTCTGGGCCTGCGAGCTGATAAACGACACGCGGGAGAGCACGAGGGTGTAATCCTTCGGATAAGCGATGCCGAGAGAAGGATCGTTTTTCGCGCGGGCCTCGGCGTAGGATCCGAGGATATTAAAGCCAATCAGGTTTTCGCCGGAGGACACGCGTTCCATCATCGTGCCGGTGGAAGACTGCACTGCTAAGCCGCCTTTGGCGACGTCGGCGAGGGTTTTAAAGTAGTTCGGATCGGCTTTGAAATCCTGCACCGAGAGCATAAAGCCGAGTCCGGATTTCTCGATATCGTAGGTGGTGACTTTGCTTTTGAACTTGTTGGCCTGGCCGGCAATCAGCTTCGCCAGCGCGGCGTGGGAGTCCGGCACTTCGTTCGCCGGGATCAGGCGTTTGTTGTAGATGAACACCACCGGTTCGTAGGTGGTGCCGTAGGCTTTGTCGTTCCAGACCGCCCACTTCGGCAACTGGCCTTGTTCCGGCGACTTATAGGCCTGCGCATAATCGGTGGCAAGCTTCAGGGCGGTGTCCATCGACGAACTCCAGACCACGTCGCCGCTGCCGCCGCCCGCAGCCTGTTCGCTGATAAAGCGGTTATACAGCTCGGTGCTATTCATGTCGTTGTATTCGACTTTGATGCCGGGGTAGGTGGCTTCGAACCCCTGAATCAGCGGGCCTGCCGCTTTGGTGTCGGTGGTGGAATAGATAACCACTTTGCCTTCTTTGGTGGCGGCATCGACGACCTTTTGATAGTCCGCCGGGTAGCCCTGCGGCAGCGCCGCGATGGCAGAGGTAGAGAGAAGTACAGCAGCAGTAATCAGAGAGATACGGAAAGTGTTCGACATTATAGTTAACCTTTTAATTACATTTGATGAACTAATGGTCAACATAGCCAAAGATGAAGAGCAGACAAGAGGGCGGAGAAAGGGATGTGCCCGAAGTGTGATTTTCGGCGTCGTTTGGGGAATTAACACCATAAAAACCGCGGGAAGGGGTGAGAGATGCGTTAGTTTTACATCGTGTCACCTGTTGCTCGCTTTTTTTATTTTATTTGTTAACTTGCTAAGGCGAATAAGTAATGACTTTGGTATCACCGTTGTTAAGGTGAACTGTTCCTTCATTTACGTTAGTTGCATCACGTCTGGAGATTTCTGATATTTTATTTTCTAAGTATTATGTTACTATATGTGAAAGTCATAAATAGAAATTACTTATGGAACATTTATCAGAAGTAGGAAAAAGAGTTGAAAGATTACTTTACTCAAGTGTGATTATAATACTTGCTAGTTTCTTTTTTTATTTTTTATCTTCAGCAATTACGTCAGATAATAATGGTTTGAAAAAAGTAATGCTCGCCAACTTTGTTGATAGTATCAATAAAAATAGAGAGTATCTCGACATGGCGAAGATGCTTCAGGAAACATATAAACAGTATGCAGACGATAACAAAAAGAAAACAGAGGCGCAGAAAAAAGAAGAAGAGGACAAAAAACGACTTGAGATCAAAAACATTAATAAAACAAGAGCTAAACTCGGTTTGTCTGAGATTAACATTGATAAAAAGCTTGAAGAAAAACCAAGTTCCTATGATGGACTTGATATCAAAAATATAAACATTATTAGAAATAATTTAGGGCTTAAAAACTCTTCGACTATTGAAGGGGCAAGGGATGTATATAGTGAGTCTTACTATTCAATAATCTACAAAGATCTTTCTGGTGATAAAGGTTTTATGGATATATATCGAGGTAAAGTAGACTCACCAATTGACGAATTAATTAAAGATGCAAAGGATAGAATCAAAGATTTTGATAATGGTTCAGTTAAAGTCTTTGATGTAGATACTCCGATACAAATACCATTTTCTTTCGGAGATATGAAGTCCAAGGTTTCACTTTATAATATTGAAAATGTTGGGGTGATACTGATGCCAGTATTGCTGGTTATCTGGATTGGATCTATCTCGATGACCAGAACTAGAGAGATTTATTATATAAAGAAAGTGGGGAATATTGCGCAGTCATACCCTCACATCCTCAATATATATTATTTCATAGACAAAGATATGCTTGATACCCAGAAGGAAATAGATGATTTCAATCGCATGAGGATTGGGGATCCTGCAGTAATAAAAGCAAATAGATCAATTTCGATAGTATGTTTTTTGTTTAGGGGGTTAATGCTGGTGGCATTTTTGTTATTGATGACTGCTCCCTTTTATATAGGCGCACACAAAATCATGAGTAGTCTAAGTACGCTTAACTTATCAATATTATTTATGTGTCTGATTATTAATGTTATTCAATCCATATCGTTGATTATTTCAGAGTATTCTATTTGTGGCAAAATATTTTTGACTGAGGGTCGAGATAATGAATGTATATAAATTACTTTTGCTTTCACTTATTCTTGTCACGTTTAATGCCAACTCTTATACAGTTTTCAGTTCCTATGGTTCCTGTAAAATATGGAATGAATATTTCAAAAAAGAGAGTGATGATAAAGATGGTTTGTATCAATCAGGCTTACTGACATCTACTTTGATGGGGTGGCTTGCGGGATTTACCACAGCAGTTAACATGAGTACCGGGGAGGAGAATTTTCCAAATATAGATCTTTCAACAATGAAAGAATATATCCTCAATTATTGCAAGAAAAATCCAACGGGTGATGCGTATGATGCAGTTTTTGAAATAAGGAAGAAATTGAATAAATAAACTTATGATCCTTTTAGATGCAACGTAAAAAATATTAGCATTAAGCTAATCACATTTCTGAATAAGAGCGATTAGCTTAAAAAGCGAACCTTTAGGATTTGTGAGTCTATTGATTTATAGTGTTTTTTATAATTCTTAGTGAGGGATGTACCGAATTATAGATTGATTTACGCAAGCCTATTATTGCGCGTAAATAGTTATGTTATGCGAAATAACATGAAAGGTAAATTGGGAACAACATTGCCGGGGGGAATATTTAGAAAAAAATTAGTGAAATTTAACTGATTGGTTAATATATTTAATTTTAGAGAAAACTAACATCCTCTCGCTTAAAAATATTTACTTACCAAATCCCAAAACTCCCGGCCTATCAGCCGGGAGATTCTAACCACACAAACCCTCAGCTCCCCCCACGAATCAAACAATCATTGGGATTACGACGAATCACCGGGACATTACCGGTATCGTTCATCGGGTAGGGGAAGGTTCTGAGCCAGGTGGCGATCCTTTGTTTGTTCACATCGATAATACTCAGCCCCTCCAGGCAGCCCCACAGCTCGCGGGTGTTTTGCGGGGTGATGACGATACAGTCCGGCATCACGCGGATTTTGATTGGCATGCCGTCCAGAAATCCGGCTCTCGTCAGCCATTCTCCTGACAGGGGAATATACTGATGGCGGATCCGGGAATGCAGCTCGCAGCAGGCGGCGCTGGTTTCCGGGGTATTGGCTCTGGGGTGGATCGTTGCGGCGTCGGTGCTTTTTCCGTGCAGGCGACGGGCGTTCTTTTTGTGCGTCACCTCGGGAAAACGAGCATTCGTTTCTGAATCCTGAAGATCTGTTTGGGCCACGGTTGGATCTGGCATACACTTCTGCTCAGCCATAAATAACTCCTGTTCAGTTGTTTGTGGTTAGCGGCGTAGAGGTGTTCCACCACCTTTATGTCGCGTTTCTTAAACCCTTCTTTCTTTATTTCCTGTGAGTTCCTCTTGTCCGAACCTGACTTATTGCGCGCGTGGCTATTATACCTTGCTGGATATAAATACAGGCGGGGGGATTGCGGGCAAAGTTATTAAATGCGAGGGCGCTCCAGAGAAAAATGCAGGGGGAATGTAACTGTTGCAGGAATGGCTGAACGGTGGCCGTAAATACAATGCTTTGTGACGGGTGGCGCTGACGCTTACCCGACCTACGGGGAGCTATTTGTAGGCCCGTGCAAGCGCAGCGCCGCCGGGCGAGCAGGGCGCAGGCAACCTGATGTCCTTCCCCCAGCCTTATGGAGGGGGGGATTAAGTTAAGCGGGTTGGCAAGGAGTGTTCGTGTCTGGTTTTGGTGGGGATGTTTTGTACGTCCGCTCTGTGCCAAGAGCGAAAGTTGGAAGCATTCGTATGCTATAGGATATAGATGGTTATGCCACTGCTTATGTATGCCCTTTACTCTGAGAGTTAATTTACGCAAAATAGCTACCATTAGCTGCTAATTTACTCATTTCAGGGTCGGGTGAACATGTCTAACTGGAGAGATTCCAATTTTTTTATAGTAACGTCGTCTTGTGTGGCTGGTTTTTTGGCAGCCGCAACTATTACTTTTACATATGTTATCCCTCTGTATCAGAAACAAGATGAGAATACAATTAGTGAATTAAACGTAAAAATAAATGAGCAAGATAAACTTCAAAAGAAGGAGATTGATTCACTAAAAAATACAATTGATAAGCAACAAAAGAAATTTAGTGCCTTACAATTAAGTAATGAGAGTCTTGCTGCTGAAAATAATGATTATAAGAATCGGCTATTAACACTTTCAACATTATCCACGTTTCAGCATGGGCAGCCACTACCTATGGGCTTCTCAAGTATTTTGCCAGGGATGAGAATTAGTGATGTCATAAAGAAATATAATAAAGGCATACTAGATATTGACCCTCAAAGCAATGTTATTACCGTTAAAGTTAAAACTGGTGGCATTGAAGATATCATATACTCTACAGGATTAGATGACTTCCCTGAGATTATAACATCTATACTGGTAAGCAAATATAGCATAGAGAATTTATATAATGGTGAAGGTGTAGATGGGAATGAAAATAAACAGTCATTATTAAATTTGTTACAGGAGGTTTTAGGGCAAACAGAAGAATGTAGTGCTGGCGAGTATTTTTGGAAAATTGGTGATTATCGATATGTGTATTACAATGCTAAAATACCATATTTTTATCATATATTTTTTGGCGGCGTATATGCACCAGGCACATCATCAAAATGTTTGAAATTGATTAATTCACTATTTATCAAAGATAAATAAATTCCCCAGACTATTTCAACGTCCGCTTCTCGCTCATAGCGGACCTTGCCGTCTTAACACTCCTGCTTACGATAACTGCATCGTGGCTCAAACATAAATCTAAAGTAAACATCGCATAACCGGCAAACGTAACAGACACAAATGAATATCTATTACCTGAATGTATCGGCCTTCAGCAGCCAGAGAGGGAGATATTTGCCGATGAAAATGTTCAGCTTTTCAGCCTCTGTTCGCAGAACACATTCGATGTGGACCCTAAAACATCGACAAAACAACCCTCTCTGAAGCTGGCCGACTGGCCGTACGCCATCAGTTATTTATCCGCGCTGTTAGCCCTGCCGGCTTTGCGCACCGATATTAAATTTCTGCGCAATCATACCCATTACCACGATAACCGTCGCAAGCAGCAGGGTGTACACCACCTCGTTAAAATAGGTTCCTTCCCAGATCATGACGATGAACGCGGCGATGATCAAAACGATCACTGCGTAGGTCAGCCATGGAAACAGCCAGACCCGGAGCCGGATGTGCTTACCTTCTGCTTCAAGCTTGCGTCGCATGCGCAATTGGGAAAAGGCGATAACCAGGTACACCAGCAGAGCGATAGTCCCGGTGGCCTGCATCAGCACGTCATAGATATCCATCCACTGCAGGGCAGAAAGAACGACGGCCAGCAGAGCAAAAAAACTGGAGACCAGCACCCCGACCCACGGCGTGCCAGTGGTCCTGCCGGTAATTTGCATGACCCGGTGGGCATCACCCCGGCGGGCCATGGAGTGGAGCATCCGTGAAGTGGTGTACAACGCCGAGTTAAAGCAACTACAGACAGAAGTGAGAACGATGAAATTAACAACCAGTCCTGTGTAGGGGATCCCTAATGCGTCGAGGGCAACACGGTAAGAGCCCCAGGTGGAATCGCCCAGACGTGGATCATTCCACGGAACCAGGGCAACCACGATAAAGATGGATCCGATATAGAACAGGCAGACACGCCAGATGACGGACTTGGTGGTTTTGATGATTTCCTTGTCGGGGCTAGCTGACTCAGCTGCTGCAACGGTGACGATTTCTGCACCGAGGAAGGCGAACATCACCCCCAGCAGGGCAACCACCACCGACTTGCCGCCATTAGGGATAAACCCGCCGGTTGAGGTGAGGTGCGACCATCCAGAGGTATTACCCCACGGCCACAGGTGAACAATCGCAAGACATCCTAACGAAATAAAGAGGACGATCGCCACCACCTTGATCAACGCGAACCAGAACTCGAACTCACCGTAGCTACGCACATTCATAAAATTCACTACGATGAGTGAAAGTGTAACGATCAGAGCAAAACCCCATCCCGGCACCATCGGGAACCAGTTGTGCAGGATAGTGCCAGCAACATATGCCTCCCAGCCCATCAGCAGCGCCCAGAAATACCAGTAGAGCCAACCGATAGTAAAACCGGCCCAGCGACCAATCGCTCGATCCGCGTAGGTGGCAAAAGAGCCTGTATCAGGCTGGGCAACGGCCATTTCACCGAGCATCCTCATCACCAGTACCACCAGGATCCCGCCTCCCAGGTAGGCGAGAATAGCGGCCGGTCCGGCGAGTGCGATCGTTTTACCGGAACCGACAAACAGGGCGCCACCAATAACACCGGCAATCGACATCATGGTCAGATGGCGGGATTTAAGGCCGCCTTTTAACTCCCGGTTTGGCGCAGTCTGTTCTTGCCAGGTATTTAATTCGTCTACATTACTCAAAATGACAGGTTCCTTTGTGGGAAATCAGTACCGAGAATGAGAGGGATATCAGGTAGCTACGCCGAACCGTGCCTCATCAGTTATGCCGCGGATTGTTGTTAACATTTTTACAACAAGGCCTAGTTTTACTTCCCAGGAAACCCTGCAATCGAGTACCAATTTTGAATAAATGAAGGATCCAATTATGTTTTTTGGTGTTTGATCGCGTTCAGTGACTGACAGAAAGGTTTGTTTGATGAATCTTTGGAAATAGCCTGCTATTTCTGATGATGGCGGGGGCATATTCAGGTCAAGGTGACTTGATTTTATACATCAGGCGCTGAGCCATTTATCCCTGGCGTTGCGCCATTTACTTCATCAGCGATGAGCTCCCTGAAACGGTATTACTCACTTTTGCGAGCTTCACGGATGCTGCGAGCCGGTGGTTGACCGAACATACGCGAATATTCACGCGTGAATTGCGTCACGCTTTCGTAGCCTACGCCATGGGCAGCGGTGCTGATTGCAGCACCTTCCGCAAGCATACGTCTGCGGGCTTCTACCAGACGCAGCTGTTTTTGAAATTGCAGCGGTGTGAGCGTCGTGACGCTGCGAAAATGCGTGTGAAACACCGAAATGCTCATGCCCGCTGCATCGGCCAGCGTTTTGACTCGCAGCGGCCGGGCATATTGAGTCCGGATGATCCCGACAGCCCGGGCTATCCGGCGGGCATGGCTGTCCGTATTTCCCAGCGCGCGCACAGATTTGCCATATTGCCCCGACAGCAGCCAGTAATGCAGTTCGCGCACCAGCTGGCTGCCCAGCATCTTCAGCGCGTGCGGTCTGTCGAGCAATTTCAGCAGGCGCAACGCGGCTTCTGCAACATCTTCTTCGATCCGGCCAACCTTGACGGGCAAATCCGTAACGGTCTCCCGTTTTTCCATATCACCAACCAGTTCGCTAATCACAGCGGCGTCAAGCTCCACAACCAGTGAATAATATGGCGTGGTGGCGCTGGCGGTAATAACCTGGCTCACTGTCGGCACATCCATAGTAATCAGCAAAGACTCCCCGATGCCAAAATCAAACGTGTGACTGCCCATCGTCACTCGTTTGCGTCCTTGCAGCACAAGTGCGATCAGCGGCTTAGTGACAGCAAACTGCAACAAGGAAGGCGCGGTCTCGCTTAAGATGAATACCCCCGGAATGGGGGTCGTTGCCACACCTTCTTTGTTGAGGTGCGCGCGGGCATAGTTCCGCGCCACCGCCAGGAGCGCCGCAGTCGTCTTCGCACCTTCCGACTCATCAGCGTCTGAGGGGCATCCTTCTTCAGATAATCGGGGTATTGCCGTCATATTTTTAGGCTAAAAAATGTCATTTGAGTATGCACCAATCATAGTGCAGTTCTGGCTGATGAGACATTTCAAAATTATCAGGCAAGTTTTCGGTATTTTCGGGCAACCTGAAATGCGTTGTGATGGGTAGTATTTTATCTCCACTTATCAGGAGACATTTCATGACAACACTTTCTCTTGTGACCGGTGCCAGCCGCGGCCTTGGTCGAAATACTGCCCTGAGCATTGCCCGCCATGGCGGCGATGTAATCATCACCTATCGTAATGGTAAGGAAGCTGCGGAGGCTGCGGTAGCAGACATCCAGGCCCTTGGCCGTAAAGCCATTGCACTGCAACTGGACGTGAGCAACGTCTCCTCTTTTCCCGGTTTCGTGGCTGCCGTACGCGCTGCATTGCAGGACAACTGGGGGCGCGATACCTTCGACCATCTGATCAATAACGCCGGGCATGGTGAAATGGCCGACTTCGCAAACACCACAGAAGCGCAGTTTGACCTGCTCTTTGACGTCCACGTTAAGGGGGTATTTTTCCTGACTCAGTCGCTTTTGCCGATCCTGGCCGATGGCGGACGGATCGTTAATTTTTCATCGGGTTTGACCCGGGTATCGTTCCCCGGTTTTTCGGCCTACTCGGCTGCCAAAGGCGCGGTTGAAGTGCTCAGCGTTTATATGGCTAAAGAATTGGGCAGCCGCGGTATTACCGTCAACACCGTTGCGCCTGGCGCAATCGAAACGGACTTCCTGGGAGGCGCGGTACGCGACATTCCCGATTACAATAAAGCCTTTGCAGGTATGACTGCGCTTGGTCGCGTGGGAGTACCGGATGACATCGGTCCGATGATTGCCAGCCTGTTGGGGGAGGCAAACCGATGGGTTAACGGTCAGCGCATCGAAGTTTCGGGTGGGCAGTCGATTTAACCGCTCCGGGACAGCTCCCGCTTCGGCTGGACGCTGTCTTTTCCTGGTATCTGTCATAAGAGGTTTTACCCCACATTCCAAAACCTCCTGGCCCTGAAGCCGGGATAATCAGAGCCTTTGGGATGTTTTTAGGTACATAAAAACATCCCCGCACAGAGGACATTCTATGAGGGGATTTTATATTTATCGTTTCTTTATCATCGCCGCTAAATAGACCACTATTGAAACTATTAGTAGCGATGCTGTGCACAGGAAGAGAAAATAATACTTATCCCACGTATCACCGGGAATGACACTCGTATATCTTCTAATAAACCAATATAATTTAACCTCTGGCATTAAGACAAAAAGCGAAACAAAAACTGCCATATATAAAAAAGCTTCTCCAATCCATAATAGTACATATTGTATTGGTTTCATCAGTACACCTGTATTGTTCCAAAGGCAGTTAACGAGGCTGTTACTTGTTGTGTAGGTGTGTTGAGTAACGCATCACGTAACAACATAAAATCTGACAGACGAGGCAATGTAATACATCCTTCACTAACCCCCTTATAACCTGCTGGATGTAGTCGAAAGTACCCTCTCTCAACATCTCCGATAAACGTTAGATCATCTATCTGCGAATCCTGTCTGTACAGGGTAAACCATAGGGAACGATCGGAACCAGAAATAAATGATGCTACAGAATCTCTGATGCCGGTTATAATGCCGCCAGTACCACGCGTGACAATATAATAAAGATCTGGCGGTAATGGACCGATATCAGGTATAGCAATAGCAATAGCAATAGCATTAGCATTAGCATTAGCATTATTACGTGATATGCCTGTGCCAGAATAGGCAGGGAAAAAGCCTATCCGCGGGCAGCTGAGATTACTTAGTGCGCCACCGTTCAAGTGGAAGGTGCATCGAATCATCTTTCATTCCAGCTATCCGCGAAGATAATGTTACCGTCACAATGTTTCCATGTGATTTTCTCATAACGCAAAGATACGGCCTCCAGGTGATTATGCTTTTCAGTTGCCGGGTTTTTGCAATCATGCATCATGGGACAAATAGAGATTACTTTTACATTTTCCAGTAACATATTAAAGTACTCTTATTCTTGCCCTGAGTAATTAATCTTGTACCATTTGATTTCAACGCTTTTTAGCGTTTGTCCTTTTGCTACCGCTTTGTAGATGTAGGGGCTGGATGAATCAAATTCTTTTTGAAAAGTTAACGGTGCGTGTAAACGTGTCCCGGTGATCTTACCCGTTCCATTATCTGTAGGTAAATGCAGACCATGGCTAAAGCCAAGAACTTCAATACTCCCTTCCCGGTCGTGTACATCAACCGCTCCCTTAATATCAGCGCCGCCATCATCCTTTATCCATAAGTAAGCCGGAATTGCCATTCTTCTTTATCATTTTACGGTTGATAAAATGATAACCTCACACAAATAAAGAAGGTGTTCAATACAGGAAATTCTGAGAATGGCGCGTGTTCATTAATAACAAAAAATCGCATGGCAGTAGTTTTAAGGATTATATTAACTGGTTTGTTTTACATGTTTTAGTTATTTGATAGCGGGTGTATATGTCTACTTAGCCATAAAAACTCCTGTTAAATTCTTTGTGGTTAGTGGTGTAGCGATGTCCTACCTTCTTTTTACTGCGCTTCACAAATGCCTTTCTTTTTATTTGTTAGTATAAGTCTTATTTATTGTGTATGTGTTTATTATATTTTCTGGTTATAAATGCAGGCGATGTAATTGCTGGCAAAAATATTCAATGTGAGGGCTTTTCAGAGAAAAGTGCAGGGGAGTGTAATGATTGCAGGAATAGCTTAACGATGCCCGCAAATGAAATGCTCTGCCGGGTGGCGCTGCGCTTACCCGGCCTACGGGGCGCTATTTGTAGGCCCGGCAAGCATAAGCGCCGCCGGGCAATCAGGTCACAGTTTCGGTGTACCTGATGCTCTCCCCGGCCCTGTGGGAGAGGTTAAGCAATACGGTATTTACGCTTAACCGGTACTTTCATCAAGGTGAGTAAGTCGCCTGGCCATCCACACACGGGCTTGAAATTCGAGGTTGATGCCAAACTTAGTTTGCTTTGGCGTGATGAGAAATGGCGCTTTAATTATGAGCATTTTTAGATTACGAGACATAGCGTCCGATTCCGATCGCTATTGGTACAATGAAGTGGAGGACTTTTAACCGAAACCGGAAGCCTGTATCGGGGGAGGCTAATACTCGGCGGTAAAGTAAAACACCACTATCGCAGAAGATGGTGTTTTTGGAGGAATTTAACCGGTTTGTCTTAAGTCTGAATCAGGCGTTTAAACAAAAGCTGTTGTATGTCCTGCTTTTGAGCCAGGATAGCATGCGCAGTCACGCAGTTGCCTTCAACTGAATAAAGTACACGATATCCATCTGCGCTGTTGAACTCACGGTACCTGGCACATCCAATCTTTACCAGTTCGGGACAAATCTGGCATCCACTGGGAAACTGACCCACGGTGCTTTCGAACTGCTCAAGGATACCGGTAATGACCGGTCGAGGCTCAACGTCAGCACGGCGAAGAAAACTCACTATATGCTCGATGCAATGCTTTGCTGTGAGCGTGTACTCAAAAACTGGCGGACTTTGATCCTGATTCATTTACAAACCTTAATATCAGGCTGCGCCCTCACCAGTTGAATCCATCAAGCAACTGCTCTTTTGAATACGTTTTCCCTTCAGCCTTGTCCTTCTCTGAGAGAGTCAATAATTTCAAAAGTGCTATGGCGTTCTCTCGCTCCTGCTGCTGGTCATAAGACTCAATAACATAAGCCGGCACGCCATTCTGAGTGACCAGGATGGGTTCAGAAAGGTCGAGCGTAGCTGCGTTTTTTTTCACGAAGCTAATCGTTTCTACTTTCATCGTTGTCTTTATCAGTTATGGATTGAGGTTCAAATATAGACCATATTTGGTCCTTCGGCAAACGCTTCATTTTTGCGATATGCATATCCCTATATCCGAACCTGACTTATTGCGCGCGTGGCTATTATACCTTGCTGGATATAAATACAGGTGAGGTGATGACTGGCAAAGTTATTAAATGCGAGGGCGCTCCAGATAAAAATGCAGGGGAATTTAACGGTTGCAGGAATGGCTGAACGGTGGCCGTATATATAATGCTGACTGCCTGGACCATGCGGCCTGATGCCCTCTTCCCCGGCCCCTCTCCCACAGGGCGAGGGGAGCAAACATTAAAAAATCCTCTGAAGTGAGGATTTTTGCTATTTATTCCGCAGCATCAGGGCACTTCCGGTACAGCCTGCGAGGATGCCCGATATTGCCATACAGCATCTCGATGCTGATAAACCCGCTCTCCACGCAGTATTCCAGATAGCGACGGCTGGTGGTTTTGCTGATCCCGACGACGTCCACCACGTCATCCACGGACCAGTGCGTATCCGGATGATCGCTAAAGAAACGCTTAATTTTTTCCAGCGTATTGGGCTCGATCCCTTTTGTTGAAGGCGCTGAAGAGGATTCGCCCGCGGGCAGATTAAACATTCTGTCCAGCGCGTGCTGATCGACCACCTTCATCTGGCGTATCGCGTTCACCAGCAGCATAAAGCGCTCCAGCGACGCTTGTAAGCGCTGGAAGAAAACGGGTTTGATCAGATAATCAAACGCGCCGCTGCGCATGGCGCGGCTGCACGTCTCCATGTCGCTGGCGGCGGTGATAAATATCACCGAACATTCGTAGCTTTTCAGCAACGGGCTGTCGATAAGCTCCACGCCCTGGCCGTCCGGCAGGTAGTTATCCAGCAGCACCAGCCGCGGCCTGTGTTCGCTGATAAGCGCGTGGGCCTGTTCCAGCGAGGCCGCGATGCCCACCACCCGCAGGTGAAAATTCTGCTCAATGTATTCACGATGCAGCCCGGCAAGGTGCGGCTCATCTTCAACAATGACGACGTCAAGCGGTCTGGAATGCGTCATGAGTTAGCCCTGTCGTATTCGAAGCGTGGTAAGGGATAAACACTGAGAAAAGCGTGCCCTGTGGCGCGTTATCGCTGATTTCGATACTGCCGCCAGCCTGCTCAACGTAGCCTGCCACCAGGTAGAGGCCGATGCCGTGCTCTGCGCCCGCCAGGCTGTCACCGGCGGGTTTGCTGGTCACGCCCTGTTCAAAGAGGTGCGCTTTCATGGCGTCGTCCACGCCGCAGCCCCGATCGGCGACTTCAATCAGCAGCTCCTGATTACGATCTGAAATATAAAGCTCTACGGGGGCGCAGGGCGGCGGGGCGTTCAGCGTGGCGTCCACAGCGTTATCCACCAGGTTGCCGATAACGGACATCAGCGCCGTCTCGCTAATGCCAGGCGGCAGACGGGTCATCTGACAGGCCGGATCGAAGCGAAGCTCAATGCCTTTCTCGCGCGCGCTGACGTATTTCCCGAGCAGAAGGCCGCAGAGCGCCGGGGAGGTAAAGCGGGTCGAGACAAAATCCAGCGCCTGCTGCGCCCCTTCGGACTGCGCCTGAATATAGCGGATCGCCTCGTCGTAGTGCTGCATTTGCAACAGCCCGACCAGGGTTGCCGTCCAGTTCAGCTGTTCGTGGCGCATCATGCGCAGGTTATCCGCATAGCGTGTCACCTGGCTGAGCTGGCTGCTGAGGGTGTTAATGTCATTTTTATCGCGGAAGCTGAACACCCAGCCGTTTTCCCGCCCCGGCTCCAGCTCGATAGGCACGCGGTTGACGATCACCTGGCGCTGATTCAGCACGGCAATCTGGTCGTGGCGGTTGCCGTTTCCCGTTTGCTCAATAAAGCCGGGTGGCACATGCAGAACGTCCGCCAGCGGTTTACCGAGCAGCGTTTTTTCATCCTGCTGAATACTCAGCAGCTCCCTCGCGGCGCGGTTGATCAGGATAAGCTGCCGCTCCTCGTTGACGGCAAACACCCCCTCATACATCGCCTCCAGCAGCGCTTTTTGTTGCAGCACCAGCAGGGCGATATCTTTCGGCTCCAGGCGGAACATCTGCTTTTTCAGGTTGCGGCTGAACAGCCAGGAAAAGAGGAACAGCAACAGCAGCAGCGCGAGGCCGTAAAGCGCGGCCTGCCACAGCAGGTGAGCGTTAATATTGGCGATGTACGAGGTGAGATAGCCCACCGAAACAATGCCAATCACCTGATGCTGTGCGTTAAAAATCGGCGCCTTGCTGCGAAGCGACACGCCAATTCCCCCCTTACGCACGGAGATAATGGTTTTGCCCTGCAAGACTTCCGCGTTGTCACCGCCAATCATCGGCAGGTTCAGGCGCTCCGGCGATTCAGAGTGATAGAGATGCTGTTCGTGGGTATCGCCAATAACAATATAGCTGGCGTCGCTCTGTGCCCGCAGAGGCTGAATTAATTGTGCGATCCCGGCCAGATCGCGGTGCGCGACTTTGTCCGCCAGCCCCGGCATCAGCGCAATTTCGCTGGCCTGCACCCGCGCACGCTGGCCCAAATCGTGATGCAGCTGGCGGTCGATAAAATGAAAAAGAATCACGCCCAGCAGCGTGAGCAGCAGGCAGGAGAACAGCACCAGTGCAAGAAAGAGCTTCACCTGAAACGGGAATCTGCGTTTCATATAACCTGCGTAAAATTTCCGAAACGATGTCAGAGCCTGCCATCTGGCATCAGCGCCCGCAATCTTATGAAACCAGAGTTGTGAGAGGTAACACTTTCTATGAGGAGGGGGAGGGAAGGCGCACGGCTTATTGCTCAGCCGTGCGCAGGGGAAATCGGCTTACTTGTTTAATTCGGCTTTGGCTTCTGCCAGCTCTTCTTTCGCGTCCTCAAGCTTTTCCTGTTTCTTCTCGATTTTATCTGTCCGGCCCGTCGCTTTGGCTTCGTTCAGCTCCTGCTCGCGTTCGGCAACTTTTTGCTCTTTCTTGCGCACGTCGGCTTCGCGATCTGCGCGCAGGGAGGCATCGGTGCAGTGGGCGGATGTTTCCGCCAGCGCTTTCTCAAGGCCCGCAACGCGATAGCTGTTGTCATGCGCTTTGGCATAGTCGATCTGCTGCTGAATCTCTGCTTTTTTCGCTGCACAGCCCGTCAGGCCGGAATTTGCCAGCGCAGATGCAGCAGGAAGGGCAATCAGTGCCAGCGCCAGCGCCGTGTTTTTTGTCATCAGGTTAACATTCATGGTTTCTCTCTCCTTGTGAAGTTTATTAAGCGACATCTTACCTGCAAGATCTTAATGAATGCTTAAATCAACCTTAGAAAAAGCGGGGATGATTCATTTTTTAGCCAACCCTTGACCCTCAACAAGAAAGCCCGCGCGTATCTCTCGCATAATCACCGCCGTTTTTCCTCTTACTGGTGTGATGGAATGGTAAATCAACTGAATCTGAACTGGCCTGAGTTCTTAGAGAAATACTGGCAAAAGCAACCCGTCGTGTTGAAAAATGCCTTCCCGAACTTCGTTGACCCGATCACGCCGGACGAGCTGGCGGGGCTGGCGATGGAGCCGGAGGTGGACAGCCGCCTGGTGAGCCATAAGGACGGTCAATGGAGCGCGAGCCACGGCCCGTTCGAGCAGTTTGACGATCTCGGTGAAAGCGGCTGGTCGCTGCTGTGTCAGGCGGTGAACCACTGGCATATGCCTGCGGCGGAGCTGGTGCGTCCGTTCCGCGTGCTGCCGGAGTGGCGTCTGGACGATCTGATGATCTCCTACTCCGTGCCGGGCGGCGGCGTGGGTCCGCACATCGACAACTATGACGTCTTTATTATTCAGGGCATGGGCCGCCGCCGCTGGCGCGTGGGCGATGCCATTCCGATGCGTCAGTTCTGCCCGCATCCGGCGCTGCTGCACGTCGATCCGTTCGAGCCCATCATCGACGTGGAAATGTCGCCGGGCGATATCCTCTATATCCCGCCTGGATTCCCGCACGACGGCTTCACTTATGAAGATACGCTGAACTATTCCGTGGGCTTCCGTGGGCCGAACGGACGCGATCTGATCAGCAGCTTCGCCGACTACGCACTGGAAAACGATCTGGGCGGAGTGAACTACGGCGATCCCGATCTGACGGTTCGTGACCACGCAGGCCGCGTAGAAGCGCACGAGCTTGAGCGCCTGCGCACGATGATGGTTGAGATGATTAGCCAGCCGGAAGATTTCAGGCAGTGGTTTGGCCGCTTTGCCAGCACGCCGCGTCACGAGCTGGATATTGCCCCGGCAGAACCGCCGTACTCACCGGAAGAAGTGCTGGATGCGCTGCAGGGCGGTGAAACGCTGACGCGCCTGAGCGGTCTTCGCGTGCTGAATGTTGACGGTAAGTTCTTCGTTAACAGTGAAGGCTGGAACCCCGCGGATGCGCAGGCGGCAGATGCGTTAAGCCGTCTGACCGAACTCAGCCAGCACGACCTCGGCGACGCGCTGGAAAATCCGGCGTTTGTTGAAGAGCTCACGGCGTTTATCAATCAGGGTTACTGGTTCTTCGACGAGTAATTGTTGAGGGGCGTGCCGTCTGATGCCCTCTCCCCAACCCTCTCCCACGGGGAGAGGGAGTAAAACCAAAGCTCCGTACAGTTCCCTCTCCCTTCGGGAGAGGGTCAGGGAGAGGGGAAAATATACGATCAATTCGCTGAAACCGGCCTTCTCGTCAAATCCTCACCTTCTGCATCATCTGCCGTAGCATGACGTCTCTCCGCCAGCAGGCGGCAAATCTCCGCGTGCTTCTCTTCCGTAAAGGTAAAGCGTGACATAAAGCCCAGACGAATCAGCGAGCCAATCGCGGGCAGCAGGCAGATGCCGAAGAACAGCCCGTTCAGCACCGCGTCGCTCTGGCTTTGCGCCTGCGGTATGTAGCCAATCATCGTCAGGAACACGCCAATCAGCCCGCCGCCGACGGCCACCGACATCTTGCCGGTAAAGGTCTGCCCGGAAAACGTGATCGCTGCACAGCGCTTATGGGTGTGGTACTCGGCGTATTCGATGGTGTCAGCAATCATCGACGACGTCAGTATGTTGGTCATCATCACGAAGACGGTGCTCAGGCCCAGCAGCAGGAACAGCACCGCCGTGTGGTGATAGCCCGCAAACCACATCACCACCCGTACCGCGATATCCAGCCCACAGAGGATCATAAACAGCTTCCGCTTCTGCATTTTTCGCGTCAGCATCGGTGCCACCAGGCACACCACGGCCGCCACAATCCCCATCAGGCCAATCACCATTTGCAGGCTGGCGTCGCCCATGTTGTAGATGAAGAAGTAGATATAAATGCCGTTGGCAACGTTATGAAACACGCAGAAGAAGAACGACAGCAGGATAATAAACAGCGGCTTGTTCTGCTTCAGGTTGTGGAAGGTATCGCGAATGGTGACCTTTTCCGGGCTTGGCGGCACGCGCTCTTTAATTTGCAGGAAGCCGTTGAGCATCAGCGGCAGGCCGACCAGCATCATCACCAGCGCCGCCATAAAGTAGCCTTTGTCGTTGCTGTACTGTGAGAAGAAGGCCGCCAGCTTCGGGAAGAAGATATTGGCGCAGGCAATGCCCGCATTCACGCCGAGCATCGCCGCGGTGACCGCGCGGGTGCGCTGCCCGGAGTCGTTAGTCATCACCGACGACATCGACCAGAACGGAATATCGGAAATGGCATACAGGGTACCCCACAGAATGTAGGTCACGCCGGCGTAGAGAATTTTGGTGGTGGTGTCGGCCTCGATTTTATAGAACGACAGCAGCGTGACGCCGGTAATCAGCAGCGGCGCAATCAGCATAAAGTGGCGGAACTTACCGAAGCGGCTGTTGATGGTGTCCATGATGCTGGCGAACAGCGGATCGTGGACCGCATCCCAGGCGCGGGCAATCAGGAAAATGGTGCTGGCGGCAAGGGCGGAGATGCCCAGCACGTCGGTGTAAAAATAGTTGATGAACGAACCCACTAAACCAAAGCTAAAACACTGACCTAAACCATAGCCAAAATAGGACCACAACTCGCGAGACGGTATTTTCATTGTATTTGCCATAGTGCGTACCTTAAAGCCCGGCGGCGAACCGCCGGGGCGCTGACATCATTTTTTATGGACGGGCAGGGTGCAGGCCGATTTTGCTCAGCCTGCGGACCAGGCGCATTTCGGCCTGTGAGAACGGAATACCGTTCTCTTCAAACACGTCGTGGAACCACAGACGGCAGTAGTCCGGCGAGTTCGTCATCACCACCGGCCACGGCAGCCAGGTCTGCGTCTTACCGCGCACTAATCCCCACTGATACGGCGCAACGTTGGCGGCGTGCATCAGCGGTAATTGCTCTTCGATGGTGCTGCCGACGTGGCGGGCCAGCCATTCGGTGCAGAACATCGGGCGGTCGAGCTGTTCCAGTTGGTGGATGATGGCAACCATCCGCGCGGTGTTGGTGTAAGCGTGGAAGCTCACCACGTCCGACAGCTCAAGCGCAGTTTGATCCAGCGGATGCTGGTAGAACGTCTCGCCTTCTTCTTCTGCCGGCAAGCGCCACGCGCAGACGGTGAGCGGCTGCTCCGGATCCTCTTCGCGAACCCATTCGAAGGCTTTACGCATCAGCTCGTGGGCGTACGCCTCCAGCTTTTCGTCATACTGCACCTCAACGGTGCCGGTGGCGAAAATGCCGCGGTTGCCGGGTTCGTTGTAAAGATCCCACAGCAGCACGCGCTTATCGCTGCGGAATTCGCGCACGATGTCGCGCACGTAGCGCTCAATCTGCGGCCACTCATCGGGATCGCACACTTTAGCGCGCCCCGGGCTCGCCGCCGCCTGGCTGTTGTGTTTGCCCGGTACCGGCGCTTTTTGCGGGCCGAGGTAGGGCTCATCGCCGGAAAAGCCGCAGTCGTCCATCAGCGTCAGCATGGTGCGGAAACCGTGGCCGTCGGCAATCTGTAAAAAGTGGTGGATGCGTTCGATCAGGCCGTCGCGATCGTGCTCCCAGACGATAAACGGCAGATTGATGCGCAGGCTGTTGTAGCCCGCCTCTGCCGCCCAGCCCAGTTCGCGCGCAATGGTCGGCGCGTCGAAGGTCTCCTTCTGCCAGATATCCGTCCAGTTCACCGCCGTAGAAGGCAGATAGTTAAAGCCGCACAGCCAGCCCTGCTGCTGATACCACGCGTTTGCCTGCTGCTGCGTCCACTGCTGTTTCATGCTCACCTCAATAGCTGATAATATTTAGCTAATAATTATTAGTTGGGGGATAAATGAGCAAATGCGAATGCGCAGAAAAGCGAGAGGCGTCACAAAGTTCAGCCGTCCGGCGTAAAGAAACGTGACCGGAGGCGCATGGCGCTGCCGAAAAACGAAGAGGGCGGGTATGATGTTGATTCTGTTAGCCGCAGGGCAGGGAATATGAAGCGGAAAAATAAGGTCACGATGAACGACATTGCGCGCGCTGCCGGGGTTTCACAGGCTACGGTGTCGCTGGTCCTCAACCAGTCGCGCAATATTAAACTTAGCGACGAGACGCGTCAGCGGGTGATTGCCGTGGCGGGCGAACTCGGCTACGACCGCCTGCCCGCGATCCACTCACCGCACAATCAGGAAGAGATTGCGCTGCTGATTAGCTCTCTGCAAAGCTATGACCCGTTTCTTGACGCCATCAGCCAGGCACGCGAAGCCGCCTGGCGCAGCGAAGTGCTGCTGACGGTCTACGACTACGGCGACGACAGCGAACTGGCGCTGAACATCATTCGCCAGCTGGAAAAGCGCAACTGCGTGGGCATTATTCTGGCCTCGCCGGTGACCTGCGTGGCGGACATGAGCGCGTTTCAGGGCTGTACGACGCTGCCGCTGGTGCTGCTTAACCAGCGCGATCCCGACTCCCCGCTGCTGCCGTCGTTTGTGCCCGATGACTACGCCAACGCCTTCCAGCTGACGCGCCATCTGCTGAGCCAGGGCGTTACCCGCATCGCGCATATTACCGGTGAAAGCTGGATGGAGGCCTCCCGCCAGCGCCTGGCTGGCTATCAGGCGGCGCTGACCCAGGCGGGCATTGAGCCGAAAGCAGAATGGGTGCAGCAGACCAACTGGCAGTTCAACGAGTCGTATCAGGCGACGGTGGCGCTGCTGGCGCTGGACGAGCGCCCGGAGGCCATTTTCTGCGCCAGCGACTGGCTGGCTATCGGCTGCTATCAGGCTTTGTCGACGCACGGCGTGAACATCCCGCAGGATATGCTGGTGGCGGGCTATGACGATCAGAAAATTTCAGAACAGATGACGCCGCCGCTGACCAGTATCCAGCTGCCCTACGGCGAGCTGGGCCGCCTGGCGGCAGAATATCTCTGCAACGCCGAAGACGCGGCTTCGCATTTAACCCTGGCTGGGCGTCTTAAAATAAGGCACTCAAGCGGGCGTTGAAATGCCCGGTGACGGCTTTGCCTGACCGGGCCTGCAGAATGCGGAATTTGTAGGCCCGGCAAGCTTGCGCCGCCGGGCAATAAGGGGGAGAGTTACTTCTGGCTACAGCCCGCGCACTGCTTGTTCTGGATCTGCTGGAAGAAGTCGTTGCCTTTGTCATCCACGAGGATAAACGCCGGGAAGTTTTCGACTTCAATTTTCCAGATGGCTTCCATACCCAGCTCCGGATACGCCACGCACTCAAGGCTCTTAATGCTCTGCTGCGCGAGAACCGCTGCCGGGCCGCCGATACTGCCGAGGTAGAAGCCGCCGTGTTTGCTACACGCATCAGTTACCTGCTGGCTGCGGTTGCCTTTGGCGAGCATCACCATGCTGGCACCGTGGGACTGCAACAGATCTACGTATGAATCCATGCGGCCTGCGGTGGTCGGGCCGAGAGAGCCTGACGCATAGCCTTCCGGGGTTTTTGCCGGGCCCGCGTAGTAGATTGGGTGATCTTTCACGTACTGCGGCAGCTCTTCACCGTTATCCAGCAGCTCTTTGAGCTTCGCATGAGCCATATCACGCGCCACGATAATGGTGCCGTTCAGCGACAGGCGGGTGGAAACAGGATGGGCGGAGAGCTGTTTGCGGATCTCGCTCATCGGCTGGTTCAGGTCGATCTTCACTACGCTGCCTTCGCCCTGCTGGCGCAGCGCTTGCGGAATGTACTGGCCCGGATTGGCTTCCAGTTTTTCAATCCAGATCCCGTCACGGTTTATCTTCGCCTTGATATTGCGGTCCGCCGAGCAGGAGACGCCCATGCCAATCGGGCAGGACGCGCCGTGGCGCGGCAGACGGATCACGCGAATGTCGTGAGCGAAGTATTTGCCGCCGAACTGTGCGCCGAGGCCGAGGTTCTGCGCTTCCTGCATCAGCTCCTGCTCAAGCTGCACGTCGCGGAAGGCCTGACCGTGT
The DNA here is from genome assembly GCA_002470465.1 of Pluralibacter sp. UBA7423. Taxonomy (GTDB): domain Bacteria; phylum Pseudomonadota; class Gammaproteobacteria; order Enterobacterales; family Enterobacteriaceae; genus Scandinavium. The sequence continues at coordinate 336,998 of DKMD01000018.1, forward strand.
TCGTTGCCTTCGGTTGGCAGGCCGTCGTAATAGCGGGTAGACGCGAGCTTCACGGTTTTCAGCGTGGCTTCTGCGGAAGTACCGCCAATCACGAAGGCGATATGGTACGGCGGGCAGGCTGCGGTACCGAGCGTACGCATCTTCTCAACCAGCCAGTTTTTCAGTTTGGCTGGCGTAATCAGCGCTTTGGTTTCCTGATACAGGTAAGTTTTGTTGGCGGAGCCGCCGCCTTTTGCCATGCACAGAAACTTGTATTCATCGCCGTCGACGCTGTAGAGATCGATCTGCGCGGGCAGGTTGGTGCCGGTGTTGACCTCTTTATACATATCCAGCGGGGCGTTCTGGGAGTAACGCAGGTTGTCTTCGGTGTAGGTGTTGTACACGCCACGCGCCAGCGCGGCTTCGTCACCGCCGCCGGTCCAGACGTTCTGGCCTTTTTTACCCATGATGATGGCGGTACCGGTGTCCTGGCAGGTCGGCAGTACGCCTTTAGCGGCGATCTCCGAGTTGCGCAGGAACTGCAACGCCACGTATTTGTCGTTGTCGCTGGCTTCCGGGTCGGTCAGGATTGCCGCAACCTGCTTCTGGTGAGAAATGCGCAGCATGAAGGATGCATCGTGAAATGCCTGCTGCGCCAGCAGGGTCAGCGCTTCAGGCGCGACTTTCAGCACCTCCTGACCGTCAAATTCAGCCACGGAAACGTGCTCGCGGCTCAGCAGATAGTAATCGGTTTCGTCTTTGGCGAGCGGGAAAGGGGTCTGATACACAAACGGTTTATTCGACATACTCAACTCCATAATAAACTTTGCCCGTGACCTGGTTGCGTCAGGGGGAGTTTGAAATGATTGATTCCGGAATCGTTATTTTTGCCTGATGGCGCTTTGCTTATCAGGCCTACAACCTCAAAGAATGATGCGTTTGTAGGCCCGGTAAGCCTGCGCCACCGGGCATTTGTGACGTTGTCTTAGAACATCATCGACATCCACGGATAGCCAATCAGCAGCAGGGCGGCGAGGAAGATGGCCCCGAAGATGGTACCCAGACGCCAGTAGTCTTTGGTTGGCAGATAGCCACTGCCGTAGTAGATAGGGCTTGGGCCGGTGCCGTACGGGGTGATGATCCCCATCACGCCGAGCGAGGTCACCATCAGCAGACAGAACACTTCCATATTCATGCCCGGAATGGTGGAGGCAATGGTCAGCATGGCTGGCAGCAGCGCGGTGGTGTGCGCGGTGGTGCTGGCAAACAGGTAGTGCAGCAGGTAGAACGCCAGCAGCAGCACGATGGTTGCGGTGCCCGGAGAGATGCCGCCCATCAGCGCGCCACCTTCTTTACCCAGCCACGCAATGAAGCCGGTGGAGGAGAGGCCATCAGCCAGTGCGACCAGCGTTGCGAACCACACGAAGGTGTTCCACGCCGCTTTGTTGTTGGTGATATCGTTCCAGTTCAGTACGCCGGTCCACAGCATCAGCACGATAACCAGCAGGGCGGCCATCGCCGGTTCAATAAAGTCGGCGGCGAAGATCCACATCATCAGCGCACAGCAGACGAACACCAGCAGCAGGATTTCGTTGCGCGACAGCTTGCCGAGTTTTTCCAGCTCACGGGCAGCCCACAGCGGCACTTCGTTGTTCACTTTCACTTCCGGCGGGTAGAACCAGTAGGCCAGCAGCGGCATCACCAGAATCAGGATCACGCCGAGCGGCAGGAAGGCGAGGAACCACATGCCCCAGGAGATATTCAGGCCGACGATGCTTTTCACCAGCGCCAGCGCCAGCAGGTTCGGCGCCAGGGCGGACAGGAACATCGAGCTGGTGATACAGGCCGCGGTGATCGCCACCCACATCAGGTAAGAACCGATTTTACGCGCGCTTGGGTCGTTCGGTTTTGAGCCGTACAGCGGTGGCAGGTTAGCGATAATCGGGTAGATGGTCCCGCCGCTACGCGCGGTATTGGACGGCGTAAACGGAGCCAGCAGCAGGTCAGCGAAGGTGATGGCATAACCGAGCGTCAGGCTGCGACGACCGAGGTATTTCACCAGAATCAGCGCCAGACGGCGACCAAACTGGGTTTTGTCATAGCCTGCGGCAAACATAAAGGCACCGAAGATCAGCCACACGGTGGAGTTACCGAAGCCGCTCACCGCCCATTTAAAGGAGGCAGATGCCAGCTTGAACTTCGGCTCCAGCATCTGCTCCGGGCTGAACAACAGCCACTGGCTGCACAGGGCGATGACCACCACGCCGGTCAGGCCAATCACGGCACCCGGCAGCGGTTCGAAGATAAGACCGACAATCACGCCCACGAAGATAGCGAAATAGTGCCATGCGTACGGCGGCAGGCCTTCCGGGACCGGCACGAACAGCAGCAGCACTGCGACGATAATCGGCAGCGCCATCATCAGCAGGCGGTTTTTATTTCCGGCTTTTGCACCAGCGGCAGGCGCTGGTGCGGGGGTTGCAGTTTTGTCTTTCATAGTGAGACTCGACAAGTAGTTAAGAATTCGGTTTGCCGTTCTGAATCACCCGATCGTTTTTTTTAGTTTCTAAACTTACTTTAATTATATATAACGATCGTGAGGCTATTCAGATATAGCGATTTAACGCATTAAACGGTGCGCTAAATTAGATATTTTGGTTATTTATATATTGCGCTTTCAGTACGCGTTGCAATTGATCCAGATCAAAAAAATGAAATAACTGGACGCTTTATTTTGTTTTTATATAACCACTCAGGGGTGTGTGGTTATTTAAGAAAATAATGGATAAATGTTAATTTATAAAAGCAGTGATGATGACGTTTAAGTTTGATTGTTGTGTGTTATATATTGATATTTAGGTGTTTTTTATGTCGTCGGTCATGCCGTTTTATTGTTAATGATGGTTGTGTAATTGTTACTTTCTCTGGCGGTGATGTAAATATCATATTTTTATTTGCTAATACTGTAGTGGTATTGATGTTATGGCAGGTATTAAATAGTTTTATAACTAACGTAATACCTTTAGAAACTAAATAAAGTATTATATTAGAGGCATGAAATCGGACCACTTAATAAAACGAATAAAGCGCCCGTCACCGAATTCTTAAATTTCAATTTTAAAATCTGGAGTTCCATTATGACCAGTAATGAACGCATTCTGAGCCCCTTCACTCTGCCAAACGGCACCGAGCTGAAAAACCGTTTGTTAATGGCGCCGATGACCACCTGCACAGGCTATTTTGACGGCACCGTGACCAGCGAGCTGGTGGAATACTACCGCGTGCGTGCGGGCAGCATCGGCACCATCATCGTTGAGTGCTGCTTCATCGACGATCTCGGTCTCGCTTTCCCGGGCGCTATCGGCATCGATAATGATGAGAAGGTAGCAGGCCTCGCCAAAATCGCCACAGCCATCAAAGCCGAAGGCTCAAAGGCTATTTTGCAGATTTACCACGGCGGTCGCATGGTCGACCCGAAACTGATCGGCGGTCGTACGCCGGTAGGCCCAAGCGCCGTCGCTGCTCCGCGTGAAGGTGCTGCAACGCCCGTTGCGCTGACCACGGAAGAAGTGGCGGGCATGGTCACCAAATTCGGTGAAGGCGTGCGCCGTGCCATTCAGGCCGGTTTCGACGGTGTGGAGATCCACGGTGCGAACACTTACCTGATTCAACAGTTCTTCTCGCCGAACTCCAACCAGCGTACCGACGAATGGGGCGGCAGCCGCGACAACCGCGCAAAATTCCCGCTGGCGGTGCTCGACATCACGCATAAAATGGTGCGCCAGTACGCCGACGACAGTTTCATCATCGGCTACCGCTTCTCGCCGGAAGAGATGGAAGTCCCGGGCATCCGCTTTGACGACACGATGTTCCTGCTGGAAAAACTGGCGGCGCGCGGTCTGGACTATCTTCACTTCTCGCTCGGCGCAAGCCTGCGTTCGTCCATTGTCGATACTCAGGATCCAACGCCGCTGATTGAAAAATTCTGTGCGCAGCGTTCTGAAGTGCTGGCGCAGGTTCCTGTGATGGGCGTCGGCGGCGTAGTGAACGCGAAAGATGCCGAAGAAGGGATCGATCACGGCTACGACCTGATTGCCGTTGGCCGCGCAACCATCGCTTATCCTGACTGGGCGGAGCGTATCGCCAATGGCGAAGAGCTGGAGCTGTTCATCGACAGCACCCGGCGTGAAGCGCTGAACATCCCGGAACCGCTGTGGCGCTTCTCGCTGGTGGAAGCGATGATCCGCGACATGAGCATGGGCGAAGCCAAATTCAAAGCGGGCGTGTTCGTTGAGAACGTGCAGGACGATACCCACGAGCTGGTGATCAACGTCAGCCTCGAAACCGACCGCATTGCCGATATCGAACTGGTGTCCGGCCCGTCGCAGGTCGAATTCGTGACCAGCTTTGAAGAGATCAAATCCCGCATCCTGGACGCCAACACTCCGCACGTTGATGCCATCTCCGGTGCGACCAGCCAGAGCGAAGCGGTGAAAAAAGCCGTTTCCAAAGCGATGGTGAAATCCACTAAAGCGCGCGTGGCGGAAGAGGGCGGCGATGAGCTGGCGCCGAAAAACTACGACGTTGTGGTTGTCGGCAGCGGCGGTGCAGGCCTGGCGGCGGCGATTCAGGCGCACGACGAAGGAGCAAGCGTGCTGATCGTTGAAAAAATGCCAACCATCGGCGGCAACACCATCAAGGCTTCTGCGGGTATGAACGCCGCGGAAACCCGCTTCCAGCGCGTGAAAGGCATTCAGGACAGCAAAGAGCTGTTCTATGCTGAAACCCTGAAGGGCGGCGGCAATAAAAACAATCCGGAGCTGCTGCATCGCTTCGTAGAAAACGCGCCGGAAGCCATCGAATGGCTGGCTCGTCGCGGCATCATGCTGAACGATATCACCACCACCGGTGGGATGAGCATTGACCGTACTCACCGCCCGCGTGATGGATCGGCGGTCGGCGGCTACCTGATCAGCGGCCTGGTGCGCAACGTCACTAAACGCGGTATCGACGTAATGCTCGACACCTCCGTGGACGACATTCTGTTTACCGACGGTGAAGTGAGCGGCGTGCGTCTGCTGACCGAAGAGAAAGAAACCGTGCTGGTGCAGGCGAAAAGCGTCGTTGTGGCAACCGGCGGCTTCAGCGCTAACAGCGCGATGGTGGTGAAATACCGTCCTGACCTCGAAGGCTTCGTGACTACCAACCACAAAGGTGCGACCGGCGGCGGTATCGCATTGCTGGAACGTATCGGTGCGGGCACCGTGGACATGGGCGAAATCCAGATCCACCCGACCGTTGAGCAGAAAACCTCATACCTGATTTCTGAATCCATCCGCGGCGGCGGGGCGATTCTGGTGAGCCAGCAGGGCGAGCGTTTCTATAACGAAATGTCCACCCGCGATAAAGTCTCTGCGGCAATCATTGCCTTGCCGGAACACTTCGCTTACATCGTCTTCGATGAGCACGTGAGAGCGAAAAACAAAGCGGCGGATGAGTACATCGCAAAAGGTCTGGTGGTCAGCGCCAGCTCACCGCGCGAGCTGGCGGCGAAGCTGGGCATGGACGAGCACGCTTTCCTTGCTACGCTTGAACGCTACAATGGCTTCGTGGAGAAACAGCACGATGACGATTTTGGCCGCACCACCGCGCTGCGTGCGCCAATCAACGAAGGGCCGTTCCACGCTATCCAGATTGCGCCAGGCGTGCACCACACCATGGGCGGCGTGACCATCAACACCGATACCGAGGTGCTGAACGCTGAGTATCAGGTTATCCCTGGCGCCTATGCGGCGGGCGAAGTGGTCGGTGGTATCCACGGCGGCAACCGCATCGGCGGGAACGCAGTAGCGGATATCATTATCTTCGGTACGCTGGCGGGCCATCAGGCTGCGGTGAGAGCGCAGCGGTAAAAGCGGCGCTGGCGGTGAGATTTCCCCCTCACCCCGGCCCTCTCCCTCAAGGGAGAGGGAGAAAACCAGACTGGCGCTGTTATTAATTGCGTGCACAATCAGTCCCCTCTCCCTCAGGAGAGTGGGAGAAAACCAGACTGGCGCTGTTGTTAATTGCGCGCGCAATCAGTCCCCTCACCCTCAGGAGAGTGGGAGAAA
>DKMD01000018.1:343291-460019 GCA_002470465.1 Pluralibacter sp. UBA7423
CACAATCAGTCCCCTCTCCCTGAGGGAGAGGGTTAGGGTGAGGGTCAACCCATCCGGCAAACGCCACCAAAAGAGCCACCACCATGATGAGGGCAACCGCCATGCCAACAGACGATTCGGTTTACAGCTATTCCGCCGTTCTGATGGGGTCGCCCATCCTGCTGAAGCTCTTCTCCCACAACGAACCGCTGGCTTCCCGCGTATTTGGCCTTATCAAACAGTACGAAGATTTGCTGACCGTTAACCGCGCGCAGTCGCAGGTGATGGATATCAATCACGCTGCCGGGGAACGTCCGGTGGCGGTCAGCCGTCCGGTGTATCAGCTGATTAAATGCGCCAAAGCTGCGAGTATGCTGCCCGGCAGCGCGTTCAACCTGGCGATTGGCCCGCTGGTCAAACGCTGGCGCATTGGTTTTAAAGGCGACAGCGTGCCGCCTGCAAATGAGATTGCGGTCCTGCTGGACGTCACCAGGCCAGAAGACGTCGTGCTCGACGATACCGCGCTGAGCGTGTTCTTAACCCGCAAAGGGATGGAAATCGATCTCGGTGCGATCGCCAAAGGCTACATCGCCGACCGCGTGCGCGATCTTCTGCAAAAAGAGGGCGTGACTGAAGGGCTGATCAATCTGGGCGGCAACGTCCAGACGCTCGGCACGCCGCAGGGCTGCTGGAGCATCGGGCTGAAAAAACCGTTCTCGAATGCTGATGCGCTGGTGGGTGCGATGGAAATCGCCAACAAATCGGTGGTTACCTCCGGCACCTATGAACGCTACTTCGAGCAGAACGGCCAGCGCTATCATCACATCCTCGACCCGCAAACGGGTTACCCGCTGGATAACGAACTCGACAGCGTGACCATCATCTCCACCGACTCACTCGACGGTGATATCTGGACCACGCTACTGTACGGTGCGGGCGTGGAGAAGGGCTGCCGGATGCTGAAAGGACGCGAGGATATCGAAGCGATTTTCGTCACCAAAGCGCGGGAAGTGGTGCTTTCTTCCCGTCGCCAGTTCCGCTTTACCCTGCTCGACGACAGCTATCGCCTTATTGACCGTACTGCTTGAGCAGGCCGTACTGTTCCGCCACAAGACGATAGCGATAGACCGGCCGCCCGGTGGCGCCGTAGTGAATGCTGGTGAACAGAATGTTGATCTGCGCCAGCCAAATCAGATACTTCCTGCATGATACCCGCGAAATATTGACCGCATTTGCCAGATCGTCGGTCGAAAACTCCGTGCCCGGATGGGCGTCAATCCACTGGCAAATGGTGCGCAGCGTCTGTGGCGTTAAGCCTTTCGGCAGCTTTTTGCTGTCGGCCACTTCCGGCGTGCCGCCGTGCAGTAGCCTGTCCACGTCAGCCTGCTCGTAATAAGCGTGCGCCCCCATCAGGTTTTTCTTCTCACGCCAGGCGGTAAGCGCCTCTTCAAACCGCGGGAACTGGAAGGGCTTGATCAGGTAATCGACCACGCCGTAGTGAATGGAGGTCTGGATCGTCGCGGCGTCGGCGGCAGAGGAGATCATGATCACATCAATCGCCCGCCCGGAGGCGCGGATCGCCGGCAGCAGATCCAGACCGTTGTCCTGCTGCATGTAGACATCCAGCAGGACCAGATCGATATCCAGCGCGGGATCGTTGACCATCAGCGTAGCCTGCGCCAGCGTGGAAGCGGTGCCGCAGCAGTGAAAACCGGGCACCCGGGCAACATACATCCGGTTCAGCTCGGTGACCATCGCGTCGTCATCAACAATTAATACATTTATCACGCACTCTTCCTTTCACTGTCCCACGGGAGACTGACAAAAAATTGGGTAAACACGCCGGGCTCGGATTCTACCGTAATCGTTCCGCCCAGTTCATCTAACTGCTGGCTGGCAAGGAACAGGCCGACGCCCCGGTTCTCGCCTTTGGTGGAGAAGCCCTTGGCGAAAATGGCCTCCAGATTGGCTTCGGGAATGCCGGGGCCGTCGTCACTGACTTCAATGGTCAGCCAGCCTTGCTGATAATGCATCAGCAGGCTCACTTCGCCTTCTTCCTGCTGGCTCATGGCGTCCAGCGCGTTTTCAATCAGGTTGCCGAGCACCGTCACCAGCACCGTCACCTGTTTTTCATTCGGGTTATCCGGCACCAGGCTTTCATCGGCCAGCTGGAGGCTAAAGCCACGCTCTTTTGCCCGGTTGATTTTGCCGATCAGGAAGCCTGCCACCACCGGTGATTTCACCCGATGCTGAATGGCGCCGATATCGGTCTGATACGTCTGCGCGGTCTGCAATACGTACTCTTCAAGCTTATCGTAACTTTTCATGCTGAGCAGGCCAAGGATCACGTGCAGCTTGTTCATGAACTCGTGCGAGGTGGTGCGCAGGGCATCGACGTAGTTGACCATGCCGTCAAGACGCTGCATCAGCTGGCTGACTTCGGTTTTATCGCGGAAGGTGCTGATCGCGCCAATGACGCGACCCTGGCTGCGAACGGGCACGGTATTGCTGAGCAGCAGGCGACCGTTGCAGCCGAGCTCTCTGTCCTGAATGGGTTCGCCGCTGGCGACCACTTCGGTGAGGTTGTTGAGCAGCTGGGCCTGGCCCGGCTCGCCCTGGGCAATGCTTGATGAGGAGAGCAAAATCTGGCGAGCGGCGTGGTTTATCACCGTCACGCGACCCTGGGCGTCCACCGCCATCACGCCTTCCTTCAGCGACTGGAGCATCGCCTGGCGCTGCTGAAAGAGGCTTGAAAGCTCGGATGGCTCAAGGCCCAGCAGCTCACGCTTGAGCACCCACACCAGAAAACAGATGCCGATGCTCCCGACGACCATGCTGAACAGGACGCTCCAGATCACGCCCCAGCGTCCGCGGCTTATCTGTTCATCCACTTTGCTGAGCGAAATGCCGATGGCCACCACGCCAATCTGCCGGTGATTATCGTCATAGACGGGCGTAAACACGCGTAGCGCTTCGGCCAGCACGCCGTGGTTAATCGCCACGCTCTCGTGACCTGCCAGCGCCGGGTGGAGATCGTCGCCGATAAAGGGTTTGCCGATGAGGGTGTTATCCGGGTGCGAATAGCGAATGCCGCGCATGTCCGTTACCACGGCGAACAGCAGATCGTTGCGCGCCTGCACCGCGTGAGCGAGCGGCGCGATGGGGCTATCCTGCGGCGGCTGAAGCAGGCCCCGTTTTACTTCGGGGGAATCCGCCAGCGTTCTCGCCACCGCCAGCGCCGTTTCTTTTACGCCATCGCGCGTGGCGTTGCCAATCTGTCCGAGCCACAGGGCCCAGACGAGGATCAGCACCGTGCCTACCACGCTGCAAACCATCAACGTCACCAGGGTACTGAGTTTCATCCGCCGCTTTAGCGGGGCGGCGGCGAGGGGGGAATCGCTCATGTCGATCTCACGGCTAACCTCAAAGGGGTAATTATCGCCGCCGGGGCAGATTTTTTAAAGCCGCGTAAAAAAAAGGAAATTTACCATGCGGGCGGGGAAGCGTGACGGCACTCGCAGGCTGTCGCTCAGAATAACCTTATAGTGAATAAGGACGCTAACCAAGGAGGTTGTCATGAGCATTAAGCCAATGAGTTCTGCGATGGAACGTCGCAACGCCGAAACCACCGGGATCGACAAGCTTTCGACCCACGATATGCTGGCGATGATCAACAGGGAAGACCGACTGGTCACCGATGCCATTGCCGCCTGTTTGCCGGAGATAACCCGTCTGGTGGACAACGCGACGGCAACGCTGAGCCGCGGTGGCCGCGTGATACTGGCTGGTGCAGGCGCATCGGGCCGTGCGGCCGTGCTGGCGGCGGGGGAATTTGCGCCGGACAATAAGCACTCGCTGCTGGCGCTGATGGCGGGCGGGCTGCAGTCGATGGTGCAAACCTCGGAGCTGGCGGCTGCAGATTACGATCGCGGGGTAAAAGATCTGGAAGCGATTGCCTTTAGCAACAACGACATGCTGATCGGCCTGAGCATCAGCGGTAAAACGCCGTGGGTCTGGGGCGCGCTGCGCCATGCGTGGTCGTTGGGTGCGAGAGTGGCAATAGTGACTCAGGATGCCAGCAGCGAAGCTGCTCAGTTAGCGGATATCGCCGTCGTGCCGCCAACCGGGCCGGAGGTTGTCGCCGGGTATAACAACCCGAAAGCGCAGCTGGCGCAAAAACAGATCCTCACCATGCTGACCACCGGGATAGCGATCCGCAGCGGGCGCGTTTACAGCAACCTGCGGGTTGACGTGCAGGGTAACACCACGCGCTGGCAGGAGCGGCAGATTGCCCTCGTGATGGAATTGACCGGCTGCCCGCGCGCGCAGGCGAAAGTCGCGCTGGCGAACGGCAACAACCATTGCCGTACGGCAATCCTGAGTATCATGACCGGGCTCGACGCCTGGCGCTCGCGTGAGCTGTTAAGTGACAACAACGACAACCTGCGTTTAGCGTTAATGGAGGCGCAGGAGAAGCAGTTGCACAACGCCTGACAGCCTGCCCGACGGGCCCGGTAAGGCAAACAGCAAAAATCCTCTCCCGAGAGGATTTTTTTTTGTATCAGCCTCCCTCGCCATGTGGCAGGTTGGCCGGGGAGAGGGCATCAGGCCGCACAGCTTACCTGCAGACGACACCTGCTTACCTCCATTCTAAAAACCGCTCAATACCTGATTTCCATCCATTCTCCCCGTGAATGTTTATGCTTGAAGAAATAAAGATAATACGTATAGTTCTCATTCTCTTTTTTATTTATCTTTTGAAGGGAACTTTTCATGAAACGTCAACTCACCGCGATGGCACTGGCCTTCATTCTGGCGGGCTGTGCTGCGCAGAGCACGAAAGCCCCGCAACCCGCACCGCAGCTACAGGCTGCCGCACAAGCTGAGCAGCTGATCCAGCGCGATCTTGCCGATGGCCTGTACGAAATGGCGCTGAGCCCGAAAGGCGATGCGCTGTATGTTTCCAGCGCTGAAGGCTTTAAGGACGTGCAGGGCGGGGTGGTGTATAAGCTCGACCCACAGACGCTGAAGACCCTCGGCGCGAGCCACACGGATCTGAAAAACTTCGGCATGACGATTTCTGACGACGGCCAGACGGTCTACGTCACTAACTCGCTGGACGGCGGCATCAGCGCGCTGAACACCGCTGACGGCAAGGTAAAAGCACGCCTGCTGTTCCCGGAGCGTAACGAAAAAGGGCTGCCGTACGGCGCACGCCAGGTGCTGCTGCATAACGACACGCTGTATGTAGGTGCGGTGGCCGATCCGGCGGTGATTTGGGTGGTGGACGCGAAAACGCTCAAATTAAAAAACCGTATCAAAAACACCGGCAAATGGATGACCGGGCTGCACTATTCGGCCAGTACCGGACGCATATATGCGGCTAACGGCGGTGGGGAAATCCTGGTCATCAATCCACGCAACAACCGCATTGAGCATCGCTGGAAGCCGCTGGGCGACAAACCTGCGCTGCTGCTGAACATCGCCGAAGACAGCGACACCGGCCGCCTGTTCGTTACCGACAACTCAAAAGCCAAAACGACGCTGGTGCTGGATATCCATAGCGGCAAGGTAATTAAGCAGCTGGATATCGGTGATTCGCTTGGGGTGGTGTTTAACCCGAAACGTCACGAACTGTACGTGTCACAGCGCGAATCTGGCAAAGTGCTGAGCCTCGATGCCACCTCTTATGCGGTGAAAAAGAGTTGGGATCTGAAGCCGAATCCAAACAGCCTGCTGCTCTCCGCCGATGGCCAGACGCTGTATGTCACCGTCAAGCAGGCCTTCAATAAAGATCACTCGACCGATGGGCCCGATCGCGTCGTGCGCATCGCGCTGAATCACTAAAAAAACCGGCCCGGCAACGGGCCATTTTGTTTCACTTAGCCTCGTTAAAAGTCAATTATGCACAACACCAACTTTACGGCGTTTCGTAAAACGCTGCTCGCGCTTGCCATTGGCGCGGTTTCACACTCCGCTCTTGCGGCGGACACCTCAACCCCTGGCCCGAAAAAAGGCGAAGAAACCATGGTGGTTCAGGCCACCGAAGGCAGCGATTTTAAAGCAGGCGGCAACGATCTGGTGCCTGCGTTCCTCGACGGACAGGTTGCCCACGGCGGACGAATGGGGATGCTCGGTGAGCAGAACGCCATGGACGTCCCGTTCAACGTTATCGGCTATACCTCGAAGCTGGTAAAAGATCAGCAGGCGAAAACCATCGCTGACGTGGTCAGCAACGATGCCAGCGTGCAGCCCGTGCAGGGCTACGGCAACTTTGCGGAAACCTACAAAATTCGCGGCTTCGAACTCGACGGCGATGATATGACGATGGGCGGCCTGCCGGGCGTGGTGCCGCGTCAGGTGATGGATACCCAGATGCTTGAGCGCGTGGAAATCTTCAAGGGCGCGAACGGCCTGATGAACGGCGCGGCGGGTAGCGGCGTCGGTGGGATGATCAACCTTGAGCCGAAACGTGCGGAAGATGCGCCAAACGCCAGCGTCGGCGTGGATTATACCTCCGATTCTCAGGTCGGCGGCACGGTTGACGTGGGCCGTCGCTTTGGCGACAGCAACCAGTTCGGCGCGCGCGTGAACCTCGTGCATCGCGAAGGTGAAACGGCGATCGATGCCGATAAGCGCCGCACAACGCTGGCTTCTCTGGGGCTGGATTACCGTGGAGATCGCCTGCGTACTTCACTCGATTTAGGCTATCAGAAGAAAACCTTCCACGGCGGCGAGATGGGGCTCAACATCACCGGCGTGAACTTCATTCCCGAGGTGCCGGACACAACGAAAAACTACAGCCAGAAGTGGGGCTACAGCGACATTGAAAGCGAGTTCGGCATGGCGAAGGCCGAATACGATCTGACCAGCAACTGGACGACCTACGCGGCGTTCGGTGGGCAGCACTCCCATGAAATCGGCAGCTACTCGGCGCCGAAGCTGATTGACGAAAGCGGTGACGCCACCGTCGGGCGCCTCGATACCAACCGCATTATCGATGCGTGGAGCGGCATGGGCGGCCTGCGCGGTAACTTCGACACAGGCCCGGTATCGCACCAGGTGAACGTTGGCTATTCCGCGCAGATCAAAACGGATAAAACCGCGTGGCGCATGTCGGCCAACAACCCGACCACCAACATTTACGATAACCACGATGTTGCCAAACCGGACAACGCCTATTTCGGCGGAGACTACTACGACCCGCTGACGACCGCCCGCAGCCGCACGCAAGGTTGGCTGCTGAGCGACACGCTGGGCTTCTTCGACGACCAGGTGCTGCTGACGGGCGCTGCACGTCATCAGAAAGTGGTGGTGCGCAACTACAGCAATGTTACGGGCCTCGAAGATACCTCTTCCCGCTACACCGAAAGCCGCTGGACGCCAACTTACGGCATCGTCTACAAGCCGTGGAAAGAGATTTCACTTTATGCCAACCACACCGAAGCGCTGCAGCCGGGCGATAACGCGCCGAAAGGCGCGGCGAACTACGGCGAAAGCATGGGGATCCTGCATTCGAAGCAGAATGAAGTGGGCGTGAAGATGGACTACGAGCGCGTGGGCGGATCGCTTGCGCTGTTCGAAATCAAAAAGCCGTCGGCATTGCTGAACGGCGACAACAAATACGTGCTGGACGGTGAGCAGCGTAACCGCGGTATTGAGCTGAACGTGTTTGGTGAACCGGTGCTCGGCCTGCGCCTGAACGGCAGTACAACCTGGCTCGATCCGAAGATGACCAAAACCGCTGGTGGCACCAACGACGGCAACGACGCGATTGGCGTCTCCCGCTTCTACGCGGTGCTTGGCGGCGAGTATGACATCAAGCCGATTGAAGGCCTGACCGCAACGGCCAAAGTGAACTATACAGGTTCACAGTATGCAGACGCGGCAAACACTAAAAAGCTCGACAGCTACACTACGCTCGATCTTGGCGTGCGCTACCGTATGCGCGTCAACGCTGACCAGAACGACATGGTCTGGCGTGTGGGCGTGGATAACGTCACTAATGAGAAATACTGGTCCGGTGTGGAGAGCTACGGCACCTACATCTTCCAGGGCGAACCGCGCACCGTGAAGGTGACGATGAGCTACGATTTCTGATGTGACCCTCGTCCCGGCGGGATGACTCGCCGGGGCGGAACTTGCGACATCGTGGATGAAGTGTTAAAAGGTGCCCCTTCTGAAAAATGCGACAGGGGAACGACGTGAAAAACGCGTCATCGGCATCCGGTAATCCGCCAGCGGATGCGGCGTCAGAATCACAACCGACGCTTCAGCGCGGTCTGCAAAACCGCCATATTCAACTTATTGCCCTCGGCGGTGCCATCGGCACCGGACTCTTTCTCGGTATCGGACCTGCCATTCAGATGGCCGGGCCTGCTGTTATCCTCGGCTACGCCATCGCCGGTATCATCGCCTTTTTGATCATGCGCCAGCTGGGCGAAATGGTGGTTGAAGAACCGGTTTCTGGCTCATTTGCTCACTTTGCCTATAAATACTGGGGGCCGTTCGCGGGCTTTCTCTCCGGCTGGAACTACTGGGTGATGTTTGTCCTGGTGGGCATGGCCGAGCTGACCGCTGCCGGGATTTATATGCAGTACTGGCTGCCGGAGGTGCCGACCTGGATCTGGGCGGCAGCGTTCTTCATTATCATCAACGCCGTGAATCTGGTGAACGTGCGGCTGTATGGTGAAACTGAATTCTGGTTTGCGCTGATTAAGGTGCTGGCGATCCTCGGCATGATCGGCTTTGGCCTGTGGATGCTGTTCAGCGGCCACGGCGGGGAGCATGCGAGCTTCGACAACCTGTGGCAGCATGGCGGCTTTTTTGCCACCGGATGGCACGGCCTGGTGCTGTCGCTGGCGGTAATCATGTTCTCTTTTGGCGGGCTGGAGCTGATTGGCATCACCGCTGCAGAGGCTCGCGACCCGGAAACCACCATCCCGAAAGCGGTGAATCAGGTGGTGTACCGCATTCTGCTGTTCTACATCGGCTCGCTGGTGGTGCTGCTGGCGCTCTACCCGTGGGTGAACATTACATCTGACAGTAGCCCGTTTGTGATGATTTTCCATAATCTTGACAGTAACGTGGTGGCATCTGCGCTGAATTTTGTCATCCTGGTGGCGTCACTCTCGGTGTATAACAGCGGCGTCTATTCCAACAGCCGGATGCTCTTTGGCCTCTCCGTTCAGGGCAATGCGCCGAAGTTCCTCACCCGCGTTAACCATCGCGGCGTGCCGGTGAATTCATTGCTGCTGTCCGGAGCCATCACCTCGCTGGTGGTGCTGGTGAACTACCTGCTGCCGCACGAAGCCTTCGGCCTGCTGATGGCGCTGGTGGTGGCCACGCTGCTGCTGAACTGGATTATGATTTGCCTGGCGCACCTGAAATTCCGCAACGCGCAGCGGAGAAAAGGGCGTGAGCCGACCTTCCGTGCGCTGTGGGCACCCGCCAGCAACTATCTGTGCATCGCCTTTTTACTGATGATTTTCGGCCTGATGCTGATGATGGACGATATGCACCTGTCGGCTATTCTGCTGCCCGCGTGGGTGGTATTCCTGTTTGTGGCGTTTAAGGTATTAAGAAAACGCGCCTGATCGCCTGATAAAGAAATCCCGCCATCTGGCGGGATTTCTTTATTACACTGTGACGCCAGAAAGGGACCGAATATCATTCCCGGTCGGCGTCTGGTGAATGCGTAAACCAAACTCTTCCACCACCGCGAAAATATGGTCGAAAATATCGGACTGAATCCCTTCATATTCTGCCCACACTACGGTGTTGGTAAAGGCATATATCTCCAGCGGCAAACCGTTGGCATCGGGTGCCAGTTGACGCACCATTAAGGTCATATCTTTGCGAATTCTCGGATGATTGCGCAGATATTCATTCAGATAAACGCGGAAGGTACCGACGTTGGTCATTTTACGCCGATTAAGAATCGACTCGTCGCTGCCGTGCTCTTCGTTCCACTGACTAATTTCCTCATGACGGCTGTCCATATACGGCTTCAGCAGCTTCGCCTGAATAAGGCGCTGCTGTTCCTGCTCGTCGAGAAAATGAATGCTGGTGGTATCGATATTAATGCTGCGCTTAATGCGACGCCCGCCGGAGGCCGACATACCGCTCCAGTTTTTGAATGAATCAGACACCAGCGACCAGGTCGGAATGGTGGTAATGGTGTTATCCCAGTTACGCACTTTAACGGTGGTCAGGCCAATGTCCGTCACCGCGCCGTCCGCACCGTATTTTGGCATTTCCAGCCAGTCGCCAAGGCGCAGCATGTCGTTGGCGGAGAGCTGTATACCGGCGACTAACCCGAGGATCGGATCCTTAAAGACCAGCATTAAGACCGCCGCCATGGCGCCCAGACCGCTGATTAGAATCGCCGGAGACTGCCCCAGAAGCAGCGAAATAATCAGAATGCCGACCAGAATAGCGCTGACCAGCTTGATCCCCTGAAATATGCCCTTAAGCGGCAGCTGCGATGAAAAAGTGAATTTCTGCGACAGGTTGAGCAAGACGTCGAGCAGCGAGAAAAACGCCAGCAGGGAATAAAGCATCACCCACAGCTGGGCGCAGGTCATCAGAATAGTTGCAGCGTCGCTGCCTTTTTGCAGCCAGAGTGCAGTCTGAACCTGAACGACTATCCCCTGAATCGTAAAGGCGATCCGATGAAATAACTTATTCTGGGTGATGATTTGCAGCCAGAAATGTTGACTCGCCTGTGCGCGTTTTTCGAAGGTGCGCAGTACTATCCTGTGTAATATCACGTGCAGGATAATGGCGGTCAGAAAGATAATGGCAAAAACGATCATCAGCGATGTGGTGTGGTTTATTTCAAGGCCCCATTTTTTCAGGGCAATAATAATTTCCTGCATAACTTCTCCTCTTTATCAGCGGTCATGATGACCGCTGAGAGAATAAGATGCAAATCGACGTCGATTATGATGTGAGCATTGGGCAACGGGTCAAATGGCGGCGGTAGCCCAGCGCCAGTGCCCCAAGGGCCAGCATCAGCACGACTTCAAGCGCCAGAAAGCCGACGATAGCGAGGGTGTAATCTCCCTGTGATGCCAGCGCCAGAAACGCGCTGCCAAGTACCGCAGGGCCAAGGCCCAGCGTCGATTGTTGCAGGGTGCTGAGGATGGCGCTCCCCGCGCCCGCATCCCCTGGCTGAATATCGCGCATGCCAATCCGGTAGAAGCTGTTGACGATCAGCGCCTGACCATAGCCAACCAGCGCCGTCGCCGGGGCCAGCGTCAGGGCATGGGTGCGCATGCCGAAATGCCAGAAGGTGAGCATCAGCAGCACCAGGCCGCTGATTTGTACGGTCAGACCGGTGAGCAGGATACGGCCCATGCTGTAGCGTGCGATCAGCTTCGGGGCGTACAGCGCCGAGACGAAATAGGCGATACCCAGCGCGATAAAGCTGCTGCCCGACTGCCACGGTGCCATGCCGAGGCCCGACTGCATGGTCAGCGCCATGCAGAACATAAAGCCGGACCAGGCGCTGAAAAACAGCAGCGCGATCAGAATACCAAAGCGGATGCTCGGCAATTTCAGCAACCGTGGCGGCAGCAGCGGCGTTTGCCCGCGGGCTTCTTTCACCAGCGCACTGCTGCGCATCAGCCACATCAGCGGGATGAGCGCCAGCAGCATGAGCTTCAGCGCCCACGGCCAGTGCAGCTCCATGCCCAGCGCCATTGGAAACAGCAGGCAGCAGAGGATCGCGGCGAGATACAGCGTGCCCGGCCAGTCGATACCTGAAGGCGTTTCGCTGCGGGTTTCAGGTACGTAGCGCTGGCTTAAGGCCAGTACGATAAGGCAAATCGGCACGTTAATGAAAAAGGCGTTCCGCCAGCCAAGCCCGGCGAAATCGGCCGATACCAGCCAGCCGCCGCCCATCTGTCCGACGATAAAGGCGATACCGCCAATGCCGCCGTACAGGCTGATGGCCCGGGCATGCGCGCTGCCTTTCAGCGTGACGTGCAGCGTTGCCAGAATTTGCGGCACGATAAGCGCCGCGCCTGCGCCTTGCAGCGTTCGGGCTGCCAGCAGCGAGTGAATCGACCCGGCCATGCCGCACAGCAGCGAGGCCACGCCGAACAGCGCTACGCCCCACATAAACAGCCGCCGCCGTCCGTAGTTGTCGCCGAGTTTACTGCCCATGGCGAGGCACACCGCAAAAGCAACGCCGTAGAGGGCGACGATAAGCTCCAGCTGCGTCGGGCTGGTGTGCAGCGAGCGGGTAATCGAATCCAGCGCGACGTTGGTGATAGAGGTGTCGATAAGCGGCAGCATCTGCCCGGTCAACAGCAACAGCAGACCGGCACGACCGGGTGAAACAGCAGACGTATTCATGGTGTTCTCCATTGCGTCATTCAGGGATCGGACGTAGCATCGCTGAATTAATAAACGGGTACCAGTTCCTGCTTATACTGGTACTGACGCTACCCTGCTGGAGGTAACATGTCGCTGATCGTCCCCGTTGAGGCCGCACCCGCACGGCACGATGATAACCGAAAACAGCTTGGCGCCTTTTTACGTGCGCGGCGGGAAAGCCTTGACCCGCAGCGGCTTGGGCTTCCGCGCAGCGGCAGAAGGCGCACACCCGGCCTGCGTCGTGAAGAAGTCGCGATGCTGGCAGACGTAGGCGTCACCTGGTACACGTGGCTGGAGCAGGGCAGGGAGGTGAACCCTTCGACGCTGGTGATGCAGGCGATTGCCCAGGCCTTGCAGTGCAGCGCGCTGGAAACCCGACATCTGTTTGTGCTGGCCGGGCTGCCGCCGCTGGAATCCCTGCAGGCACCGCAGTGCGAAGGCATCAGCGCCGGAACGCGCAGAATGCTCGACAGCCTGATGCCGCAGCCTGCCAGCATTCAGAAACCCAGTTTTGATATCGTCGCCTGGAATGAGAGCTTCTGCCGCCTGATGGGCGTCGATTTCGCCTCAATCCCGGACGAAGATCGCAACTGCATCTATCTTTATCTGACCAACGATGCCTGGCGGACAAGGATTGCGAATCCTGACGTCCTGCCAACGTTTGTTTCTTATTTTCGGGCGGCCATGGCGGAGCATCGCGGTGAACCGGAGTGGGAGAACAAGCTTGCACGTTTCTTTGCCGCTTCTGCTGAATTTGAATCGCTTTGGCGTCAGCGATACGACGTGCGCGGCGTGGAGAATCAGATCAAAATGTTCAATCATCCGCAGTTAGGGATGTTCAGTCTGCAACAAATGTACTGGTATTCCGCCCCGCGTAATGGATCACGATTGCTGGTGTATCTCCCGGTCGATGAAGACGGTGAGCAGGCGCTCGCGTGGCTCGATAAACAGGGTTAATCGCCCGCTTACTTTCAGGGAAAGAGATGAACGTCACCCGTAAACAGGAACGCATTATTCGCCGGGCGCTGGCCGACTGGCAGCAAACGGGCGCACTAAGCCCGGACGAAGAGGCGCGGCTTGCGGCTACCCTTAAGCCACAGCTTTTCGACTGGAAACGCCTCAGCCGCTATGCCTTCTGGACGGCGCTGGCCTGTGTGCTCATCGCGTTGGGCAGCCTGTTTGCCGACAGCTATCTGATGGCGGTGCTTTACTCACTGTTTTCACATTCTGGCCTGCTGCGCATTGGCGTGCCGCTGCTGCTGGGCGCGCTCTGCTACCTGTGGGGCTTCCGGCGCCAGCGACGCGAGAGCCAATGGCACTACAGCACCGAAGCCATTCTGTTTCTCGGCGTGGTCTTTACCGCGCTGATGCTCTGGCAGCTGGGGGAAAGGCTCGATGACGGCAGCGGCCACATTGCACCGCTGTTTCTGGTTGGCTGCGCTATTTACGGCGTGGTGGGGTGGCTCGGCCGTTCGTCGCTGGTCTGGCTGTTTTTCCTGCTCGCGCTGGGCAACTGGTTTGGCGCGGAAACGGGCTATATGTCCGGCTGGGGCGCTTACTGGCTGGGGATGAACTTCCCGATTCGCTTTGTGCTGTTCGGCGGCGTTCTGCTGACGGCTTGTCTGCTGCTGGGCCGTATTCTGCGGGGGCGTAATCTGTTTACCGTCAGCAAAGCGATGGGGCTGACGTATCTGTTTATCGCGCTGTGGATCATGTCGATTTTCGGCAACTATGATGCCGACAGCTGGTACAGCTCAACCCATGCGGAGCTGCTGCCGTGGGCGTTGTTATTTGCCGTCGCCGCTGGCGTTTGCGTGTATATCAGCCTGAAAACCGACGACGGCATGCTGCGCGGCTTCGGCCTGACGTTCCTCGCCCTCAACCTCTACACCCGCTTCTTCGAATACTTCTGGGACGGCATGCATAAAGTGGTGTTCTTCCTGATCCTCGCCGTTTCTCTGGCGGCCCTTGGCAAATATGCTGAAAAAATCTGGCATGCGGGCGGGCAGGAAAATAAGTAGTCCATCAGCTTCACTGGTTTTTTCTCGAACACGCTTCCCGCTTTGCACTTCCGTTCTGCTATGGATTGCCCGATGCGCTAATGGAGGCCAACGTGACGCGTGCCAGCCTCGATACCCTCACGCGCTATGCGCTGGCCTGCGGCGTGGAATCGCCGACCATTCAGCTTTATTAACACTGCCCGAGGGCGCTTCCTGGTAACCTGTTATCCAGGCCCGGCAAACGCAGCGCCGCCGGGCAAAGCCGTTAAATCTCGGTGATCGTAGTGCTCTGCGGCAGGCGGGATTTCGGCAGTTCGGCGTTAAAATCCTCCACGCTGTGACGGCCAACCGGAACTACCACAACGCTGGTAAAGCCTTTTTCGGTCAGGCCGAACTCTTTATCCATCACCGCGGCATCAAACCCTTCGACTGGCACCGCGTCGAGGCCCATTGCGGCTACGCCCAGCAGGAAGTTACCCACGTTCAGGTAAACCTGCTTCTGCATCCAGTGCGCGTCATCTTTCAGCTCTTTACGATGCAGGTCAGCAAAGAACGTGCGGCCTTTATGGTTGCCTGCTTTGGCTTCCGGCGTAGCAAAGCGGCCATCGGCCTCTTCCTGATCGACGACTTTTTCCAGCCAGGCATCGTCCATCGCCGTTTTGGCGCAGAACACCACGACGTGGGAGGCATCCAGCATTTTGCGTTCGTTGAAGACGAAGCCGCCCGCGGCGGATTTCGCCACGCGGGCTTTCCCTTCTTCGGTGCTTGCCACGATGAAGTGCCATGGCTGCGAGTTAGTGCTGGATGGGCTGAACTGCAGCAGGGTTTTCAGATTTTCGGCCTGCTCAGCGGTCAGCTTAAAGCCGGGGTCAAAAGCCTTGGTAGAGTGGCGTTTTAAAGCGATGGAAATGATGTCCATGATAACTCCTCAAGAGATAACAGCCCCTTAGGGCAGATTGATGGGAGGAGAGTACAGGGAGAGCGGGCGTTTGATAAGAGAGAATAGTGCGAAAACACTTGTTGTTTTTAGCTATAAATCAGGCGGGCCGCATCATCTTCTGCTGACGTTTTGGCAGCTTATCCACCACGCAGTGCCAGGAGTCGGTGATTAACCCTTCGATCAGCTCCGGGCTGATATCATCGCCGCCGTAAACGGTTATCCAGTGTTTTTTATTCATGTGATAGCCCGGCCCGATACTTTTATAAATCTCCTGATGCAGCAGCACGTTATCCGGTTTGGCTTTGAGATTGATAATCGGTTGCCCGCGTAGCGTCATGGCAAGCATAAACATTTTCCCGCCGACCAGATAAACGTCACACCCCGGCCCGAACGGCCAGGAGGGTTCGGTGAAGGGAAGCTCAAGGGCGAACTGATGAGCGTGTTTGGCTAATGCCTCGCCGTTCATGCGGGATTTTCCTCGGCCAGGGCCAGCCACATGGCTTCAAACCCGAGTGCGGTTAAGTCGCTGGCGCGCTCCGGCTCGTGGCTGGCAAATTCGATGGTCGTTTCGGCAAGCGATAAAAACAGCGCATCGCCAAACGCCTGAAACTCGGAGGAGAGAAACACGCTGCGCACCGAGCGTTGGCAGAGTTTATGCAGCTCAGGGAACATGTCCGTGACCTGCTGTTTGGTGTCGGCGGTGATTTTCTCGCTCACGGCCATGCGGCGAATGGCTTTGTGGCCGATCGGGTTACGCACGCCCCAGGAGATGTAGCTGTTCCAGATGCAGCGTGTGAGCTCTTTCGGCGTAACGGCATCCGTAATGCCCGCCAGCATGGTTTCACACAACGAACTCTTCAAGTGCAGATAAAGCGCGTTGAGCAGATCGTCTTTCGTGGCAAAGTAGCGAAACAGCGTTCCTTCAGCAACGCCCGCGTTACGGGCGATCAGGGCCGTTGAGGCCGCTATACCCTGCTGGGCAATAGCCGATGTTGCGGCTTCCAGTAAGGCCTGCTTTTTATCTTCACTTTTAGGACGAGCCACTACACTTTACCTCTCCGACGATAAAAAACACCGATTGAAACACGCTCCCTGAAGTACTTCAACGTTGAACGTCAAAAATTGAAAATCGCCTTGACGACTTTCGCTCGCTTTCTATAATGAGTGCTTACTCACTCATAAGCAAGTTTTCTCCTAAGTACGTTCTCCAGGATGGAGCGGTTCTTCGGTTCGGATATGCAGCGTCTTCTTCTAAGTGTGGTCATCATCATGTTAATTGCCAGTGCAGCAAGTTTACCGTTCGTGTTGAATGCCGGTTTTGGCAAAGCGCCGCAGGGCGAACAGCTCAACGCCGTGGAAGGTTCCGCGCACTATCGCGACGGGCAGTTTCATAACCAGCAGCCGACGCCGAGCTGGTCCGGGCAGAAAAGCATGCCGCGCGCTATCTGGGAGTTTTTAACCGAAAAGCGCCCAAACGCGCGTCCGG
Organism: Pluralibacter sp. UBA7423; assembly: GCA_002470465.1. Classification (GTDB taxonomy): domain Bacteria; phylum Pseudomonadota; class Gammaproteobacteria; order Enterobacterales; family Enterobacteriaceae; genus Scandinavium. The sequence goes on from DKMD01000018.1 coordinate 360,081, forward strand.
AGCGGCCGTTGCCGATGGTTAAAACCGATCTCGCCAGCCTGCCGCTTCAGCAGGAGGTCATGATCTGGCTCGGTCATTCATCCTGGTACTTACAGCTTGCCGGGAAACGTATTCTGATCGACCCGGTCTTCAGCAGCTATGCCGCGCCGTTCTCCTTCATCAATAAGGCGTTTGAAGGCGAGTATCCATGGCGTGCTGAAAACATGCCCGAGATCGACCTGCTGATTATCTCTCACGACCATTACGATCATCTGGATTACGCGACGATCAAAGGCCTGATGCCGAAGATCAAACGCGTGGTCACTCCGCTTGGCGTCGGGTCGCACCTGCGCTACTGGGGTATGGACAGCGCCATCATTACCGAAGCCGACTGGAACCAGCAGGTCAAGATAAGTGATGAGCTGGTGGTACACGTGCTGCCCGCTCGCCACTTCTCCGGCCGTGGCCTGAAACGCAACCAGACGCTGTGGGGCAGCTTTATGTTCGTCACGCCAGAGCAAAATATCTATTACAGCGGCGACAGCGGCTATGGCCCACACTTTAAGGCCATCGGCGAGCAGTTCGGCCATGTGGATTTGGCGATCATGGAGAACGGCCAGTATGACCAGGACTGGAAGTACATTCATATGCTGCCGGATGAAACGGCACAGGCCGCCGTGGACCTGAACGCTCGCGCCGTACTGCCGGGCCACGCCGGGCGTTTCGTGCTGGCCAAACACACTTGGGACGATCCGTATAAACGGCTGGCACAGGCGAGCGCCGGGAAAAATTATCGTCTGTTAACGCCGGTTCAGGGTGAGCCGGTGTGGGTCGCCAATCGCGATCAACAATTCCGTGCCTGGTGGGAATAACCACCGCGCAGTTTCACAAGAGGGGAGGAAGGTATGACGATTTCCGCTCAGGTTATTGACACCATCGTCGAGTGGATTGACGACAATTTGCACCAGCCGCTGCGCATCGACGACATTGCCCGTCATGCGGGATATTCGAAATGGCATTTGCAGCGCCTGTTTCTACAGCAAAAGGGGGAAAGCCTTGGACGCTATATCCGCGGGCGCAAGCTTAAGCTCGCGGCAGAAGATTTACGGGATACCGATCAGAAGGTATACGATATCTGCCTGAAGTACGGTTTTGACTCACAGCAGACCTTCACTCGAGTCTTCACCCGCACCTTCAAACAGCCGCCCGGTGCCTGGCGCAAAGAAAATCAAAGTCGTGCGCACTAGCGTATAAAAACAGAGCCTGCGTAAGCGGGCTTTTTTACGCCTGCTTCCTGGAATACTCAAGTGATATTGCAAACCATTCCCATTTGCATTAGCGTGTTGCCCTCTCACAACAGGAACGTTAACGTAATGAAGATGGCGTGGAGTGGTTTACTGATTGGGTTAAGCGCGCTGCCAGCGGCGGCCTGCGAATCCTCTTCTCTTCAGGGAGAGCAAAAGGGCAAATTTGACGCCAGCGGCGAGGTCTGTTTTGCCCTGCCGGAGCTGGGGGAAAACTACGTTCAGGCAACGCTGGTCGGCGTGACAGACGCCCGTCTGCTCGACCGGGACAACCGCCGTATTCGTACGCTGATTGAGGGCGGTCCGGCGGACGGTACTCAGACGCTGCTGTTTTCACTGCCGGTTCATCAACCCTCGACGCTGGTGCTGAACGGTAATGAGGGGGCACGCTGGCATTTTCAGTGGCGTATGAAGGAAACTGAGGCGCAGGCGTTGGCAACCAGCCCGGATCCGGCAAGCCCCACGCTTCAGCGGCTGGCGGCCTCGCTTGCCGCTGGCGGCAACACGGAAGCCTTCTGGCAAAAACGCCAACTTGAAGGCACGCCAATGATTGAACCCGTGGATGCGCAGCACAAGCGCGTGACGTTTCTCTGGCGCGGGGCACGGCAAAACGTATTTTTGCTCGGCTCGCCTGCAGGTGAGCACGATCCGCTGTTCCGCCTGAATGATTCTGACGTCTGGTTTCGCAGCTACGTCGTGCCCGTCGATACCCTGATGCAGTACAAGCTCGCGCCTGACGTACCGCACATCGGTACCGATCCTCACCAACAGCGCCGGGCTCTGTTGGTCAGCGCCCAGGCCGATCCCCTGAACCCCAACACGCTCCAGCCGGACGGCGATCGCTGGAACCGCCATTCGCTGCTGGCGCTCAACCCTGCCCGTTACTGCACGCTGGCCAGGATGAAAAAGCCCATTCAGTATGGTCAGTTGACCCACCATGCGTTCGACAGCGATTTTCTCGGCAATACCCGCGAGATAAAAATCTATCGCCCGCGACTGCCGCAGCCCGCACGCTGGACGCTGCTGCTGTTCGACGGCAGGCAGTATCAGGATGATTATCACTTTGCCAACGTGCTCGACGATCTTATTGCCCGTCACGTGCTGCCGCCGGTGAACGTGGTATTCATCGATACGCTCGATCACACCCGGCGCAGTGCTGAGCTGCCCCCAAATCCGCGCTTTGCCGATTTTATGGCACACGAACTGCTGCCGTGGCTGCACCGTCAGGGGCTTAACCTGCAGCGGCAGAAAACGGTGCTGGCGGGGTCGAGCTATGGTGGCCTGGCGGCATCGTGGGTGGCGCTGCGCTACCCGCGCCTGTTTGGCAACGTGCTGAGCCTGTCCGGCTCTTACTGGTGGGCGCCGAAAGGTGAAGCTTCCGACTGGCTGACGCACCAGTATCAGCAGTCTCCGCGCTATCCGATTCGCTTCTGGCTGCAGGCGGGCACGTTCGAAACCAGCGGCCCCGGCGGCGGCAATTACTCTAACACTCTTGAGTTTGAACAGGTGCTGCGCGACAAAGGCTATCGCGTCAGCTTCCACCCTTACGCCAGCGGGCACGACTATGCAGCATGGTGTGAAGCGCTGGTGGACGGGATGCGTGATTTCGCAGGCTTAGTTCGCCAGTGAGAACCAGCGACGCCAGATAAAGCGCAGGACGAAAAACTCGATGGCACCGAGCAGCAAAAACCAGATGCAGAACAGAATGGTGTAGAGCTGGCTCAGATCCATCAGGTGGAACACGCTGACCAGCTTTTGCGCCACCGTCAGCCCCAGGGAAGGGGCGGGCAGCAGCAGGCAGGAGAGAAAGGCCATCAGCAAAATGCCGCCAGCGGTGATGAGGGGGTCGAGCGGATGTTTCATTATGATGTTAATCGGTAGTTAAAAAATACATTGTCCGGGAAATTCCTCCGTAACGCAATATTCATCTCTTGTGCGATATTTCGCACGGCAAAAAGATGAAATCTCATCTCTCTCTATAAATAAAGTTTTAAATTCGCCAATATAAATTGATATGTAAACTAACGTTATAATTAAGTTAGCAGCTTTACGAACATATAAGTGCTGTATCCCACCAGAGTGGCAATCACGATTGCAGCTGCAATAAATAGTGCCAGGCGGCGTGCAGGGTAGGTTCCTGACATAGATAACCTCGTTTAATAATGGTTTAAAAAGTCGCGGTATTATATCAATCAATAAATTGATGAACGCAGTTTTGAATATTGTCCGGGATTTATTATTGCGTTGGATCAATTTTTTTTCACAGCAAGATAAACGTTATTTAAACATTTTAAATGTCGGCCCGAAATTGACTTCAGGTTATTTGCTTCCGGGAAATTATAAGGAATCGTATTTTGACTAAAATGAATACCTCGCAAAGCCGGCCATCTGGCGATGGCCGCCCTGAACACGCTTATCAGCAAACCTGCGAGCAGGTCCTGAGCGAACAACAAAGCCAAAACGAGGGCCTGATGGCCGCAGAGGCGCAGGCGCGACTGAACGCCGTTGGGCCAAACTCGCTGCCGGAACAGAAAGGCAAACCGGCGTGGCTACGCTTCCTCGCGCACTTCAATGATGTGCTGATTTATGTCCTGCTGGCCGCAGGCGCGCTGACGGCGGCGATGGGTCACTGGATTGATACCCTGGTTATTCTGGGCGTCACCGTCATCAACGCCCTCATCGGCCACCTTCAGGAGAGCAGCGCGGCGAAGTCGCTGCAAAGTATCCGCAATATGCTTTCCAGCGATGCGGTCGTGGTGCGTGAAGGCAAACATGAAACCGTCTCCACTGCCGATCTGGTGCCTGGCGACATTGTCCTGCTGCGTGCGGGCGACCGCATTCCGGCGGATATGCGCGTGCTGGAAGCCCACAATCTGCGGGTAGAAGAAGCGATTCTGACCGGCGAATCCACCGTGGTGGACAAACATACGCAGGCGCTGAGCGGCGAACTGCCGCTGGGCGATCGTACTAACATGCTTTTCTCCGGCACGACGGTCAGCGGCGGAGGCGGGCGCGGCGTAGTCACGGCAACGGGCCAGCAAACGGAGCTGGGCCACATCAACCAGATGATGGCAGAGATTAAACCTTCCCGTACGCCGCTGCTGGTGCAAATGGACAAGCTCGGCAAAGCGATTTTCGTCATTATTCTGGCGATGATGGTGGCGCTGTTTGTCTTCAGCCTGGCGCTGCGTGATATGCCGATGAGCGAGCTTTTGCTGTCGCTGATTAGCCTCGCCGTCGCCGCCGTGCCGGAAGGGTTACCGGCCATCATCTCCATTATTCTTTCGCTCGGCGTACAGGCGATGGCGCGCAAGCGGGCCATCGTGCGCAAACTGCCGACGGTAGAAACCCTTGGTGCAATGACCGTGGTGTGCTCGGATAAAACCGGCACCCTGACGATGAACGAAATGACGGTGAAAGCCATCATCACCGCCGACTGCTGCTACTCCGTGGACGGTGACAGCTACGCGCCAACCGGTAACATCTACCTTGAGGGCAGCAACGAAGCGGTGCTCATCCAGCCCGGAACCCTGCTGGAGCAATATCTGCGCACCATCGATCTGTGCAACGACAGCCAACTGGTGAAGCAGGACAATGGCCTGTGGGGCATCACCGGCGGCCCGACCGAAGGGGCGCTGAAGGTGCTCGCGGCGAAAGCACAGATGGCTGACGTTGACGCACAGCTGATTGCGAAGATTCCGTTTGATTCACAGTATAAATACATGGCGACGCACCACCGCATCGGTAACGATGAGCGCGTGCTGGTCACCGGCGCGCCGGATGTGCTCTTTGCGCTGTGCCAGACCCAGCAGACGAAGCAGGGTGAAACGGCCTTTGAGCGTGAATACTGGGAGAGGGAGATAGAGCGCTTTGCCCGTCAGGGTCTGCGCATGGTGGCTGCCGCGAGCATGCCAGCCCGGCCAGGAAGCACGACGCTTGAGCATTCGGACCTGCAAAACGGACTGGTGTTCCTCGGCATTGCCGGGATGATGGACCCGCCGCGTCCGGAAGCGATTGACGCGATCCACGCCTGCCAGAAAGCAGGGATCCGCGTGAAGATGATCACCGGTGATCACCCGCAAACGGCGATGAGCATCGGGCAGATGCTGGGGATCAGCAACAGCCAGCAGGCGATGACGGGCTACCAGCTTGAACACATGGATGACGCCGAACTGGCAAAGGCCGCCGTCGGGTACGACATTTTTGCCCGCACCAGCCCTGAGCATAAGCTGCGTCTGGTGAAGGCGTTGCAGGGCGAGGGGGAAATCGTAGGCATGACGGGGGATGGCGTGAACGATGCGCCAGCGCTGCGCCAGGCTGACGTCGGCATCGCGATGGGCATCAAGGGCACGGAAGTCACCAAAGAGGCCGCCGACATGGTGCTGACGGACGATAACTTCGCCACCATCGCCAGCGCGGTGAAAGAGGGGCGTCGCGTCTATGACAACCTGAAGAAAACCATTCTGTTCATCATGCCGACCAACCTGGCGCAGGGGCTGCTCATCATCATCGCCCTGCTGGCAGGCAGCGTGATCCCGCTGACGCCGGTGCTGATCCTCTGGCTGAACATGGCCACCTCCGCGACGCTCTCCTTTGGCCTTGCCTTTGAGGCGGCCGAGCGCAACGCCATGAACCGCCCACCGCGTAAAGCGGGCCAGCATGTGATGGACGGTTTTGCCATCTGGCGCGTGGCCTTCGTCGGTTCGATGATTGCGCTGAGCGCCTTCGCGCTGGAAGCGTGGCTTGGCCCGCGCGGACACAGTCCTGAGTTTATCCGTACCGTGCTGTTGCAGATGCTGGTGGCGGCGCAGTGGGTCTACATGATCAACTGCCGCAGCAGCAACCGTTTCTCCCTCAACCGCGGCCTGCTGCTGAACAAAGGTATCTGGCTGGTGACCGGGGTTCTGCTTCTGCTCCAGCTGGCCATTATCTATCTGCCGTTTATGCAGATGATGTTTGGCACAGAAGCGCTGCCGCTGCGCTACTGGGGGATCACTCTGGCGATGGCGGGGGCGATGTTCTTCGTGGTCGAAATCGAAAAACGCCTGACGCGCCGCTTCCGTAAAACGAGCTGAACCTGTCTTAAGCGCCTCCTCGCAGAAGGGGAGGCGCAAACCGGAGATCCCGATGAACAAAATTTTTCGCCACGCCTTACTGGCCTGTGGTCTGGCCGTCTGCGCACTGAGTACGGCGATAGCCAGTGCGATTCCGGTGCGTCTGACCACCGTTGAACAGATACCACACGCCGTCGAGCGGCAGATCCCAGGTCGCATTGAAGCGATCCATACCGTCGCCATTCGTGCCCGTACCGAAGGGATGATTGAAAAAATGCACTTTCGGGAGGGGCAGTACGTTAACGCAGGCGATCTGCTGTTTGAACTGGACAGCGCTTCCCAGCGCGCCGCGCTGTCGCTCGCCCGGGCGGAGCTGAAAAGTGCGCAGGCTTCTCTGCGCCAGGCGCAACAGCTGCTGGCCCGCTATCAGAGCCTCAACAACAGCCAGGCCATCAGCCGCAACGACGTGGACACCGCCCGCATGCAGCGTGATGTGGCCGCCGCCGCCGTAGAACAGGCGAAAGCCCGCGTGGAGTCGCAGAGTATTGCCCTTAGCTATACCAAAATTATTTCCCCGGTCACCGGTCGGGCCGGGCATGCCAGCGTGCATCAGGGGAGCCTGATTAATCCTTCCAGCGGCGTGCTGGTCGAGGTGGTGCAGCTTGACCCGGTGCGCATAGCCTTTGCGCTGGACGAACAAACCTTCTGGCTGAAAAGCGGACAGCACGTGGACGTCAACGCGCTGAAGGCGGCGTGGATGCCGCAAATCCAGCTTAACGGCGAAAGAACGTCCGGCACGCTCACCTCGGTGGATAACCGTATCGACCCGCGAACCGCCAGCGTGACCCTGCGGGCTGAGTTTGCCAATCCTCAGCATCGCCTGCTGCCGGGCGGCAGCGTGGATATCTGGCTGCGTCCTCAGGAAAAACAGCCGACGATGATGATCCCTGCCGCCGCCGTGATGCAGGATGCCAACGGCTTTTTTGCCTGGTCCGTGGACGACAGCGGTCATGCGCAGCAGCGCCGACTCACGCTTGGCGCGCAGCAGGGACAACAATTTATCGTCATCGACGGGCTGAAGGCGGGCGAGCGTATTGTGACTGAAGGCGCGCAGCGCATGCGTAACGGCGTCGCCGTTCAGCCGCTGAGCTAAGGAGAGACGATGCTGACGTTTTTTATTCGCCGTCCACGCTTTGCGATGGTTATTGCCCTGCTGCTGACTTTCGTCGGTGCAGTTGCCCTCAGGCTGCTCCCGGTGGAGCAGTACCCGCAGATCACGCCGCCGGTGGTGAACGTCAGCGCCAGCTGGCCCGGCGCCAGCGCATCGGATGTGGCCGAAGCCATCGCCACGCCGCTGGAAACCCAGCTCAACGGCGTCGATCACATGCTCTATATGGAGTCCACCAGCTCGGATGAAGGCACTTACAGCCTGAGTATCACCTTTGCAGCAGGCACCGATGCAGATCTTGCCGCCATTGACGTGCAAAACCGCGTTTCGCAAGCCGTGGCACAGCTTCCGGCTGAAGCACAGCAGAACGGCGTGCAGGTGCGTAAACGCGCGACCAACCTGATGATGGGCGTGAGCCTTTACTCGCCGCAAAGCAGCCTGACGCCGCTGTTTATCAGCAACTATGCCAGCACCCGCGTACGCGAAGCGCTGGCGCGACTGCCGGGCGTGGGCCAGGTGCAGATGTTTGGTGCGCGCGATTACAGCATGCGCATCTGGTTGCGGCCTGACCGCATGAACGCCGTGAATATCACCGCAGATGACGTCGCCCAGGCATTACGCGAGCAAAACGTGCAGGGCGCAGCGGGGCAGGTCGGTACGCCGCCGGTATTCAACGGACAGCAGCAAACGCTGACGATTAATGGCCTCGGGCGGCTTAATGAAGCGGATGAGTTCAGCAATATCATTCTGCGCGTGGGGGAGCACGGGCAACTGGTGCGTCTGGGCGATGTGGCGACGATTGAACTGGGCTCGCGCAGCTACAGCTCCGGGGCGCAGCTCAACGGGCACGACTCTGCCTATCTTGGCATTTACCCGACGCCTTCCGCGAATGCGCTTGAGGTGGCAAAACGCGTTCGTGCCGAGCTGGAGACCCTTTCAACCCGCTTCCCAAACGATCTGAAATATGAAGTGAAGTTCGATACCACCCGGTTTGTGGCTGCCACCATTGAGGAGATTGCTTTATCGCTCGGCCTGACGCTGCTGGCGGTCGTCATTGTGGTATCGCTGTTCCTGCAAAGCTGGCGCGCCACGCTGATTGTGGCGCTGGCTATTCCTGTCTCGTTAACGGGCACCTTTGCCGTACTCTGGTGGCTTGGCTACAGCGCCAACACCCTGAGCCTGTTTGCGATTATTCTGGCGCTGACGATGGTGGTAGACGACGCCATTGTGGTGGTGGAAAACGTCGAAAGCCTGATGGCGGACGGGCTCGATCGCAAAACCGCCACGGCGAAAGCCCTGGGGCAAATTGCCGGGCCGGTGATCGCCACCACGCTGGTGCTGCTGGCGGTATTCATGCCGGTGGCGCTGCTGCCGGGGATTGTCGGCGAGCTTTATCGTCAGTTCGCGGTCACGCTTTCTGCCGCCGTGACGCTCTCGAGTCTTGTCGCTCTGACCCTGACGCCAGCGCTCTGCGCGCTTCTGCTGCGCCCGCGTCCGGCACGTCCGGCGGCGATTTATCGCGCCTTTAATCGTGGTCTGGATGCCACGCGCAACGGCTACCAGCATTGGGTGAAGGCATTGACCCTTCGTCCATGGCTGGCTCTTCTGGCGACGACGGTCGCGGCGCTGGTGGTGACGTTCAGCTTCCTGAACATGCCGAAAGGGTTCCTGCCGCAGGAGGATCAGGGCTACTTCTTTGCCAACGTTCAACTGCCGGAAGCTGCCTCGCTTGAACGTACTGAAGCCGTGATGAACGAGGCGCGTGAAATGATTCGACGCCACCCGGCGGTGGCCGACGTCATTCAGGTTTCCGGCTTTAACATCCTCAACGGCACCAGCGCATCCAACGGTGGATTCATGTCGGTGATGCTCAAGGAGTGGCAGCACCGTGAGCCGCTGGAGAGGGTAATGGGCGAACTGCAACGCCAGCTGATGACCTTGCCGGGGGCGACGATCATGGCCTTTGCGCCGCCGACGCTGCCGGGGCTCGGTACCGCATCCGGCTTCGATCTTCGTTTGCTGGCGCAGGAAGGGCAAACTTCGGCAGCGCTTGAGCAGACGCTGCAAAAGATCCTCTTTGCGGCGAATCAGCATCCACAGCTGAGCCGGGTATTCAGCACCTGGAGCAGCACCGTGCCGCAGCTCTCTCTTAGCGTTGATCGTGAGCGCGCAGCCCGGCTGGACGTGCCGGTATCGCGGATCTTCAGTACGTTGCAGACCGCATTCGGCGGCACCCGCGCCGGAGACTTCAGCATCAACAACCGCGTGTGGCACGTGGTGATGCAGAACGAAATGCAGTGGCGCGAGCGTGCAGAGCAAATCAGCGATCTCTACGTGCGCAGTAACAGCGGGGAGCGGGTACGTCTGAGCAATCTGGTCACCATCACGCACGTTGTGGGGGCACCGTTCCTGCAGCAGTACAACCAGTTTCCGTCGGTGGCGGTGAGCGGATCTGCCGCGGAAGGCGTGAGCAGCCGCACGGCAATGGCGGCGATGGAGCAGATTCTGGCGACGAATCTGCCGCAGGGCTATGACTATGCCTGGAGCGGCATGAGCTGGCAGGAGCGGCAGACCGGGAGCCAGGCGGTATGGATTGTGCTGGCGGCGGTGGTGATGGCGTGGCTGTTCCTCGTGGCGCAGTATGAAAGCTGGACGCTGCCGGGCAGCGTCATGCTCTCCGTGCTGTTCGCCATCGGCGGGGCGCTGATCTGGCTCTGGTTTGCCGGATACGCCAACGATGTGTACGTGCAGATAGGCCTGGTGCTGCTGATTGCGCTGGCGGCGAAGAATGCGATCCTGATAGTTGAGTTCGCCCGAACCCGGCGCGATGACGGGGCGTCGATCGTCGAGGCGGCATGCGAAGGGGCAACGCGACGTTTCCGTGCGGTGATGATGACTGCCGTGTCGTTCATCATTGGCGTGCTGCCGATGATGCTGGCGAGCGGGGCGGGTGCGCAAAGCCGTCGGATTATCGGCACTACGGTGTTCAGCGGCATGCTGGTGGCGACGGTCATCGGGCTGATATTTATCCCGTCGCTGTACGTGCTGTTCCAGCGCATGCGCGAGTGGGGGCATAAGCGGGCAGGCTAAGCTGCCCGCTCAGGGCCAACGTCAGGTCATCCGGTGCTCGCCGTTTAGCAGCGCCGGACGGTCGTAAAAGCGCTGGATAACGCCATCGGTCATATACGCTGCGCGGTCAGACATATGGGCGATGACGTCCGCGTCGTGGCTGACCAACAGGTAGGTCATGCCATGCTCGGCCTTCAGCCGGTTCAACAGGTTGAGAATTTCCGCCTGCACCGACATATCCAGCGCGGAAGTGGGCTCGTCCAGCAGCAGGATTTGCGGGCGCAGGAGCAGGGCCCGGGCAATCGCCACGCGCTGGCGCTGGCCGCCGGACAGCTGATGCGGATAACGCTGTAGCGCATCGGCAGGCAGGCCAACCTGTTGCAGGGCGGTTTTCACCTTGTCGTCGATGTGGGCTTCTTTCAGGATTTGCAGCGGCTCGGCCAGCGTCCGGTACAGGGTGTGGTTCGGGTGCAGGGAGGCGTAAGGATCCTGAAAGACCATTTGCACATTCCGGCGCAGCGCGCCCTGGAAACGCATGCCCGGCGTGAGCGCGTTGTCGAACAGACGCACGGAGCCTTGCCAGTCGCGGTTCAGCCCGGCCAGCACGCGCAGGATTGTCGATTTACCACAGCCGGAAGCGCCAATCAGGCTGAAGGTCTCCCCGGCGTTTACGGAAAAATCAGCGCCCGACACGGCCACTTTGCTGCCAAAGCGGACCTGCAGCTGGCTAAGTTCAATCAGTGCCATGGTTCACCTCCGTATAGCTGCGGCTGCGATCCAGCGTCGGCAGCATCTGCCCGAACGTGCTGGCGTCAGGGCGACAGGTCCACAGCGTACGGGTGTAAGGATGAGTGGCTTCGGGCAGCCTGCCTGCGGGCATATCATCGACCTTTTCTCCCTGATACATCACCATCACCCGGTGGCAGTGTTGCGCGACCAGCGGCAGATCGTGACTAATCAGCAGCATGGCCATCTGGCGCTGCTCGCACTGGCCGACCAGCAGATCCAGAATCTGATGACGCAGGCGCGCATCGAGGGCGGAAGTCGGTTCATCGGCAATCAGCACCCGTGGATTGTTGATGAGCGCCATCGCGATCATCACCCTCTGGCCCATACCGCCGGACAGCTCTCCGGGATAGCGGCTTAGCACCGTGCTCTCCAGGCCGACCGCATGAACGATTTCCTGCACGGCTTCTTTACGCTCGCGGCGGCTGAGCTGCTGATGCAGCGTCAGGGCTTCTTCGAGCTGGTTAAAGATGGATTTTACCGGGTTCAGGGCATAGCGCGGATCCTGAAGCACCATCGCGATATCGTTGCCGCGCAACCGTTGCCAGTCCCGGGAGGAAAGGTTCAGCACGTCATGACCGAGTACGTTCAGGCGCCGTGCGCTGACGATGCCCGGTTTACGCACCAGGCCCATCAGCGCCCGGGCAGTCATGGATTTGCCCGAGCCGGACTCCCCCACGATAGCCAGCCGCTCGTTGCCAAGGCTGAAGCTCAGATTGTTGACCACGCGTGTGCCGGAGTAATCGACGCTCAGGGCGTCAATGGTGATTAAGGGATCAGTCATGTTGTGGCTCCAGGACATCGCGCAGGCCATCGCCCAGCAGGTTGAAGGCAAGGCTCGCCAGCAGAATGGCGGTGCCGGGAATGGCGGCTATCCACCACTGGTCAAAAATCACCTGCATGCCGTCGGCGATCATCGCCCCCCATTCCGCCATCGGCGGGCGGGCACCCAGGCCGAGAAAGCCGAGCCCGGCGGCGGCAAGAATAATCCCTGCCAGATCCAATGCCAGGCGCACAATTGCCGACGGCAGGCACAACGGAAGAATATGTCCCACCAGCAAACGCCCGCCTCGAATACCCATCATCTCCGCCGCCGCGAGGTAATCGCTGTGGCGCAGGCGCTGAATTTCGCTGCGTGCCTGGCGGGCGTAGGCAGGCCAGGTGGTCAGAGCCAGCGCCAGGGCGCCATTGACCAGACCGGGGCCGAGCATGGCCACAAAGGCGAAGGCCAGGATAAGCCTTGGCATCGACATCACGACGTCGGTAAAGCGCATCAGCACGCGCTCCACCCAGCCGCCGTAGTAGCCGGAGAGGATCCCCACCAGCAGGCCGACCGGCAGGGTAATCAGGGTCACCAGTCCCACCAGGCCCAGCGCCGGACGCGTGCCGTAAATCAGCCGCGAAAACAGGTCGCGCCCGTAGCTGTCGGTGCCGAACCAGTGCTGAGCACCAGGTGCCTGTAAACGGGCGGCGGCGTCCTGCCAGTTGGGATCGAGTGGGGAAAGCAGAGGCGCAAACAGCGCAATCAGCAGCAGCAGGGTGATAACCAGCAGGCCGAAGAAGGCCGCTGGGGAGCGGCGCAGGCGTCGAAGAAAAAGAGAGCCAGGCATCAGCGTATCCTCGGATCGGTCAGGCGCACCAGCAAATCGGTGAGGTTGTTGATCAGCACAAAGCAGACGCCAATCAGCAGCGTGCCGCCCATAATTGCCGTGGTGTCTCCGGCGAACAGCGCGGTGGTCAGGTAGCGGCCTATTCCGGGCCATGAGAAGACCGTTTCGGTCAGCACCGCGCCCTCCAGCATGCTGGTCCAGGCCAGTGCAATCACCGTCAGCAGCGTGCCGCGAATATTCGGCAGCACGTGGCGAAGCAGAATGCTCATCTCGCCTGCCCCTTTGGCCCGGGCCAGCAGGATGTACTCTTTGTTCATCTCGCTCAGGCAGGCTGAGCGCGTCAGGCGAGTGATGCTTGCCAGCGCATAGTAGGACAGCAGCAGCACCGGAAGCACCAGGTGGGCGAAGGCGTTTTTGAAGGCGGCCATATCGCCGGACAGCCAGGTATCAATCAGCACAAACCCGGTTCTCGCGTCCACCGTGTACTGGTAGATATCATCCAGCCTGCCCGGCCCGGCGCTCCATTGCAGCCTGGCGTAGAACAGCGCCAGCATCAGCAGCCCGAGCCAGAAAATAGGCACAGAATTGCCCAAAAGCGTAAAGGTTCTCATGGCTAAATCCCACGGTGTGCCGACGAAACGGGCGCAGAGTACGCCTGCGGCAACGCCCAGCAGAGCGCCCAGTATCAGGGCAAGCGTGGCAAGCTCCAGCGTTGCGGGAAAGACCGACAGCAGGTCGTGCAGCACGGGCTGCCCGGTGCTGCTGGCAATACCTAAATCGCCGTGTGCGAGATTGACCAGATAGTGCCAGAACTGCAGCGGTAGCGGCTGATCCAGCCCAAGCTGGTGGCGAACCTGATCGTAGGTGGACTGGCTGGCGTGATCGCCAACGATCTGCAGCACCCTGTCGACCGGCGACAGCGCGGAGAGCGAAAAGGTGATCAGCAGCAGCCCGAAGAGCGTCAGCGCCAGGGTCAGCAACGACTGGAGCGCGCGAGTGATGTGTGGCATGAAAGCTCGTTATCTCTGGATGTGCAAAAGCCCCTCTCCGCACCGAAGAGGGGGAAGGGCGGCGGCTATTTGGTTACGCGGTCATACCAGACCATATCGGCGTTCAGGCCCTGTTGATAGCCCTTGACGTTGTCGCGGATCACTATCTGGGTTTTGCCCTGGTCAACAAAGACGTAAGGGGAGCTCTGCTGCAGTTCTTCCTGCATTTTTGTGTACAGCCCAAGCCGCTTGGCCGGGTCAGGCTCGGCAACGGCGGCCAGGGTTTGCTGATTGAGTTCAGGAATTTTCCAGCCGTTCAGCCCCGCGACGGTGCTGGACTTACCGTCGTTCCACGCGAAGGCGCTGGCGTTGGAGTGGGCATCGAAGTAGTCAGGGATCCACAGGCGAATAGCGGCCTGATGCTGTTTGGCACGCACGCGGGCGTAGACCTGACTGCCTGCGGCAGGAAGAAGATCGATTTTCACGCCGCCCTGCGCAAAGCTTGCCTGCATTGACTGGGCAAGGGTGATAAACGGCGGCTTGTTTTCCACATCCAGAGTAAAGTGCGCGTCTTTGATGCCCGCTTTCGCGAGGATGGCTTTGGCCTTCGCCGGATCGAATTTATACGGATTGTTCTCCAGCGCCCCCGGGAAGCCGATTGGCAGGAAGCTCTGATGCACGAAGTACTGGCCTTTCAGCAAATCTTTGGTGATCCCTTCATAGTCCACAAGCCAGCGCGCGGCTTCCCAAAGCGCCGGGTTATTCAGCAGCGGATTAGCGCTGTTGCCGGTGTTAAACGCCAGGTAATTTTGTTCCGCAGAGGGGATGCTCAGCACTTTTATCCCAGGCTTATCCTGCAGGGCGCTAATCTGATCGGCGCCCAGGTCGCGGGCGACATCCGCGTCGCCCTGCTGGATCAGCAGCCGACGCGAGGCCGGATCGGGCACGTTCTTGATGATGATGTTTTTCAGCTTCGGCGCACCGGTTGGTGAGGTATCGTTGGCATCCAGCACGATTGCCTGATGTGGCTGATAGACGCGCATTTTCCACGCGCCGCTGCCTGCCGAGTGCATCTTCAGCCAGGCGTTGCCAAAGTCACCGACTTTCACGTTCGCCGCCACCAGCTTCTCATCAACGATGGAGGCAATCGGCGTGGAGAGAATGTTCAGCGCCACCGCCGGGCTGACGTCCGCCGTCCAGTGCAGTTGCAAAGTATGGTCGTCAACTTTCTTTAACTGGCCGTCGATATTGCCTGCGTCCCAGCCCAGTACGTTAAGGATAAAGGCGGGGGATTTGTTCAGCTTCACTGCGCGGGACCAGGAGAAGATCACGTCTTCCGGACGCAGCGGGTTCCCGGAGGCGAATTTAGCATCCGGCTTCAGCTTGATCGTCAGGGTCTTTGCTGCCGCGTCGGCTTCCCAGCTGGCTGCCAGGATCGGCATGATTTTCGCCGGGTTATCGCGATCGGGTTGGACCAGGC
This sequence comes from Pluralibacter sp. UBA7423, assembly GCA_002470465.1. Lineage (GTDB taxonomy): Bacteria > Pseudomonadota > Gammaproteobacteria > Enterobacterales > Enterobacteriaceae > Scandinavium. The sequence goes on from DKMD01000018.1 coordinate 375,520, forward strand.
GCTGATACAGGCTCGGCACGGTCTGGATGCTGGAGAGTTCGTTAGCTTCCGCAGGATCGAGACTGACGATATCGTCCAGGCCCTGAGCGACGACCAGCGTATTGGGCGGCGTGGCGGCATGAGACGCGGCTGACAGCGCAGCCAGCAGCAGCAAAGGCAGAATTTTTTTGGTCATGACAATCCCTGAAAGAGTGAGGTGTTGTGTTTTTTATAAGCCCCGCTACGTTAGCGCCGCGGGCGAATTCAGGTAAAGTCAAAATTCAGCTTAGCTTATGCATAAAATGCATAAGTGTGAATGAGATAGTATAAGGCGCGCAGGTTAAGCCGCCCAAATTTCACAATGCTTTTCCACAAGGGCAATCAGCGAGCCGCCGGATGAGATAAATTCGCGCATGCGATAGGCTTCGCTGTAGCCCTGCTTCACCTGCCGCTCCAGCGCCTCTATGGCGCTACCCGCTCCGGCCTTGTCGGCCCAGGGCTCTACCTTTTCCAGCAGGCGCTGAATATCTTCGGCAATCGGACGCTGCTCCCCGCTATGAACGTCCGTCAGCACGCCTGAAAGCCCATAGCGGCAGGCCTGGAAGCGGTTAAATTTGTACAGCAGGTAGTCCTGCTCCTGATGCTTAAACGGACGTGTTTCCAGCAGCCAGCGGGCGGTAGCCTGAATCAGCCCGGCAATATTCACCGCGTGCGCGAGGGTCAGCGGCGTGTCCATCACCCTGACCTCCACCGTGCCAAAGTGAGGGCTCGGGCGAATATCCCAGTGCAGATCCTTAATGCTGTCGATCATGCTGGTATAGCTGAGCCGACGAAACAATCCTTCGAAACCCTGCCAGTTTGCCACCCACGGCATCGGGCCCATATCGGGGAAAGCGGAAAAGACGTTCAGACGTGAAGTGGCAAATTTACTGTCTGCGCCCTGCAAATATGGGGACGCGGCGCTGAGCGCAATCAGGTGCGGAACGTAGCGCGAGAGCCCGTGTAGCAGGTAAATCGCGTCATCTCCGCTGGCGCAGCCAACGTGCACGTGCTGCCCGAACACCGTTGCCTGCTTGATGAGGTAGCCGAACTGTTCCAGCGTGCGCAGGTAGCGTTCGTTATCGCACACTTCCTGACGCTGCCACTTCTGAAAAGGATGCGTCCCGCCGCCGCAAATCTGCACGTGCTGGCGCGAGGCGGCCTCGAGCACCGTCTGGCGAATCGCCGAAAGCTGGCTGCTGGCCTGATGGATGTCGTGGCACACCCCGGTGGCGATTTCCAGCATGCTTTCGGTGATGTCGTGCTTAATCTCCCCGGCGGCGAGCGCGCCCTGCGTCTGCGCAATCAGCGCAGAGGAATCCTGGCTGAGATCGTAACCCGGCGGGTTAACCACCTGCAGTTCCAGCTCAATGCCAAGGGTAAACGGTTCGGAGACGTGAAAGTCGGGAAGTGACATAGCGAGATCCGGTAGCGGCTTTTTGTCAGTATAGGAGACAAAATGCCCCTGGCCGCCAGATTGCCGGCTGGATTTGGCCGAACCGGCGGCGCGCATGCTATAACCATCCTCAACAATATGAGCGGGAGCACATCGTGGCGGAGTTAAACGAGTACGGACAATGGGTGGGCGATATCGTGCCAGACTGGCACGGTGCCAGGGAGCTTGAGCGGAAAATGCTGGCAGGCCGAAGCTGTCGGCTTGAGCCCATCATCGTGGCCCGGCACGCCGCAGATTTATACGAGGCATTTGCGCTGGCTGAAGATGAACGAGACTGGACCTGGCTTGGCAGCGTGCGTCCAGTCTCCATTGCAGCAACCGAAAGCTGGCTCCAGGCCAAAGTGGATGACAGCGGGCTGGTGCCGTATGCGGTGATTGATGCACGCAGCGAACGCGCGGTGGGCGTGGTGTGCCTGATGGCGATCGAGCGCGCCAACGGTACGGTAGAAATCGGCCACGTCAGCTGGTCGCAAAGAATGAAGCGCAGCGTGATAAGTACCGAAGTGGTCTGGTTACTGTTGCAGGAGGCATTTGCCTGCGGCTACCGTCGCGTGGAGTGGAAATGCGATGCGCTGAACGTGGCCTCGCGTCGGGCCGCCGAGCGTATCGGTTTTACCTTTGAAGGACGCTTTCGCCAGCGGATGGTGCGCAAAGGCCGCAACCGGGACAGCGACTGGCTGTCAATCATCGACGGTGAATGGCCCGCGGTGGATGCCGCGCTGCGAAGCTGGCTTGCGCCGGAGAATTTTGATGCGGCAGGCCAGCAGCTACACAGGCTGGAGAGCTTTCGCCAGTAGCGTGACGATCTCCTGCCCGCGCTGAAGCCAGCTGACATCGCAGCGCTGCCCGGCAAGGGTGGGCGAAAAGGTGGAAGAGAATTGCAGCGTCACGTGTTGTGCATCAAGCGCAACCACCTGAGCTGAGGCAAATCCGGGCAGGTCGGTTGTCATAAAAGAGAAGGCTTTGAAGGCGCTTTCCTTCGCGCTGAAGGCCAGCGTTAGCGCCAGCGAATGCGGCAAGCCGCTGGCGTGCAGCATCCTTTGTTCTTCCGGTGTGATAATGCCGTTGGTCAGTTCCTCACACATCGCCTCGCTAAAACAGGTTTCAAGATCGACCCCGACAGGCTCCCGCGATACCACCGCCAGCGCGGTCGTTCCGCAGTGACTGATGCTGCCGTAAAAGCCATCCGGCCACATGGGCTGGCGATGAGGGCCGATATCCGGAATCTGCCGACTACCGTGCTCCTGCAACGCATGAAGCGCCGCCAGCCGTCCGGCGAGATGTTCGGCTTTGCGTTTGCGTCCGGCAGCCTGAAGTTTAGCGTGATGGGGAAGCCAGAGCAGATCGGCGTCGGTAAAGGTCTGCGAATCGAAATCGATTCGGTGAAGGAGGTGAGCGGCAAGCGGGAAGGTGCTGTGGTGGGTTTTCATTTTGTGGAACTCCCTCTCCCTGACCCTCTCCCAAAGGGAGAGGGAAATTTTCGGTGCGGACGGGTTTCTCCCTCTCCCTTCGTGAGAGGGCTGGGGAGAGGGGAAACTCAGGATCAGAAGTGCGTATTCACGCTCATATAATAAGTCCGGCCGGACTCGTTATAGGTTTCTGCACCCGCGCCATACATATAGCCCGTCGCGCCGCCGGTGGTCTGGGCGTTACCCGCACGCCAGTGGCGCTTGTCGAACAGGTTGTCGATCCCCGCCGTGAAGCTGACGTTTTTGGTGGCATCCCAGGTGCCGCTCAGGCCAACGATGCTGTACGGACTGACTTCGTTCAGCTCGCTGCCCGTCACCGGTTGCCCTTTGTAGTTGTACTTCTTCGGCTGCTGCTTGCCGTACCAGGTGAAGGTCGACTGGACGGACACGTCCTGCACAATCTGCCAGCTCAGGGTCGAGTTCAGCGTGTATTCCGGGATGATCGACAGACGGTCGCCGGTCTCCTTGTTCTTACTTTGCAGCATATAGGTGATGTTGTTGGTCCAGTTGACGGTCTCGGTCACCGGCACGTTCAGCGTCCCTTCCAGACCTTCCACCACCGCTTTTGGCACGTTCTCCCACTGATAAAGATCGGTGCCAGCGCCGTTGGTGGATACCGGCGAATAACCGGCTTCAATCTTGTTGCGGTAGTCGTTGCGGAACCAGGTCGCGCCAGCCAGCCAGCCGTCATGCTTAAACTCCAGCCCCACTTCTTTGTTGATGCTGGTTTCGGCCTTCAGGTCATCATTCCCCTGCAGATAGCAGCCGCTGGTGCTGGCGTAGCAGCCCTGGCCTTTGCTGTAGAGAATGTAGTTCGGGTTGGTCTGATACAGGCTTGGCGCTTTATAGGCGCGCGCGATGCCCATCTTCAGGGTGAAGTCATCACCCAGGCCCTGCGACAGGTTCAGGGACGGACTCCAGTTGTCGCCGACGATGCTGTGGTGATCGAAGCGCAATGCTGGCGTCAGCATGGTGGAGTCGGTCACTTCAACGTTGTCTTCGGCAAACAGCGAGAAGATCTCCGCCTGCGAGTACGGGCTGCGATTGGTGCTGCTGAAGCCCGGAATTGGCCCGCCCATAAAGGTCTGGGTGTTCGACCCCATATCCTTCATCTTCTGCTGGTTCCACTCGGTGCCGAGCGTCAGCGTCTGGTTGAAGACAAAATCGACGGGCAGGTTGATTTCACTGTGCAGCAGCACGTCGGACAGATCGATATCAACAAACTTGTTGGAGTTAAAGATCCCTTCGGTGCCACCCGCCAGGCCTTCGCCTTTGCGCGAGTTGCGGGTGTGCTCGTACTGCGCCCAGGTGCTGGTGGTGACGCCGTTATCCCAGCCGCCGTTCCAGGTGAGGGCGTAATTCTGACGGTACAGACGGTTGGTCTCTTTGCCGTAGTTTTCCTTCACGAAGTTATTGGTGTTGGTGTTCTGGGTGTCGCCTGCATAGAGGTTATTCTGGCGGTTGTAGCCGGCTTCCAGCTCCAGGGACTGCATGGGAGCAAAGTCCCAGCGCAGCTGGCCGTTGATGGCCTTGTTTTCCACTCCTTCGCGCCCGGCGGGCAGGGTGTTCTGGTAGATGCCGGTACGCTCTGACTGATGACCCTGATTGATGTCCCATGCGTCGGCCTGCGTTTTGTCCAGGTTGCCGTAGAGGCGGAAGCTGAAGTCGCCGCCCATCGGCCCGGTCAGGCTGAAGTTGGTGCGCTTGGTGGAGCCTTCGTCTTTATGCTCCGGCAGGTTCATGTAAGTGTCCCAGGAGCCGTGCCACTCGTTGCTGGATTTTTTGGTGATGATGTTCACCACGCCGCCTGCTGCGCCATTGCCGTAGCGGGCCGCGGCTGGACCACGAATGACTTCAATACGTTCGATCATCTCTGGCGGTACCCAGCCGGTATCACCGCGGGTGTCGCGCTCGCCGCGCCAGCCCAGACGCACGGAGTTGCGGCTGGTGACAGGTTTACCGTCGACCAGAATCAGGGTGTTTTCCGGGCCCATACCGCGAATATCAATCTGGCGGTTGTTGCCACGCTGGCCGCTGGTGGAGTTCCCCGTCAGGTTCACGCCCGGCATGGTACGAATAATTTCGGACACGTCGCGAGCGGGAGGATTTTTGCGGATCTCATCCGCGGTGATGGTGGATACGCCCGGCGCCTGCAGGTTCTGCTGTGCGGCGGTCACAACCATCGTTTCTTCTGCGTCTGCTGTGCTTGCCTTTGCGGTCTCTTCAGCGTGCAGCGGTAAAGCCACCCCGTAAATGCCCAGATTGACCAGTAAGGTCAGGGACTTAAGTTTGTTATTCATTGTGAGTCAACGTCCTGCTGTATGGATAAAAACCTCGTCATACTTCGAGCTGCAGATGCGTTGGCTGCAACTCGAATTATTTAGAGGTTACGAAAGTGAACATAACGAAAACGCGCGCCAATACGCTATTGCAAATGCAAATAGTTATCAATAATATTATCAATAAATTTTGGCGTGTAACAAATAATTCCACAGATATCGCGGGGTTAACGTGGCGGAAACGGTGGCAGGGAGTGCAGAGTGGTGGGCGCGCATCGAGGGGCCTCAGTGGCGTCGGGAAGGAGAGAACTGCCACGTCACGTTTTACTGGCGAGATCCGGCGGGAGATGAGCGTCATTCAGCCATTCAGCGGGTGTGGATCTACATCACCGGCGTAACGGATCACCACCAGAACGCGGTGCCGCAGACGCTGTCCCGTCTACCGGGCACCGACGTCTGGCAGTGGCAAACCTGGCTCCCCGTCAGCTGGCGCGGCAGCTACTGTTTTATCCCCACCGATCGTACCGATGACTTTGCGGCGGCGCTGTTCAACGGCGAAGCGCCCGATCGTCAACTGCTGCGTGAGGGCTGGCGTAAGCTGTTGCCGAACGCGGTGGCCGATCCGCGAAACGCACACAGCTGGCGCGGTGGGCGAGGGCATGCCGTGTCGGCGCTCTCCTTGCCGGAAGCCCCCGTTCAGCCAGGCTGGGATCTGCCTGACGTCTCTTATGCACCGCCGGTTTGTATCCAGTGGCGCAGCCAGCGTCTGGGTAACATTCGCCGCGTCTGGGTTTACACCACGGGCGAAGCGTCCTCTGATGAACGTCCGCTGGCGCTGCTGCTCGACGGCCAGTTCTGGGCCGAAAGCATGCCGGTCTGGTCGCCGCTTGCCCGCCTTACGCTGGAGGGGCGGCTTCCACCCGCTGTCTACGTCCTGATTGATGCCATCGATACCGCACACCGCAGCGCCGAGCTGCCGTGTAACCAGGATTTCTGGCTGGCGTTGCAGGAAGAGCTGCTGCCGCAAATCCGGCGCATTGCACCGCACAGCGAACATCCTGAACGTCGTCTTGTGGCCGGGCAGAGCTTTGGCGGTCTGGCGGCGATGTATGCCGGGCTGAGCTTTCCGCAGCAGTTTGGCTGCGTGCTCAGTCAGTCCGGTTCCTACTGGTGGCCCACGCGCGGTGAGCCTCACGGCGGCGTAATCCCTGAAAAACTTTCCCGCGGAGAATTGTCGCCGCGCGGCCTGCGCATCTGGCTGGAAGCCGGGCGTCGCGAGCCGGTTATCTTTAAGGCCAATCAGGCCCTCTTCCAACAACTACAACGTACACAGCAGCCGGTTTTCTGGCGTCAGGTTGACGGCGGACACGATGCGCTGTGCTGGCGCGGCGGCTTAACCGCAGGGCTGATTGCGCTCTGGCAGCCGCTGCTCCCGGCATAACGCGCTTTACGACAGGAGTTTGGTATGCAAATCAGTAACCCTTTCGATGATGCGCAAGGGCAGTTTTATATTCTGCAAAATGCGCAGCAGCAGTACAGCCTGTGGCCGCAGCACTGCGCGTTGCCCGAAGGCTGGCATGTTGTCTGTGAACCCCAGAGCGCGGAGGCCTGCAACGCCTGGCTGGCGGCTCGCTGGACTACTCTGAACCCCGCCCATTTTGCCGGAGCTCGCCATGACTGAACGTTTACCGCTGGTGGCCGCGCAGCCGGGGATCTGGATGGCGGAGCAGCTTTCCACGCTGCCGAATGCCTGGAGCGTTGCCCATTACGTTGAGCTTGAAGGCGAAATGGATGCTGCCCGGTTTGCCGAGGCTATTGCCCTCGGGCTGGCGCAGGCCGACACGCTGAAAATGCGCTTTAGTGAAGATAACGGCGAGCTGTGGCAATGGGTGGACGACAGCCTGACGCACGATGCGAGCGCAGTGCTGGATTTACGCCACCAGGCCGACCCCCATGCTGCCGCAATGGCGGTGATGCAGGCTGACCTGGCGCAGAACACCCGCGTCGACAGCGGCAACCCGCTGGTATGCCATCAGCTCATCCGCGTCGGTGACCATCGCTGGTACTGGTATCAGCGCTATCATCATCTGCTGGTGGATGGCTTCAGCTTCCCGGCCATTACCCGCCAGATCGTGCAGATTTATGCCGCATTGCTGCGTGGAGAAACGCCGCCCACCTCGCCGTTTACGCCTTTCGCGGACGTTGTGGAGGAATATCAGCGTTACCAGCAGAGCGAAGCGCGCACGCGCGATGGCGCGTTCTGGGCTGAACAGCGCAAACAGCTGCCTCCGCCAGCCTCGCTCTCCTCCGCGCCATTATCTGGCCGGGCGACCAGTACGGAGATCTGGCGGCTTAAGCTCACCGCGGACAAACAGGCCTTCAGCCGTTTAGCGACCACACACACCGCTCAGCGTACCGATCTGGCTCTGGCGCTGGCCGCGCTCTGGCTGGGACGCCTGTGCGGACGCAACGACTACGCGGCGGGTTACATTTTCATGCGCCGCATGGGCTCTGCCGCGCTGACCGCAACGGGGCCGGTGCTGAATGTATTGCCCCTGGCGGTCACCATCAGGCCGGAAGAGACCTTACCGGAGCTGGCGGATCGCCTGGGGGCGCAGTTGAAAAAAATGCGCCGTCACCAGCGCTATGATGCGGAGCAAATTGTTCGTGACGCCGGCAAGGCGGCAGGTGAAGAGCCGCTGTTTGGCCCGGTGTTCAACGTCAAAGTGTTTGATTATCAGCTCGAACTCGACGGCGTGCATGCCACCACTCACACTCTGGCGACGGGTCCGGTGAACGATCTGGAGCTGGCGCTGTTCCCGGACGAGGAGGGCGGCCTGACAATTGAAGTGCTGGCTAATAAACAGCGCTATGACGAATCAGAACTGCAACAGCATATTGCCCGACTGCTGGTGATGCTGAACCAGTTTGCTGCAAATCCTGAACTGCGCTGCGGCGAAGTTGAGATGGTGTCAGACGAGGAGTATCAGCGTCTGGAGCAGATTAACGACACGGGCATGATGCTGCCGGAAACCACGCTTAGTGCGCTGGTGGCGGCCCAGGCCGCAAAAACGCCGGATGCTATTGCGCTGGCAGATGCCCGTATGCAGTTTACCTATCGCGAAATGCGCCAGCAGGTTGTGGCGCTGGCAAATGTGCTGCGCGAGCGTGGCGTAAAACCCGGCGACAGCGTTGCGGTCGCATTACCGCGTTCGGTTTTTTTAACCCTCGCGCTGCACGGTATTGTGGAAGCGGGCGCGGCCTGGCTGCCGCTGGATACGGGCTATCCGGACGAGCGTCTGCACATGATGCTGGAAGATGCCCGCCCCTCGCTGCTGATTACCTCCGACGATCAGCTAAGCCGTTTCCCGGGTATCGACACGCTGTGCTACACCGCGCCGTTGCCAACGGGAGATGATTCTCCGCTCGTACTTTCGCGCTCCGAACACACCGCCTATATCATCTTCACGTCGGGCTCAACCGGCAGGCCGAAGGGCGTGATGGTCGGCCAGACGGCGATCGTCAACCGCCTGCTGTGGATGCAGGACCACTATCCGCTGAATGCCAGCGACGTGGTGGCGCAAAAAACGCCATGCAGTTTTGACGTCTCGGTGTGGGAGTTCTGGTGGCCGTTTATCACCGGTGCGAAGCTGGTGATGGCCGAGCCGGAGGCGCACCGCGATCCGCAGGCGTTACAGCAGTTCTTCGCCGATTTCGGCGTGACCACCACGCACTTTGTGCCGTCGATGCTGGCGGCGTTTGTCGCCTCGCTCAACGAAGAGAGCGTGGCCTCGTGCCGCACGCTGAAGCAGGTGTTCTGCAGCGGCGAAGCGCTGCCTGCCGCGCTGTGTCGGGAGTGGGAACAGCTCATTGGTGCGCCTCTGCATAACCTGTACGGGCCGACGGAAGCGGCGGTGGACGTCAGCTGGTATCCGGCCTTTGGCCCGGAGCTGGCGGCGGTGAAGGGCAACAGCGTGCCGATTGGTTTCCCTGTGTGGAACACCGGTCTGCGCATTCTGGACGCGCAGATGCGCCCGGTGCCGTTTGGTGTGGCGGGCGATCTCTATCTCACCGGCGTCCAGCTGGCGCAGGGCTATATGGGCCGTCCGGACCTCACGGCCAGCCGCTTTATTGCCGATCCGTTTGCCCCGGGCGAGCGTATGTACCGCACCGGCGACGTTGCCCGGTGGCAGGATTTCGGCGCAGTGGAGTATTTAGGCCGCAGCGACGATCAGCTAAAAATTCGCGGGCAGCGCATTGAGCTTGGCGAAATCGAACGCATGATGCTGACCCTGCCAGAAGTGGCGCAGGCCGTGGCGCACGCCTGCGTGCTGAACCAGGCTGCAGCAGTGGGCGGCGATGCGCGTCAGTTGGTGGGTTACGTGGTGTCGGAATCGGGGCTGCCGCTGGACGGCGACATGCTGCTCGAAAATCTGCGCGGCAAGCTGCCGCCGCATATGGTGCCGGTGACGCTAATTTCACTTTCAGCGCTTCCGCTAAGCGCCAACGGCAAGCTTGACCGCAAAGCACTACCGCTGCCGGAGCTGGCGCAAAAAGCGCCGGGTCGTGCGGTGGAAAGCGCCGTGGAAATTGCTGTTGCTGAGGCATTCAGCGTGCTGCTCGGCTGCGAGATTAATGATGTGGACGCTGATTTCTTCGCCCTCGGTGGCCATTCGCTGCTGGCGATGCGCCTTGCGGCGCAGCTGAGCCGCACCTTTGCCCGCCAGGTGACACCGGGACAGGTGATGGTGGCTTCCACGGTGGGCAAGCTCAGCGAGTTGCTGGAGTCTGTGGACGACGCACAAGCGCAACGCTTAGGTTATGAAGCGATTTTGCCTCTGCGCGAAAGCGACGGGCCACGCCTGTGGTGCTTCCATCCGGCCTCGGGCTTCGCGTGGCAGTTTAGCGTACTGGCCCGCTGGCTGAGCCTGCGCTGGTCGATAACGGGCATCCAGTCGCCGCGCCCGGATGGCCCTATGGCCCACGTGACGACGCTGGATGAACTCTGTGAAAACCATCTGCAAACGCTGCTTACACAGCAGCCTCACGGCCCGTATTACCTGTTTGGTTACTCGCTCGGCGGCACGCTGGCGCAGGGTATTGCTGCCCGGCTCCGCCAGCGTGGTGAAGCGGTCGCTTTCCTCGGGCTGCTGGACACCTGGCCGCCGGAAACGCAGAACTGGTCGGAAAAGGAAGCCAACGGTCTGGATCCGGAAGTGCTGGCAGAGATTAACCGCGAGCGCGAGGCCTTCCTTGCCGCACAGCAAGGTCAGGCGTCCGGTGAGCTGTTTACCGCTATTGAAGGCAACTATGCTGATGCGGTGCGCCTGCTGACCACCGCCCACAGCGTGAAGTTTGACGGAAGGGCAACGCTGTTCGTTGCCGAACGCACGCTGACGCCGGGTCAGGATCCGCATCGCGCGTGGGCACCCTGGGTGAACGAACTGGATGTGTATCGCCAGGACTGTGCCCACGTGGATATCATCTCCCCGCAGGCGTTTGAGGCGATTGGCCCGGTGCTGAAAGAGGTGCTTGGCTAATCCGTTTTTGGGCAGCCGTCTGGCTGCCCGCTATCCTTATTTCGCGCCTGTGGCACAATGAGCACTTTCCATACTGGACCGGGAGTAAGGGAAGTGCTCAGTCGTCTCGATCTGTTTTTGATTCACCCGCCTGAAACGGCGCTACGCGGTGTTAAGAAGGCCGGGCTGGAGTTTATCTGGTTTGGCGTAAAGGAGCTTCGCGCCTGCCTGTTTGCCGGACTCTTTTTCCTGGCAATTTTCTGCGTGCCCCGCAGCGGACTTCTGGGCCTGTCTCGCTACGATCTGCTGCTGCTGATTGCGCTCGCCATTCAGCTCACGATGTTTTTCACCCGCCTTGAAAGCCTGGATGAAATCAAAGCCATCACCCTGTTTCACGTGCTGGGCTTTGCGCTGGAGCTATTTAAAACGTCATCGGCGATTGGTTCCTGGCACTATCCGGAAGCGGGCTGGAGCAAAATCGGCGGCGTGCCGCTGTTCAGTGGGTTTATGTATGCAGCGGTGGGTAGCTACATCATTCAGTGCTGGCGGCTGTTTGACCTGAAAATCCTCCATCATCCGCCAATTCTGCATGCGGTTTTGCTTTCACTTGCGCTCTATGCCAACTTTTTCACTCATCATTTTTTCGGTGACTACCGGGGGTATATCGCGGCGGTAGCTTTAGGCATGTATGCCCGCTCAACGGTGATTTTCACTCCTTACGACAGACCATACAAAATGCCGCTGTTGGTGGCTTTTGCGCTAATCGGTTTTTTCATCTGGCTGGCGGAAAATATGGGCACTTTCTTTGGCGTCTGGCGCTATCCCAATCAGCTGGGAGCCTGGGCGACGGTGCACGTCGGCAAATGGGGATCGTGGACGCTGCTGGTGATGATGACCTTTACCATCACGCTGTTTCTCAAAGACATCAAAAAGCGAATCCATGTCGCTCAATAAAACCTTGAGATGCCGGGTGGCGGCTACGCCTGACCCGGCCTACGCGCGGGCCCGGTAAGCGCAGCGCCCCCGGGCAAAACTGATATTACCAGCCGTAGCTGACGCCGCCGCCAACCACGAAGTTCTGCTGCGTGTCGTCAGAAACCGAGGCTTTCACCACCACGTGTTCTGCTGCCCGGGCCGAGAAGCCAACGGCCAGCGCGCTTTCGCTGTCGGTTGTGCCGACCCCTGCGCCAACGCTAAAGGTCTGGCCCTGAATTACCTGAGGAATGTTCGCCATCGCCGCCACGCCGGAAATGGCGGCCGATGCACGCTGGCGGTTCTCATCCACCTGGTTTTTCAGCTTGCCAAAGTTCGCTGAATTCGACGCCTCAAGTTTCTCGATGCGCTGCTCGTGATTAGCAATTGCCGCGCTATTATCCGCTACGCGATGGTTGGTTGCCTGTAATGCCTGACGGTTGGCTTCGGTGTTGGCATAAGCGTCATTGGCCCGGGACTGGGCATCACTACCCATTGCCTGGGCTTGTTTCAGGCCTGTGTTCAGCGTATTGATATCAGCAGTATTGGCGTCTGTCTGCTGCACAAACTCTTCATGGCTGCTTTCAGCGACTTGCGCATTGACCATAGTGCGGTACTGAGCGGCATCGACCTGATGCTGGTTTGCTTCATGCTCAGATTTTGCAGCATTGAGAGCATCGCTTTGTATTTGTGTGCGTTTAAGGTTGCCCTCGAGCAGGGCCTGGCCTTTTTCGTCGTTGAATTTTTTGGCTGAAGTGCGATAAGCATCCTGCAGCGCTTCAGTTTGCTGAGCGGTGCGCTCCTGATTAGCCCTGGTTAACGCTTCGCCTTTCAGCTGTGCGAAGCGCTGACGATAAGCGTCCTGTAGCGCTTCAGTTTGCTGAGCGGTACGCTCCTGATTAGCCCTGGTTAACGCTTCGCCTTTCAGCTGTGCGAAGCGCTGACGATAAGCATCCTGTAGCGCTTTAGTTTGCTGAGCGGTACGCTCCTGATTAGCCCTGGTTAATGCTTCGCCTTCACCGTCAGTAGAGGTAGCTGCCTGCGGTTTTGTGGCTGGTGTCAATGTACTTATTGGAATAGCTGTTGTGTCGATGGGCGGAAAACTAACTGTGGTACTTCCGTTGTAATAAGAATTTCCCTTCACATAATTGATTACCTCTTGCAGAGTGTCCTTTCTTTCTATCTCCTGTGTTTTATCCTGCGGCAGTTCCGGATGAGTGGAGAGGTAATTCTGTACAATGAATTGATCGCTGCTGCTCATTTGCGCATCAGCAATACCAGAAATTGCACTAGCCACAATTGCTAATGCAATAAGTTTGATTTTCATATTTAATAAACCTGTTAATTTGATGTCGAAATCACTTAACGCCGGAAAGACAGGTTTTGCAGAACTCGTCTTTCCATTCTCTAACGCGGCTGATACTTTACGGTATCAGCCGCGTAATTTTTTTTACCAGCGCATTACATTTCCCTTGACGTTACGCGCCCTGTACTTTTATTTGCACATTGATCAATGTCAGTTCACCAGGGCTAAAGGTTAACGCCCATTCACCTTTATCATTCTCAGGTAAAAAACGAAATTGCTTTCATTTGAAGGCAACTGTTTTGTTGCAAAAGAAATGCCTGGTTAAAATAAATGACTTTTAAACGAGGTGAATATTACAACTTTAATTTAATTATTCAATACCAATGATTATTGGTGGTGTTTTTTGTTTATCTTATTGTTATTTAATGATTTTGTTTGGGTGTTGTGATGTCATTTACCATGAGAAATATTCAGGGGCTTTGATGCTGCGGGGCTTGCTGGGATCTTTTTTTGGGATTTCTGTTGAAATATTGTTTGGGTTATATTGATAACGTGTGTCTTTAAGCCGATTTGGTTTTCATAGTAATTATTTTTTTGTCATTTCATTAGGATTGCTTAAGTGTTGAGGGTGTTTTTCATTTCGAACGAAAATTTTTACAGGTGGCAGGAATCGTTCTCGATTTTCATTTTTCAGAATAAGGTTTATCCGTTGCATTGTTTTGTGAAGTTAAGCACTAAAAACGTACCCGGCAGGTAAATTAAAGATGTCTTTTTTACTTACAAAATAGCGATTTATTCCGAGCGGGCATTTATAAGCATTTTGAATGCCGCTATCTCCCGCTCTTTCGGGAGAAGGTTATTTCCCCGCCTTACCCCACGGCACCACCAGCGGTGTCCCTGCCACCGGATCCTCAATAATCAGGCAGCGCAGGCCGTAGATTTTCTCAATCAGCTCTGCTGTCACGATCTCCTTTGGTGCGCCTTCGGCGATAATTTTGCCATCGCGCAGGGCAATCAGGTGCGTCGCGTAGCGGCAGGCCTGATTGAGATCGTGCAGTACCGCCGCCAGGGTGTAACCCTGCTCACGGTTGAGCTCGCTCAGCAGCTCCAGCAGATCGATTTGATGGCTGATGTCGAGCCAGGTGGTTGGCTCATCGAGCAGCATGATGGCCGTTTCCTGTGCCAGTACCATCGCAATCCATGCCCGCTGCCTTTGACCACCGGAGAGGGTATCCACGCTCTGATTCGCCAGCTCCGTCACACCCGTCGCCTGCATGGCGCGGTTGACCGCTTCGTCATCTTCCTTGCGCCAGCGTGTAAACAGCGGCTGATGCGGATAGCGCCCGCGGGCCACCAGCTCCTGTACGGTGATGTCGCCCGGCGTGGTGGCGTTCTGCGCCAGCAGGCCAATGCGGCGGGCGACTTCTTTGCTGTTGAAGCGCTGGATCTGCTCGCCATCCAGTAAAACCTGCCCGTGCTGCGGTGTCATCAGACGGCTTAAGGTGCGCAGGAGCGTCGATTTGCCGCAGCCGTTGGGGCCGATAATGGCGGTGAAATGACCGTCGGGAATGGCGACCTGAAGATCTTCAGCAATGATTTTTTTACCGTAGCCAAGCGTCAGGTGTTCGCCGTACAGGCGGGCGGGAGAGGCGGTCATTTTTTACGGGACTCCTGAATAAGCAGGGCGATAAGATACAGGCCGCCGAGGCTGACGGTCACCACGCCCACCGGAAGCTGGTAAGGCATAAATAGCTGCTGCGCGGCAAAATCCGCCAGCGCCAGCAGCAGTGCGCCGCAAAGCGCCGACTGAGTTAAACCCCAGCGGGCAGTACCGCTCAGGCGTCGGGCGATATGTGGCGCGACGAGGGCAATAAAGGAAATCGGCCCGGCCAGAGCGGTTGAGGCGGCGGTCAGCACGACGGCGACCAGCATCAACAGCAAGCGAGAGCTTTCCACGCGCACGCCTAACGCGCAGGCGCTGTCGTCGCCCATTTCCAGCAGCCGCAGCCGCCGTACCAGCAGCGCGGCGCAGGCCAGCATGACCAGCAAAATGGGGGCTGCAGGGAAAATCTTTGCCCACGTCACGCCGTTAAGCGATCCGGCAAACCACAGCCCTGCCGACTGCGCAGTCTCGAGCGTGGCGCGCAGCAGCAGCCAGGTGTTGAAGGCCATCAGCATCGCACGGATGCCGATACCGATAATGATCAGCCTGAAGGTATCAATCCCGTTGCGCCACGCCAGTAGCCAGACCAGCAGCGAGGTGATTATCCCACCTGCCATCGCGGCGAAGGCGATTGCCGTCTGGTGCTGACCAATCAACACCATCGCTACCAGCACGCCACTCCACGCCCCGGTGTTAAAGCCCATGACGTCCGGACTACCGAGTGGGTTGCGCATTAGCGACTGGAAAATTGCGCCGCTGACGCCAAGCGAGGCACCAACCAGCAGCGCCATTAGCACGCGCGGTAAGCGCCATTCTGTAACCACCATCGTCACGCCGCGGGGGGCATCACCCGTCAGCGCGGCAATCACTTGCCCAACGTCCAGAGCGACCGCGCCGCTGCGCAGGCTCCAGAGGGCAAGTAATAAAGAAGCGAGCGTGAGGAAGCCACAGCTCAGCAGCAAGCGACGCGATGGCGTAGTCATGCGGCACCTCCGCGGGAAGGCTGGCGGCGAACAAGCCAGATAAGCACCGGCGCGCCGATGAAGGCGCTGACCACTGACACGCGCAGCTCACCTGGAACCAGCAGACGCCCGGCGATATCTGCGAACAACAGCAGGGCAGGGGTGGCGAGCAGGGTGACCGGCAGCGACCAGCGGTGATCGCCGCCGACCAGCCAGCGCGAGATGTGCGGCATCATCAGGCCGATAAAGGCGATGGGCCCCACCAGCGCGGTGGCGCAGCCGCTCAGCACGGTGATGGCGAGAAGACCAAGAATTTGCGTGCGCGCCACTTTATTGCCAAGCGCGGTGGCGGTGTCTGCACCAAGATTCAGGCTGTTCAGTGAGCGGCTCAGGCCCAGCGCCACGGCGGCGGCGATAATCACCGGCACCAGCACCACTTTGAGCGTCTCCAGCGAGCGGATATCCAGCGAACCGGCCTGCCAGAAGCGCAGCTGGTCGTAAACGTCCGGATTGAGCAGGGCGATACCGTTGGATAATCCTTCAAGCACTGCGCCCAGCGCAACGCCCGCCAGCGTCAGGCGAACCGGGCTGAGCTGACCGCCGCCCTGGCTGCCGGTAAAGGCCACCAGCAGCGAGGCGATCAGCGCGCCGCTAAAGGCGAGTAAAAGCTGCTCCTGGGGAAGCGTCAGGCCAAACAGCGCCGCGCCCAGCACAATGGCAAAGCTTGCTCCGGCGTTAACGCCAAGAATGCCGGGATCGGCGAGGGGGTTGCGGGTCAGGGTTTGCATCAGCGCGCCCGCAAGGCCAAGCGCGCTGCCTGCCAGAAGCCCGGCAAGCGTGCGCGGCAGACGGGCATCAAGAACGATGGTGCAGTCGGCGCTACGGCAGGTGCCGGACAGAGCATCCGTCACCACGCTTAACGGCAGCGGTTTCGCGCCAATCAGAAGGCTGAGGGCGCAGGCAGCGACCAGCAGAATGAACAATCCGGGCACGGCGATGGGGCGCAGCGCGGCGGGAGAAAACGACATAGCAACGTCCATGATGTGATAATGATAGTAATTATCGTTCTCGATCTTATTCGCCTATGGTAGCATGTGCGGCCACGGAAATGGTATCGAAAGTTCGTTGAAGGCCCTGTGATGCAAAGACAATCCTGGCTGTTGAACCTCAGCCTGCTAAAGACTCATCCGGCGTTTCGCGCCGTCTTTATCGCCCGCTTTATCTCAATTCTCTCTCTCGGCCTGCTCGGCGTGGCGGTGCCGGTTCAGATTCAGGCGCTCACCCACTCCACCTGGCACGTTGGTCTGGCGGTCACACTCACCGGCGGGGCAATGTTCATTGGCCTGATGCTTGGCGGCGTGCTGGCGGATCGCTTTGAGCGCAAAAAGCTGATTCTTCTGGCGCGTGGCACCTGCGGGCTGGGCTTTCTGGGCCTGTGGCTGAATGCGCTGCTGCCAGAGCCTTCGCTGCTGGTGATTTACCTGCTCGGCCTCTGGGACGGGCTGTTCGCCTCGATTGGCGTCACCGCGCTGCTGGCCGCAACGCCTGCGCTGGTCGGGCGTGAAAACCTGATGCAGGCCGGGGCGATCACTATGCTGACGGTACGCCTGGGCTCGGTCATTTCGCCGATGGTCGGTGGCCTGCTGCTGGCGAGCGGCGGCTTCTCCTGGAACTACCTGCTGGCGGCGCTCGGCACCTTTATCACTACGCTTACGCTCCTGCGTTTGCCGCAGCTGCCGCCTCCGCCGCAGCCGCGTGAACACCCGTTTACTTCTTTAATGGCCGGGCTGCGCTTCCTGTTCAGCAATCCGCTGATTGGCGGCATAGCGCTGCTCGGCGGCCTGCTGACGATGGCGAGTGCGGTGCGCGTCCTCTATCCGGCGTTGGCGGTGGGTTGGCAGATGTCTGCGGCACAAATTGGCCTGCTGTATGCGGCTATTCCGCTCGGTGCTGCCCTTGGCGCGCTGACCAGCGGCAACCTGGCCCGCAGCGAAAGGCCGGGGCAGATCATGCTGCTCGCGACGGTCGGATCGTTTGTCGCGATCGGCGTATTCAGCCTGATGCCCGCCTGGGCGCTGGGTGCGCTGTGCCTCGCGCTGTTTGGCTGGCTGAGCGCGATAAGTTCGCTGTTGCAGTACACGCTCATTCAGACGCAAACCCCTGAAGCGATGCTCGGGCGCATTAACGGCCTGTGGACCGCGCAAAACGTGACCGGCGATGCCATCGGCGCTGCGCTGCTCGGGGGCTTTGGCTCGATGCTGACGCCCGCTGCGGCGGCAAGTGCGAGTGGATGGATACTGGCGGCGGTTGGCGTGGTACTGGTGGTCTTGCTGGGGGAACTGCGCCGGTTCCGTCAGGCTCCGGTGCAGGTGGAAGAGGTGGCATGATTGCCGGGTGGCGCTGCGCTTACCCGGCCTACGATGTTTCGTTGGACGGGCAAACAACGTGCTACCCGACGATGTCAAACAGGGTTTCGCTATTTTGTAGGCCCGGCAAGCGTAGTGCCGCCGGGCATTTACTTAGCCGAACAGTTTTTCAAGACGCTCCAGCACCCGCATTGCGCTGTAATAGTCGAGACGGAAAGTTTCGGTGCCAAGCGCATACACGCGCTTGTTTTGCACCGCCTCAAGGTGAGACAGCAGCGGGTTAGCTTCAATGGCATCGGTGTCCTTCTGGTCACCGGCGAAGACAAACAGCGACTGCCCGTTCAGGCCCGCCGCCAGGGTTTCACCGCCGAGCTGGATGATGTCGTGACGCTTCCCCTGGCTCTGGCTGGTGTGCAGACCGGCGGGGAGCGGGGCGAGGGTAAAACCAAGCTGCTCGAGCAGCTTGCCCTGGGCGGATTCCGGGGTCCACAGGTTGGCGCTGTGCGCGGCGGCGGTATAAACCAGCGCGCTTACCGGCTGCGGCGGCAGCTTCATTTGCTGCTTGAGCGTCGCCATCCGGGAATCAAATTCAGCAATGCGCTGTGTTGCCTGCTTTTCCTGGCCGGTGATTTTGCCAAGCTGAGTCAGCAGGCTCTGCCAGCTCTGGTCGTCGTAGTTGATGATAAGCGTCGGGGCAATGGTTGATAGCTGATCGTAAAGCGCGAGTGCTGAATCACCACCGGTGGCGCTAATCAGGATCAGATCCGGCATCTGCGCAGCCACGGCTTCGGCGTTCGGTTCACCAATGTATAGCCTGGCGACGTGGCGCTTTCTGGCAATCTCGCCCCACTGGCGCAAAAAGCCCTGGCCGTCCGCCACGCGATTGTTGGGCGTGGTGGCCCCGCTGGCGACAACAGGGGCGTCAATGGCCAGCAGCGAACCGGTGAGGGTGACGCTGGTGGAGACGATGCGTACTGGCTTGTGTTCAAGCTGGTGCGCGCCGCGGCTGTCTGTCACTTCGCGCGGCCAGTCGGCGGCCAGGCCTGAGGTTAATCCGAAAAGGAAAAGCCCGGAAAAGAGCAGGGTGTTGCGGAAAAAAACGGGGAATTTCACGACGTCAAAGTCCTGTTTTATGGATGTTAATGAATCTCATTTTCACTTCTGCGCGTCGCAGATGCAAGGGGGATGATGCGTCTGAAGTTGACAAGGAAGCGTTTTACTTTTAGCTTACCGAACCAAAATATAAATGATAATCATTCTTAATATCTTTATCGTTTTGGAGGATAATATGGAAACGTTACTGGCTGAGGCCGAACAGGAAGTCGCACCAACGCTGTTCCCTGACAGCTTCTTTTTTATGTCGCCGTATCGTAGCTTCACCACCTCTGGCTGCTTCCGTCGCGTGTCGCAGCCGGCTGAAGGCGGAGAAGATTTAGCGGGAGAGTTTCAGCAAAGCATCAGCAAAGCCTTTGCCGATGCGAAAGCCGCCGGTGTCCAGCGTCCGCTGCTGGTGGGCGCTATCCCGTTTGATACCACCCAGCCCTCCGCGCTGTTCATTCCGCAGCACAGCGAAACCTTCTCCCGCACGGCGAAACAGCACTCGGCGCCTTACGTCGCGGGCCTGAAGCCAATGCAGGTGCAGGCGCGGCAGGAAATTCCGGGGCAGGATGAATTTATGACGATGGTGGAACGCGCTGCGGCGCTGACCGCCACGCCGGAAGTTGACAAAGTGGTGCTCTCGCGTCTGATTGAGCTCACTACCGATTCCGCCGTGGATACCGGTGCATTGCTGGAGCGTCTCATCGCGCAGAACCCGGCGAGCTTCAACTTCCACGTACCGCTGCCGGACGGTGGCGTGCTGCTCGGTGCCAGCCCGGAGCTGCTGCTGCGCAAGGAGGGCTCCCATTTCAGTTCCCTGCCGCTGGCAGGTTCAGCCCGTCGTCAGCCGGATAACGTGCTGGATCGTGAAGCGGGCAACCGCCTGCTGGCCTCGCAGAAAGATCGCCACGAGCACGAGCTGGTAACCCAGGCCATGAGAAACGTCCTGACGCCGCGCAGCGATGCGCTTTCTCTTCCTTCCTCGCCGCAGCTCATCACCACGCCAACCCTCTGGCATCTGGCAACGCCGATTGAAGGCGAAGCGAAAGCCGATGAAAACGCCCTGACGCTTGCCTGCCTGCTGCACCCGACGCCTGCGCTGAGCGGTTTCCCGCATGATGTGGCGAAGCGGCTGATTGCCGAGCTTGAGCCGTTCGACCGCGAACTGTTCGGCGGCATCGTCGGCTGGTGCGATGCGGAAGGCAACGGCGAGTGGGTGGTCACTATCCGCTGCGCGAAAGTGCATGACAACCACATCCGCCTGTTTGCCGGGGCGGGCATTGTGCCTGCCTCTTCGCCGCTCGGCGAATGGCGTGAAACCGGCGTCAAGCTGACCACCATGCTGAACGTATTTGGCCTCAATTAAGGACTGATGATGAGTGTTGCTTTTACGCCGTGGCCGGAAGATCTCGCGGCCCGCTACCGTGAAAAAGGCTACTGGCAGGATCTGCCGCTGACCGACATTCTGACGCGCCACGCGAATAACGATGCGGTGGCCGTTATCGATGGCGATCGCCGGGTGACTTATCGCGAACTTAACGTGCTGGTGGATAATCTCGCCGCCTCTTTGCAGCATCATGGACTGAAGGCAGGCGAAACCGCGCTGGTGCATCTGGGCAACGTGACGGAGTTTTATGTCACGTTCTTTGCGCTGCTGCGGGCAGGCGTCGCGCCGGTTAATGCGCTATTCAGCCATCAGCGCAGTGAACTGCACGCCTACGCAGCGCAAATTGAACCGGCTCTGCTGATTGCGGATCGCGATCATGCCCTGTTTGCCGACGATACGTTCCTCAACGCTTTCGTCGACCAGCACCGCTCGGTGCGCAAGGTATTGCTGAATCATGACCAGGGCGAACACAGCCTGGCGGCGGCGATGGCAACTCCGGCGGATAACGTTGTACCGTCGTCGACCAGCGCCGGAGAAGTGGCCTTCTTCCAGCTTTCCGGCGGCAGCACGGGCACGCCGAAGCTGATCCCGCGCACTCACAACGATTACTACTACAGCATCCGTCGCAGCAACGAGATTTGCCACTTCGACGAAAACACGCGCTATCTCTGTGCCTTACCTGCCGCCCATAACTACGCACTGAGCTCGCCCGGTGCGCTCGGGGTGTTCCTCGCAGGTGGCTGCGTGGTGTTAGCCGCCGATCCCAGCGCCACGCTCTGCTTCCCGCTGATCGAACAGCATCAGGTTACGGTTGCCGCACTGGTACCGCCTGCGGTGAGCCTGTGGCTGCAGGAGATTCAGGCCAGCGGCAGTAACGCGCAGCTCGCTTCGCTCACCCTGTTGCAGGTCGGCGGGGCGCGTCTCTCCGCCACGCTTGCGGCGCGCATTCCGGCAGAAATTGGCTGCCAGCTTCAGCAGGTGTTCGGCATGGCGGAAGGGCTGGTGAACTACACCCGGCTGGACGATTCGCCGGAGCGCATCATCAACACGCAAGGCTGCCCGATGTCTCCCGATGACGAAGTGTGGGTGGCGGATGCCGACGGCAACCCGCTGCCGCGTGGTGAAGTCGGGCGACTGATGACCCGCGGGCCGTACACCTTCCGCGGCTATTACAAAAGCCCGCAGCACAACGCCAGCGCTTTTGATGCCAATGGCTTTTACGGCTCAGGTGACCTGATTTCCATCGACGAGGATGGCTACATCACCGTTCAGGGACGCGAAAAAGATCAGATCAACCGCGGCGGTGAAAAGATCGCGGCGGAAGAAATTGAAAACCTGCTGCTGCGCCACGAGTCGGTGGTTTATGCGGCGCTGGTGAGCATGGAAGACAGCCTGCTCGGTGAGAAAAGCTGCGCGTATCTGGTGGTGAAAGCGCCGCTGCGTGCGGTTGCGGTTCGCCGCTTTCTGCGCGAGCAGGGCGTCGCCGAATTCAAGCTGCCGGATCGCGTGGAGTGCGTGGATGCACTGCCGCTGACGCCGGTAGGGAAAGTCGATAAAAAACAATTACGTCAGTGGATCGCCGATCGCGCCCTGGCCTGAAGGAGAAGAGTATGGCAATTCCAAAACTGCAGGCCTACGCGCTGCCAACCGCCGCCGACATGCCGGCCAACAAAGTCGACTGGGCGTTTGAACCGGCGCGCGCGGCGCTGCTTATCCACGATATGCAGGAGTATTTCCTCAACTTCTGGGGTGAAAACAGCGAGATGATGGCCACCGTGGTGGCGAACATCAAGGCCCTGCGCGACTTCGCCAAAAAGCATAATATTCCCGTCTACTACACCGCGCAGCCGAAAGAGCAGAGCGCTGAAGACAGGGCGCTGCTGAACGATATATGGGGACCGGGCCTGACTAAATCACCGGATCAGCAGCGCGTGATTGCCGCGCTGGCTCCGGACGAAGCGGATACCGTGCTGGTGAAATGGCGCTACAGCGCGTTCCACCGCTCGCCGCTGGAGATAATGCTCAAGGAAACCGGGCGCGACCAGCTGATCATCACCGGCGTCTATGCGCACATCGGCTGCATGACCACGGCGACGGACGCCTTCATGCGCGATATCAAGCCGTTCTTCGTGGCCGATGCGCTGGCGGACTTCAGCCGTGACGAACACTTAATGTCGCTGAAATACGTAGCCGGACGCTCCGGGCGCGTGGTGATGACCGAAGAGCTGCTGCCGCTGCCTGCCTCGAAAGCCGCGCTGCGGGCGGCCATTCTCCCGCTGCTGGACGAATCCGACGAGCCGCTCGATGATGAAAACCTGATTGACTACGGCCTCGATTCGGTGCGGATGATGGCGCTGGCCGCGCGCTGGCGCAAAGTCCACGGCGACATTGATTTCGTGATGCTGGCAAAAAATCCTACCCTCGACGCCTGGTGGGCGCTGCTCTCCCGCGAGGTGAAGTGATGACCGGATTGGATTTTCACGGCAAAACCGTCTGGGTAACCGGCGCGGGAAAAGGCATCGGCTATGCCACCGCGCTGGCGTTCGTGGAGGTCGGGGCGAAAGTCACCGGTTTCGATCTGGCGTTCGACAAGCCTGAGTATCCGTTCACCACTATCGAGATGGACGTGGCGGATGCCCGGCAGGTGCTGCTGGTTTGTGCTCCGCTGTTGCAGGATTTACCGCGTCTCGACGTGCTGGTGAACGCCGCCGGGATTCTGCGCATGGGCGCTACGGATGAACTGAGCATTGCGGACTGGCAGCAAACGTTCGCCGTCAACGTGGGCGGCGCATTCAATCTGTTCCAGCAGACGATGGCGACGTTTCGGGCACAGCAGGGCGGAGCCATTGTGACCGTTGCGTCCGATGCCGCACACACGCCACGCATCGGCATGAGCGCCTACGGCGCGTCGAAGGCGGCGCTGAAAAGCCTGGCAATGACCGTCGGGCTGGAGCTGGCGGCAAGCGGCGTACGCTGTAATCTGGTGTCGCCGGGTTCAACAGATACCGATATGCAGCGCACCCTGTGGATCAGCGACGACGCTGAGCAGCAGCGCATTCGCGGGTTCGGCGAGCAGTTCAAGCTCGGCATCCCGCTTGGCAAAATTGCCCGTCCGCAGGAAATCGCCAGCACCATTCTGTTTCTCGCCTCCGACTGCGCCAGCCACATCACCTTGCAGGACATCGTGGTCGACGGCGGCTCAACCCTGGGGGCGTAATGATCTGGATCCGACACTTAACGCTGGATGCCCTGAACGCTACCAGCGAAGCGACGATGGTCGCGCATCTCGGCATCGTTTATACCCGTCTCGGCGACGACACGCTGGAAGCTGAAATGCCCGTTGACGCCCGTACCCATCAGCCGTTTGGTCTGCTACACGGCGGCGCGTCCGCTGCGCTGGCGGAAACGCTCGGTTCGATGGCGGGCTATCTGATGACCCGTGAAGGCCAGTGCGTCGTCGGCACCGAGCTGAATGCCACGCACCACCGCGCGGTGTCTCAGGGTAAAGTGCGCGGCGTATGCCAGCCGCTGCACTTAGGTAAGCAGACCCAAAGCTGGGAAATTGTCGTGTTCGACGAACAGGGGCGGCGCTGCTGCACCTGCCGGCTGAGCACGATGGTTTTGGGGTAATATGCAACACTATTGCCGGATGGCGCTGCGCTTATCCGGCCTACAAAATTACGCAGGTCGGTGCAAACAAAGTGCCGCCCGGCTTAATAAGCGAATGCGCGACTCGATCGATACGATATTTCCGCGGATGAGGTGCGGCCTCGTAGCGTGACCCGCTTAACAATGTGGTGTAAATCCGTGGCGTTACGTCGTTATTCCTTGGTTATGACATTGTTAAATCTGTGTGGGGTGTTATAGATACAAAATGTAACATCTTCCCCTTCACAGACGGAATCAGACCATGAATAACCCAGGGAAATACCTGATATGGGCCATTCTCTCGATCGTCGGAGCCTTTGCCCTCGGCTATATCGCCCTTAATCGCGGCGAACAAATTAACGCGCTGTGGATTGTTGTCGCGGCGGTGTGTATCTACCTCATCGCTTACCGTTTTTACGGGTTGTACATAGCAAAAAGGGTGCTTGCCGTTGATCCGACGCGCATGACGCCTGCCGTTCGCCACAACGATGGGCTGGACTACGTTCCGACCGACAAAAAAGTGCTGTTCGGTCACCATTTTGCGGCAATTGCCGGGGCCGGGCCGCTGGTGGGGCCGGTGCTGGCCGCGCAGATGGGCTACCTGCCGGGAATGATCTGGATCCTCGCAGGCGTAGTGCTGGCCGGGGCGGTACAGGACTTTATGGTGCTGTTCGTCTCAACCCGCCGCGACGGGCGTTCGCTGGGCGAGCTGGTGAAAGAGGAAATGGGCGCCACCGCAGGCGTGATTGCGCTGGTGGCGACCTTCATGATCATGGTGATCATCCTTGCGGTATTGGCGATGATCGTGGTGAAAGCCCTGACCCACAGCCCGTGGGGCACCTATACCGTGGCGTTCACCATTCCGCTGGCGATTTTCATGGGGATCTACATTCGCTACCTGCGCCCGGGCCGTATCGGCGAGGTGTCGGTGATTGGTCTGGTATTCCTGATTTTCGCCATTATTTCCGGCGGCTGGGTGGCGGCAAGCCCAACGTGGGCACCGTGGTTTGATTTCACCGGCATCCAGCTGACGTGGATGCTGGTGGGTTACGGCTTTGTGGCGGCGGTGCTGCCGGTGTGGCTACTGCTGGCTCCGCGTGATTACCTCTCTACCTTCCTGAAAATCGGCACTATCGTCGGGCTGGCGATCGGTATCCTGATCCTGCGTCCGACCCTGACCATGCCTGCTCTAACGAAGTTCGTGGATGGCACCGGCCCGGTCTGGACCGGCAGCCTGTTCCCGTTCCTGTTTATCACCATCGCCTGTGGTGCCGTATCGGGCTTCCACGCGCTGATCGCCTCCGGCACCACACCGAAAATGCTGGCTAATGAAAATCAGGCCTGCCTGATTGGCTACGGCGGGATGCTGATGGAATCCTTTGTGGCAATCATGGCGCTGGTGGCGGCCTGCATTATCGATCCTGGTGTCTATTTTGCGATGAACAGCCCGATGGCAGTGCTGGCTCCTGCCGGCACGACCGACGTGGTAGCCTCTGCGGCGCAGGTGGTCAGCAGCTGGGGCTTCGCCATTACGCCAGACACGCTGACGCAAATCGCCAGTGAAGTCGGGGAACAGTCGATCATCTCCCGCGCGGGCGGCGCACCGACGCTGGCCGTCGGGATGGCGTATATCCTGCACGGTTCGCTCGGTGGCCTGATGGATGTTTCCTTCTGGTATCACTTCGCCATTCTGTTTGAGGCGCTGTTTATCCTGACGGCGGTTGATGCAGGTACGCGCGCGGCACGCTTTATGCTGCAGGATTTAATGGGCGTCATCAGCCCGAACCTGAAACGCACCGATTCGCTTCCGGCTAACCTGCTGGCGACGGCGCTCTGCGTGCTGGCCTGGGGCTACTTCCTGCATCAGGGCGTGGTCGATCCGCTCGGCGGCATTAACACCCTCTGGCCGCTGTTCGGCATCGCTAACCAGATGCTGGCCGGTATGGCGCTGATGCTTTGCGCGGTGGTGCTGTTCAAAATGAAGCGTCAGCGTTACGCGTGGGTGGCCCTGCTGCCGACGGCGTGGCTGCTGGTTTGCACCCTGACCGCAGGCTGGCAGAAGGCGTTCAGCCCGGATGTCAAAGTTGGCTTCCTCGCCATCGCCAACAAGTTCCAGGCGATGATCGACAGCGGTAAAATTCCGGCGCAGTATACGGAGTCACAGCTTTCGCAGCTGGTCTTCAACAACCGCCTGGACGCCGGGCTGACCATCTTCTTTATGGTGGTGGTCGTAGTGCTGGCGCTTTATTCGGTGAAAACCGCGCTGGCGGCGCTCAAAGAAGAGAAACCGACGGCGAAAGAGACGCCGTATGAGCCGATGCCGGAGAACCTGGAGCAGATTGTGGCCCAGGCGAAGGGTGTGCATTAACAGGGTTGACCCTCACCCCGGCCCTCTCCCTAAGGGAGAGGGAGCAAACCATTCCCTCGCCCCTTTGGGGAGAGGGTTAGGGTGAGGGGCATTTCACAGGAGCGACTATGTTCGACACACTTTCAAAAGCCGGGAAATACCTCGGCCAGGCGGCGAAAATGATGATCGGCGTACCTGATTACGACAACTACGTGGAGCACACGCGCCTTAACCACCCGGACAAAACGCCGATGACCTATGAGGAGTTTTTCCGCGAGCGTCAGGACGCGCGCTACGGCGGTAAAGGCGGTGCGAAGTGCTGCTGATTAAGCGTTAACCCCTCCGTCGACGTCCAGACCCGTCCCCGTGATCTGCCTGGCGGCAGGGCTCGCGAGGAAGCTGCCGATATTAATGCCCTGGCCGGGATGCGCGAGTGCCGCCTGAGTAGCCATCATCAGGCCGCGAATGCTCACGACGTCAATCAAGCGCTCAGGGTTTCCACCTTTACAAACGCCGCATGCAGCGCGTCCGGCGTGACGGTAACCGGCAGAGTGTGAATGGACTCCACCGGGCGCAGCGTGTGGGCAATGACTTTATCGAGCTCCGCGCGGTTGTGAATGTCCACGTCCAGTTCGGCAAGCGTGGTTGGCAGGCTGAAGCGCTGATAAGCCTCGATCAACTGGGCCAGCACGTCATCCTGCCCAAGCAGCGCACTCTGCACCAGAATACCGTAGGCGACTTTGGTGCCGTGGAGGTATTTTTCCGTCTGCGGCAGCACCGTCAGGCCGTTATGCACCGCGTGGGCCGCCGCGACGCGGGTGTAGCGTTCGCCCAGGCCGCCGACCATCCCGCCGCCCGCAATAATCGCGTCCACCACGTCAAGAAACGCCTGGCTCAGCGTACCGTTTCGCTGGTCTGCGAGTGCGGTTTCGCTGTGTTCGAGCAGGATATCGCGGATCGCCCGTGCGCCGTTCAGACCCAGACGCACCGTCAGCGGAAGTTGCTCCGGCTGCGGAGCAAGCACCACCGCTTCGTACCACTTCGCCAGCGTGTCGCCGATCCCGGCCAGTAGATACTCCTTTGGTGCGTTGAGGATGATTTCAGGCTCGACCAGCACAAGAAAGTTGGCATCGTCGAAAATTTCAAACTGCAACGCCTGGCCTGCGTCGTTGTACCACACCGACAGCGGCGTCCACGCGGCACAGGTGGCGGCAATGGTTGGCAGTGCCACGAATGGTACATGCAGCCGACGCGCTACGGCTTTAGCGGTATCCATCACCGTGCCGCCGCCAATGCCAATCACCACCGCCGCGTTTTCACCGGCGCTTTCGGCGAGCCCGGCGACGTCCCGCTCGCTGCAATGCCCTTTGAACAGCAAATGTTTTGCGCCTTCAGCCTGAAAGGCGGCTGGAAGGAAAGGCCTGGCCCCGGCAATGGCGCGTTCGCCATAAATCCACACCGCGCGGGAAAGCTGGTCCGGGCTGAAGAAGTCATTGAGTCGCGCAAAGCTGCCGCGATGCGAAAAATAGTTGGCGGGCCCGACGACGACACGAATATCGGTGTTGCTCATTTGTTATGTCCTTGTGTATTATCGCTCTCCCGATGGTATGTCTGGACATCCGGATGGCTAATATTATTTCGCTTTATCTTATGCCTTTTCCGCCTTTGTCAGTCAAGGGCGGCTGTGGAACAGTCCACGAATCAGACGATTAACGATAAGGGTGTTCAGCGGATGGCAGTCAATCGCCTTGAGATGCGCGGCATCAGCCTGGCGTTCTCCGGTTTTAAAGCCTTAACCCAGGTGGCGTTCACGCTCACCGGCGGCTCCGTGCATGCGCTGACCGGGGCCAACGGCGCGGGGAAATCCACGCTGATGGCGGTGCTCTGCGGCACCTGGGATCGCTACGAAGGCGAAATTGTCATTAATAATCAGCCGGTGAGCATCCGTTCCCCGCGTGATGCCAAACGGTTGGGCATTCATCTGGTTCAGCAGGAAGTGGATGTGGCGCTGGTGCCTGGGCTGTCGATCGCCGAGAACATCATGCTCGATCATCTGGCGGAGCCGGGCTACCGCTTCAGCTGGCGGCAGGTGCGCCAGCAGGCGAAAGCGGCGCTGGCACAGCTGGATGTGGATCTTGACGTGAAGCGTTCCATTGACGCCTGCACGCTGGCCGAAAAGCAGCAAATTCTGCTGGCGCGGGCGCTGTCGCATCACTGCCGGTTTCTGATACTTGATGAACCTACCGCGCCGCTGGACAGCCACGAAAGCGAGCGGCTGTTTGCAGTCGTCAAACGCCTGCAGCAGCAGGGCATCGGCGTGGTGTTTATCTCCCACCGCATCCACGAATTAAAGGCCATCTGCGACACCCTGACGGTGCTGCGCGACGGGCGGCTGATTGAGAGCAGCCCGATGGCGACGCTCAGCGGGGAGCAGATAGTCGAGAAGATGCTCGGCCATGAATTGACCAATATTTTCCCGCCGCGTCGCCCGCCGCATAGCGATGAGATAGTGTTGCAGGTCGACGGCCTGCACGATGAAAAGTTGCTCCAGGCGATTTCTCTGCGACTGCGCAAAGGCGAGATTCTGGGCATTGCTGGCCTGGCAGGTGCAGGAAAAACCGAGCTCTGCAAGGCGCTGTTTGGCGCGAGCAAAAGCCGCGTTGAGCGGGGCGAACTGAATGGGCAGCCCTGGCAGCCGCGCGACCCGGCGGATTCCGTCAGCCGTGGCCTGGCGCTGGTGCCGGAAGAGCGTCGTAAAGAGGGTATTTTTATCGACGAGTCCATTGGTATGAATCTGGCGGTCGGCGCAGACAACAGCTTTTCACGCTGGAGCCTGTTTGGCCATCGTCAGGCGTGGCGCTGGGCTGAAGAAGTCATTGCCCGCGTTGGGATTCGCACCACCGGCCCGGCACAGACGCTGCGCAGGCTCTCCGGCGGCAATCAGCAAAAAGTGGCGATTGGCAAATGGCTGCGGGGGAGCGCGAACGTGCTGATTTTCGATGAGCCAACCAAAGGCGTGGACGTCAAAGCCAAAACCGATCTGTTTAACCTGATTGATGGCCTCGCCCGCGGGGGCAAAGGCGTGATTTATGCCTCCGGCGAGTTCGCCGAGCTGGTCGGCCTGTGCGACCGCATCTGCGTGCTGTGGGACGGCAAAATTGTGGCAGAAGTGGCGGGCATCGATGCCCGCGAAGAGACCTTACTTTATTACTCCACCGGAGGCGCAGCGTCGTGAGCAAGGCCCTGACAGTTAAGGCGACGGCATCGGGCCGTCAGCAGTTTTTCGATTTCCTCTACAAATGGGGCATGTTGCTGACCGTGGTGGCGCTGGTGGTGATTTTCGGCCTCGCGTCGGACAACTTCCTCGATCCGTTCAACATCATCAACATTCTGCGCTCTATCGCCATCGTGACGGTGATTGCCGTCGGCGTGTCGATTTCGCTGACCGTCGGCGGGTTCGATCTCTCGGTGGGATCGACAGCCTCTCTCGCCAACGCGCTGGTGATTTCTCTTTTCGTCTGGCACGGCTTTGGCACCACCGAAGCCATCGTGGTGACGCTGCTGCTCTGTACGCTGGTCGGGCTGTTTAACGCCTTTTTGATTGTGATTTTGCGTATTCCCGACATGTTGGCCACGCTGGCTAGCCTGTTCGTTGTGCAGGGCGTGGCGGCGACGTACAGCTTCGGCGGCTCGATTACTGAGAACATGGTGCTGCCGAGCGGCGACATGGCGGAAGGCACGATCCCGGCGGCGTTCGGCCTGCTCGGCCAGGTGCCAACCATCGTTATCATCATGCTGGTGGTGACCGTTGTGGCGCAGCTTGCGCTGTCGCTGACCACACACGGACGCAGGATGTACGCCATCGGCGGCAACCCCGAAGCCGCGCGCCTTTCCGGGCTGCGCACCACACGCTACAAGGTGGCGGCGTACGTGATTGCGTCTTTGCTCGCGGGCTTAGGTGGCGTTTTGCTGGCCTCACGCATCGGCTCATCGCAGGTGAACGCGGGCAGCGGCTACCTGATGGACGCGGTAGCGGCAGCGTGGATTGGCTTCTCGCTCGCCGGCTCCGGCAAGCCGAATGCGCTCGGCACGCTGGTGGGGGCGGTGATCCTCGGTGTGCTGTCGAACGGACTGGTGATGCTTTCGGTGCCGTATTACGCGATGGACATTATCAAAGGTCTGGTGCTGGCTGGCGCGCTGGCTCTGACCTATTTTCAGCGCCGGACATAACAACAACCAAACAACACAACATCAGGGTAAACATAATGAAAAAAATCACGCTGTCGCTTATCGCTTTGGGGTTGCTCAATTCCGTGGCCGCCTTTGCTGAAACCCCGACGCCGGTTCCGGCGGCTATCGCCAACCACAGCGGGCCGATCCGTATCGCGATTATTCGTAACCTCGGCTCGGACGACAACACCACGCAGTTTGTCTCCGGCGCGATTCAGGAAGGCAAAAAGCTCGGCTTTAAGGTCAGCACCTTCCTGAGCAACGGCGACGATGCCAGATTCCAGGACTTCGTCAACCAGGCCATCAGCCAGAAATATGACGGCATTATTCTCTCCCAGGGCCGCGATCCATACTCCACGACGCTGGTGAAAAAGGCCGTCGATGCGGGCATTAAAGTGGCGGTGTTTGATACTGCGGTGAACGGCGAGATTCCGGGTGTGACCGTGACTCAGCAGGACGACGCCTCGCTGACGGATCTCTCCTTCGGCCAGCTGGTGAAAGACTTTAACGGCAAGGCCAACATCATCAAGCTGTGGGTGGCAGGCTTCCCGCCAATGGAGCGCCGCGAAACCGCGTACAAAGCACTGCTGAAGCAGAACCCGGGTATTAAAGAACTGGAGTCCATCGGCGCGGTCTCTTCCGACGTGCAGGGCGATACCGCGAACAAAGTGGGCGCGGTGCTGGCGAAATACCCGAAAGGCAAAATTGACGCTATCTGGGGCACCTGGGATGCATTCAGCCAGGGTGCGTATAAGGCTCTGAAAGAGAACGGCCGCACCGAAATCAAACTCTACAGCATCGATGTTTCTAACCAGGATTTGCAGCTGATGCGCGAGGCCAACAGCCCGTGGAAGGTGAGCGTGGCGGTCGATCCTAAGCTGATTGGTGCCACCAACGTGCGTCTGATCGCCAATAAAATTGCCGGGGAAGCCACGCCTGCGACCTACGATTTTAAAGCGGCGGCGATTCCGCAGGCGCTGCTGGCGGCGCAGCCGGGCGCGGTGAACGTGGCGTCCTTAAGTAAAATCATTCCGGGCTGGGGGCAGACGGAAGACTTTATTGCGCCGTGGTTTGCCACGCTGGAAGCGAAATCAAAATAATGCCCGGTGGCGCTGCGCTTACCGGACCTGGGGTTTTGCAGGCCGGTTAAGGCGCAGCCGCCATCCGGCGTAGGGAATCAACAATGTCTGACTTACCTTGCCTGGACTACAGCCGCAATATGCGGCTGATTGGGCACAGCGACCAGGGCGGGCGGCCCGACGGCGTACAGCTGATGGTGCATCGTGGCTATGCGTACATCGGGCATATGGTGTCGCAGGGCTTTTCTGTGGTTGATGTGCGCGACCCCAAAAATCCTAAAGCGGTGAACTACATCGCCGCACCGCCGGGGACGTGGAACGTGCATTTGCAGTCCCACGACGATCTTCTGCTGGTGATCAACGCCCGGGATCTGTTTGCCGACGCGCGCTTCGCCGATGAAAAGGTCTATTACACCCGCTCCGTGGGTGAGACGGTCAGCGACGTACAGGACAAAGGCTGGAGCGCCGGACTGCGCGTGTTCGATATCTCCACGCCTGATAAACCCAGAGAAATTGGTTTTCTTTCGCTCAACGGCATCGGCATCCACCGTATCTGGTACGTCGGTGGGCGCTGGGCGTACGTTTCGGCGCTGATCGACGGCTTTAGCGACTATATCTTCCTGACTATCGATCTTAGCGATCCGCGCAAACCGGAAGTGGCCGGGCGCTGGTGGCTGCCGGGCATGAACCAGGCGGCGGGCGAAACGCCGGACTGGCCGGAGGGCAAACGCTACGCGCTGCATCACGCCATCATTGCGGGCGACACCGCCTACGGCAGCTGGCGCGACGGCGGATTAACGATTCTGGATGTGAAAGACCG
Source organism: Pluralibacter sp. UBA7423 (assembly GCA_002470465.1). Lineage (GTDB taxonomy): Bacteria > Pseudomonadota > Gammaproteobacteria > Enterobacterales > Enterobacteriaceae > Scandinavium. Next base: position 408,139 of record DKMD01000018.1, read on the forward strand.
AACGGAACCGAAGCTGATTGCCCATCGCAACTGGAGCCCGCCGTTTGGCGGCGGAACGCATACCGCGCTGCCGCTGCCTGACAGGGATCTGCTGGTGGTGCTGGACGAAGCGGTTCGGGATAATCAGGAAGACGGTGAGAAGCTTATCTGGCTGTTTGATATTCGTGAACCGTCGAACCCGGTGAGCATCGCCACTTTTCCGCAGCCGGATGAAACCGACTACGTGGCGAAGGGGGCGCATTTTGGCCCGCATAATCTACATGAAAACCGCCCTGGCAGCTTTGTCAGCCCGACGCTGATTTTCGCGACGTACCAGAACGCAGGCGTTCGCGCGTATGACATTTCCAACCCGTACCGTCCGGTGGAAACCGGCGCGCTGGTGCCCGCCGCGCCGCAGCGGATGATGGATACGCGTCCGGGCAGGCCGCAGGTGATTCAGTCCTGTGACGTGTTTGTTGATGCGCAGGGGATTATCTACAGCACGGACTACAACGGCGGGCTGTCGGTGATTGAATATCTGGGCTAGTGCCGGGTGGCGCTGCGCTTACCCGGCCTACAAGTCCCGTAGGTCTATGCAAGCGAAGCGCCGCCTGGCAATGAAATCAGTTTGTAGGCCCGGTAAGGCATTGCCGCCACCGGGCAATTAGCATAACCGGGCATCAAAGCTAGCTGTACTGCCGAACCCGCGCAATCAGCTCATCCACGCCGTCGATTTTGTCCGCCAGCACAATCAGCGCTCGGCCAAGCGTGATGGCGTGGCGCAGGCACTCGTGGCGCATGGTGTCATCTTTGATGGTGTCGATATCCGCCACGTGCGACAGCCCCACGCTTCGGCGAATCAGTTCGGTGCCGCAGAAGCCAACCGCGTCGTGACACACTTTCTTCAGGAACGCGCTGCTGTAGCCGGGGAAGGCCAGTGCGGCGTCGCGGGATTTTTCCGTTGCCAGCGCCTGGAAGCGCTCGGAGAAGGTGTTCCACAGCTCCTGAATATCGACCAGACGCTGCTCGCGCCCGGCGGCGGCATCGCGGATACCGAGCTGGCCCGGCAGGCCGCAGTAGTTCAGCAGCAGGTTGCCAATTGCCGTGCCGACGTCAAAGCCAATCGGGCCAAAATAACCAAACTCGGCGTCGATCGCCTTCAGGCTGCCGTCGGCGACGAAAATAGATCCGCTGTGGATGTCGCCGTGCAGCAGCGCTTCAGCCTGAGAGAAGAAGCGGTGTTTGAGCGAGGCGACCGCCAGTTTAAGCGCCACGTCGTCGCGCAGCGCGGCAACGTCGGCTTCAAGTTCAGCCGGGTAGTTATTGCGCTCATGCACCTGATACGGGTCGTTGAAGAACAGATCTTCGGTGATCTCGCACATTTCCGGGTTGATGAAGTTCGCCACCTGCGCCTTCTTCTGGTGAGGATGCAGGTAAAAATCGCTGGTGTGGAACAGGGTTTGCGCGAGGTAAACGCCGAGCTGCGTGGCGGCCTGCGGGTAATAGATGCCCTGAATCAGCTCGCCGCGCCAGATGCGGTGATCGGACAGATCTTCCATCACCATCACCGCCAGCTCCGGGTCGAAATGATGGATGTTGACCGTGTGCTCCGGCGCATGTTTGTAATGCTCAACCAGCGTCTGCGCTTCGAGCCGCGCGCGGTCAAGGGTCAGCGGCCAGGACTCGCCGACGCAGCGCACGTAGGGCAGCGCCTGCTTAACGATAATCCGGCTTACGCCCTGGGTATCGAAGATTTTAAACACCAGGTTGAGGTTGCCGTCGCCGACCTCCTGCGCGGATACCAGCTCTGACGGATTGTCCAGGCCGCCAAACTGCTGCGCATAAGCAACGGCATCCTGAGCGGTGAAGGTGTGGTAGTGCGACATTGCCTCGTTCCTCATGTTCTTATAATCAGATAGCCAGAAATAAAGCCATTCAGACGTCTATACATCCGGAATTCATCCTGACACAATGTGCTACAACAACGCAACAGGGATTTAACGCTATGCAGACATTACAGACCACCAGCCTGCGGGTACGCGATAACCAGCTGTTCATTCTCGACCAGCAGGCGCTGCCGCAGCAGTCGAACTGGCTGGACGCCAGCAGCGTAGAGGCGCTGGTTGGCCACATTCATGCCCTGCGCGTGCGCGGTGCGCCGCTGATTGGCCTTTCCGCCAGCCTGCTGCTGGCGCTGCTCGCGGAGCGTGGGCTTAACCGCGATGAACTGCTCACCGCACTGGAAACTCTGCGCGCCTCGCGCCCGACGGCAGTAAACCTGATGAATAATCTCGACCGCATGAAGCTCGCTCTGGCGCATGAAGATTTTGTTCCGGCGCTGGTGGCTGAAGCGCTGCGGCTGATTGAGGAAGATAAGCAGCTTTGCGAGCGTATTGCGCAGGCGGGAAGCGCGCTCGTCAAACCGGGTAGCCGGTTGCTGACGCACTGCAACACCGGCGGCCTGGCAACGGCGGGTGTCGGCACTGCGCTCGGCGTGATTAACTTCGCGTATCAGCAGGGTAACGTGGTGAACGTCTGGGTGGATGAAACGCGTCCGCTGTTGCAGGGCGGGCGACTCACTGCCTGGGAGCTCGGCGAACTCGGCGTGCCGTATCAGCTGATTACCGATTCGATGGCCGCCAGCCTGATGGCGAAAGGGCAGGTCGACGCCGTGTGGGTGGGGGCAGATCGCATTGCCGCCAACGGCGATGTGGCGAACAAAATCGGCACCTACTCGCTGGCGGTGCTGGCGAAGTTTCACGGCATTCCGTTCTACGTTGCTGCGCCGCAGACGACGCTCGACCCGCATTGCCCGAACGGGGACGCGATCCCGATTGAACAACGTGCCGCCGCCGAAGTCACCGGTGTGGCAGGGAGCTTTGGTGCCGTGCAGTGGGCCCCGAAAGAGGCAAAAGTTTACAACCCTGCATTCGACGTGACGCCTGCTGCACTCATCAGCGGCTGGGTGCTCGACACGGGCGTTGTGACGCCAGAAGAGGTTGCCGCGGGGAGATTTGTCGGAGTCTGACTCTCTTTAAGGGGAGCCCCTCAAAGAGGACAAAACCGTGACTCAGAACCCGAATACCGACCTGAAGCTGGAACGCGTGGTGGATGCACCGCGCGATTTACTGTGGATCTGCTGGACCACGCCAGAGCACATCAAACGCTTCTTTATTCCCGCTCCCCACATGGTGACCGAATGCGAGATTGACCTGCGCGTGGGCGGGCGATTCAACACCGTGTTTGACGTTGATGGCCACGAGATGCGCAACCAGGGTGTGTTTCTGGAAATCGATCCCGGTCGCAAGCTGGTCTTTACCGACGGCTACACTAAAGGCTGGAAGCCCGCCGAAGACCCCTTTATGACCGCCATTCTGCTACTGGAAGATGCTGGTGAAGGCAAGACAAGATACACCGCAATAGCCCGGCATGCCACCGCAGAAAAAGAAAACAGCATGAACAGATGGGCTTCCATGAAGGCTGGGGAATTGTGCTGGATCAGCTGGTTGAGTATGTGAAGGGGGAGGTGCTGAAGTGAGATCTTTTTTTTGCCCATTTAGATATTCCTAATTCGATACAATATTTAACGTAAGGCAATGTATTAATTTATTTGATCTTTAAACTTGAATGCAAAAATAATATAATTGGTGAAATCAAATGGCTAAGGTTGTTAGAGTAAAATAAATGTATCATATAATAAGGTGTTAGTTATATGAAAAATAACGGAAGTTGGAAAGCAATGTAAATATGGAATAGCTAAATGCTGTCAGAGGAAAATATGTCTACATATAAAAAATAGAAGTTAAGATAAAAGATGTTAAGGCTATAAATGAATTGTCGTTGGCTATAGACTTTAAACCAAGGCTTGTCTGTCTTGTCGGTGGTAATGGTTCGGGGAAATCTACAATTCTTAACGCAATTTCTCAGCTAATAGATCAATCCAACGTAAATAAAATTTTTTTTTGATGAAAAAAGAGCTACATCATCACTTTCTATTAAATTAGGACGTGATGAATGTACATGGGCTCAAAGTTCTGGAAAATGGAGTGAAAGTGGTGATCTGGCAGAGATAAAAGGATTTCATGAGCCAGGTATTATTTATGGCAGCCGATTTATAAATTCATCGCTGCACGTAATAAATAATTACTGCTCGCACTATGTTTCTTTCTCAGAAAAAGATCTGTCTGATGCTCCTGATTTTGTTTTTAAGAATCTTGGCAAGATTCTCAAGGGAAATGAAAATTACTATAAAGGGCTAAAGACGATTACTAAGGCTGATTTAAATCGACAGGCTAAAGCAATACAAAAAGAGCCTGAAAACTTTCTAATAAGGACAGAACGTCCATTCCTTCTAAAGAAGGATAGTGGTTTTATAACTCAATACAAAATGAGTTCTGGCGAGTATCTTTTGTTGAAAATACTTGACTATATATATTATAGAATAACTTATGCATCGGATAAAAATAATAATAAAGAACCGTTTCTGATAATTATTGATGAGGTGGAAATTGCGTTGCACCCATCATCTCAGAAGAGATTTATCCAATTTTGTAATAAAGTATCCAGAGAGCATGGGATCTGTATAATATTCTCTACACATAGCAGAGATATTATATAAAATTTAAGGCAAGATCAGATATTTTTATTGGAATCTCATTTGAGTAGTGGCAAGGTTAGTGTGACAACACCATGTTATCCACATTATGCAATTAGGGGGATATATGAATCATCAGGATACGATTATATTGTTTGTGTTGAAGATGAACTTGCAAAGAAAATAGTTACCGAAACCATAAGAAAAAATGGGTTATCTAAAAATAAACTTGTGAATGTATCTGCGCTTGGTGGATGGAGAGAGGTTCTGAGTTTTACTCATGAATTTAAGATTAATGGACTGTTCAATAACACTAAAATGGTAATAGTGCTTGATGGAGATATGGAGGCTCAATTTCATAAGGAAAATGGTTCCCCGTGTAGAGGTTGCAATTACCACAATTTCATAAAAGATAATGAAATTCAAGTCAAAGAATGTGGTTTGAACATACCTAAACTCGATTGCCATTTAGTGAAGGATAGCTATCCTTACTATCAAGATGTTATTTTTCTTCCTATTTCAAGTTTAGAGAAAGAAGTTAGGAATAAAATGGTAATTAATACTGATTATGACTTTATATCCTCTCTTGAAAATCTAAATTACTTTAATAACTCATCTATTTCTGAGCTTATATCTCAATATGAAGCTAAAGCAAATGACTACTTTTTATCAGAAAAATTTAGAAATAAAAACATTCCATCGTCCCTGAATTCGTATGATACAGATGGGAAGATATTGTGGAAGTTATTGACTAGTAACATGAGAGATAGCGTTAGTATTAACGATTTGGTTTCTTTTCTTTGTGAAGTTTTCCCTGGTAGCGAAGAAAGATTAACAGATAGTTGGGGGCTTTTTGAGCGGCAGCTGGAAATTTTACTACAGAAATCACTTTAGTCGAATTAAAAGCGCATTTTGCACTTAATTCCTTACTGTGAGTCAAAACATCTCATATTATGATGGCCCTATATTCTAGGGCCCTTACTGTATAAACTTATTTTCTGCTAATTCCCAATTTGAATTGACCTAATTTACCTGAGCATCATAATATTTTGTTGAAAAATGACGCTTGCTTTTCGCTAAAGTAAATATTGGGGTTATCCCCTAAAATCTCCCGGCCTCAAACCGGGAGCAGTTCAACATCACAGCTCGCGGGTGTTTTGCGGAGTGATAACGATACAGTCCGGCATCACGCGGATTTTGATTGGCATTCCGTCCAGAAATCCGGCTTTCGTCAGCCATTCTCCTGACAGGGGAATATACTGATGGCGGATCCGGGAATGCAGCTCGCAGCAGGCGGCGCTGGTCTCCGGGGTATCGGCTCTGGGGTGGATCGTTGCGGCGTCGGTACTTTTTCCGTGCAGGCGACGGGCGTTCTTTTTGTGCGTTACCTCGGGAAAACGAGCATTCGTTTCTGATTCCGGAAGATCTGTTTGGGCCACGGTGGGATCTGGCATACACTTCTGCTCAGCCATAAATAACTCCTCAGTCAGTTGTTTGTGGTTAGCGGCGTAAAGGTGTTCGAGCACCTTTGCGCTGCGTCTTCTTAAATGCTTTTCTTTTACTTCTCTTCTTTTACTTCTCTTGTTCGAACTTTACTTATTGCGCACGTGGCTATTATATCTCGCTGGATATAAATACAGGGGGAATAGTTGAGGGCAACGTCGTGAAATGCGAGGGCGCTCCAGAGAAAAATGTAGGGAATGTAACGAGTGCAGAAATGGCTGAACGAGGGCTGTAAAAAAAACCTCTCCGTCTTCACAAAGAGGCTTTCCTGTATTTAACTCAACTTCGGATATCCACCCGCAATATCACTCCCGGTAAATTGAGCTACCCAACCTTCGGGATTGTCGAAAATACGAATAGCGGTGAAGTTCGGCTCTGAGCCCATATCAAACCAGTGTGGGGTGCCTGCGGGAACGGAGATCAGATCGTTTTTCTCGCACAGCACCTGGAACACTTCGTTACCGATATGCAAGCAGAACAGCCCGGCGCCTTCAACAAAGAAGCGCACTTCGTCTTCGCCGTGGGTGTGTTCGTTGAGGAATTTTTCGCGCAGAGTGTCCTTCTGCGGGTTGTCGGCACGCAGGCTGATAACGTCCCAGCTCTGGTAGCCTTTTTCCTGCACCAGCTTGTCGATAGCGTGCTGGTAAGCGTTGATGACCGTTTCGGCAGTCGGGTTTTCACCCAAATCCCGGTCGGCTTGCCAGCGCTCGAAACGCACGCCTTTGCCGTTCAGCTGCTGCTGAATTTCGTGGCCGTCGGTGCTGTGCCAGGTCGGGCGGCTGGCGTCAGAATCAGAGAAAATAGTCAGGGCGCTCATGAGGGGATCTGCTCCAGGTCAATGTCGTCGAATCGGGAAACCTGCGGGTGATGGCTGGCGGCATCATCGTCGCCACGAATTAACTGCACGGTGCGGAATCCGGCCTCGCGGGCGGCGTCCAGCTCCTGATGTATATCGCTTAAAAACAGAATGTGTCCGGCAGGCTGCCTGAGCTGTTCTGCAATGTTCCGGTAAGACCGCACTTCGCGCTTGGCGCCGACGTGCGTGTCAAAATAGCCGCTGAACAGATGAGTAATATCACCTTCGTCGCTGTAGCCAAATAACAGTTTTTGCGCCGCCACCGAGCCGGAGGAATAAACATAAAGATCAATGCCCTGGGCTTTCCATTTTTCCAGCGTTGGCAGCACGTCCGGGTAGAGGTGGCCGGTGAAGTCGCCGTTCACATAGCCGTCGCGCCAGATCAGGCCCTGCAACGCCTTCAGCGCCGTCGACTTTTTGTCTTCGTCCATAAAGCGGAATAGGGTGTCGATAAGTTCCTGCGTGCCGGCCTGCGGCTGGTCGATTTCTTCCCGCAGATCGCTCAGGATGGATTTCACAGGATCCGAATCCTGCTGCGTAGTCACAAACGCCGCCAGGCGCTCGCGCGCGTAGGGGAACAGTACGTTGTGGACGAAGCGAATATCGCTGGTGGTGCCTTCAATGTCGGTCACTATGGCGCGGATCATGGTTTCTCCAGTTGGCGCAGGCGCAGTTCGCATTCAAACAAAAATTCCAGCCCTTCGAGATGACGGCGCGCTTCGGCGACGTCGCGACCCCAGCAGGTCAGGCCGTGGCCGCGCAGCAGGAAGCCGTAGCTGAGTGGGCGTTCGCTGGCGTAGTGTTCGATGCGGCGGGCAAGGGCGTCGATGTCCTGGTCGTTATCAAATACGGGAACAGCCACGCTGTCGAGATGGCTGCTCTGACCGCGCAGCGATTTTTGCATTTCGTAGCCGTGCAGCACTAATTCAGCCGATTTTTCAATGCGTGAGAGAACGGTCGCGTTGACGGTATGAACGTGCAAAACCGCCCCGGCTTCCGGGAACAAACGATAAATCAGGGTATGCAGGCCGGTTTCTGCGGAGGGTTTGCGGCCTGAAGGTGCCTGATTAGTGGCGATCTCGACCTGCAAAAAGTCGGCTTCCGTGAGCGAGCCTTTGTCTTTGCCGGATTCGCTGAGCCAGCAGGTTCGTGCATCTTCCCGCACGGACATATTCCCACCGGTAGCGGGTGCCCAGCCTTTGCGTCCAATCCAGTGGCAGGTTTCAACGAGGGCGCTAATTGGCCGATTTTCAGTCATTTTACCGTTCTCCGCAGGCGGGAATATTCATATCGTTTAGACGTCTAAGCGTCTTGATTGCCAAATACTAACATCGTGTTATAGTGGCAGCAACAACTGCATTACATTCGGGTAAAACGATAATGAGCACTAACCGACTGATTCCGCAAAGCAAACTCCCCAATCTCGGCACCACCATTTTTACGCAGATGAGCGCGCTGGCCCTTGAGCACAAAGCGATCAACCTGTCTCAGGGCTTTCCGGATTTTGACGGCCCGCGCTTTTTACAGGAGCGTCTGGCGCATCACGTTGCGCAGGGCGCGAACCAGTACGCGCCGATGACGGGCGTGCCCGCGCTGCGTGAAGCGATTGCGGCGAAAACGGCTGAGCTTTACGGCCATGCGCCGGACGCGAATACCGACATCACCGTGACGGCGGGCGCAACCGAAGCGCTGTATGCCGCGATTACCGCGCTGGTGCGTGAAGGCGACGAAGTGATTTGTTTTGACCCGAGCTACGACAGCTATGCGCCCGTGGTGGAACTTTCCGGCGGCATACTGAAACGTATTGCGCTCCAGCCGCCGCATTTTCGCGTCGACTGGCAGGCGTTTGCGGCGCTCCTGAGCGATAAAACCAGGCTGGTTATTCTGAATACGCCTCACAACCCCTCGGCGACCGTGTGGCAGAAAAGTGATTTCGACGCCCTGTGGCAGGCCATTGCGGAACGTGAAATTTACGTCATCAGCGATGAAGTGTACGAACACATCTGCTTTGCGGAAGAAGGCCACGCCAGCGTGCTGGCGCATCCACAGCTGCGTGAACGCGCGGTGGCGGTCTCTTCGTTCGGTAAAACCTTCCATATGACCGGCTGGAAGGTAGGCTACTGCGTGGCGCCTGCTGAAATCAGCGCGGAGCTGCGCAAAGTTCATCAGTACCTGACGTTTGCGGTGAATACGCCCGCGCAGCTGGCGCTGGCGGATATGCTGCGCACCCAGCCAGAACATTACCGCGAACTGCCGGAGTTCTACCGCGCGCGCCGGGATGTGTTTATTAACGCGCTGGCGAACAGTCGCCTGGAGATCCTGCCGTGCGAAGGGACTTATTTTTTGCTGGCCGACTACAGCGCGATATCCAATCTGGATGACGTGAGCTTTTGCCAGTGGCTGACCAAAGAGGTGGGCGTGGCGGCGATCCCGCTGTCGGTGTTCTGCGCCGATCCTTTCCCGCACAAGCTGATTCGCCTGTGCTTTGCGAAGCAGGAATCGACGCTGCTCGCCGCCGCCGAACGGCTGTGCCAGCTGTAGTTATTTCACCGTCCAGGCTTCGGAAAACTGACGGTCGCTGAACATATCCAGCAGACCGTTGATTTGCCGCAGCCGCAGCACTTCGTCGGCGTCCATCCCCAGCTCCTCGCCGATTTTCTTGTCCGTCCAGCCGAGCTGTGCCAGCTCCCGAATGATGTCGGCCATCGCGTTAATCTGATGCCGCCCGCGCGCCCGGTTGTGGCGGATGGTGGAAGCCATGCGCCCGGAGGTTTCGCTGGCCTCGTTTTGCAGTACCGCGACTGGCAGATAGCCTTTCAGCTTCGACTTCAGCGCGCTCTTTGACGTGGCAAGCTGCTGGCGGTGAAAGCCATCGATGATTTCATAATGCTGATTCTCAGGCTCATGCACCACAATAGGCTGGGTAAACCCGTCGGTTTGCAGCGATTTCAATAGCAGCTTTTTCTCCGGCGGAGCGACGTTGTTGGGGTTGTAATCGTTCGGGGTGATTTCATCCTGCTTCACCCACAGCACACAGTCCACCGGCTGATTGCGAAATGGGCTCGTGCGATGGATAGCGATGCGGAAGGCGTTTATCGCCTCAATGCGTTCCGCCTCCGGTAGCGTCTCCAGCCAGGCGGTCATCTGATCGATTATTTGTTTTTGCATAAAATTCCCCACTCCTGTCGTTTTTTCGCCATGCGCTGACTATAGCGCTTGTAGTGCTGCGATTTCGTTGGGCTGAATGAGAGCATCCGGCACCAGTAATCGTTATTTAACAGAACCTTGCAGATGCGTCGCCACGAGGGAATGTCCTTCGAACCGGTATCGCCCGTCTGGGTATCGGGGATGTCTTCCGTACCCTGTTTCTGATACCAGTGCAGATAAACGGCAATTTTATTGCGATAGTGCTCGGCGGTGGGTGGCGGCATGGTTTCCAGCAAGAAGAGGGCGTAGGTTTTCCAGCTGTGCCCCTCGGGTTTTTCTATCTTACGGTGGCCGTAAAACTGATTGTCATGCCCGGCGTAGACGCCGCCGCTGTGGGCACCGCCCACGCGCTCGCACATGGCCGCCCAGCGATCCGGCTCAAGCACATGATACAGCCACAATCCCTGACGCTGCTCCGGGCCAAACGGTTCGCAGATGCGCATGTAGCGCAGCGGGACGCCAGCCTGATACATCAAATTATACAAAGGGTTATAGGACAGGCCGCTGCGGGAGAACCAGGTCCAGATATCTGCCGTTTTCCAGTCGTATATCGGATAAACGTACCAGGCATGGCCGCCGGGGGCGATGCTGGTCCAGGGCTTGTCGTCGGCGAAGCGCAGCTTGCGCTGGGAAGCTATCGCCAGGAAGCGTGTGTAGGACTCATCAGCGCGGATGCCGATAGTGACGGCGGCCGGGCGCTTTTGTGAAAACCATTCGGCAAACTCCCGGACAAACTGCTCGAAGGAGATGCCCTTCTGGTAAAACGGGAAAAACGAAGGATCGGTGATGGCGTGCTCTGGCGGCTGGCGTACCCAGGGTACGCCGGGTTCCCAGCATTGCCATTCCGGGCTGAACTGGGTGAGCGCATTTGGCGTGGTCAGCGGCAGCGCGACCCAATAAAAGGTGTCGATGACGTCAGCATATTCCCGGCGCATATTTTCGCAGTGCTCAATGGTGCTGGAAAACTGGGCTTCCCAGTCAATAAACAGGACGCTGAATTTTTTATTGAGCTTTCTTGCAAGCTGGCCGGTGAGATGCAGCATCACGGTGGAATCTTTTCCGCCAGAAAAGGAGACGCAGACCCGTTTGAAATTGGTAAGCGTCCAGATGACTCTTTCTGTGCTGGCGTTGACCACGGACTGATTAAGCGGAATTTTATAGAGTGACATTCCGTTGCCTTAAGAATCTACAGAATTAACAGAGGTTCAAGTATACACCAATTTAATATCACACTGTCGGCTGGCCTGGTTTTTAATATATTCACGAGATCAATTTATTAATGCGATATAATTTGTCCTGAAAATAAACAAAAAGATAAATAATGCTTAAGTGACGAGGGGGTGAGGATATAAAGGGTAAATTTATCTTATCAATAATTTACCCGTTTATGACTATTTTTCGCCCATCATCGCCTTCAGGTTTTCGGCATCAGGCAGGCCGACGACCTGCTGGAGCATATTCTCAGCGTTCAGATAATAAATAGCAGGTGTGGCATTTGCGCCTAATGCATCCATTATTTTCTGATTGTTGTTGATGATTTCCATTTGTTCCGGCGGAACGGATGTTGCGACGTTCAGCTTCAGTTTCCCGCCGGACTGTTCGTAATCGTGCCAGGTTTTAGCCGGATCCTGGCTGCCAAGAATGGCTGCGGCGGTGGCAGGGCTTTCCGGTTTGATGACGCCAACCATCAGGGTGCGAAGCTGTACTTTGCCGGACTCCACCCACGGGCGAACCTGCTGCCAGAACTGCTTGCAGTAGGGGCAGAATGGATCGGCGAACACATACACCACGCGCGGAGCAGTTTTTTTGCCATCGAGGATCCAGTGTGCCTTTTCCATCTGCTGCCAGAGCTCGCGCCCGGCAGGCGCGTAGACCTCTTTCTGAATGATCTGCTCGCTCAGGTTGGTGCCTTGCTCATCGTACATATAGCCCGAGATGGCGTGCTTGCCGTCCGGCGTAAGGTAAATGGTGACGCCCATATCCTGATATTTGCCGAGCCAGCCTTTCATGCCGTCCGGAGCATCAAAGGGCTTCAGAATAGTAATACCCTGTTTCTCTAATGCTTTTACCGGGGCGGGCAGATCCTGAGCCGACGCTATCAGCGGTGCAAGCGTGAGTAAGTAGGCCAGTTTTCGCATAGTAACTCCTTGTAAAAAAAGGGTGACAGACAGTGAACGGTATAGCCTATCACAACCATAGATAAGACCCCGGCCTGACGCAATTGCGCGAACAGGGGGGGAGTGCTCTAATCCCTTTCGCTATTACGGCCTTTAAGAGGTTGGTAGAGCGCAACGCACAGCCAGCTTGCTGGCACTGACGCCTTTCGGGATGTTCAGGTAACGGGGCCGCCTGAAAAGGTGGCCTTTTTACGTTCTGGCTATCAGAACCGCTGGGTTTGTCAGGTAACGCCGATTGATTTGATAAAGCAAACGCATTGGCTCAATCCATCGAACCCGGTTACCTTAGCCCTCAACGACAACACGGAGGAAGTACAGATGTCCTTAATTAACACCAAAATCAAACCTTTCAAAAACCAGGCTTTCAAAAACGGCGAATTCGTAGAAGTCACTGAGAAAGACACCGAAGGTCGCTGGAGCGTGTTCTTCTTCTATCCGGCTGACTTTACTTTCGTATGCCCGACCGAGCTGGGCGACGTTGCAGACCACCACGAAGAACTGCAGAAGCTGGGCGTAGACGTGTATTCCGTTTCTACCGATACCCACTTCACCCACAAAGCATGGCACGGCAGCTCTGAAACCATCGCTAAAATCAAATACGCGATGATCGGCGACCCAACTGGCGCCCTGACCCGTAACTTCGACAACATGCGTGAAGACGAAGGCCTGGCCGACCGCGCCACTTTCGTTGTTGACCCGCAGGGCATCATTCAGGCCATTGAAGTTACCGCTGAAGGCATCGGCCGTGACGCGTCTGACCTGCTGCGTAAAATTAAAGCGGCTCAGTACGTGGCTTCCCACCCAGGCGAAGTATGCCCGGCGAAATGGAAAGAAGGCGAAGCGACCCTGGCGCCATCCCTGGACCTGGTTGGCAAAATCTAAAATTTCCATGTCTTTCACGCCATGGCAGCGTTGGTGTCACCTGCTCACCCCGGTCACTTACTTTAGTAAGCTCCCGGGGATTCCCAGGCTCGCCGCCTTGCCCTGACGCGAAATCCAAAGGAAATTGATAACGAATAACGGGTGTTTTATTACGCCCGTTTTATTTCAAAAAGACATGATGCAAGCCGCATTCAGGCAGCTGCGAGGCCGCTTGCATGATGACGTTTTAAGAGAGGGATAACGACATGCTCGACGCAAACATGAAAACCCAGCTCAGGGCCTACCTTGAGAAACTGACTAAGCCTGTTGAGCTGATTGCCACGCTGGACGACAGCGCTAAATCGGCAGAAATCAAAGAACTGCTGGCGGAAATCGCTGAGCTGTCGCCGAAGGTAACGTTTAAAGAAGACAACACGCTCGCCGTGCGCAAACCGTCTTTCCTGATTACGAATCCAGGTGCTGACCAGGGACCACGCTTTGCGGGCTCTCCGCTGGGCCATGAGTTTACCTCCCTGGTGCTGGCGTTGCTGTGGATCGGCGGTCATCCGTCGAAAGAAGCGCAGTCCATGCTGGAGCAGATTCGCGACCTGGACGGCGATTTCGAGTTCGAAACTTATTACTCGCTCTCCTGCCATAATTGCCCGGACGTGGTGCAGGCGCTGAACCTGATGGCGGTGCTGAATCCGCGCATTAAGCACACCGCAATTGACGGCGGCGTGTTCCAGAATGAAATCACCGACCGCAACGTGATGGGCGTGCCTGCCGTATTTGTGAACGGTAAAGCGTTCGGCCAGGGCCGCATGACGCTGGCGGAAATCGTCGCGAAAGTGGATACCGGTGCGGAAAAACGCGCGGCGGAAGAGCTGAACAAACGTGATGTTTACGATGTGCTGATCGTTGGCTCCGGCCCGGCAGGCGCGGCGGCAGCGGTGTACTCCGCGCGTAAAGGCATTCGCACCGGCCTGATGGGCGAACGCTTTGGCGGCCAGGTGCTGGACACCGTAGATATTGAAAACTACATCTCCGTACCGAAAACCGAAGGCCAGAAGCTGGCGGGTGCGCTGAAGCAGCACGTTTCTGATTATGAGGTTGACGTCATTGATTCCCAGAGCGCCAGCAAGCTGACGCCAGCGGCCAGCGAAGGGGGCCTGCATCAGATTGAAACCGCCTCCGGCGCGGTGCTGAAAGCCCGCAGCATCATCATTGCTACCGGTGCAAAATGGCGCAACATGAACGTACCTGGCGAAGATCAGTATCGCACCAAAGGCGTGACCTACTGCCCGCACTGCGACGGCCCGCTGTTTAAAGGCAAACGTGTGGCGGTGATCGGCGGCGGCAACTCCGGTGTGGAAGCGGCTATCGATCTGGCGGGTATCGTTGAGCACGTGACGCTGCTGGAGTTTGCGCCAGAAATGAAGGCTGACCAGGTGTTGCAGGACAAAGTCCGCAGCCTGAAAAACGTCGATATCATTCTGAACGCGCAAACCACCGAAGTGAAAGGCGACGGCAGTAAAGTGGTTGGCCTCGATTACCGCGACCGGGTGAGCGGCGATGCGCACCACGTCGAGCTGTCGGGCATCTTCGTCCAGATTGGTCTGCTGCCGAACACCACCTGGCTGGAAGGCGCGATTGAGCGCAACCGCATGGGCGAAATCATCATTGACGCCAAATGCGAAACCAACGTGAAAGGCGTGTTCGCGGCGGGCGACTGCACCACAGTGCCGTACAAGCAAATTATTATCGCCACGGGTGAGGGCGCGAAGGCTTCCCTGAGCTCGTTCGATTACCTGATACGCACCAAAACGGCGTAATACAAAAAAAGTAAGACACACCTGCAATGTGAAGAGGCTACCGAAAGGTAGCCTCTTTTTTCATTTCAGCGCATTGTCGGGTCGTCGATCGCCTGGCGGCGCTGCGCTTGCACAGGCCTACAAAACCCGTAGGCCGGGAAGCCGAAGCGCCTCCCGGCAAGACGTCACCGCACCACCAGCACCGGAATATGCGCATGGCGAATCACGCTGGAGGCATTCGACCCCAGCAGATGCGTAGCGATGGATGGATTGCGTGAGCCAATTACCACCACGTCGGCGTGCAGCTCTTCGGCAAGATCGTTGACTACGTCGCGCACGTTGCCCATTCGCACGTGCATTTTGATGCGCGAAGGGTCGATGCTGAAATGGTCCACCATGGTCTTCAGGCGCGTTTCCGCCTCCTGATGCAGATGCTCTTCAAAGCGGCGTAAGTCAGCAGCGAAACGGCTCATGGTCAGGCTGGCGGAGCCGGGCAAAACGTGCAAAAGGTGGATAACGCCTTCCTGCTGGGCAAGAAATTCCGCATGACGAACGGCCTTATCGCTCAGCGCCATTTCAAAGACGTCCACCGGCATAATGATCGTGTTGTACATAGCAATTCCCTCCTTGTAACAGATGATTTAATACAAGCATATCCGACGAAGAATTTATGACATTCAGGTCGCAAATATGGGTAACGCAGCGCAAAGGGAGGGTAAAGTTTTGTTAGAAGGAGAACGGAAAGAGGATGTGGGTACATCCTCTGAAATCGGCGGGTGAGCGGCGATTAGCGGTGAAATTCACCGGCGGCTTCAGGCTGGTAGATAAGCTCCAGCACCTCGAGGTGGGTTTCGGTGCCGTTGGGCAGCGTCCAGTGAATGGCATCACCTACGCGCAGGCCAAGCAACGCCGCGCCGACCGGTGCCAGGACGGAAAGCTGCGTTGCGCTGTCAGTCATATTGGCTGGGAACACCAGCGTGCGCACGCGCTCTTCGTTGGTGGTTAAATCGCGAAAGCGAACCTGGCTGTTCATGCTGACCACGTTGTGCGGCATCTCCTGCGGAGGACACATCTGCGCGCGATCCAGTTCATCATTCAGCGCCTGAGCGACCGGGGAGTTCGCCCATTCTGGTTTCTCAAGAAGCCGGTCGATGCGTTCGGCATCAAACTCGTTAATGATAATGGTGGGTCTGGTCATTGGTTACTCCATGTTTTTCCAGGAACCTGTTTCCAAAAGAAAACCCTCGTCGTACAGGACGAGGGTTTAAGGTCCGATCATCATACTGATTGTGATCGGTTCTTTGAAGTGATTTTGCTCACATTAGGCGATCGAATGCGTTCCGTATTCTTTTTCTGCTGGATGAATGTTGTGCGAAAAACGTTACCGATTTCAAATCTGGCATATCCTTGTTATGCAGCGCTGTGCCGCCCGGTATCAGCACATCCATGAAACAGGAGATCCCATGAGTGGTTATGACACATTGACCCTGAAAGATGGCAGCACGCTCCACTTCAAAGACTGGGGAAGCGGGCAGCCAGTGGTATTCAGCCACGGCTGGCCACTGACGGCCGACGCCTTTGAAGATCAAATGTTGTTTTTAGGCAGTAAAGGTTTTCGGGTGATTGCCCACGACAGGCGAGGCCATGGGCGCTCTTCGCAGCCCTGGGACGGCCACACGATGGATCAGTACGCCGACGATCTGGCGGAGCTGACGGCACACCTGAATCTGAAAGAGGCGGTCCACGTAGGGCATTCGACAGGCGGCGGTGAAGTGGCGCGCTACATTGGCCGTCACGGCACCTCGAGAGTGGCGAAAGCGGTGCTGATTGGTGCGGTTACGCCGATCATGGTGAAAACCGATTTTAACCCCAATGGCGTGCCGAAAGAGGTCTTCGACGGCATTCGTGACGGCGTGGTGAACGATCGCGGCGCATTTTTCCATGAGCTGACGATGGCCTTTTACGGCTACAACCGGCCCGGAGCGAACGTGTCCGAGGCCGTGCGGGCGAGCTTTGTCGCGCAGGGGCTTCAGGGCTCCATCAAGGCGCTTTATGACTGCGTGAAGGCATTTTCCGAAACCGATCTGCGTGAAGATCTGAAGCGTATGACCATCCCGACGCTGGTCATTCACAGCGATGACGATCAAATTGTGCCGTTTGAAACCTGCGGCAAAGCGGCGGCGGAGATTCTGCCAGATGCGCAGCTGAAGGTTTACCCTGGCGGCTCCCATGGGATTTGCACCACCCACAAACAGCAAATCAACGACGATCTGCTGGCCTTCCTCAAAGGCTGAACCCGTGGCCCGGTACGTGATGTGCCGGGCATACAGCCGCTCTGCTACCGGTTACACTCTCATTTTTCGACTCTTCAGAGCAAAACGATGCCTTTTACTGACCTGCCCGCCGACCGCCGCTTCTTCGCCGACCTGCTGAGCGGGCTGGTGCTCAATCCGCAGAGGCTTGGCCGCGTGTGGTTTGCCGGTGCGCCGAAAATGCTGCCCGCGGGCGCGCTATGTCTCGACATGCCGCGTCTGGAAGTGGTGCTGCGCGGGGAGTACGGCAACCGGCTTGATGAGGGTCAACGGCATATGACTCAGGGTGAAATGCTGTTTATCCCGCCGCGCGCCGCTAATCTGCCCGAGTTTACCCGTCCGGCGATGGTGCTGAGCATGGTATTTGCCCCGGCGTGGACCGGCATGGCGTTTTACGACAGCCGCGGCGGCGGCACGCCAGCACCGCTGCGTAAAATCGACGTGCCGCATCAGCAAAGAGGCGAGGGCGAGGCGATGCTGACCGCGCTGACGTTGCTGAGCCGTTCGCCGCAGGATCAGGCGATTATTCAGCCGCTGGCGCTGAGCTTTCTGCACCTGTGCCGCAAAAGTTTGCTGACGCAGGATGACGCAACCCCCTCACGCCCGCAGTTTCTCTATCAGAGCATCTGTAACTGGATTCAGGATAACTACGCCCGTCCCCTCACGCGAGAGGACGCTGCCGCCTTTTTTAACATCACGCCGAACCACCTTTCCCGCCTGTTCAGCCAGCAGGGAACGATGGGGTTTGTCGACTATCTGCGCTGGGTGAGGATGGCGAAGGCGAGGATGATTTTGCAGAAGTATCAGCTGTCGATTGGCGACGTGGCGCTGCGCTGTGGCTATCCGGACGGGGACTACTTCAGCCGATTATTCCGGCGCCAGTTTGGCCTGACGCCGGGAGAGTATCGCGCGCGTTTCCAGTAAACGCTTAAAAGGTCAGTTCCTGATTGAGCAGATCCAGGATGCCCTGGGCATCTGTGGCTTCCATCAGCGACTGCCGGAAGGTTTTGTTCACCAGCTTGCGCGCCAGTTGCGAAAAGACCTTCACGTGGTTGAGGCCTTCGTGTTCGCCAAGCGTGAGCATAATCACCAGCTCCACTTCCCCCATCTCCGACTGCCAGTCGGTGAGGGCCGGAAGCCGTGCGATGCTGATGCTCGAGTGGCGGATCCACGCCGATTTGGTATGCGGGATCGCCACGCCGAACCCGACGCCGGTAGTGACAATCTCTTCGCGTTGCCAGATAGCTTCTTCCAGCTCCAGCGGGTGCTCCGTGCGCCCGTTTACCGCCAGGTTGCCGCACAGCAGCTGGATAATCTGCTCTTTGCGATAAGGCTTGTCGGTGAACAGGATGTTCTCCAGCGCCAGCAGCGGGCGGGCCTCCTCTTGCGGCGTGAAGTCGCGCAGCAACGTTTCTATCTCTTCGGCACTGCGGCACTCGCAGGCTTTGTCAGCCAGTTCGCGGCAGGCATCGCTGTTGAGCTGGCGCAGCAGGCTTTTTACGGCCGGAATACGAGGCCCGCTCATGCTGAGTTCATCCAGCCCCAGGCCGAGCATCAGCGGCAGATAGCGGCTTTCTCCACCCAGTTCGCCGCAGATGCCGACCCATTTCCCGTGACGGTGGGCGACGGTGACAATCTGGCTCAGCATACGCAGGAAGGAGGGCGTGATGGGGTTATACAGCGGCGACACCCGCGGATTGTTGCGGTCGACGGCGTAAAGATACTGCGTCATGTCGTTCGAGCCGATGCTGAAGAAATCCACCTCGTCGCAGAAGTGATCGATGATGTAGCACACCGATGGCACCTCCACCATGATGCCGAGCGGCAGCGATTCGGCGTAGCGCAGGCCCTCAACCTGCAGCTCAGCTTTGACTTCCCTTAGCTGATTTTTTACCCACAGGATCTGATCGAGGCTGTGCACCATAGGGATCATTAATTGCGCATTGCCCTGCGCACCAGCGCGTAATACGGCGCGCAGCTGGGTGCGAAACAGCCCGGCAAATTCAGGATAAATGCGTACCGCGCGATAGCCGAGGAACGGGTTCTCTTCCTGCGGAATATTCAGGTAGTTCAGCTGCTTGTCGCCGCCGATATCCATGGTGCGGAAGATGACGGGTTTATCGCCCGCCGCCAGCAGCACCTGCTGATAGGCCTCAAATTGTTCCTGCTCGTCGGGGGGAGCCTGGCGGTCCATGTAGAGCATTTCGCTGCGGAACAGGCCAATGCCCTCCGCGCCGGACTCAAACGCGGCGGGGGCTTCCAGCGCGCTGCCGATATTGGCGGCAATTTCCAGCCGGTGCCCGTCCCGCGACAGCGCCGTTAAGGCGGCATCGCGGATCTGACGCTCAACGCGTTTATCCGCCAGCTCACGGGCAAGCCGGTAATAGCCCATCACCGCCTCGTCGGGCTCCGGCACCAGTACGCCGCATTCTCCGTCAAGCACGGCCTGGCGGTGCTCCAGGGCGCTCAGCTCCGCCACGCTAAAGCCGCTCAGCACCGGAATGGACGATGCGCGAGCGAGGATCAGCGTATGCGAGGTTCGGCCCGTTTTCTCCAGCACCATGCCCTTAAGCTGCGTTAAATCGAGCCCCAGAAACTGGCTTGGGGTCAGATCTTCTGCCACCAGCAGGGTCGGCTTAGTCAGACGCAGCACGTTCTGATTGCGGTATTCGGGCCAGGTAATGTGCAGCAGACGTTCGCTGATATCGCGAATGTCGCTGGCGCGCTCACGCAGATAATCGCTGCTGGAGGCCAGCAGTTTGTCACAGATGGCTTCCATATTGTCGATGATGGCGGCAGCAAGCCCCTGCTTTTTGTCGCGCATCAGGCGTCGAATGTTGCTGGCAAACTCTTCGTCCTGAATCAGCGACAGGTGCGCGCTGAGGATCGTTTTGCTCTCGCCGCCGAGCAGACGCAGCTGTTGGTTGAGGCTGTCGGCAAGCTCCGCCAGGCTGTGTTCCAGTCGGGTCATATCCTCCGGGCTGGCGGGAATGGTGCGGTAGCGCTCAAGGCTGTCGCTGCGCCAGAGCGTAATCTCACCAAAGCCGATGCCGCTTGCGAGGAGGGTGCCTGGCAGAATATGCGGATGCAGCCTTGAGAGCGAGCGCGGCAGCGGATAGCTTTGCGGCGCGGCGCTCGCCGGGATTTCGCTGTCGCTGTCGATAAAATCTTTATCGATCCAGCTTTCCAGCGCCCGGCGTGCCTGCTCTTCATCGCTGCCGCTGATCTCCAGCGAACAGCTGTCGTTAAACAGCGTACCGGTGCTCACCAGCGCCAGTGAGCTCTTCGCATCGGCGTGGCTGTTCAGGCGATGATTAATAAAGCGGATGTCGCTTCGCCACGCGCTGCATTGCTCTTTCAGCGCCCAGGCGGGGCGGGCGTGCAGGCCGTTGGGCAGCGGGCAAAGAAAATCGAGAGTCAGCATAACAGTTCCTGTAAGCGCAAAATCAGCATCTGAAGTCCGTCAGATGAGAAACGGTTTTGGCATTCACGTCATGAAGCAGGGCCACCAGCAGCTGGTGGGTTAAATCAATATCGCCCACGTCGGCGATAGACGCCGCGCAGTGTCCGTGGCGGGTTGGCGGGCCCAGCACCACCGTCGGGATCCCGGTGCCGCTCAGGTGTACCGCACCGCCGTCGGTGCCGCCGTTGCTGAACATATCCCGCTGCAGGGAGATGGCGTGGCGGGCGGCGGTCTCTTCGACCCAGGCGGTAAGCTTCGGTGGGGCGATCAGCGTTTTGTCGTACATCACCAGCATCGGGCCTTCGCCAATCTGGCGATGGTTGTCGCTGCCGTAATCAAAGTTTTTTGCCCAGCAGGCGGTGTCGAGTACGAGGGCCAGATCGGGATTGAGCTTGCGGGTTGCGGTTTGCCCGCCGCGCAGGCCGACTTCCTCACTGGAGCTGGCCACCAGCCAGATTCCGGCATTCAGCGGCGTGGCGTTCAGCTCCCGCAGCAGGCTGACCAGCAGATAACAGCCAAGGCGGTCGTCAAACGCTTTGCCCATCACCCGGTTGTGCGGCAGCTCGGCGAAGGGGCTGGCGAAGGTGACGCGATCGCCGGGTTCCACGCCCGCTTCGGCAACTTCATCGGCGCTGCATGCGCCAATATCAACCCGCAGTTTTGTCACTTCAGCGCCGTGCCGCTCTCCGTCGAGCAGCCCCTGAATTTTACGGCCATAGCGCGTGGTGATGCGCACTGGCTGAAGTTCGCGGGCGGTCATCCTGACGTTACCGACAGGGATGACGTCGATGGCGCCTTCGCGGGAAATGCTGCGCACCATAAAACCGACTTCATCCATGTGCGCGCAGATCATCACCTTTGGGCCTGCGCTTTCGTTGAGGCGGATCAGCACTGAGCCGAGCCCGTCGAACTGCACCTCTTTGCCAAGCGCATCGGCTTCCCGCAGCAGAATTTGCCGCACTTCCTGCTCGGAGGCCGCAATGGCGTCGGCTTCGCTCAGCGCTTTCAGTAAGGCAATATCCATTAATTCTCCCCCGTCAGAAGCAGCGTTTTCGGCATCTGGTAGAGCACTTCAGCGCCGGTTTCAGTGACCAGCACCACGTCTTCTATGCGCACGCCACCTTCATTTTCGAGATAAATGCCGGGCTCCACGGTCAGCAGCATGCCGGAACGCAGCAGCGTGGTGTCCGTTGGCGAGAAACGCGGATCTTCGTGAACGTCAATGCCGATAGCGTGTCCGGTGTTGTGGCCAAAGTTCGGACCGTATCCGGCGCGGGAGATGTGCTCACGCGCGGCGGCATCTACCGTGTGGCACGCCACGCCGGGGCGCACCGCAGCAATGGCGGCCAGCTGCGCTTCCAGCACGGTCTGATACACCGCATACAGCGGAGATTGTTCAGGATACTCATAGCGCCCCGCGACCAGGAAGGTGCGGGTCATGTCGGAACAATAGCCCTGGTATTGGGCACCAAAATCCAGGGTCACCAGTTCGCCTGCTACGATAACTTTCTCAGACGCCTTGCCGTGGGGCAGCGCGCCGCGAGGGCCGCTGGCAACGATGGTGTCGAATGAGGGCTTCTCCGCCCCCTGTTGCTTCATAAACCATTCCAGCTCTGCGGCCACTTCGCGCTCGCGCAGGCCAGGCTGAATAAAGCGACGGATATGGCTGGCGGCGGCATCGGCTATCCGGCAGGCTTCGCGAATAAGGGCGATTTCGCCGGTGGTTTTCACCTGACGCAAAGGCTCCAGCGATACGCTGACCAGCTCCGGACGCAGGGCTTCGCGCCATGCGTTACCGCTCTGCCAGCTCACGTGTTCGCCTTCAAAACCAATGCGTTGCAGACCTTCCTCCACGGCAATCTGGTTGACGATGTCCGCCATCGACCGTCCGCTTTCCAGCCGATGAAGCTGATAGCCGTGCGTGCGGGCCGCGATTTCACCGTAGTAGCGAAAATCCACCAGAATATGCGCGTGCTGCCTTGTTACCAGCACGAAGCCGGAGCTGCTCGAAAAGCCAAAGTGCGGCAGCTTGTTTTGCCGGGACGAAATGAGCATCGCGTCGGTGCGCTGGTGCATCATCCTGTCGCGGATCGCCGTCAGAATTGCCATATCCGTCTCCTTCTCAGATGCCGTCGATAGCCAGCTTGCCGCGCTTGTGCATGCCATTACGGATTAACACGACCAGCAACGCCGTAATAATTGCCCCTACCGCGATGCCCGCCATGTAGCCGCCAAGATTGCTGACCAGCGGCCAGGCCCAGATGGCGGATTCCGGGAACCATTGCACGGCCCCGAAGGCGGTGGCTGTCATCGCCCCGGCAATCGCGCCAACCATGTAGGCAGGCAGCGTTGCAATCGGGTTCTCCAGCAGGAACGGAATAGCCCCTTCGCTGATGCCCATAAACGCCAGAAACATCGCCGTTTTCCCCTGCGGATAGAGCTGCGGGCTGAACAGACGTTTGCCGGTCAGGCGGTGGTCAATCAGCGTGGCGAGCCCCAGGCCGATCGGTGGGATCACGATAGCCACCGCGCGCGAAGTGATGGGCAGGACGTGATCGGTGGTAAAACCGAGAGCCACGAAGCCAGCCGCTTTGTTGATTGGGCCACCGAGGTCAATCGCCGTGGCGGCCGCCATGCCGACGGCATACATCATCGAACCCGCCTGGCCTGCTGCCAGCAGCAGCGTGCGCATGCCGCCGTTCAGCCAGCCGCCAATGGGTGTGATGGCGTAATACATCGCCAGCATCACGAACAGCGCGGAAAGAATGGGGATCAGGAAGGTGCTTTTGAACGCTAGCAGATACTGCGGCACCGAGATTTTCGCGTTCAGCCATTTGACCAGATAGCCTGCCGCAATGGCGATGATCAGCGCGCCAATGAAGGTGGAAGGCACAGGCTTAGTGGCAAGCCAGCTCAGTTTTTCCGGATCGAAGCTCAGCACCAGCGTCGGCTGCGTGGCGACCAGGCCGCCGATAAAGCCCGCCGGGAACGCCAGTTTGCCGCCGATGGAGTTGGCCACAAAGGCCGAAAACATCGGGATGGCAAAGCTGAACAGCAGCCCGCCGAAGGATTCCGTCAGGTAGCCAAACTTCAGCACCGACAGGTTAAAGCCGGTAAATTTTCCGGAGTTCAGGGCGTCCAGAATGCCGGTATCAGGCGGGATCTCCAGCCAGACGTAGGCGATAAGCTGTGATATGGCGAGGATCACCCCGCCCATGATGAGGGTCGGCACCATGCGGGAAATCCCCGACATGATGTGCTGCGGGAGCTCTTTCCAGAAGGCGGAACCGGATTCTACGGGCGCTGTTGCCAGCGCAATGGCTTCGCCGTCAGGCGAAGCAGGACGAATGGCACTGCGTTTTTTTATTGCCATTTCTGACACCCTTGCGGTTGAGGATTATGGTTATTCAGCGGCGATCAGCTCTTCGATCTCTTTCAGGGTGCCCGCAGCATTTTTAATGGCGTCCTGGAGGGAGATTTCGTACACGTCGCGCGTCTCGAAGCGCTCGTTATCTTCGGGCGTGATGGCGATAGCGTGGATAATGACATCTGCGCTGGCAATATCCTGAGCGGTCAGGCGGTTCTGGATCCCGTCTGCGCCCTGGGTTTCAATCTTGACTTCGTAACCGGCTTCGATCGCCGCTTCTTCCAGCGCCTGTGCGGCCATAAAGGTGTGGGCCAGCCCCATCGGGCAGGCGCAAAGTGCAATCAGTTTCTTCGCCATGTTCAGCTCCCGGTTCTTTGAAATAATGCTTTGAATAAGACGTATCAGACAGGGCGATTATGGTCAGAGTTTCCTGGGGAGAGTTACCGGGCAGATGATGCATTTTCAGGACATTTGATGCGTTCATGGCGAAGTGTGATACAGGTCCGGCTATAAGGAAAGGCGATGAAAGAGGGGACTTGTTGAGGGGAATTGCCCTGCGGTGCTGGCGCTTGCCGGACCTGCAAATCGGGTTGATGTTGATTTTGTAGGCCCGGTAAAGTGTAGCCGCCACCGGGCAATGGAAACTCAGTTGCCTGCTTTATCAATCACAAACTGCTGGCCGCAGTTGCCCGGGTGAGGCTGAGGCAGCAGCGAGCCCTCTGCCAGCGGGGCATTGATGGCCTCAGCTTTGATGGCAATCTGTATTTCGGTTAACCAGGCAGGGTGACCGTTACAGGTGAGTTTGAACGCTTTTACGCCTTCTTTACCGTAGCTTTTGGCAACGGCCGCGTTGAACGCATTGCGGGACACGGTTTTGCCATAGTTTTGCGCCAGGAACGTGCCTAATGCGCTCTGCTTCACTTCGCCGTTCAGGCGTACCATGGTGCCGAAGTAGGCGTCCGGGTCGAAGCCGAAGCAGACACCGTGCTTGGCGTATTCATAGCGCTCAAGGCAGGAGTCGCCGCCGCTTCCCGGCATGACGTTATTAAGCTTGTTCGCCATCTCAAGCGACAGTCCTGTTTCGGCCGCCGAGCATTTACGGCTGGCGCGAGCTTCAGGCAAGTTCGGTATCGGGCGCGTTGCGCAGCCGAAGCGCATCCAGCGACGATCGTCCACGCCGCGGCTGGCAACAGATTTCGGCAGGCCTGGCCACAGACCGTGTACCGTCAGATAGCTGGTTTTATCCTTCACCTCTTTTTGCAGCCGACATTCGTCAGGCTCGTTCCGATCGCGATCCTGCATGCTCTGGCAAAAGCCGGTTTGCCAGGAAAGCGCCAGCACGTAGCGATCAAAATCGCCGTACTTTGTTGCGGTTAAAGGGTCGGCGTGCGCGAGAGGGGCACCCAGAATGAGCGCCGTGGCGCAAAGGGCGGCTATATCCTTCCTGAACATGGTTTTTCCTGATAACGGGATAAAAGATTTCTGGAAATATTAAAGCACAAAAAAGGCGCCCTCAGGCGCCTTTTCGTTACTGTCCGTAATCAGTGAACCATGGCGGCAGGCACCATCAGTTCAGTGGCGATGATCACTACGACAAGGCCTACCAGAATCGGAACCGATGTGCGTTTTACCACTTCAAACGGCGAGATTTTTGCCATCCCGGATACTGCCACCACTACACCGGAAACCGGGGAAATGGTGCGGCCCAGGTTGGAGGCCTGAAGCATGGGAATCGACAGGTACGCCGGGTTGATGCCGGAGCTGTGCGCCAGTTTCGGGATCATCTCGACAAAAGCGTAGAACGGCGCGTTGCCGGAACCGGTGGTCATGGCCGCCAGCATGGTCAGCACCACCAGCACCAGCATCAGGATGATGCTTGCGGAGCCGAACGAGGTGGCAATAGAGATCAGGCTGTCGATAAAGCCGATAGTGCTGAGGCCCTGGGCAAAGACGCCCGCCGCCACCAGCAGCATCACAACGCCCGCGAAGGCATCAGCCATGCCGCGGTAGGCGACTTCCAGGCCAGAGAACACCTTCTGGGTGTTAAAGCCACGGCAGAATTCCAGAATTGCCGCCAGCAGCATGCAGATTACCAGAATGGTAATAATGTGCAGTTCCGGGCCCCATTTACCGTCAAAGATCAGCACGCCGATAATCGGGGTAAACGGCAGGATGGCGTAAAATGACGGCGCATTGGTGGTGATTTCGTTGACGTCGAGCATCTCGTGGGAGATGTTTTCTTTGTTATCGAGATAGCGCTGCCAGAAGAAGTGCGCCACCGCCATACAGACAATGGCGGCAATGGAAATCGGCAGAGTGGTTTTGAAGGCAAAATCGATAAGCGGCATTTCCGCGGCCTTAGCGGCCAGCACTACGTCGCCGGAGGTTGGCGAGAGAATAATCGCCGCTGGAGAGGCGCAGATGGCGGCAGCCGCGCCGCGACTGATGCCGACGTTCACCATCACCGGGAACAGCGTCCCCATCAGCAGCACGCCCAGACCCGTTGCGGAAGAAACGGCCAGCGACATCAGGCACGCCACAAAGTAGGCGGCAATCATCAGGATGTACGGGGAGTTGATGTAACGCAGCGGTTTGGAGGTCAGTTTGACCACCATGTCGTTAGCACCGATGTGGGTCATATAGGCGGCAAACCCACACAGCATCATGATCATCATGCCGAGGTCGCCGCCGCGGCTCATCAGCAGAATTTTGATGTATTCGACAATGTCCGTCGCCGAGTAGCCGGTGCTGCTGGCGCTGGCTGGCAGGATTTTGTGGCCCATCAGGGCGCTGGCAATCAGCAATGCCAGGCCGCCGACAAACAGCACGCCCGTCGCGGAATAGCCCTTAATGATATAGCGGGCGACGCCCACAATGACGACCACTCCGATAAGGAGTTCAAACAACGTTAGCATGATGGATTCCTGTCTTCCTGCAGCCCAAAGAAAATACTGAATAAGAGAATATTGAAAAAAAGAAGTCTGGGAATGTGCCCAATAAACGGCCAAAATTTACTGACGGAAATCAATAAACTGACGACAACGACCTTCCTGAACGCGGAAACAAAAGCCGCTATCACATTATACCTGGTTATTGGGTGAATATTTAAGGCATCCATTGATACACGAATGAAAAATAAAAGTTAAATAAAATCAGTCTCTTTCTCGCGTTGTGTAAAGAGTTTAAAAATCGCTTCCGGTGTCGTTTTTGTGCTGCGTATACTCGGGCCACTTTCACTTAACGACGCTGATAATGAACGCACACTGGACCTGGCAACTGCGCTTTTTCCGGCGGCATCTTGCGATGCTGCTGGTGGCCTTTGGCGCGCTGGTCCTGCAAAGCCAGCTGGCGCTGGCCGCGCATCAGTGTGACCTCAACCCGCTCGGCGACAGCATGATGCTCCAGCATGTTGAGCATCAGGGCATGTCGTCGATGGCCATGAAAACGCCGCTGTGTGAAAAACACTGCGTGCCGGACAGCGCTCAGAAAGTGGCCGATCGTCCGCCCGTCGTCGCGCTACCGGTCACGCTGACGCTTGCTGTAGTGGAGCACCCTTGCCAGTCTGTCACCCGTACTGACTGGTCCCTTAAACCCCCGGCGATGGGGCCGCCAGCGACGATCCGCTTCTGCCGGTTCCGAGAATAAACACTCCCGATAACTCGCTTAATTTTCATACTTTTAACGATTATCTGGAGAACACCATGACATTCCTGATTCCTGCTGCGCTCGCTGGCGCATTGCTTGTCTCTGCCATTTCCCCGGTACAGGCCGCTGATACCGCGCCTGCTGCTGCACAATCTGCCCCTGTTTACCACGTGAAGGGCGTAATCAAAGCCATCTCCGCCAATGCGCTGACCCTTGAGCACGATGCCGTACCCGAGCTGCAATGGCCGCCGATGACGATGCCGTTTGCGCTGGCTAACGGCCTGGCGCTGCCCGCGATTAACGTCAATGAACCGGTGGATTTCGACGTCAGTCTGGTTGATGGCCGCTACGTAATCACTGCGCTGACCGTTCGCCACTGATCCGGGGATAACCATGAAAAAATTGACGCTGAGCCTGTGGCTCGGCGGGGTGCTGTTCGCGTCCGGACAGGCTTCTGCATTTGCAGAGTCGTGGACGCTCGCTCAGACCCTGACCGCCGCACGCCGCTATTCCGCTGAACTTTCGGCCAGCCGCAATGAAGCACGCGCGCTGGAATCTATGGCTGATTCTGCCCGCCAGTTGCCCGATCCAAAGCTCAAGTTCGGCATTGAAAACGTGCCGGTGCAGGGCAGCAACGACCGCCGCTTCACCCGTGAAGGAATGACCATGCAGCGCATTGGCATCATGCAGCGCTACGTGAGCGAAGAGAAACGTGACCGCAAGGCGCAAACCCTCGAGGCGCAGTCGCGCGGGGTGAACGCGCAGGCGCAAACGCTGCTGGCTAATCTGCAACGCGATACCGCCCAGGCGTGGCTGGATTTGGCGCTGTCGCAGCAGGCCCTTTCTGCGGCCCGCACGCTGGTCAGTGAAACTGAACGCCAGCTTGGCGTGCAGAAAGCAAGCGTAGGAGCGGGATCGTCCGCGCCGGACAGCGTATTGACGCTGCGTGTGGGTTTAAGCGAGATGCACGACAAGGTCACGCTTGCAGAACGTGATGTGCGCCTGGCGCAGGCCCGCCTGATGCAGCTGACCGGCGAAGAGGTTACCGATATCAGCGGGGCTATGCCTGCCTGGCAGCGGCTGCCCGCCGACGAAAAAACGCTGAACGAAGGGATTGCGATGCATCCGGAAGTGATTGCGGCGGTGCGGGAGGCCAATACGGCGAAAGCCCGCTCGTCAGAGTCGGCGATTGCGGCGATTCCTGACGTTGACGTGGAGGTCTACTACGCGCACCGCTCGGAGGACTACGACGACATGGCCGGGGTGATGTTCACCGTTGATCTCCCGCTGTTCCAGTCTAAACGGCAGGACAAAGATCACGCCGCTGATGTTTCCCGCACGATGCAGGCGAACGATCGGCTGGCCCTGATGCAGCGCGCGCATGCCGCACAGCTCAGCACGCTGATTGCTGAGTATCAGGCTGCGCAAACGCTGTGGCTGCGTCAGCGCGATGAGGTGCTCCCTTTGCAGCAGCAGCGGGTGAAGCTGCTCAACGCTCAGTACCGCGCGGGGCAATCGGACCTGTCGGCGTTGCTTTCTGCCCGCCGCGATCTGCTGGATTCTACGCTCGCCACCAGCGTTGCCGAAAAAGCCGTTGCCCGTAACTGGGCGGCCATTAACTACCTGATCCCTCAGGAGAGCGCCCTGTGAAAAAAATGATTTTGACGACGGTGAGTGTTGCCCTGCTGGCGGCAGGCGTGGGTTATTACGTGGGTTCACGTGATGAGACGCCTTCCGCACATTCCGGGAAAGCAGAGCGCAAAGTCCTCTACTGGTACGACCCTATGGTACCCGGTCAGCGTTTCGATAAACCGGGTAAATCGCCGTTTATGGATATGCAACTGGTGCCGCGCTATGCCGATGAAGGCCAGGGCCCGGTGCAGAGCGGCGTGAGCATCAGCCCTCAGCAGCAGCAAAATTTAGGGATGGTGGTGCAGGCGGCGCAGATGCGCAGCCTGACGCCTGCGTTTCAGGCCTGGGCGACGGTGACGACCGATGAGCGCAGCCTGCAAACCGTTCCGTCGCCCGCCAGCGGGGTGGTGGAAAAACTGTATGTCCGGGCGCCGCAGCAGTGGGTAAAAGCGGGAGAGCCGCTGGCGCAGCTTTGGATCCCGGCGTGGACCACGGCGCAGCAGGAGTATCTGGCCGTCCGCCAGCTGGGCGATGCCGCCCTGACGCGTGCGGCCCGCGAACGGCTGGCGCTGCAGTTTATGCCGGAGGCGATTGTCCGCGAGGTGGAGCGCAGCGGGAAGCCGCAGACTCGCCTGACGCTTCGGGCACAGAACGCCGGGTATGTGGCAAAACTCGATACCCGTGAAGGCGCACAGGTGGCCGCGACCGCACCGTTGTTCGAGCTGGCAAGCCTCGACCCGGTCTGGCTGGTGGTTGATTATCCGCAAAGCCAGGCGGCGGGAGTGGCGGTGGGCAGTGAAGTTATCGCCACGTCGGAAAGCTGGCCGGGGCAGGCGTTTCACGGCCGCATCAGCGAACTATTGCCACAGATGGAAACCACCACCCGCACGCTGAAGGCTCGTATCGTGCTGGATAACCCGGAGCAAAAGCTGAAACCGGGGATGTATCTGCGCGTGGAGCAGGCTAAAAAGCCGGCGTCTGCGCCGGTTCTGGCGATCCCTGAAGAAGCGTTGATTGCGACCGGGAGTAGCAATCGGGTGATTGTTGCCGGGGAAGAGGGGCATTTCCAGGCGGTGAACGTCACGCCGGGCCTGAGCGCCGACGGCTGGACCGCAATCCGCAGCGGCCTCAAAGAGGGCGATCGCGTAGTGACTTCGGGGCAGTTCCTGATTGATTCCGAAGCGAGCCTGCGCAGCGCGCTGCCGGAGGCGCCTGCCGCAGATACCCATGCGCATCATGACGGGGAGGCTGCACAATGATTGCCGCAGTGATTCGTGGTGCGTTGCGTAATCGCCTGCTGGTGATTGTGGCGGCGCTGGGTATGGCTCTCTGGGGCTGGTGGTCGGTGCAGCGTGCGCCGCTGGATGCATTGCCTGATCTCTCGGATGTCCAGGTGATTGTCCGTGCGAGCTATCCTGGTAAAGCGCCGCAGGTGATTGAAGATCAGGTCACCTGGCCGCTGACCACCACCATGCTTTCCGTGCCCGGTGCGAAAACCGTGCGGGGCTTTTCGATGTTTGGCGACGCCTACGTGTACGTGCTGTTTGAGGACGGGACGGATATCTACTGGGCGCGCTCGCGCGTACTGGAGTATTTAAGCCAGATTCAGTCGCAGTTTCCTGAAGGCGTCAAAGTGGAGCTGGGGCCGGATGCCACCGGCGTCGGCTGGATTTATGAATACGCGCTGGTGGATAAAAGCGGTAAGCACAGCCTGGCGGATTTGCGTGCGCTTCAGGACTGGACGCTCAAATATGAGCTGAAAACCGTGCCGAACGTTTCAGAAGTGGCGAGCGTTGGCGGCATGGTGCGCCAGTATCAGGTGGTGGTGGATCCCGACAGGCTTCGCGCGCTGAACGTTACCCATCAGCAGTTGGTTGCGGCACTAAAAGCCGCAAATCAGGAAAGCGGCGGCGCAGTCATGGAAATGGGCGAAGCCGAGTACATGGTGCGTACGACGGGCTACCTGAAGGGGCCTGACGATTTTCGCCATGTGGTGATTGCCAGCCGTGACGGCGTGCCGGTGATGCTGTCTGACGTCGCTAAGGTGCAGATCGGACCGGAGATTCGTCGTGGCGTGGCGGAGCTGAACGGTGAGGGTGAAGTTGCGGGCGGTATTATCGTCATGCGCTATGGTAAAAACGCGCTCGATACGTTGCACGCGGTGAAGGCTAAACTTGCCGATCTGCAAAAAACGCTGCCGCTGGGTGTGGAGATTGTGCCGGTTTACGATCGCTCCGGGCTGATTGAGCATGCGGTTGAGACGCTCACCCATAAGCTCATCGAGGAGTTTATCGTGGTGGCGCTGGTCTGCACGTTGTTCCTGTTCCATTTCCGTTCGGCGCTGGTGGCAATTGTTTCGCTGCCGCTCGGCATTCTCGGCGCGTTTATCGTGATGCACTATCAGGGCATTAACGCCAACATCATGTCGCTGGGCGGGATAGCGATTGCCATTGGCGCGATGGTCGATGCGGCGATTGTGATGATCGAGAATATGCACAAGGTGCTGGAGCAGTGGCGACACGACCATCCCGACAAGGAGCCGGACTACTGGCGAATCGCCGAAAAAGCCGCGGTGGAAGTGGGGCCCGCCCTGTTTTGCAGCCTGCTGATTATCACGCTGTCGTTCATTCCGGTGTTTTCGCTCGAGGCGCAGGAAGGGCGGATGTTCTCGCCGCTGGCGTTCACCAAAACCTGGTCGATGGCGATGGCCGCCGGGCTTGGGATCACGCTTATCCCCGTGCTGATGGGCTATTTTATTCGTGGCAAGATCCCCGATGAGCAGGCCAATCCAATTAACCGTGGGCTGATTCGCGCTTATGAGCCTCTGCTCGATAAGGTGCTGGCCTGGCCGAAAACCACACTGTTGATGGCGATGGCGCTCCTGGTGCTGACGCTCTGGCCGCTGAGTCGACTCGGCAGCGAGTTCATGCCGCCGCTCGATGAGGGCGACCTGCTGTATATGCCGTCCACGCTGCCGGGCATTTCGGTGCGGGAAGCGGGGCGACTGCTTCAGCAGACGGACCGGATGATCAAAACGGTGCCGGAAGTGGAGAGCGTCTTCGGGAAAGCGGGGAGGGCAGACAGCGCAACCGATCCTGCGCCGCTGACGATGCTGGAAACCACCATTCACTTCAAACCACGTGACCAGTGGCGGCCGGGCATGACCACTGAAAAGCTGATTGAGGAACTCGATAAAACGGTGCAGGTGCCGGGCATTGCTAATGTCTGGGTGCCGCCGATCCGTAACCGTCTTGATATGCTGGCGACGGGAATCAAAAGTCCGGTAGGTATCAAGGTGAACGGCAACAATCTGGCGGATATTGAGCGCGTTGCGCAAGAGATTGAAGGCGTGGTGAAAACCGTTCCGGGCGTGACCTCTGCGTTGGCTGAACGCTTGTCCGGCGGACGCTATGTCGATATTGCCATCAACCGCCAGCAGGCTGCTCGCTACGGCGTTTCGGTGCAGGAGTTACAATCGCTGGTCAGCACATTGGTTGGTGGGGAAAACGTTGGGCAGACGCTTGAAGGACGTGAGCGTTTTCCGATTAACGTTCGCTATCCCCGCGATCTGCGTGACAACGTTGAAAAGCTGCGTCAACTGCCGGTGGTGACGGCGAATGGCAGCCAGGTCACCCTCGACGAGCTGGCTGACGTGCGTATCAGCGAAGGGCCGCCGATGCTCAAGAGCGAAAATGCCCGCCTGTCGAACTGGATTTATGTCGACCTGCGTGGGAGAGATCTGAAGTCCGCCGTGGAAGAGATGCAGCAGCGGGTGGCGCAGCAGGTCAAACTGCCGCAGGGTATCTCGCTCGCCTGGTCTGGGCAATTTGAATATCTTGAGCGGGCAATGGCAAAACTAAAAATAGTATTGCCGGTGACGCTGATGATAATTTTCATGCTTTTGTGGCTGACTTTTCGTCGTATTTCCGACGTGTTACTGATTATGGGGACGCTACCATTCTCCTTGATTGGTGGCGTCTGGCTCTTGTGGCTGCTGGGATATAATTTATCGGTTGCGAGTGCGGTTGGGTTTATTGCTTTGGCGGGGGTCGCGGCTGAGTTTGGGGTTATTATGGTGCTATACCTGAATACGGCGCTGACTAAATATCAGGATCCAAAAGGGAAAATGGGAAATGCCGCGTTATTGCACGCCATTCACGAAGGCGCAGTGCTTCGCGTTCGCCCGAAGGTGATGACCGTGGCAACCATCATGGCTGGCCTGCTGCCGATTATGTGGGGCAGTGGCACCGGGTCCGAGGTGATGAGCCGCATTGCGGCACCGATGATTGGCGGTATGGTCACTGCACCGCTGCTTTCGATGCTGGTTATTCCGGCGGTCTATAAACTGCTGCATCGAACGCGCCAGGATATTTCCTAATATCATCTCTCTAATTGATATATAAACAGCGCCTTAACGGCGCTGTTTTTTTACAAAAGAGATTATTCCGCTGTCGTTAAGGTTTCATTAATTTTAAGATGGTTACACTGTTCAGGTATGAACGTTAAATGGTTATTTTTGGTGTCCAGATTGATTAAATTCTTAACGCTTGCAGGGTTATTGACAAGCCAGCTGCTGTTCGCCGTTTCGGCGAAGGCAAATATGACGTCCAGCGTCAGCGATGCGTTTTCTACGCTCGGCGATAACATTGCGCAAACGTGGCAGTCGCCAGAACACTATGATTTATATGTGCCTGCGATTACCTGGCATGCGCGCTTCGCCTACGACAAAGAGAAAACCGATCGCTATAACGAGCGTCCCTGGGGCGCGGGTTTTGGCCAGTCGCGCTGGGATGACAAAGGGAACTGGCATGGCCTCTATCTGATGGCCTTTAAGGATTCCTATAACAAGTGGGAGCCTATCGGCGGCTACGGCTGGGAGAAAACCTGGCGCCCGCTGGCAGACGATAAGTTTCATCTGGGATTGGGTTACACGGTCGGTGCGACGGCTCGTGATAACTGGAAGTACATCCCGATCCCGGTGCTGCTGCCTTTGGCTTCCGTCGGCTATGGCCCGGCGACGTTCCAGATGACTTACATTCCGGGCACTTATAACAACGGCAACGTTTACTTTGCGTGGATGCGTTTCCAGTTTTAAGGTGCAAAAAATGTGATTGACGGCAGTGGTGCCAGAGACGCGTGTAAAAACAACGACTAACTCCCGGTTTAAGTAAAAATAAGCGACTTTTATCACTTTTTCGTTAACTTAAGCTGGACAAAAGGCACCACAATTGCTGTACTGTTAGCCGACACAGCATTTGTGTCCATTTTCATGTAAAGGTAATATTGATGTCTAAGATTAAAGGTAACGTTAAGTGGTTTAATGAGTCCAAAGGCTTTGGTTTCATTACTCCGGAAGATGGCAGCAAAGATGTATTCGTACACTTCTCTGCAATCCAGTCCAACGGTTTCAAAACTCTGGCTGAAGGTCAGCGTGTAGAGTTCGAAATCACTAACGGTGCCAAAGGCCCATCTGCTGCAAACGTAATGCCTATCTAAGCATTTCGTCAGTAGAATACAAAAACCCGTCATTGACGGGTTTTTTTTCGTCTGTTGTTTCTGATGATCGTTCCGGTAAATCGTTAGCGCGCCGCTGAAAAAATCCACATTGCCGCTGCCGTCATGGCAAACGAACCCAGCAGGTTAACGGCCACGTTCATCAGCGCCCAGCCAAAACGCCCGTCCTGCATCAGGAATACCACTTCCGCTGAGAATGTCGAGAAGGTAGTCAGGCCGCCGCAAAAACCCGTTGTGATAAGCAGTTTCCACATCGGATCGATATGAGTCATCCGGTTAAACCACGCCAGCCCGGCGCCGATAATAAACGCCCCAAGCAGGTTAGCGGTCAACGTACCGAGCGGGAGTGCATGATGCAGTGGATTCAGACGCATACCGAGTAACCAGCGCATGACGCTGCCGGTGCCCCCGCCAATAAAAACTGCTAAAAGGATTTGTAACACCGCCAATTCCTGCTATTTGAATACTAAAGCGGATATCTTAGCGTCGTGCCGCACAATTGGCTACGACGAGAACCCTGGAGACTTTATGCGCGTTGCTGCCGGACAATTTGCGGTCACCCCTGACTGGCCCACGAATGCCCAGACCTGCGTATCTTTGATGCAGCAGGCACAGGCCTCTCAGGCGTCGCTTCTGGTGCTGCCAGAGGCGTTGCTGGCCCGGAGTGATAATGACCCTGACATGTCAGTGAACTCGGCTCAGGGGCTGAATGGCGGCTTTTTAGCGCTATTGCTCGAAGAGAGCCGTTGCAACACACTGACGACCGTTCTGACTCTGCACGTGCCGACGAGCGAAGGGCGTGCCGCTAATACGCTGGTGGCGCTGCGCGGGGGCGAAATCATCGCGCAGTATCAGAAACTTCATCTCTACGATGCGTTCAGCATTCAGGAGTCAAAGCGGGTAGACGCCGGGAACACACTACCGGAGCTTATCGAGGTGGAGGGCATGAAGATTGGTCTGATGACCTGTTACGACCTTCGTTTCCCCGAAATGGCACTGGCGCAGGCGCTAAAAGGCGCAGAGCTTCTTGTTTTGCCGACCGCCTGGGTATGCGGCCCGTTGAAAGAGCATCACTGGGCTACCCTGCTGGCGGCGAGAGCGCTCGATACAACCTGCTACATTGTGGCGGCTGGCGAATGCGGCAACAAGAATATTGGGCAAAGCCGGATTGTTGATCCATTGGGCGTGACGTTAGCGGGGGCTGGCAGTATGCCGCAGCTGATTTTCGCTGATATTCAGCGTGATGTGGTTCAGCAGGTCCGCGACCAGCTGCCGGTCCTTAAAAACCGGCGCTTTGCGCCACCGCAAATTATGCGCTGATTTTTTAATCAATGCTTGATTCACCTTGTTACAGATTGCTATTGTGTGCCCTCGCGAAATGACCGTTAATTAGCTACGGTTTTGTTGGCGCGTTTTGTAGCCTGTTTTAATCAAGAAGGTATCTATGGGTGAGATTAGTATTACCAAGCTGCTGGTGGTGGCCGCACTGATTGTGCTGGTGTTCGGCACCAAAAAATTGCGTACGCTGGGCGGAGACCTGGGTTCGGCAATTAAAGGCTTCAAGAAAGCCATGAGCGAAGACGACACCGCCGCGAAGAAAAGCGCGGAAGACGAAGTCCCGGCAGAAAAACTCTCTCATAAAGAGTAACGGCGCAGCCAAAACAGCCGGAAGTTAGCGTTTCTCTTCACAGGTCTGTTTACCGACGCCACGAGTTTAACAGAGAGGCCGCAACAGGTTCCGTTGCGGCCTCTTGTCGTTTTTCAGGTCATTGACTGAAA
The DNA here is from genome assembly GCA_002470465.1 of Pluralibacter sp. UBA7423. Taxonomy (GTDB): domain Bacteria; phylum Pseudomonadota; class Gammaproteobacteria; order Enterobacterales; family Enterobacteriaceae; genus Scandinavium. The sequence goes on from DKMD01000018.1 coordinate 444,839, forward strand.
AAGTTGCAACTAACTGTTACACCGCTTCGTTGGGCTGGGTTTAGCAGGACGAGAAAACAAAAAGGCCGCTGCGTAAAAGCAGCGGCCTTTTTGTCAGCAGAGCGAATTACTTCACTTCCATGCCTTTGGCTTGCAAATCTGCATGGTAAGAAGAACGCACGAAAGGCCCGCAGGCGGCGTGGGTGAAGCCCATCGCCAGCGCTTCGGCTTTCATTTCATCAAACTCATCCGGGCTGACATAGCGCTGTACCGGCAGGTGGTGACGGCTAGGCTGCAGATACTGGCCCAGGGTCAGCATCGTTACGCCGTGGCGACGCAGATCGCGCATGACTTCAATGATTTCAGCGTTCGTTTCGCCTAAGCCAACCATCAGACCTGATTTCGTCGGGATATCCGGATGCGCTTCTTTAAAACGCTCCAGCAGCTTCAGAGACCAGTTGTAGTCTGCGCCTGGACGTACCTGGCGGTAAACGCGTGGAACGTTCTCCAGGTTGTGGTTGAAGACGTCTGGTGGCGTGGCGGTGAGGATCTCCAGCGCGCGATCCATACGACCACGGAAATCCGGGACCAGCGTTTCGATTTTAATATTCGGGCTTTTTTCACGGATGGCGTCGATGCAGTCCGCAAAGTGCTGAGCACCGCCGTCGCGCAGATCGTCGCGGTCAACGGAGGTAATCACCACGTAGCGCAGCGCCATGTCGGCGATGGTTTGTGCCAGCTTCTGCGGCTCATTAGCATCCGGTGCAACCGGGCGGCCGTGGGCTACGTCGCAGAACGGACAGCGGCGGGTGCAAATTGCACCGAGGATCATAAAGGTGGCTGTGCCGTGGTTAAAACATTCCGCGAGGTTCGGGCAGGAGGCTTCTTCGCACACTGAGTGCAGGCCGTTTTTACGCATGGCCGCTTTGATACCCTGAATACGGGTGGAGTCAGCCGGCAGTTTGATTTTCATCCACTCCGGTTTTCTCAGCAGCGCTTCGCGCTCGGTAGCCACGTTTTTAACCGGGATAAGGGCCATTTTATCGGCGTCGCGGTACTTAACACCGCGTTCCATCACAATGGGTTTACTCATAGCGTGCGTGTTCCAGTTGCGAGTAACGAAGGAAAGCGTTTCAATTCAAGGGAATGTTGTATTTATCAACTATTTTTGAATCAGATGGCTGGCAGTATAGCATTAATCAGGTGGATAAAGCAGCCTGCCAGCCCGGCAATTTGTAAAGCAGATGTTGCTTTATGTGCTTAATCACGCTGGATAAAGCAGATGAAAGGCGGGGTTCAGCCGGCTCAGAAGGCCTGGCGAATAGCGGTAATGACGCTTTGCAGTACCGGGTCACGCATGCTGAGCTTATTGTAATGCAATGAAAAATCGACAGATTCATCTCTTAATGGTGCGAAATCCACCACCTGCAAAGGCCAGCAGCGGGCGAAAAGTTCAAAGCAGCGGGCCGGCATCAGGCCAACGAGTTCGCTGCTGCCGATCAGGGCGGCAATCGTCACAAGGTTGTAACTGCTGAAGCTGATACGCTGATCGGGGAACATTTCATGCAGCCGCTTGCGTAAATCGGTATGGGCGGCGCCCTCCATCATCAGCAACGTATATTCGTAGTGGCTCAGCGACTCTTTGGTGTGCGGCGTTTTAAACAGCGGGTGCCCGGCGCGTGCCACCAGCACGATCCGGTCGTTGTACAGCACATGATGGCTCAGGGCGCGTGCGTTGTGAACGTTGCTGTCGATGATGAGATCCGTCTGGAACTGGCTCAGCTGGAGGCCGACGTCGGTGATCGGGATATTACGCAGCAGAAGCTGCGGGAATTTATCTTTAATGGTCTGGTAGATGGCTGGCATCACCACAGCACCTACCGTTGGCGACGTACCAATGGTGATGGTGCGCTGTTTATCATAGCTGCCGGTTAAATCGAGCGCGCCCAGAATCGACTCGAGGCCCTGGCTGATGTATTCATGGAGATGCGTGGCGTAGGCCGTGGGGGTCACGCCCTGGCCTTTGCGGATGAACAGCGGATCGGGAAATATTGTGCGCAGCTTCTGAATAGACTGGCTAATAGCCGATGGCGTGAGATTCAGAATTTTCGCAGCATTAACGATGCCTTTGTGTACATATACGGCTTCGAAAATCGTCAACAGGTTGAGATCGATATTTCGCAGCGTCCGGAAGATTTGCGGTGTATCACTCTCAAGACGAGGATTTATTCGGCTTTCCGGCTGATCGTTATATTCCACACTTGTACTCCGTATTCATTCACAATATGAATGATAGTTGAAAAGGTATTTATTGTTATTATGCTTTTGAGAAACCGGTTTACGCGGAGACAGGATTTAGTTCACGTTGAACAATGAGTTACATCTTGAACTGCGGAACCTTCTCGCTTTTTGGTGGTAGTGTTAATGTAAAATTTTGTTTGTGGCGAAGTAACTTTGCCGCCAGGCGAAGGAAAAATATAGAAAGTCAGGTTTAATGTAAAGGAAAACCAGGCAAAAGGGGTTGGGACCCGACACAATATCAGGTCCGCTATATAATATATTAAGCCGTAATATATTTATGAGGTGGATTGTTTAGCAGTGCTAAAAACTTAGAGATAAGGACCGGTGAAATATTTTCCGGTCTGGCGTCCGCACGCCATTGTTGCATTTGCGTCATTTCCATCCCGGCATAGCCACACGGGTTTATGCGTAAAAACGGCGATAAATCCATGGCGATATTCAGCGCCAGCCCATGAAATGAGCAGCCTTTACGGATGCGCAAGCCCAGAGAGCAAATCTTCTTTTCCCCAACGTAAACGCCCGGGGCATCGGCACGAGGGTGGGATTCAATATCAAACTCTGCCAGGGTGTTAACCACGGTTTGCTCAAGCAGAGTGACCAGTTCGCGCACGCCCAGCTTGCGGCGTTTTAAGTCCAGAAGTACATACATGACCTGTTGGCCTGGCCCGTGGTAGGTCACCTGGCCGCCGCGATCGCTCTGAATAACGGGAATGTCGCCCGGCACCAGTACATGCTCCGCTTTCCCGGCCTGGCCCTGGGTAAACACAGGCTGATGCTCAACCAGCCAGATTTCGTCCGGAGTGGTTTCATCGCGCTGGTCGGTAAAGTCATGCATCGCCTGAGAGACAGGTTCATAGGGCTGTACGCCAAGCTGGCGGACGAGAAGGGTGTTGAGATCCAAAACGACAACTCCGCGGAACGGGAAAACAGGAGTGGGAGTATATCACAGCGGGAGTAAGAGATTGCCCGGCGTGTGCCGGGCAAAGGGATTACAGCACCATACGAACGATTTCGATATTTCCCAGCTCTTCGTACAGGGTTTCAACCTGCTCGATGTGGGTTGCGTTGATGGTGATAGAAACCGAGTGGTAGTTGCCTTTGCTGCTCGGTTTTACCTGTGGAGAGTAATCACCTGGCGCATGGCGCTGCACCACTTCCACCACCTGGTCAACCAGCTCAGGCTTCGCCAGACCCATCACCTTGTAGGTGAATGAAGTAGGGAATTCAAGCAGTTCGTTAAGTTTGGTTTTCATGTCAGCTCCGGTGGTTTTAAAAGCACTGCTCCCGCGCAGGGCACGGGAGCAGTAATAGTCATGCGTAGTATATGGGGATGGAAATCACACTTTCAAGCGTCTATTTTTTAACCAAACCAGTGGTGGAACATTAATTTAATGTAATCAATGATCTTACCGAAGAAGTTGCCTTCCGGGATTTCCTGGAGCACCACCAGAGGACGCTGTTCAATGGTTTTGCCATCAAGCTGGAAGTTGATGGTGCCGACGACCTGGTTTTTCTGCAGCGGAGCGTGCAGTTCGGTGTTGTTCAGCACGTAGCTTGCTTTCAGATCCTTCATGCGACCGCGTGGAATAGTCAGGTAAACGTCTTTATCTACGCCCAGCGAGGCGCGATCGGTGTCACCAAACCAGGCGGGTTCAGAGGCAAACTCTTTGCCTGCTTTCAGTGGGTTGACGGTTTCGAAGAAGCGGAAGCCCCAGGTCAGCAGCTTTTTACTTTCCGTTTCGCGGCCCTTGAAGGTACGTCCGCCCATGACGGCAGAGACCAGACGCATCTGTCCTTCCGTGGCGGAAGCCACGAGGTTATAGCCCGCTTTATCCGTGTGGCCGGTTTTGATGCCGTCCACGTTCAGGCTGTTATCCCACAGTAAACCGTTACGGTTCATCTGGCGGATGCCGTTAAAGGTAAACTCTTTTTCTTTGTAGATGGTGTACTCGTTCGGCACGTCACGGATCAGCGCCTGGCCAATCAGCGCCATATCACGCGCCGAGCTGTACTGACCGTCAGCATCCAGGCCATGAACGGTCTGGAAGTGGGAGTTTTTCAGGCCCAGCGCGGCGACGTAGCTGTTCATCAGACCGACGAACGCATCCTGACTTCCGGCAACGTAATCGGCCATCGCGACGCAGGCATCGTTGCCGGACTGCAGGTTGATCCCACGAATCAGCTGGGAAACCGGCACCTGCATGCCTGGCTTGAGGAACATCAGGGAAGAGCCTTTGAATACCGGGTTACCGGTCGCCCAGGCGTCGGTACCCACGGTCACCAGATCGGATTCCTTGAACTTACCCGCTTTCATTGCCTGACCGATGACGTAGCTGGTCATCATTTTGGTCAGGCTGGCAGGATCGCGACGAGCGTCTGCGTTCTGCTCGGCGAGGACTTTGCCTGAGTTGTAATCGATCAGAATGTAGGATTCCGCGTCAATCTGCGGAACGCCAGGAATCATGGTTTTGATGTTCAGGTCATCAGCGTGTGCGGCGGAAGTCAGTGCGGCAACGGACAGCGCAGTGATGAGTAAACGAGCAGAGAAAGAGGTCTTCATGGTCAGAACAACGACATCCGTGATGGAGTGAAAAAAGTGCCTAACTATAGCAAATGCGCTGAGGGCAGGCATCCTGCAATGCGTATGAGATTGTTAATGGTTATAACATTCGCACGGCGTTAAGGATGCCTTTCCCGATTAGTTGGCGTGAGTAATGAATGACTGCAGCTGCGCCTCGCTTTGCAGACGCTGCTGTAAGGTACCTGCCTCGGTCTTGCTGCTGAACGGACCTAACTGGATACGCCAGACGGCACCGTTTTGCGTCACACGGCCCGGCACGGAAAATTGCTGGCTCAGACGCTGCTGGTATTGCTGTGCACGGCCCTGATCGCTGACGGCGCCCACCTGAACAACGTAGCTGCCGCTGGATGCAGCAGGCGCGGCAACTGGCGCAGCTGCCGGAGCTACGGCACCTTGCGTAGAGCCAGGTGCCGTAACCGGTGCGTTCTGCGTGGCGACAGGCTGAGCTGCGGGTTGTGCAGTAACCGGCTGTGCAGCAGCAGGTTGTGCAGCAGGTTCGCTGCCTTCCAGAACGCCGTTGTTAAGCGGTGTTGGCGCACCGAGGAAGCCGCTGCTGTTAACTGGTGCGCCCGTGCTGTCCTCCGGTTTTAGCGTGTCGTTGCTTATCGCGCGCACGTTGCCCTGCGGAGTCTGATCTTGTGGAACCGAGGAGGCGCTACCCATGCCGCCATTCAAATCCGGGCGAGCGGGCAGGGCGTAAGTCTGTTTGGCGATGGTCGTACAGGTGGTACCCGGGCCGGACATCGTGCCGTCCTGCGCCACAATAATCGGGTCGATCCGCACTTTGGTGTTGTTCGACGTATTCAGGCGATCGGCTGCGGCGCGGGAGAGCGAGATGACGCGATCGTTGCCATAAGGGCCACGATCGTTAATGCGTACAATCAGCATGCGACCGTTCGCCAGGTTGGTGATACGTGCGTAGCTTGGGATTGGCAGCGTTGGATGCGCCGCAGTGAGCTGTGTCGGGTCAAAGGCTTCGCCGGAGGCGGTCAGGTTACTGCCGGGTTCCGCATCGTAAATTGCCGCAAAGCCTGCCTGGCTGAAGTTGGCCGGATCCTGAACGATTTTAAAGTTCTTGCCGTCGCGCTGGTAATCCTGATTCACCGTTGGATTCGGGAGTTCATAGCGTGGCTCAGCGCCCGTGATTTCTGTTACGGGGCCGTTGCAGACTGCCGGCTGCGGTGCGGTGATGGTCTGCTGCTGCTGCCCATCATCACTTGAACACGCGGCGAGCATACCCGCGGCAATACAGATCCCAAGCCATTGTTTACGCATCATTGCGCACCCCTTATACGCTTTTCGACAACATTTTTCTGTGGGTGTGGATCGACATCACGATACCAAACCCGGCCATCAGTACGATCAGGGCAGAGCCCCCATAGCTGACCAGCGGCAGCGGTACGCCAACCACCGGCAGGATCCCACTCACCATACCAATATTTACGAAGACATAAACGAATAAAATCAACATTAAACCTCCGGCCATCACGCGACCAAAGGTAGTTTGTGCCTGGGCGGCAATCCACAGGCCTCGCATGATGAGCAGGACGTAAAGCGCCAGCAGCACCAGGAAACCTATCAGGCCGAGCTCTTCGGCAAGGACCGCAAAAATAAAGTCGGTATGGCGTTCGGGCAGGAATTCAAGCTGCGACTGGGTGCCGTGCAGCCAGCCTTTACCGCGCAGGCCACCGGAGCCAATCGCAATTTTAGACTGGATGATGTGATAGCCTGCGCCGAGCGGATCGGTTTCCGGGTCGAGCAGCATCATCACGCGCTGGCGCTGATAATCGTGCATCAGGAAGAACCAGAGGATTGGGATAAACGCCGCCACCAGCACCACGGCAACGCCAATCAACCGCCAGCTCAGGCCGGAGAGGAACAGCACGAACAGGCCGGAGAGGGCAATCAAAATGGAGGTGCCAAGATCGGGCTGTGCAGCAACCAGCAGCGTTGGCAGGAAGATCAGCACCAGCGCAATAGCCGTGTTCTTGAGCGAAGGAGGACACACGTCACGGTTGATAAATCGGGCTACCATCAGCGGCACGGCGATTTTGGCTATCTCAGACGGCTGGAAGCGCACCACGCCCAGATCGAGCCAGCGCTGTGCGCCTTTCGAGATGGCGCCGAAGGCGTCTACCGCGACCAGTAAAATGATACAGAAGATATACAGCCACGGCGCCCAGCCTTCGTATACGCGAGGCGGGATCTGCGCCATCACCACCATGATAACAACGCCCATCGCGATCTGGCCGATTTTGCGCTCCATCATGCCAATGTCCTGTCCGCTGGCGCTCCAGATGACCAGCGCGCTGTAGGTCAGCAGCGCCAGCAGGATCAGCAGCATGGTCGGATCCAGGTGGATTTTATCCCACAGCGATTTCTTGTTCGGATTGTCCGTCATAATTATTGGTCCTCCGCCGCGGCGGCTGCCGGGTTTTCCGACGGCAGTACGGTATTGTTATCACCAAGCATGATGTGATCGAGGATCTGGCGCATTAACGTCCCGACTGCCGGGCCCGCGCCGCCGTTCTCGAGGATGATGGCGACGGCGACTTTCGGGCTGTCGTATGGGGCAAACGCCGTCATCAGCTTATGGTCACGCAGGCGTTCCGCAATGCGGTGCGCGTTATAGGTTTCGTTTGCTTTCAGGCCAAAGACCTGGGCAGTACCGGACTTGGCCGCGACTTTGTAAGGTGCGCCCGCGAAGTATTTGTGCGCCGTCCCGTTAGGGCGGTTAGCAACGCCATACATTCCGTCTTTGGCAATTTCCCAGAAGCCGGAGTGAATGTCGCCGACGGGCGTTTCCTGCGGCTGCTGCCACGGCACCTGCTTCCCTTCCTCGGTAGTGCTCATCAGCAGGTGCGGCACTTTCACCACACCGTCGTTAATCAGGATCATCAGCGCTTTACTCATCTGAATCGGCGTCGCCGTCCAGTAACCCTGGCCGATACCTACCGGAATGGTGTCACCCTGATACCACGGTTTTTTAAAGCGTTTCAGCTTCCATTCACGGGTTGGCATATTCCCGGAGCGCTCTTCGGAGAGGTCAATGCCGGTGTAATGGCCGTAGCCAAATTTGCCCATCCACTCAGACAGGCGGTCGATACCCATGTCGTAGGCGACCTGGTAGAAGAAGGTGTCGGCAGATTCTTCCAGCGCTTTGGTGACGTTCAGGTGGCCGTGGCCCCATTTTTTCCAGTCACGATAGCGTTTATCGGAGCCCGGTAGCTGCCACCAGCCCGGATCGAACAGGCCTGTATTACGGGTGATCACGCCTGCGCTCAGGGCAGAAACGGAGACGTAAGGCTTAACCGTTGACGCTGGCGGGTAAACGCCCTGGGTGGCGCGGTTCACCAGCGGCGTATTCGGGTCGTTCAGCAGAGAAGAGTAATCCTTGCTGGAGATCCCATCCACAAACAGGTTCGGGTCGTAGCTTGGCATGGAGACCAGCGCGAGGATGCCGCCGGAACGCGGATCGGTCACGACAACGGCGGCGCGGCTCCCGGCCAGCAGCGTTTCGATATACTGCTGCAGCTTCAAATCGAGGGTCAGGTAGATATCGTGCCCGGCCTGCGGCGGCACTTCTTTCAACTGGCGAATCACGCGGCCGCGGTTGTTGACTTCGACTTCTTCATAGCCCGTCTGGCCGTGCAGCACGTCTTCGTAATAGCGCTCAATACCCAGCTTGCCGATATCGTGCGTGGCGGCATAGTTGGCGAGCTTGCCTTCTTTATCGAGGCGGTCGACATCTTTATCGTTAATTTTCGACACATAGCCGATGACGTGCGTTAGTGCCGAACCATACGGGTAGTAGCGGCGCTTATAACCTTTTACTTCCACGCCGGGGAAGCGGTACTGGTTGACGGCGAAGCGGGCGACCTGCACTTCGGTCAGGTTTACCTTGACCGGAATCGAGGTGAAGCGGTGCGAACGGGCTCGCTCTTTCTTGAAGTTGGCGATGTCGTCGTCGGTGAGATCAACGACGCTGCGCAGATCGTTCAGCGTCTGCTGCAGGTTATCGACCTTCTCCGGCATCAGCTCCAGCTGATAAATGGTGCGGTTCAGCGCCAGCGGCGTGCCGTTGCGATCGTAAATGATGCCGCGGCTGGGCGGGATGGGCACCAGCTTGATGCGGTTTTCGTTAGAGCGGGTTTGATAGTCAGTGAAACGGACAATTTGCAGATTATAGAGGTTAAACACCAGCACGCCGCTGAGTGCTAAAATCCCAAGAAAAGCGATTACCGCCCGGCGCACAAACAGCGCGGACTCAGCCGTGTAATCGCGAAAAGAATTCTGTAATTTCATCCGCTGCTTAATCTAACCTGGTCATCATTACTCGCGGTGGTAAGGGTGGTTGGTGGTAATGCTCCACGCCCGGTACAGGCTTTCGGCGACCAGTACCCGAACAAGCGGGTGAGGGAGCGTCAGCGCGGAGAGGGACCAACTTTGTTCTGCTGCGGCTTTACAGGCGGGCGATAAGCCTTCCGGACCCCCGATAAGCAGGCTCACGTCACGGCCATCCTGCTTCCAGCGCTCGAGTTCCTGAGCAAGCTGAGGGGTGTCCCATGGGCGGCCTGGAATATCCAGCGTGACAATGCGGTTCTTACCCGCCGCCGCCAGCATCAGCTCACCTTCTTTCTCCAGAATGCGTTTGATATCGGCATTCTTGCCACGCTTACCGGCGGGAATTTCCACCAGCTCGAACGGCATATCTTTGGGAAAGCGGCGCAGGTACTCCGTGAACCCGGTCTGAACCCAGTCCGGCATTTTTGTGCCCACGGCAATCAGCTGCAGCTTCACGCATTAACCCCAGAGTTTTTCCAGTTCGTACAGGCGACGGCTCTCTTCCTGCATCACGTGGACGATGACGTCACCCAGATCAACCACAACCCAGTCGGCGACGTTTTCGCCTTCAACGCCCAGCGGCAGCATGCCAGCAGCGCGGGATTCCTGAACGACGTGGTCTGCAATAGACATCACATGGCGGGTGGAAGTACCGGTACAAATGATCATGCAGTCGGTGATGCTGGATTTGCCGTGAACATCGATAGCCACGATATCCTGGCCTTTAAGATCGTCGATTTTGTCGATAACAAAATCCTGAAGTGCTTTACCCTGCAAGTTTCCCCCTGGTCAGGTGATAAAAAAGATAAACAGCCCGTAAGTATACCTGAAACCAGGACGAAGTCGGACAAATGTCGCCAGCCGGACATAACCGGCGGGCTATCATCCCATCCCATGGCCATGATTGCATCGCCATTTTTGTAAAACAATTTCTGTAAATCAGCGGGGTGGGATGAGTCAGGCTGCGGAGAATAGCAGCCTGTCAGGGGGTGTTCAATGGTCTGGAGGGGCGTCAGTAAAGAAAATGGAACATTCGTATCGATTACGGATATTTCGCGAGCGTTATCGGTACAGTCCCTGTTGATTGATGTAGTCGAGCACGGCCTGAGGCAGCATCTGCGCGCAGGATTCACCGTGCTGTAAACGTTCGCGAATGAGCGTCGCGGAAATATCAAACCACGGCGTTTCCGCGAGGTAAATTTTTCCGGCAGGTGTGTGGTGCAGATCGTCAGCGTGGTGAGTGAGGTGGCGTTCTAGCCACTGCTGATGCGCCTCCTCTTTCATCGTCATCGGGTAGCCTGGGCGGCGGCACACCAGCAGGTGTGCGTTTTCCAGAATGCTTTCATAGTCGTGCCAGGAGGGAAAATTGAGCAGCGAATCCTGGCCGATGATAAAGGCTAATGGCTGCACAGTCCCCTGTTCCAGACGCCACTCTTTTAGCGTCTCTGACGTGTACGAGGGTGTATCACGATTAAGCTCCCGTTCATCGAGTTCAAACAGCGGCTTGTCCGCAATCGCCAGTTCCAGCATGTGTTTGCGCTGAGTACTGGTCGCTTCCGGCTGAGGGCGATGGGGAGGGACGTTGTTCGGCATGATTATCACGCGGGACAGACCAATGAGATTTGCCAGAATCTCAACCGGTTTGAGGTGTCCGTAGTGAACGGGATCGAATGTGCCGCCGTAAAGCGCCTTTAACGCCGTCATATTATCCTTCGAAGAAAACGTCGGGCAGGTTTTTGTGGCACAGCAGCAGCGACAGGCCGTCAAGTTCGGCCCAGACTGACTGGCCGTAATCCTGCTTGAGCGTCAGCTCGGTGCGTGCCAGCAGAGCAACCGCATGGCGCAGCTGTTCCTGGCTCAGGCGGTTCAGCGCTTCCGTAAACAGGGGACGACGGTTCTGCCAGACGCGGTGCTTATCAAACAGCGTGCGAAGCGGCGTGGAAACCGACTGACGTTTCATATTCACCAGCAACAAAAGCTCACGCTGGAGGGTGCGCAGCAGGATCACCGGTTCGCAGCCTTCCTGACGAAGCTGCTGAAGAATGTGCAGCGCACGCTTACTTTTTCCGGCTAACAGCGCATCAAGCCAGTGGAACGGCGTGAAATGGGCGGCGTCGTTTACCGCCTGCTCAACGCGCGGCAGCGTAAGCTTGCCGTCAGGCCACAGCAGCGCCAGGCGCTCAAGCGCCTGAGCCAGTGCCAGCAGATTGCCTTCATAGCAGTAGCAGAGCAGCTGGCTTGCGGCCTCATCAAGCTGAAGATTGTGCTGCTTAGCACGAGCCGCCAGCCAGCGAGGCAGCTGCGCCTGTTCCGGCGTCTGGCAGGAAACCTGCACTGAGCGTTCAGACAGCGCACTGTACCAGGCGGCGTTTTCCTGCGCTTTGGTCAGCTTATTACCGCGAACGATCAGCAACAGGTCGTCGTGGAGCCGTCCTGTCAGCGCGGTAAGCTGCTCGTTAATCGCGGCGTTGGGGCCGTTTTCCGGCAGGATGAGCATCAGCGTCTGACGGCTGGCAAACAGGCTACGTTCCTGGCTCAGGGAAAACAGCGCATTCCAGTCCGTGCTGGTATCGATGGAAACGGTATGGTGTTCATCAAAGCCCTGCGTAGCCGCCGCGTGGCGGATGGCGTCCTGGCTTTCCTGAAGCAGAAGGGGATCGTTACCGAGGAGAAGATACGCCGCGCGCAGTCCTTCAGAGATCTGCGCGCGGAGTTGTTCCGGGTACAACCGAATCATCAGTTACCCAGCGTGGTGGAGACGCGAGTGGAGTCAGGAGCCGCGGTGCTGCTGGCGGCTGACTGCTCTTCCTCTTTAGTGGCTTCAGCATCCGCCACTTTGATGCTTGGCAGCTTACGAATCAGCTGTTGAGCGGCTTTGTCATACATTTCCTGAATGATGATGTCCTGCTCGGAATCTTTCGCCAGCGCCTTTTGCGGGTTATCGAAGAACGAACGATAGACCTTAGTGCTGATTGGATAGATATCGTGGCCCGGGATCAGCACGCTGGCCCTGACGGTCATCACCATCTGGTATTCTGCCGTCTGACCGTTCTGGAATACCGATGCGGTATCTTTGCCGATAGACGCACCGCCCAGACGCAGGGACGGAATGTCCTGACGTATGGAGCTACCTTCAACGATCTCAATGCCGTTCAGACGAAGCTGGTTACGGACTGAACGACTCAGCGGACCGTTAGGATCGCTTGAGACAAAGATCATCTTTTTCATGTTGTCCGGCACCTGCGTGGTACTACGCAGATGCCAGCCACAGCCTGCGGTGACCAGCACCGCAAGAGTTACCACTAACGTTGTCAGAAATCGCACGCTTCCTCCCGCGCTTAGCCAACGACCAGGTTGAGCAGTTTGCCCGGTACGTAAATGACTTTACGCACGGTCACGCCGTCCAGATATTTTGCGACCAGAGGTTCCTGGCCTGCACGTTCACGAACCTGTTCTTCCGTTGCATCCACCGGCACGGTGACTTTACCGCGGACTTTACCGTTAACCTGTACCACGACGAGCGTGGTGTTTTCCACCATCGCTTTTTCGTCTGCGACCGGCCACGGTGCATTGTCCACATCGCCTTCGCCGCTGAGGATCTGCCACAGGGTGAAGCTGACGTGCGGTGTGAACGGGTTGAGCATGCGCACGACGGCCAGCAGCGCTTCCTGCATCAGAGTGCGATCCTGCTCACCTTCAGCCGGGGCTTTCGCCAGCTTGTTCATCAGCTCCATAATCGCCGCGATAGCGGTGTTAAAGGTCTGACGACGACCGATATCATCGGTTACTTTGGCGATAGTCTTGTGAATGTCACGACGCAGCGCCTGCTGATCTTCGCTCAACGCATCGACGTTCAGCGCGGCAACCGGGCCTTTAGAGGTGTGCTCGTAAACCAGTTTCCAGACGCGTTTCAGGAAGCGGTTTGCACCTTCCACGCCGGATTCCTGCCACTCGAGCGTCATATCTGCTGGTGAAGCGAACATCATGAACAGACGCACGGTGTCTGCGCCATAGCGCTCAACCATAACCTGCGGATCGATGCCGTTGTTTTTGGACTTGGACATCTTGCTCATGCCGGTATACACCAGCTCATGACCTTCGGCGTCTTTCGCCTTAACAATACGGCCTTTGTCGTCGCGCTCAACAATTGCATCAACCGGAGAAACCCAGTTGCGCTCGCCGTTTTCGCCGACATAGTAGAACGCATCAGCCAGCACCATGCCCTGACACAGCAGCTGTTTGGCTGGCTCGTCAGAGTTCACCATGCCCGCATCACGCATCAGCTTGTGGAAGAAGCGGAAGTAGAGCAGGTGCATGATGGCGTGTTCAATACCGCCAATGTAGATATCAACTGGCAGCCAGTAGTTTGCGGCATCGGAATCCAGCATGCCTTCCTGGTAGTCCGGGCAGGTGTAGCGTGCGTAGTACCAGGAGGACTCCATGAAGGTGTCGAAGGTATCAGTTTCGCGCAGCGCAGGCTGGCCGTTGACGGTGGTTTTCGCCCACTCAGGATCGGCTTTAATTGGGCTGGTGATACCGTCCATGACCACGTCTTCCGGCAGGATAACCGGCAGTTGATCTTCAGGCGTTGGCATCACGGTGCCGTCTTCCAGGGTCACCATTGGGATTGGCGCGCCCCAGTAGCGCTGACGGGACACACCCCAGTCGCGCAGGCGGAAGTTGACTTTACGCTCACCCACGCCCATTGCTGCGAGCTTATCGGCGATGGCGTTGAAGCCTGCTTCGTAGCTCAGACCGTTGAATTCACCTGAGTTGAACAGCGTGCCTTTTTCGGTCAGCGCTTGTTCAGACAGATCGGGCTCGGAGCCGTCGGCTGCGAGGATAACCGGCTTGATGTTCAGGCCGTATTTGCTCGCAAATTCATAGTCGCGCTGATCGTGGCCCGGAACGGCCATCACGGCGCCTGTGCCGTACTCCATCAGCACAAAGTTAGCGGCCCAGACCGGGATGGCTTCGCCGGTCAGCGGGTGAATCGCTTTGAAGCCAGTGTCGACGCCTTTCTTCTCCATGGTCGCCATGTCTGCTTCGGCAACCTTGGTGTTGCGGCACTCATCGATGAAGGACGCCAGCGCCGGATTGTTTGCCGCTGCCTGCTGTGCCAGCGGATGACCCGCCGCCACAGCCAGGTAGGTGCAGCCCATGAAGGTGTCCGGACGGGTGGTGTACACGGTCAGTTTGTCCGCGTAATCCGCTACGTCAAAGGAGATTTCCACACCTTCGGAACGGCCGATCCAGTTGCGCTGCATGGTTTTCACCGTGTCAGGCCACTGATCCATTTTGTCCAGATCGTTCAGCAGTTCATCGGCATAGGCCGTGATTTTGATGAACCACTGTGGGATCTCTTTACGCTCAACTTTGGTGTCGCAGCGCCAGCAGCAGCCGTCGATAACCTGCTCGTTCGCGAGAACGGTCTGGTCGTTCGGGCACCAGTTAACGGCGGAGGTTTTTTTGTACACCAGACCTTTTTTATAGAGCTCGGTGAAGAACTTCTGCTCCCAGCGGTAATATTCCGGGGTGCAGGTTGCCAGCTCGCGGCTCCAGTCATAGCCAAAGCCCAGCATTTTGAGCTGGTTTTTCATGTACGCGATGTTGTCGTACGTCCATGGAGCTGGCGCGGTGTTGTTTTTCACCGCGGCACCTTCAGCCGGCAGGCCGAACGCATCCCAGCCGATTGGCTGAAGCACGTTTTTACCCAGCATACGCTGGTAGCGGGCAATCACATCACCGATGGTGTAGTTACGCACGTGGCCCATGTGTAGTCGGCCAGAAGGATAGGGGAGCATCGACAGGCAGTAGTATTTCTCTTTACTGTTGTCTTCGGTCACTTCAAACGTGCGCTTTTCGTCCCAGTGTTGCTGGACTTTCGATTCTATCTCTTCCGGGCGGTATTGCTCTTGCATGGCAGCCAGTGGTCCTGTTTTCAATACAGCTACAAACGTAGCCAATGGATGTGGT
>DKMD01000006.1 GCA_002470465.1 Pluralibacter sp. UBA7423
AGTGCGCTACCAGGCTGCGCTACGTGCCGAAACAGGTGAATAATAGTACCGCTTTCCGTTTCGAATGCAAGATGACCCGGGTTAATTGATTCAAAATTAATCAATCAGTTAGCGATAAACCGTTTCTCTTCGGTCAGTACCTGAAGCAGCAGGCTGAGCTGCGGCTTCTCGTTATCGATCCTCTGATCCTGACGATCCCAGGTTTTGTAGCTGCCGTTATGATTTAACACCACGGTCACCTGCGGAGTGGTGATGGCCAGATCCGAATTGCTTGATGCCGTCACCCAGTTATGACGACGTGCGGCGCTGAACAGATCCTGACCCTGCGAATATTCATTTGCCGGCGTGCTGACGTGCAGCAGGCGCTGCATCAGCGTCGTCATCACGTCTTTATGATCGGTAAGCGTTGTGATGTTCTGTGCAGGAGTGCCCGGCCAGTGAATAACCAGTGGTACCTGAAGCGCTTCACGGGACCATTCAAAACTGCTGCCGGATTTATTCATCGGCACGCCGTGTGCACCGGTAATAATGACCACCGTTTTATCGAGCTTGCCGGAGTCTTTCAGCGCGGTCAGTACGCGTGAGATTTGCGTATCGACACTCGCCGCCGCGCGGGCGTAACGGCGGTTAAAGTTCTGCTTCTGGCCGTCATCAAGGGTAGTGCCGTTAAGCGAAATCCACGAGAACCAGCGGTTCTCTTCCTGCGCATAGCTGCCAAGCCAGTTTATCCACTGGCTGGCGGTATCGGCATCACTTTGTGTTTTTGACGGCGGCAGCGAGAAATCTGAGAGCAGCGCCTGGCGATACATCGGGCTGCTGAAGCCGTCAGAGGAGAACAGGCCAAGCTGATACCCTTGCTGGTTCAGGGAGGTGATCAGCGCCGCCGGAATACGTGCGGACAGCACGCCGTCCATGTAGCTTGGCGAAATCCCGTAGAACAGGCCAAAAATCCCGCTGTCTGCGGCGTTTCCGGCACTCATGTGCTGGGTAAAGTTAAGGTTTTGCTGCGCAAATTCTGCCAGGGCAGGCATCTGCTTCTCAAAGCGGGAATAGTTCAGGCTGTCGACTGTAATTAGCAGTACGTTCTGACCTGTTCCCATATCGCGATAGCGCAAATCGCTAAGCGGATACTGAACGGAAACGGCTTCCGGATCGCCTTGCTCCACCAGACGACGCTGGTAATCCTGCGCATCAAGCAGGCCATGTTTCTCCAGAAACTTACGCGCCGTCATCGGATAGGAGAGCGGTAGATTCGCGCGCTGCATGGTCACCGGACGATAGAAATTAGCATCGGCCCAGATATACATCACATGCGTGGCAACGAACGAGGCAAACAGAAACCAGGCGATAGGGCGAGCATAATGACGCCGCCGCGTAAGGCTGCGCAGCTTCTGCCAGCTCCATGTGGCGAACAGCATTTCTATCAGCAAGATAACCGGGACGCTGATGAACATCAGCTGCCAGTCACGGGCCATCTCGTTTTGATCGGGGTTAATGACCAGCTCCCAGACGACCGGATTAAGGTGCAGGTGGAAGCGGGTAAAGACTTCGCTGTCGATAAGCAGCAGCGTCATGCCCACGGTAGCAAGAATGGCGGAGAGGAACCGCATCAGCCGTTGGGAAATGACAACAAACGTGAGCGGGAAGAGGATCAGCAGATAGGTAGCGAAAACCAGAAAGCTGAAATGGCCGAGGAGGCTGATGTACGAGTACACGCGGCCTGACAGCGTCGTCGGCCAGTCGGCGACAAACAGATAACGGCTACCGAGTACCGAGGCCAGCAGAATGTTGAACAGGGCAAACCAGTGCCCCCAACTGACCATCTGAGACACTTTTTCGCGGTAGGGCTGACGATGAGTCACCATAAACTGTTTGTCGTCTTCCTGTGTGCTTAGTGCGCCGGATCGTCGCTAATTGAGGATTGCAGCGCCTGCGCAAAGGAGCGGGCAATCGCCGTGCGCTGGGCTGGCGCGACGCTTGTGTTAATCAGGTTAGTCACCATATTGCCTAACACCATCAGTGAAAGGTCGGTCGGTGCCTTGTGTTTTTCCAGCACGTTGGCAAGCTCAGTCAGCAGTTGTTCAACGTGTTCATCGCTGTAGCGGGAGATTTGCGGCATAAATCCAGAATCTGTTTGTTCATGAAAGGGCAACATATTACCGTAGCAGCAGCATTTTTTCCGCTTTTTTTCGACTTTACACGGCTGCGCCTGCGGTGGTTGAATACCGCCCGGTCTAAAAGGAGAGTTTAACATGAGTCTGGATATCAACCAGATTGCCCTGCATCAGATGATCAAGCGTGATGAACAAAACCTTGAGCTGGTGCTGCGCGATACGTTACTGGAGCCGACGGCAACGGTCGAAGAGATGATGGCCGAGCTGCACCGCGTTTACAGCGCGAAGAACAAAGCCTACGGCATGTTCACCGAAGAGAGCGAGCTGGCCGAGTCTCTGCGCCTGCATCGCAAAGGCGAGGAAGATTTCCTGGCCTTCAGCCGTGCGGCAACCGGGCGTCTGCGCGATGAGCTGGCGAAATATCCCTTTGCCGACGGCGGCATTGTGCTGTTCTGCCACTATAAGTATCTGGCGGTGGATTACCTGCTGGTGGCGGTGCTGAACAACCTGAGCAGCATGCGCGTTAACGAACAGCTGGATATCAGCTCCACGCACTATCTGGATATCAACCATGCGGACATCGTGGCACGCATCGATTTGACCGAATGGGAAACCAATCCGGAGTCCAGCCGCTATCTGACTTTCCTGAAAGGGCGAGTCGGGCGCAAAGTGGCCGACTTCTTTATGGATTTCCTCGGGGCCAGCGAAGGCCTGAACGCCAAACAGCAGAACCGCGGTTTATTACAGGCGGTTGACGATTTCACCGCGGAAGCGCAGCTCGACAAGTCTGAGCGCCAGAACGTGCGTCAGCAGGTTTACACCTACTGCAACGAACAGCTGCAGGCTGGGGAAGAGATTGAGCTGGAGTCGCTGTCGAAAGAGCTCTCTGGCGTTTCTGAAGTGAGCTTCCACGAGTTCACCGCTGATAAAGGCTATGAGCTGGAGGAGAGCTTCCCGGCGGATCGCAGCACGCTGCGCCAGCTAACCAAATATGCCGGCAGCGGCGGGGGGCTGACCATTAACTTTGATGCTTTGCTGCTGGGCGAACGTATTTTCTGGGATCCGGCCACGGACACCCTGACCATTAAGGGCACGCCGCCAAACCTGCGTGACCAGTTGATGCGCCGCACCAGCGGAAAATAAGCCCATATCGGCATTATGCCGGGTGGCGGCTTCGCCTTGCGCCTGCCGGCGAAATCGCCAGGCCTGGCAAGCGTCGCGTCGCCAGACAAAGGCCATAAAAAAACCCCGCCGGGGCGGGGTTTTTCACAACTTGTTGGCGATTAAGCGCGAACGAAGTCGATGTGAGTCAGTTTTGGCTTGAACGCGTGACGCTGAACAGCCTGAACCTTCACTTTCTCTTCTTTGCCATCAACAACAATGGTCAGAACTTCAGCATAAAACTCAGCTTTGTCCTGCAGGTTCCACAGTTTGTCGTGGTCCAGTTCGATAGCAACTGGAGCAGCTTTGCCACCGTAAACGATAGCCGGGAACTTGTTAGCTGCGCGCAGGCGGCGGCTCGCACCCTTACCCTGCTCTTTACGTACTTCTGCGTTAATAGTAAACATTGACGTCTCTCTATAAGTAATCCTGTTACAGGCGACCCAGCAACAGGCAAATGATCTGCTTTGCACATGCAAAAGCGGGCGGCATTATAGCCTTCAATCCACATCGGGGCAATGGAAACTGCACCTCTTGTAGCCATCCATGAGCGGGTGACAATCGGATACGGTGTCTTGATATTGATCCTCAGGGAGGTCTGCGGGGCGCAACGTTACAGAAATTGGCAAAGGAGAAATGGCGATGCTGATTTACGATGTATTTGGTCGACACATAGGGGTACAGCGTAAAGACGGGCGCTGGCTGGTCTTTCGAGTTGACATGTCAGAACGAAAATTCTCCCGACTATATGACGTTATTATTCCTGATGACCTGACAGAAGTTGAGATTTCGGGTTGGCTGGATGATATTTTTCACGAAGCCGCAACGGCAACTCATCCTGATGTAAGACGGATGCACAAAAAATGAAAAAATTATCGTAATTCGTTCGCCCGGCGAAAGCGGCCTTCATAATCAAAGACTTTTTCCCGCACCTGCCAGAACTGGCCTTTTTTACGGGCGACGACAAAGTCCGGATGCCGCAGTAAAACCTGTTGGGCGAGGATGTCGGCAGGCGTTATCCAGCGCAGCGGTACGCCGGGCGTGCGAGTGTGCGGGCGCATGAACAACTGCTCGAATGCCGTTTTCTGCGCGGGTGTTTGCAGACGGAAGCGCTCACTGACGTCTGTGCCATCTTCATCGTAATAAGTGATTTTCAGCCACGGGCCTTTTTCATCTGCGCCGTGCTGAAGTGACATACCGCTGCAGCGTAGTACCAGCGCGTCTTTTAGCTTCAGCGCGGCTTTTAGCATGTCGTCCGGGTCAACCAGCACCGTGTCACATTCCCGGCAGCGGCGGGCAGCAATGTCGTTTTCCGCATTGCACTGCGGGCAATTTTTGAAACGGAAACGAAAATCACACTGCTCGCGATGGCCTTCGTCATCCTCCAGCCAGCCCTGACAGCGACGGCCAAAATGTTCGATGAGCGTACCGTCGCTGGTGATTTTGCCCCAAAAAGTATTGGCAAACCCACACGATGGACAAAAAACCTGCACGGGGACGTTGTCACTTTTGCCTTTTGGCGCGCCGACCTCCGGGGCAAAGAGATCGTGTGGGTTACCGGCGTAATCCAGAATCAGGCAATCGGTCTTACCGGGAGCAAGGCGCAGGCCGCGGCCGACAATTTGCTGATACAGGCTGACGGACTCCGTCGGGCGCAGAATGGCAATCAAATCGACGTGGGGCGCATCAAACCCGGTGGTCAGCACCGCGACGTTCACCAGGTAGCGGAATTTTTGCGCCTTAAAGGTTTCAATCAGCCGATCGCGCTCAGGCGTTGGCGTCTCGCCGGTGATAAGTGCTGCGTCCTGAGTCGGAAGCAGGCCGGTGATTTCTTTCGCGTGTTCTACCGTGGAGGCAAAAATCATCGCCCCTTTACGGCTCTGGGCAAACTCCACAATCTGGCTGACGATGTGCGGCGTGATGCGCTGCTGTTTTTTCAGCTCTTTATTAAGGTCGGCTTCGCTAAACAGGCCATTGCTTTGGACCTGCAACCGGCTGAAATCATACTGTACGACCGGCATATCCAGCCTTTCCGGCGGAGTGAGATAGCCATGTTTGATCATATAGCGCAGCGGCAGTTCATAGATGCAGTCGCGGAACAGCGCTTTTTCGTCGCCGCGCACCATGCCGTGATAATGAAAACGGTAAATCCAGCCCTTGCCCAGGCGAAAAGGCGTGGCGGTCAGCCCCAGCAGGCGTAAGTGAGGGTTCACCTTTTTCAAATGGGTAAGGATTTGCTGATACTGGCTGTCGTCGTCGTCGCTGATGCGGTGACACTCATCGACAATCAGCAGGGAGAATTCGCCCTGAAAGTGTTCAAGATTGCGCGCCACCGACTGCACGCTGCCAAATACGACTTTTCCGTGGCTCTCTTTGCGCTTCAGCCCGGCGGCAAAAATATCCGCCTCCAGTCCCAGTGCGAGATACTTGCCATGGTTTTGTGCAACCAGCTCTTTCACGTGAGCAAGCACCAACACACGCCCGCGCGCCAGGCGAGCCAGTTCGGCAATCACCAGGCTTTTTCCGGCGCCGGTTGGCAGAACGATGACGGCGGGCTGCTGATGCTGACGAAAGTGGGCGAGGGTGGCATCCACCGCTTCCTGCTGATAGGGGCGAAGCGTAAAGGTCATGGTTTCAGTATCTTCATTAACAGGCAAATAGTATGCCACGAATCTTTTCGCTTGAGTGGCATAGCAGGGCCGTTATACTTGAACGCTGATATCGCTTCATTTCGGACGTCAGTCCGCACCGCACTTTTACAGGCTAAACAGACTTCATGCGACTTGATAAGTTTATCGCTCAGCAGCTCGGCGTCAGCCGCGCCATTGCCGGGCGTGAGATCCGCGCCAGCCGCGTTACCGTGGACGGCGAGATTGTCAAACTCACCGCTTTTAAAATCCTGCCGGAACACGATGTGGAATACGACGGTAACTCGTTGACCCAGCAGACCGGCCCGCGCTACTTCATGCTCAATAAGCCGCAGGGGTATGTCTGTTCGACGGATGATCCCGATCACCCGACGGTGCTCTACTTCCTCGATGAACCCGCCGCGCACAAGCTGCATGCCGCAGGGCGTCTGGATATCGATACCACCGGCCTTGTGCTGATGACTGACGATGGTCAGTGGTCGCACCGTATCACCTCGCCGCGCCACCACTGTGAAAAAACGTACCTTGTCACGCTGGAATCGCCGGTAGCCGAAGACACCGCCGAACAGTTCGCCAAAGGCGTTCAGCTGCATAACGAAAAAGATCTGACTAAACCGGCACAGCTTGAGGTCATCACCCCAACGGAAGTGCGCCTGACCATCAGCGAAGGACGCTATCACCAGGTGAAGCGTATGTTTGCCGCGGTGGGGAACCACGTTGTCGGCCTGCACCGCGAACGCATTGGTGAGATCAAACTTGATGATGATTTAGCGCCGGGCGAATACCGCGCGCTGACGGAAGATGAAATTGCAAGCGTGGGCTTGCCGCCACGCTAACCTCAGGAGTGAATCAGTGACGACCAGGCAGCACTCATCGCTGGGTATTGTGTTCATCCTTGGCCTGTTAGCCATGCTGATGCCGCTTTCCATTGATATGTATCTCCCGGCGCTGCCGGTGATCTCCGCCCAGTTCGGCGTTCCGGCGGGCAGCGCGCAGATGACGCTCAGCACCTACATTCTGGGATTTGCTCTCGGTCAGCTGCTGTATGGCCCGATGGCGGACAGCATCGGGCGTAAGCCGGTCATTCTGGGCGGCACGCTGGTGTTTGCGGCGGCGGCAGTCGCCTGCGCGCTGTCACAGACTATCGATCATCTGATCGTCATGCGCTTTTTCCACGGTCTGGCCGCAGCGGCGGCGAGCGTGGTGATCAACGCCCTGATGCGCGACATTTATCCGAAAGAAGAGTTTTCCCGCATGATGTCGTTCGTCATGCTGGTCACGACTATTGCTCCGCTGGTGGCACCGATGGTCGGCGGGGCGGTGCTGGTGTGGTTCAGCTGGCATGCGATTTTCTGGATCCTCGCTATTGCCGCGCTGCTGGCCTCAACGATGATCTTCTTCTTTATCAGTGAGACGCTGCCGCCGGAGCGCAGGCAAAAGTTCCACATTCGCACCACGATGGGCAACTTTGCCTCGCTGTTCCGTCACAAGCGCGTACTGAGCTATATGCTGGCGAGCGGCTTCAGCTTTGCCGGGATGTTCTCGTTCCTGAGCGCAGGGCCGTTTGTTTACATCGAGCTCAATCACGTTTCACCGCAGCATTTTGGCTACTATTTCGCGCTGAACATCGTGTTCCTGTTCATCATGACCATCATCAACAGCCGCTTTGTACGCCGCGTTGGGGCGCTGAATATGTTCCGGGCCGGTCTGTGGATCCAGTTTGTGATGGCTGCCTGGATGGTGGTGTGCGCTTGGCTTGGCGTCGGGTTCTGGTCGCTGGTGCTCGGCGTAGCGGCATTCGTCGGCTGCGTATCGATGGTCTCGTCGAATGCGATGGCCGTCATTCTTGATGAATTCCCGCACATGGCCGGCACCGCGTCGTCGCTGGCGGGCACCTTCCGCTTCGGCATTGGCGCTATTGTCGGTGCGCTGCTGTCGATGGCTACCTTTACCACCGCCTGGCCGATGCTGTTCTCCATCGCTTTCTGCGCCACCTGCTCAATAGCCTTCTACCTCTACGCCAGCCGTCCACGTAAAACGGCCTGCTAATTCACTTTTGCTGAACAAAAAGGGGCGAAATACCGCCCCTTTTTTGATGTACCTCAAGCGATAAGCGTTTTGTACTACTTGACTTTGTTTCTTTTATGTAAAATCAATTAGTGTAAAAAGTCACATTGTTGTAGATAAAAAGATTGTTTTAGATCACAGAAACGGGTACATATAGCGCCTTTCTGCTTCCTGAGCAGGCAAGTAACACTAAAAACGGCTTTGCCCACTGCTGGATGCAGGACGATTTGTCAACAATGTGTTAATATAGATGTGAAATATTTGTGAAGCATTTTGCTTCCGGGGAATAAAGACGTGAATACACCGCAACTCTCAATCGTACATCGCCTGCCGCAGAGCTATCGCTGGTCTGCGGGTTTTGCAGGTTCAAGAGTTGAACCGATTCCGCAAAACGGCAGCGCCGACGATAATTGTCTGGTGGCGCTAAAATTACTGAGTCCGGACGGCGATACCGCCTGGCCTGTGATGCAGAAACTGAGCCAGGCGCTGACGGATATCGAAGTGCCAAGTTCCGTGCTGGAGTGCGAAGGCGAGCCGTGCCTGTTTGTTAACTGTCAGGATGAATTTGCCGCGACCTGCCGGCTGAAAAATTTCGGCGTGGCCATTGCGGAGCCGTTTTCTGGCAACAATCCTTTCTGAACGTCAGCTTAGGGTAATCAGCTGACGGGTATACTCCTGCGCGGGTGCAGCGAACACGCGCTCACACTCTCCCTGTTCAATCACTTCCCCTTGCCTTAGCACAATCACCTGATGACAGAGCGCACGCACCACGTGAAGATCGTGGCTGATGAAGATATAGGCCAGTCGGTGTTTTTGCTGAAGCGACTTCAGCAACGCCAGTATCTGCGCCTGCACGGTTCTGTCCAGCGATGAGGTTGGCTCATCAAGCACGATAAGCTGCGGTTTTAAAATCAGTGCACGTGCGATGGCGATACGCTGGCGCTGACCGCCGGAAAACTCTGCCGGGTAACGCCAGCGCGTCTCAGGGTCGAGACCCACTTCCTTCATGACCTTGATGACTTCCGCTTCCCGGGCCTGCGCACTCAGGGTTTTTTGATGAACGCGTAAACCTTCCTCAACGATCTGCAATACGTTCAAACGCGGATTGAGCGAGGAGTTAGGATCCTGAAAAACGACCTGAATGCGGTGGCGCAGCGGCAGCATTTGCTGGCGGGTGCGGCCCTGAACGGGCTGTCCGTCAAAGATAATGTCGCCCTTTGAGGCAATCAGGCGCAGCAGCGCCAGCCCGGTGGTACTTTTGCCGGAGCCCGATTCACCGACCAGGCCGAGCGTTTCACCGGTATTCAGCGTAAAGCTGACGTTTTTTACCACCGGATTTTCGTCAACCACGCGGCGAAGAATCCCTTTGCGGACAGGAAAAGCGACCTGCAAGTTGTTGACCTGCAACAACGGCACGCTGTCGGGCGGCAGCGGGATGGGCTCACCTGCGGGTTCGCTGTTGAGCAATTTGATGGTGTAAGGATGGCGTGGAGCGGCGAGCAGCGCACTGGCCTGGCCTTGCTCCACGCAGCGCCCGTTTTGCATAACGGCGATGCTGTCTGCCAGCTTGCGCACGATGCTCAGGTTATGGGTGATAAACAGCAGGCCCATATTCAGCTCCTGGCGCAGCTCCCGCAGCAGTTGCAGGATCTGCGCTTGGACGGAGACGTCGAGCGCGGTGGTGGGTTCGTCGGCGATTAGCAGCTCCGGCCGCGTCAGCAGCGCCATGGCAATCATCACTCGCTGACGTTCACCGCCGGAAAGCTGGTGCGGATAGTTATCGAGCCGCCGACGCGCGTTGCGGATCCCTACACGATCCAGACAGCCTAAAATCTCTCCGCGTGCGGCCTCTTTGCGCATTCCCCGGTGAAGAGACAGCACTTCATAGAGCTGTTTTTCCAGCGTATGCAGCGGGTTAAGTGAGACCATTGGCTCCTGAAAAATCATGGCGATGCGGTTACCGCGAATGCCGCGCAGGACACGTTCGTCAGCATGTAGCAGTGACTGGTCGTGGAAACGAACGTCACCGGTCGGATAGCTGACCGGCGGCGTCGGCAGCAGGCGTAGTATGGAGAGCGCCGAAACGCTTTTGCCTGAGCCGGATTCCCCCACCAGCGCCAGCGTTTCCCCGGCGTCGATTTTCAGTGACAGCTCGTTGACCACGGTTCGGGCTTCGCCTCGCGCCGTGAAGGTAATGGAAAGGTTATCGATCTCTAACAACGGAACCGCCATATTACACCGCCTTAGCCGGGTCGAAGGCGTCGCGCACGGCTTCACCAATAAAGATCAGCAGCGACAGCAGCACCGCCACGGATAAAAATGCCGTGATCCCAAGCCACGGCGCCTGCAAATTGTTTTTCCCCTGCAGCAGTAGCTCGCCGAGCGAAGGCGAACCGAGCGGCAGGCCAAAGCCAAGGAAATCGAGTGAGGTGAGGGTGGTTATCGAGCTGCAAAGAATAAACGGCAGAAACGTCAGCGTCGCCACCATCGCATTCGGCAGCATGTGGCGAAAGATGATGCCGCGATCGCTCACGCCCAGCGCCTGCGCGGCGCGAATATAGTCGAAGTTGCGGGTACGCAGAAACTCGGCGCGAACCACGCCTACCAGCGTCATCCAGCCGAACAGCACGGTGATCGCCAGCAACCACCAGAAGTTAGGCTGCACGACGCTTGAGAGCAATATAATGAGAAACAGCGTCGGCATGCCCGACCACACTTCGATAAAGCGCTGGCCCCAGAGATCAATTTTGCCGCCGTAGTAGCCCTGTAGCGCGCCCGCCAGCACGCCCATGACGCTGGAGCAGAGCGTCAGCATCAGGCCGAATAGCAGGGAAATGCGCGTGCCATAGAGAATGCGCGCCAGCACGTCGCCGCCGTTGGCGTCGGTACCCAGCCAGTTTTGTGCCGAAGGCGGGGAAGGGAAGGGCTTGTCGGTGGCGAAGTTGATCGACGTTGCGCCAAAGCGAATGGGTGTCCAGAGCACGCGGCCATGCTCCTTCAGCTGGTTTTGCAGCCACGGATCCTGGTAGTCTGCGGCGGTGGCAAACTGGCCGCCGAACTCTTTCTCGCTATAAGTTTTCAGCACCGGGAAATAGAACTCGCCGTGATACTCCACGACCAAAGGCCGATCGTTGGCGATAAGTTCGGATCCCAGGCTGCAAATAAAAATAATCAGGAACAGCACCAGTGACCAGAAGCCCCGGCGGTTGTGGCGAAAACGTGCCCAGCGGGCCTGATTGACGGAGCTTAAGCGTGGCATCAGCGGCCCTCAAAATCGATGCGCGGATCGACCAGCGTATAGCTGATATCGCTGATGATGTTCAGCAGCAGGCCAATCAGAGTGAAGATGTACAGCGTGCCGAACATCACCGGGTAGTCGCGGGATACCGTGGCTTCGTAGCCGAGCAGACCGAGGCCGTTGAGAGAGAACATGACTTCGATCAGCAGCGATCCGGTGAAAAACATGCTGATAAAGGTGGCCGGGAAACCGGCGATCACCAGCAGCATGGCGTTGCGAAAGATATGTCGCCAGAGAATGTGCTTTTCGCTGACCCCTTTGGCGCGCGCGGTGACGACGTACTGCTTACGAATTTCGTCGAGGAACGAGTTTTTGGTCAGCATCGTCAGGGCAGCAAAGCCGCCAATTACCGTTGCCAGCACTGGCAGAGTGATGTGCCACAGGTAATCGGTGATTTTCTGATACCAGGGCAGCGTGTCGAAATTGGCGGAGACCAGCCCCCGCAGCGGGAACAGATCGTAGTAGCTCCCGCCCGCGAACAGCACGATCAGGACGATGGCGAACAGAAAAGCGGGAATGGCGTAACCGATGATGATGAACGCGCTGCTCCAGATGTCAAAGCGGCTGCCGTTGCTGACCGCCTTGCGGATACCTAACGGAATCGACACCAGATAGATAATGAGCGTGCTCCAGAGCCCGAGCGTTATCGACACCGGCAGGCTCTCTTTGATCAGCTTCAATACGGAGGCGCTGCGAAACAGGCTGTCGCCAAAATCGAAGCGCACGTAGTTCCAGAGCATGCTGAAGTAGCGTTCGTGCATCGGCTTGTCGAATCCGTAGCGGTGGGTGATTTCGGCGATCACTTCCGGATCGAGCCCGCGGCCGCCGCGATACTGACTTTCACTGAGGTTGCTGACGCCGGTGCGGGCATGCGTCGCGCCCATGCCGTCGGCGCCGCTGCCAGGCAGGCTGCTCTTATCGCCGAACTCAATGGCGGCAATCGCCTGGTCAACCGGGCCGCCGGGGGCAATCTGGACGATAAAAAAGTTGATAGTGATAATGGCCCAAAGCGTGGGAATAACCAGCAGCAGCCGGCGAATGAGGTAAGCGCCCATATTTACTCCTTAGCGCCGGGCTTCCGGCAGTTTCGCCGCTTTGTTCACGTCGTACCACCAGTTGTCAAAGCCCAGTGAATAGACTGGACGTACCGTCGGGTGAGAAAACTTATCCCAGTAAGCCATGCGATCCGAGGCCATATACCACATGGGCAACTGGTAGTAATTCCAGGTTAATACGCGGTCCAGCGCTCGTCCAAGCGGCAGCAGTTTTTGCTTGTTGCCTTCAGCTTTGATCATTTGGCTAATCAGGTTATCAATCACCGGGCTGCTGACGCCAGGGCCGTTATAGGATGAGTTGATGTAGGCCGATGCCCAGGATATTTGCAGATCGCTGCCGCTCGGCCACGGCATCGCCCGCCACAGGCGCGGCATCATGTCGTAGTCGCGGGTGCGCATGCGGTTGGTAACCTGCGACATATCCACCTGGCGAATATCCATCGTCACGCCCAGGCGTTTTAAATTGTGCTGAAACGGCATTACCCACTGATTGTTTCCGGCTGAGGGCAAGAGTAGCTCGAACTGCAGCGGTTTACCGGTTTGGGCATTGACGCGCTGCTGGCCTTTCAGCACCCAGCCCGCGTCAGTCAGCAGCTTGTCCGCCTTCAGTAAATTCTCACGGTCGAAGCCGTTGCCGTTGGATTTTGGCGGTTCATAAATGGCGGTGAAAACTTCTGGCGGCAGCTCTTTTTTCATTGGGGCAAGCAGCACCAGTTCATCAGCATTGGGATAGCCGCGTGCGGCGTATTCCGTATTCTGGAAATAGCTGTTCGTACGGCTGTAAGCGCCATAAAACAGCGCTTTGTTCATCCACTCAAAATCAAACGCCAGACCGATGGCTTCGCGAACTTTGCGATCGGCAAACACCGGGCGCTGAATGTTGAACGTCAGCCAGCGTGTGTCCTGTGCGGAGTCGTTTTTCTCTTCTTCTTTGACGATGTAGTGGTTGCTGAAGTTTTTGCCGATATAACGCGTCGCCCAGTTTTTCGGGCTGCCTTCGGTACGGAAATCAAACGCACCTGCCTTAAAGGCTTCGAATGCCACGTTATCGTCGAGGTAGTAGTCGTAGCGGAGAGTATCGAAGTTCCAGCGCCCGCGGTTGACCGGCAGATTCGCCGCCCAGTAGTCCTTCACGCGGGAATAAACCACGTACTGGCCCATGCGCCAGGAGGTGATTTTATAGGGCCCGTTCGCCAGCGGTGGGGCAGAAAGCGGGTCGCTAAGCTTATGGCTGCGCCAGAATTTTTCGGGCATTACCGGCAGGGTGAACAGGCTCAGCATGTCTTCCTTGCCCGGTTTAGCCAGCTCAAAACGGACGGTAAGCGGAGCGATAGCTTTAACCGTGGTGCCTTTATAGATCAGGCGAAACTGCGGCACGCCTTCGGTCATAAATTTGTTGAAGGTAAAAGCGACATCTTCCGACGTGACTTTACTGCCATCATGAAAGCGCGCGCGTGGGTTGATGGTAACTTCAGCCCAGGAAAAGTCATCTGCGTAGCGCGCCATGTCGGCAATCAGAGGATAGTAGCTGCCGGGCTCGTCATCTGATGTGGTGAAGAGTGAGTCGTACAGCGACTCTGTGCGCACAGCAGCGTTGCCGCGCAATGCGTAGCGGTTGAAGTTATCGAAAGTGCCGAGAGCTGACAGCGTGACGCTCCCGCCTTTTGGCGCGGCGGGATTAACGTAATCGTAGTGGCTGAAGTTAATGGCGTACTTCGGTTCACCGATGACGGCAAACGCGTAGCTTTCCTTGATAGTCTGAGCCTGCGCGTTCAGGGTCAACAGCGCGAGCATCAGTAACACTGTGCGCACAACAATCACCGGGGGTTATTCCTTCTGCGGCCATTTTCGGGCAATTCACTCATCCTGTTGAATAATAAGTGACGTTCAGGTGGTTGTGAAATAATTCTCGGGCTTGCCATGGGCCTCGACCAGTTTTTCCAGCGTTAGCGGGCGGCTTATCCAGTAGCCCTGCAGGAAGTTCACGCCATGCTGGCGCAACCAATTGGCCTGTTCCTGTGTCTCTACGCCCTCTGCTACCGTGACGAGGCTCATTTTCCGGGCGAGCGTCAGCACGGCGTCCAGCACCGGGGAGGTGACCGTTTCTGTACCGATGGCGTTAACGAAACCGCGATCGATTTTCAGATAATCGAAGGAATAGCGCTGAAGATAAATCAGCGCGCTGTGTCCGGTACCGAAATCATCAATGGCAATTTCGTAACCTTCATGATGCAGCCATTCAAACAGCGTGACGGCCTGGCGCTGGTTGAGCATGTCGCGTTCGGTGATTTCCAGCACCAGCTGGAAGTAGTTCGCCGGCAGCATACTGCTGAGATCCCGCAGATCCTGTTTGAAACTCTCGGCCATCAGATGGGCAGGAGCGATATTGATTCCGAGTTTTGCCCCCGGCGGGAGCAGATTTTGCAGCGCCGGTGCGTCTTTGGCGATGAGCTCGAACAGATGACGGGTCAGCGGCACAATCAGCTGCTGGGCCTCGGCAAAGTTGATAAATGCATCAGGTGGGATCTCTCCGGCTGTCGGATGCTTCCAGCGCATCAGCACTTCCACGCCGCGGATCTGCATGCTCTCAGCTCCCACCACGGGTTGGTATACCACGTAGAACTGATTGCGCTTAATCGCAGAGGTAATTTCTTTGCCCGGGCGCAGGCGAACCGTCAGCACGTAGTAGCAGAGCAGGCCAGACAGCAGGCCGCACATCACGCCCATCAGCAGAGAAAACTGCGTATTCTCGCTGGCCCAGGTGTTGCCGTAGACGTTCACCGTTAGCGGCAAACCGTTGATTTTCGCCGTGCGAATTGGCGTATCTTTTAACAGGCTGGCCGGCTGTGGCTTAGGGCTATAGGTAGAAATGGCGGTACCGTTCGCGATCAGGGCAATGCCGCTGAACTGATTCTGCCGGGAAGAATAAAGGATCCATGGCATCAGGCTTGCATTGATCGAGGTGAATACGCCCCGATTTTCAAGCAGTGGGCTGCGTACCCAGAGGGCAAAAGCGGGGCGCTGTGGCATCATTGGTGTCCCCGGCAGGATCGTCAGATCCAGCGCTTTGCTGACGTCTACCTGCGGCACTAGCTGTTTCATTGGCACGTTCATCTCGCCCGTGGCGGAAGAGCATTTTGCGTGACCATTTTCGACCAGCAGAAAGGCGCGAACGTTAAGGCTGAAAGCCGCGCGGGAGGTGAGCTCGGAGGAGACATCAGAGCAGCGGCTCATGGTGAGAGGCTGGAGTTTATCTACGGTATTGAGCAGCTCGCCAAAATAGTTGTCCAGATACTTTTGCAGATCGTGAATGATGATATCGAACTGCTGCGCGCGCTTATGGTGGAATATCATCATCTGTACGCTGCCCGCTAACAGAGCAACGACCGCACCCAGCAGCAGGCTGGAGAAGAGGATCTTGCGACCGAGCGAGAAGTAGCGCTTGAACATAGCTTCCTGTATCCGTGATATTTAAAAAGGTAATTCAATGCTTTGGGATGCCGGGGCGCATCTTACCAGCATAGTCTATTTCGCCATCCTGGCGGGCACGGACGGGAGAAGAAAAAAAAAGCACTGCTCAGCAGTGCTTTTTTTTATTGTCTTGCTGTCGGCCAAGGGAAAACTAACAGCAAGACAGGCATCAGGAGCGGCTCAGAACGCGGCGTGCTTCGTTGTAGCGCTTGTTCCAGTAAGGCTCATTCATGCTGGAAATGGTCACACCGCTGCTGGTGGAAGCATGCACGAACTGGTTATTGCCGATGTAGATGCCAACGTGGCGGCCCGTGGATCCAGCGCGGAACAGCACTAAATCACCGGTACGCAGCTGTGTGCGCTTAATCGACTTACCCATTTCCTGCTGCTCGTAGGTGGAGCGGGGTAAATCCATGCCGAACTGTTCACGGAAAGTACGCTGAACAAAAGCGGAACAGTCGATACCGCGTTTGGTATCGCCGCCGAGGCGATATCGCACGCCTTTCCAGCTGGCGTATTGATCCATCAGGCGTGATTTCACGTCGAGATTACGCACCATGGATTCAAATTCATCCTGAGAGGCTTGCAGTGACGA
Organism: Pluralibacter sp. UBA7423; assembly: GCA_002470465.1. Lineage (GTDB taxonomy): Bacteria > Pseudomonadota > Gammaproteobacteria > Enterobacterales > Enterobacteriaceae > Scandinavium. The sequence goes on from DKMD01000006.1 coordinate 16,410, forward strand.
AGGATCTTCGTTACTCACACCAAGTGTCTCAGAATGCATATTCTTTGCGGTGTTTGTCGTGCTACATGCAGAAAGCAGGACCGCGACTGCTACAGCGGGTATTGCCCGCAGGATATATCTCAAAATTGGTTGAGATGTGACCATGTTGATTGTTTTCCCTTGAAGTCCTTAACGATAAACATCGTTATAAAATTGCCAACCGTGAGGAGACTAAATACCTGCCATCAATGAGACAATTCCCGAAGGCTAAAATTGTGCAGTGCCGCACAAATTTATTCACTTTCTGAATAATTTATCTCTGGAATGGCAAAACGAGATTGAGATTACCCTATCGATACAGGGCTGGCTAGCGCTTTTCGGGGATTTTTTATAAGAAAATGTGATAGCGAAAGTGAGGATTTTTCTATGGCGAGAAATAGACCTGAAAATGCGCACTAATTAGCCAATTATCTCATTCTTAAGCAAATTCTGATGACGATAAAATGACGAAAAGCGTTATTTTCCCCTCAGAAAGTTCTCAGGGATCGAAAACGATCCCTGATGACCATGATTAATTTAGGTTGAAAGTTTGTTTAATTATTGTTGCGCGCGGTTGGGAGAAAACGATCAAACAGGGCGATTGTTTTATCGCTGAGCTGCGTCAACAGAATCCAGGGCATGCCAATCAAAACGGCGGTCAGCGATCCAACGGCAATATCGGTGAACCAGTGCGCACCAATCATTACGCGCGGGAAAGCAAAAACCACAAAAATAATCAGGGCTATGGTGAACGCTTTATGGCCAAAATATCGCCACATAAAGGTGGCAAATATCAGCAGCATCATCCCGTGATCGCCCGGGAAGCTGTCTTTTGACGCGTCCTTAGTCGAAATATGCAGCAGATCGCTGACCCGATAAACATTCGGGAAAAACAGCGACGGGCTTGCGCGTTTGACCGGCATTAGATGCTGGGCAAGCTGGTTCACAATCACTGCAGAAAGCAGCATGACCAGGCCAATAATAACGATCTGACGACGGCCCGCGTTATCTGCCTTCAGCCAGAAGCTGAGCATCAGGCAGCCCATGGCCAACAGCGAACAGCCATCAAAGGCGCGGTTATTGGTTATCGCGAGGAACCAGACGTAGGCCCGGCTGTCGGCCAGCCCCTGGCTGAAGAAGTGAAAAATGCCTGAATCGACAGGGAACCATAATCCATGGTTAACCGGCAAATACCAGCTCATAAACAGGGCCAGTCCGGCAATATTCAGCAGTAATATAAGAGGAAGTCGAGTTTTCATAGCATATTATTTGGATCAAATGAGCGTCGCAACATACCGACCTCAGGTTAAACGAAGTTTCAACAGAGAGGACTGCAAGGCATTCCAGTCCGTTTCGGCGTGATGAATCAGTTCAATGCGGCTGTCCGGTGGGGCGACGGACTGCGTTTCGATATGCAGATCGCTACCCTGACGATTAATTCGTACCAGCCCTTCTGCAATGCGCATCACCCCTTTCACCCGGGAAACCGGTGCCAGACGGGCCCATTCCAGCAGGCCAATGGTATCAAACTGCGTATCGGCATCGAAAATCCAGCCACAGGCATAATGCCCCTGACCGCTGTTCACGCTGCGGCGCCAGCGCTGATGCTCGGGGAGGCTCAGCGCCGCCAGGCCTCTGTTCGACGGACGGCTGTGCGAATGCGCAGCGCTTTCTGGCAGCACAGCCAGGTTACGGCGCGGTAAGTTTAGTAGCGCACCGTCAATAGCGCCCTGAGTCACTTCCACATGCTGGCGTTCACCGCCAAAGTTCGCCCACCAGTCGGCAAACGCCTGCTGACTTTCCGGTGTTGCCCGATCCTGTTTATTCGCCACAATGATGTCCGCTGCCGCAAGCTGATCGCGGAAGTTTTCGTTGGCGATGACTTTTTCATCAAGCAGTTGACGAGGATCCAGCACGCAGAGCGTGGCGCGCAAATCAATCCATGGCTCATAAACCGGGGCGGTGAGAATGTCGAGGATCTGTTTGGGATGACCCAGACCCGTTGGCTCTATCAGCAACCGATCGGGTTTGCCCTGGCGAAGCAGGGTGTTGAGCCCGACCTGCATCGGCAGGCCGTTCACGCAGCACATGCATCCACCGGGAATCTCTTTCAGCAGCGCGCCGCTGTCGGCGAGCAATGCGCCGTCGATCCCAACCTCACCGAATTCATTGACCAGCACCGCCCACTTTTCATTCGTGGGTTTGTTGGCCAGTAAATGGAGAATGGAGGTTGTCTTACCGCTGCCGAGAAAGCCTGTAATCAGATTCGTTAGCGTCACGTGGTCTCCAGGAAAAACGCGGGTAATAGTATAGCAGCGCGTTCTATCCTGGCGAAAAACGGGGGAAAAGAGAAGTCTGGCCCGCGGACAGAGCGCTACTCTGCCCGCTAAAGCGCAGGAAGTGCTAAAGATTCAGGGTTGAAATAAGCGCATGACGGGCACCGTGCTCGCAAAGTCGCCGCCAGGCCTGCTGCACGTTTTCCACAAAAGCCGCGTTCTTCACTAAATCAGTACCGAAAATTTCGCTAAGAGAGAGCAGGGCAGTGACCCGATCGGCTTCGCTGCTTGTCGACACGATAGTCTGTATTTTTTCCGCCAGCGGATCGCGCACGTCAATCGCGTTGCCGCGCTCGTCAGTGCCGCTGACATAGCGCATCCAACCGGCAACGCCGAGTGCAAGCAGCGACCAGTCGCTTCCACGCTCAAGGTGAACCCGAATCCCTTCCAGCAAGCGCTGCGGGAGCTTCTGGCTACCGTCCATTGCGATTTGCCAGGTGCGGTGTTTTAACGCCGGGTTAGTGAACCGCGTGATGAGGCTATCGGCATAAGCCTGCAAGTCAACGCCCTGGATACGCAGCGTTGGAGCCTGCTCCTGCATCATTAACTGCCGCGCTGCCTGGCGGAAATCCTCATCCTGCATGCAGTCACTGATGTGCTCGTATCCGGCTAAATAGCCCAGATATGCAAGGAATGAGTGGCTGCCGTTCAGCATTCGCAGCTTCATTTGCTCCCACGGCAGTACGTCTTCAACCAACTGGACGCCAGCAAGTTCCCATTCCGGACGGCCCGCGACAAAGTTGTCTTCGACAACCCACTGGATAAAGGGCTCGCAGCTGATGGCGCAAGGGTCGTTGACGCCAACGGCGGTGGCAATCTCGGCCAGAGATTCTTCGGTTGCCGCGGGAACGATACGATCGACCATGGTGCCGGGGAAGCTGACGTTGTCTGCGATCCACTGGGCCAGCTCCGGAGCGCGCTTGTTGGCCATCCCCAGCACCGCGTTTTTAACGACGTGCCCGTTGTCGGGAATGTTGTCGCAGGAAAGCACGGTAAACGGCGGCAGGCCACGCTCACGGCGGCGGTGCAGCGCTTCGACAAGAATGCCCGGCGCAGAATGTGGTTCAGCAGGATTTTCCAGATCGTGAACGATCCGCGGCTGCGTGACGTCAAGACGACCGGTGGCCGGATCGATGCAATACCCTTTTTCGGTAATGGTCAGAGAAACAATCGCCACCTGCGGCTCGCAGAATTTCTCAACGATCGCTGCAAGAGTATCCAGCTTTGCATTCAGGCATTCATGCACGGCACCGATGATGATCGGCTGGTTGCCGTTGGCACCTTTCTCCAGCACGGTATAAAGATGATCCTGCGCGCGCAGCTGGCTCATCAGCACGTCGCCGCTGAACAGGCTGATTTCGCACAGCCCCCAGTCGCCGCCTTTGGCGTTCAGCACCCGGTCAGTCAGCAGAGCCTGGTGGGCACGGTGGAACGCCCCAAAACCAAAGTGGATAATGCGCGAGCGCAGCTGCTGTCGGTTATAACGGGGTTGCTGCACGTTGTCGGGGAGCGTGGTTGTGGCGATCGTCTTCATTATGTAAACACCTGCGTAACCATTAATTAACAATGAGCAGTGTAAAGTTATATGACAACAAATTGAATTGGTGTGCCGTATTTATCCGGGGAATGTGAGCTGGGTCAATCAATGCCAGCACGGAAATTGACCCTCAGGCAGAAGCATGTATGGTAGTCGTCATCTGAAGGATAAATATTGGTATAACAACTTAAGAGGGTGAGACAATGGAACAAACCTGGCGTTGGTATGGACCGAATGATCCGGTTTCTCTTGATGATGTGCGCCAGGCCGGCGCGACCGGCGTGGTGACCGCGCTGCACCATATTCCGAACGGTCAGGTCTGGCCGGTCGATGAAATCAAAGCACGTCAGACGCTGCTCGCTGAAAAAGGGTTGACCTGGTCCGTGGTCGAAAGTATCCCGGTTCACGAAGAGATTAAAACCCAGTCCGGCGAGTACAAAACCTGGATTGCCAACTACCAGCAGAGCATCCGCAACCTGGCGGCCTGCGGCATTGATACCGTCTGCTACAACTTCATGCCGATTCTTGACTGGACGCGTACCGATCTGGAATACCAGCTGCCGGACGGTTCAAAAGCGCTGCGCTTTGACCAGATTGCCTTTGCCGCCTTTGAAATTCACATTCTCAAGCGCCCGGGCGCAGAGGCCGATTACAGCGCCGAAGAGCAGCAGCAGGCCAAAGAATACTTCCACGCAATGAGTGCGGCAGAGATAGAAAAACTGACCCGCAACATCATTGCTGGCCTGCCGGGTGCTGAAGAAGGCTATACCCTGGACCAGTTCCGCCAGCGTCTGGCGGAGTACGATCACATCAGCAAAGAGACGCTACGTGAAAATATGGCCGTTTTCCTGCGTGCTATCGTGCCGGTTGCTGAAGAAGCGGGCGTGCGCCTGGCGGTTCATCCTGACGATCCGCCGCGTCCAATCCTCGGCCTGCCGCGCATTGTTTCCACCATTGAAGACATGCAGTGGCTGAAAGAGACGGTCGACAGCATCTACAATGGTTTTACCATGTGTACTGGCTCTTACGGCGTACGCGCTGATAACGACCTGGTAAAAATGATTGAAACCTTCGGCGACCGTATTCACTTCACCCACCTGCGTGCGACCTGCCGTGAAGCGAATCCAAAAACCTTCCACGAAGGTTCACACTTGTACGGTGACGTGAATATGGTGGCGGTTGTGGATGCGATTCTGGCCGAAGAGTCTCGCCGTAAGAAAGCGGGCGACCTGCGTTCCATTCCGTTCCGCCCGGACCACGGTCATCAGATGCTTGACGATCTGAAGAAGAAAACCAACCCGGGTTACTCGGCGATTGGTCGTCTGAAAGGGATGGCGGAAGTGCGTGGCGTTGAGCTGGCGCTGAAGATGACAAAGTATCCAGACCTGCTGTAACAGAGTGCGCCGGATGGCGGCTGACGCCTTATCCAGCCTACAGCAAATAAGCCGTATACCTGTTAAGCACAGCGTTATCAGTCAATAAAAAAGGGCAACTCAAACGAGTTGCCCTTTTTGCGTTCTGGCTGAAATCAGTCAGCGCGACCCATATAACGTTTTTCTTCGATATGGATGCGAATTTTCTCACCCGCGCTGAGGTATTCCGGCACCTGAACAACCAAGCCGGTGGTCAGCGTCGCAGGTTTGTTGCGGGCGCTCGCTGAAGCTCCTTTAATGCCAGGAGCGGTTTCAATGATTTCCAGATCGACGGTCTGCGGCAGTTCGAGCGCCAGCAGCTGGCCGTCCCACAGCAGAACCTGCATGTCCGGCATGCCGCCTTCCGGAATGAACAGCAGCTCTTCTTCAATCTGATCTTTGGTGAAGATGTAAGGCGTGAAATCTTCTTTATCCATAAAGACGTATTCGTTGCCGTCGATATAGGAGAAGTCCACGAAACGACGGTTGAGGCTGACGGTATCAACGATATCGTCGCCCTTGAAGCGCTCTTCCACCTTCAGGCCGGTACGCACGTCGGAGAAGCGCATTTTGTACAGAGTCGCTGCACCACGGGCACTTGGGGACTGGATATCGATGTCTTTCACAATCAGCAGTTTGCCGTTGTAATTCAGCACCATACCTTTTTTAATTTCGTTCGCTCTTGGCATTGCAGTAATCCTGTTGGGTAAAGTCAAAAATATCGCGTAAAAGTACTCGTGCCGGGCCTTTCAGGCAAGTGGAATTCGCGGGATTTGTGAAAAGGTGATAAGGTGCGTTTCCGCCATAAAGAGAGAGTGAATGATGGACTGCCGACCGGACTGCGGCGCGTGTTGCACGGCACCGTCGATCTCCAGCCCTATCCCGGGAATGCCTGACGGCAAGCCCGCCAACACCCCCTGCATCCAGCTTGATGAACGCCAGCGCTGCAAGATTTTTGGCTCGCCCCTGCGGCCAAAAGTGTGCGCCGGATTGAAGCCTTCCTCAGAAATGTGCGGAACATCTAAAGTGCAGGCGATGAGCTACCTTATTCATCTGGAAGCGCTAACTGCGCCCTAAACGTCCTTAATCCGCCACAGCCCGATGGTGCTGATAACGCACATCACCAGCGCAATCCAGAATACCGCGTGGTAGCTCCAGATTTCCGCCACCACGCCCGCCATTGAACCCGCAATGATCCAGCCCACGCGGGTCGTGTTGCTGTAAAGGGTAGTCGCTGAACCGGCCTGACCGGGCATCAAATCCTGAAAATAGAGCATGCCGATACCGGCGAGGATCCCAATGTAGATGGCGTTCAACAGCTGCATGGCGAGCAGCAGCGCAGGCGAGTGTACGGTCAGCATCCCGATGTAAAAACAGAGCCCGGCAATGACCGCCACACGCATCAGGAAGCGTTTCCCAAAGCGTTTGGCGTAGTAGCCGGCAATCAGCATTGTCGGGATCTCAAGCCCCGCAGCGGTGCCCATCATCACTCCGGCGAGTTTTTCCGGTAAATGCAGCTCCTCAATAATGAACAGCGGCATATTGATAATGTAGAGGCTGTTGGTGCCCCACATCAGCGTGCAGATGCCAAACAGCAACAACGCATCACGGCGGTTGGTGCGCGGTACTTCGATATGCGTGCCTGTCACGGGGAGCTCTTTGCGCATGCTCGGCAAAAACAGCCAGACGATAAGCGCACAAACCACATAGGCCACGGCGGCTGAAAGATACATCGTCGTGAAGCCAAAACCCATCGCCAGCGCGTAGGCCAGCGGCGGCCCAACCACCCACGCCAGTGACACCTGCGCGCGCAGAATGGAACTGAACATCACCGCTTCGCGCCCGGTTTTATCGGCATGTTCGCGGGCAAGGGCAAACATCTGTGGGTTAGACGTTGACCCAAAGCTGCTCAGGAAAACACCGACGAACAGCAAAATGAAGTAGTTACGGTTCCAGGCAAACAGCACGCAGGCCATAATCCCAAGCAGGCAACAGAAGACAATCAGCTGTTTACGGTCGCCCTGTCGGTCTGAACGTCCGGCCAGAAACTGGCTGACCAGAATGCCGATCACCGCGCTGCCGGTAAAGAAGAAGCCGACCATCGCCGGACGAACGTGAACTTCATTCGTCAGAAACAGGCTCAGAGTTGGCGTTTGCAATGCGCCAGCAATGCCCGTCAGAAAGGCGACTAACAGGAAGGCCGATGAGGTCAGATCAAATCCCCGACGCGGGGCTTCTACGGTGGTGTTGGACATGTCGGATTATCAAAAAACAGGAAGACGCAGGAGTTTACGCTGGCTGTCAGAAAATAAACAGTGGATGGGTCAACTTATACACGAAAAACAAAATAGCATTTCATAATGAGAATGGCTTTCGCTGAAGGTGGCTGAACGACGCGCTGAAGCACAAGCCTGGCGTCAGCAAATGTGGCGAGAATGATAACAAAATGTGGAGTGGCTCTAACTTCTGCGATCAAAAAAACGACTTTGCTTGCGGATTAAACAGCGCTGACACAGACTCATTGAAACGTTTCAGCGTCATCTTTTCATCTTACGGGAAGCAGGGTGGCGTATTTTTTCTCATGTTGGCTGAAACGATTCAATTCAGCGAGAGAGGAGAACCATGTTCCAGTTATCAGCTCAGGATATTCATCCCGGCCAACAGGCCGGGAATAAAGAAGAGGCAATTCGCCTGGTTGCGTCAGCGCTGGTCAGCGCCGGTAACGTGGCCGACGGTTATGTTGACGGAATGCTTGCCCGCGAGCAGCAAACCTCGACGTTTCTTGGCAACGGCATCGCCATTCCACACGGCACCACCGACACCCGCGACCAGGTGCTGAAGACCGGCGTTGAGGTTTATCAGTTCCCGCAGGGCGTGGCCTGGGGCGAAGGGCAAACCGCTTACGTCGCCATCGGCATTGCCGCCAGTTCGGATGAGCACCTCGGTCTGCTGCGTCAGCTGACGCACGTGCTGAGCGATGACAGCGTGGCTGAACAGCTGAAAACCGCGACCACTGCGGAAGCGCTGCGAGCGCTGCTGATGGGTGAAAAACAAAGCGATGCGTTGAAGCTCGATAACGACACCCTGACGCTGGACGTTGATGCGGCAAGTCTGGTGACATTGCAGGCGCTGAACGCTGCACGTCTGAAGGAAGCTGGAGCCGCCGACGCGGCATTCGTGGCGCACGTCATTAATGACCAGCCGCTGAACCTGGGGCAGGGCATCTGGCTGAACGACAGTGCTGAAGGCAACCTGAAAAGCGCCGTCGCCGTTAGCCGTGCTGCAACACCGTTCAGCGTTGACGGACAATCTGCAGCGCTGCTGGTGACGGTTGCGATGGCCGACGAACAGCCGACTGCGGTCCTTAACCGCCTCAGTGCGCTGCTGCTCGACAACAAAGCTGAACGTCTGCTGAACGCCGACGCGGCAACGCTGCTGGCATTCCTGACCAGCGATGATGCGCCAGCGGACGATCTGCTGAGCGCGGAGTTTGTGGTGCGTAACGAACATGGGCTGCATGCGCGTCCGGGCACCATGCTGGTGAATACCATCAAACAATTTAACAGTGAGATTACCGTGACAAACCTCGACGGCAGCGGCAAACCTGCGAATGGTCGCAGCCTGATGAAGGTCGTGGCGCTCGGCGTGAAAAAAGGCCATCGCCTGCGCTTTACCGCCCAGGGCGAGGATGCCCAGGTGGCGCTGAATGCCATCGGTGAGGCTATCGCCTCCGGTCTTGGGGAGGGCGCGTAATGAGCAGACGTGTTGCCACAATCACCCTCAATCCGGCCTACGATTTAGTGGGGTATACCCCGGAAGTTGAACGCGGCGAAGTGAACCTGGTGCGCACCACCGGTCTGCATGCAGCGGGTAAGGGTATCAACGTTGCGAAGGTGCTGAAAGATCTCGGCATTGATGTGACCGTCGGCGGCTTCCTGGGCAAAGACAACCAGGATGGCTTCCAGCAGCTGTTCAGCGAACTCGGCATCGCCAACCGTTTCCAGGTGGTGCAGGGCCGTACCCGTATCAACGTTAAGCTGACGGAAAAAGACGGCGAAGTGACCGACTTTAACTTCTCTGGTTTCGACGTCACGCCGGGCGACTGGGAGCGTTTCGTCAACGATTCCCTGACGTGGCTGGGTCAGTTCGACATGGTCTGCGTCAGCGGCAGCCTGCCTGCGGGCGTCAGCCCGGAAGCGTTCACCGACTGGATGACGCGCCTGCGCAGCCAGTGTCCGTGCATCATCTTTGACAGCAGCCGTGAAGCGCTGGTGGCGGGCCTGAAGGCTGCGCCGTGGCTGGTGAAGCCGAACCGTCGCGAACTGGAAATCTGGGCGGGTCGCAAGCTGCCGGAAATGAAAGACGTCATTGAAGCGGCGCACGCATTGCGTGAGCAGGGCATTGCTCATGTGGTGATTTCGCTGGGCGCAGAAGGCGCGCTGTGGGTCAACGCATCCGGCGAATGGATTGCCAAACCGCCGTCCGTTGAGGTGGTGAGCACCGTGGGTGCCGGGGATTCCATGGTAGGTGGTCTGATTTACGGCCTGCTGATGCGTGAATCCAGTGAACACACGTTACGCCTGGCGACCGCGGTCGCGGCGCTGGCCGTCAGCCAGAGTAACGTCGGCATTACCGATCGTACCCAGTTGGCCGCGATGATGGCGCGCGTTGACTTACAACCCTTCAATTAACAGCAGGAGAGGCACAATGAAAACGCTGCTGATTATCGATTCCGGGCTCGGACAGGCGCGCGCCTATATGGCGAAGACCCTGCTGGCCGCGGCGGCCCACAAGGCCCATTTAGAGATTATCGACAACCCGAACGACGCCGAACTGGCAATCGTGCTGGGTTCAACGCTGCCGGCTGATAGCGCGCTGAACGGCAAGCAGGTGTACCTCGGCGATGTAAATCGCGCGGTGGCGCATCCGGAACTGTTCCTGAGCGAAGCTAAATCGCACGCCACGCCGTATGCAACGCCTGCGTCAATTGCGCCCGCAGCGAAAAGCGGTGCCAAACGTATTGTTGCCGTAACGGCCTGCCCGACGGGCGTCGCGCACACCTTTATGGCGGCTGAAGCGATTGAAACCGAAGCCAAAAAACGCGGCTGGTGGGTGAAAGTGGAAACCCGTGGCTCCGTAGGCGCAGGCAATGCGATTACGCCCGAAGAAGTGGCTGAAGCGGATCTGGTGATTGTCGCGGCGGATATCGAAGTGGATCTGGCGAAGTTTGCCGGCAAGCCGATGTATCGCACCTCTACCGGCCTGGCGCTGAAGAAAACGGCGCAGGAGCTGGACAAAGCGCTGGTGGAAGCCGAGCCGTACAAACCTGCGGGTAACGCTCAGGCCGCGGCGAATGAAGGCAATAAGAAAGGCGGTGCCTACAGCCACCTGCTGACGGGCGTGTCCTATATGCTGCCGATGGTGGTTGCAGGCGGCCTGTGTATCGCGCTCTCCTTTGCCTTCGGGATCACCGCATTTAAAGAAGAGGGTACGCTTGCGGCCGCGCTGATGCAGATCGGCGGCGGTTCAGCCTTCGCGCTGATGGTGCCTGTGCTGGCGGGGTACATCGCGTTCTCGATTGCTGACCGTCCGGGCCTGACTCCAGGTCTTATCGGCGGTATGCTGGCCGTCAGCACCGGGTCTGGTTTTATTGGCGGCATCATCGCCGGTTTCCTTGCCGGTTACGTCGCGAAAATGATCAGCACCAAAGTGAAGCTGCCCCCAAGCATGGAGGCGCTGAAACCGATCCTGATTATTCCGCTGCTCTCAAGCCTGATCGTTGGCCTGGCAATGATTTACCTGATTGGTAAACCGGTAGCCGGTATTCTGGCTGGCCTGACCCACTGGCTGCAAACCATGGGCACGGCAAATGCGGTACTGCTTGGCGCAATCCTTGGCGGCATGATGTGTACCGACATGGGGGGCCCGGTGAACAAAGCGGCGTATGCGTTTGGCGTCGGTCTGCTCAGTACGCAAACCTATGCTCCGATGGCCGCGATTATGGCCGCAGGCATGGTGCCACCGCTGGCGCTCGGCCTGGCAACGATTGTTGCGCGCAATAAGTTCGATAAAGCGCAGCGCGAAGGCGGGAAAGCGGCGCTGGTACTCGGCCTGTGCTTCATCACCGAAGGGGCAATTCCGTTCGCGGCCCGTGACCCGATGCGCGTTCTGCCATGCTGCATCGTTGGCGGCGCGGTGACCGGCGCTATCTCAATGGCAATTGGTGCGAAGCTGATGGCACCGCACGGCGGTCTGTTTGTTCTGCTGATCCCTGGCGCAATCACGCCGGTGCTGGGTTACCTGATGGCGATTGTCGCCGGTACGCTGGTGGCGGGACTCTCTTACGCGGTGCTGAAGCGCCCGGAAGCTGAGGTGGTAGCGAAAGCTGCCTGAAAGCGAACTTAATGAAAAAGGGCCGATTTCGGCCCTTTTTCATGCCTGATGGCGCTTTGCTTATCAGATCTACAGGAACGGCTGGTTTTGTAGGCCGGATAAGGCGTCTCGCCGCCATCCGGCAAAAGTGAGTAAGCAAAGGGTCGACACGGTCGGCCCTTTTTGTCTTTATGCCGCGACTTCAGCGGTCTGCTGCGCCTTCAGCCAGGCAATCTCTTCGGCCCAGATATCCGGGTTTACGGTTTCCAGAATCAGCGGAATGCCGTCGAAGCGGCTGTCCTGCATGATCCAGCGGAAGCAGTCGTGGCCGATATTACCTTCGCCGAGGCTGTGGTGGCGGTCGACGCGGCTGCCAAAGGTGCTTTTCGCATCGTTAAGGTGCATACCGCGCAGGTACTGGAACCCGACGATACGTTCAAAATCCTCGAAGGTTTTCTCGCAGGCTTCCGCAGTGCGCAAATCGTAGCCAGCTGCAAAAGCGTGGCAGGTATCGATGCACACGCCGACGCGGGATTTGTCTTCCACGCCATCAATAATGGCGGCGAGGTGTTCAAACTCAAAGCCGAGATTGCTGCCCTGACCGGCGGTATTTTCAATCACCGCCACCACGCCTTCGGTTTGCGACAGCGTAATGTTAATGGATTCCGCGATGCGCGCCAGGCAGTCGTCTACCGCAATCTGCATCAGGTGGCTGCCCGGGTGGAAGTTCAGCAGGGAAAGGCCGAGCTGCTCGCAGCGCTGCACTTCATCGAGGAAGGCTTCGCGGGATTTTTCCAGCGCGTCAGCCACCGGGTGGCCGAGGTTAATCAGGTAGCTGTCGTGCGGCAGGATTTGCGCGGAGGTAAAGTTGTATTTTTCGCAGGCGGCTTTGAAATCGTCAATGACGTCGCTGGTCAGCGGAGCCGCGCGCCACTGGCGCTGGTTTTTAGTGAACAGGGCAAATGCGGTGGCTTCAAGCTCTGCGGCGCGAATGGCAGCATTGGCAACACCGCCGGAGGCGCTGACGTGTGCTCCGATATATTTCATAGAAAACTCCTGTTAAACCCGCCGGTGGGGGAAGTGCATAGCAAGTGCTAATGATAGCGGGTTAACAGGAGTGTGATACAGCGCTTTATGCCATCAGGGCATGAACCGCCACGTTAATCATACCGCCGCCGACAATCAGCCAGCCGAACAGCACCAGCGCCATCAAGAGCGGTTTTGCTCCGGCTTTTTTCAGCGCGCTAACGTGGGTGGTAAGGCCAAGTGCCGCCATCGCCATTGCCAGCAGAACGGTGTCGAGCGTGACCAGCATGTCGACTACGGCCTTCGGCAGCAGGTGGAAGCTGTTGAAAATCGCCACCACGATAAACAGGATCGCGAACCACGGAATGGTGATTTTACTTTTCTCGCCGTTTTTAGCCGGGGAGAGTTGTTTCACGCGCGCCGCCAGAATCAGCAGGAACGGCGCGAGCATCATCACGCGAAGCATTTTGGCGATCACCGAAGCGTTTTCTGCATCCGGGCTGATGGCATGGCCCGCCGCCACAACCTGCGCGACTTCATGGATGGTCGAGCCCATGTAAATGCCATAGGTTTCCGGGCTGAACCAATGTGCAAGCACCGGGTACATCGCGGGGTAGAGGAAAATACCAATGGTGCCGAAAATGACCACGGTGGCGACCGCGACCGTCACTTTGCTGGATTCCGCTTTCAGGACGGGTTCCGTCGCCAGCACCGCCGCCGCGCCGCAGATGCTGCTGCCCGCGCCAATCAGCCAGCTGGTGTGCTTGTCCAGGCCAAATACTTTCTGTCCAAGGAAAGACGCCAGGACAAAGGTGCTGGTGAGCGTCAGTACGTCGATGGCGATGCCGCTGAAGCCAACGTCAGCAATTTGCGAAAACGTCAGGCGGAAGCCATAAAGAATGATACCCAGACGCAGCAGGTGCTGCTTGGCGAACAGGACGCCGCCGTCGCAGCGCTGCCAGATTTTTGGGTAAACCGTATTGCCAATTACCATGCCGAGCAGGATAGCCATTGTCAGTGCGCTAAAGCCCGCGCCAGCGATTGCCGGGATGCTGCCGGTCCACAGCGCCGCGCCGGTAATCAGTGCGGTCAGAGCCAGGCCAGGAACAAAATGCCTAATCGGATGGCGGCGTGGGGTGAGAGTGAGTGCTGTCATAACCTTCTCCTTTATCTGGGCAAAAGGTTACGTCGCGCTGGTTTAAAAATAAAATTGATTATATATTTATAATTAATCTGAATAAGTGGTAAGTGAGCGTCCAATATGCACATCACCCTACGCCAGCTGGAAGTGTTTGCTGAAGTGCTGAAAAGCGGGTCAACAACGCAGGCTTCTCAAATGCTGTCGCTTTCGCAGTCAGCGGTCAGCGCCGCGTTAACCGATCTGGAGGGCCAGCTTGGTGTACAGCTTTTCGACCGGGTCGGCAAACGACTGGTGGTCAACGAACACGGCCGTCTGCTGTATCCGCGTGCGCTGGCAACGCTTGAGCAGGCGACCGAAATCGAGCAGCTGTTCCGGGAAGACAATGGCGCTATCCGGGTGTTCGCCAGCAGCACCATCGGCAACTATATCCTGCCGGAAATTATCGCCCGCTATCGTCGTGATTTCCCGGCGCTGCCGCTGGAGCTTAGCGTCGGCAACAGTCAGGACGTCATCAATGCCGTCAGTGATTTTCGCGTGGATATCGGCCTTATTGAAGGGCCGTGTCACGCAGCAGAAATCATTGCCGAGCCCTGGCTGGAAGATGAGCTGGTGGTATTTGCCGCCCCGGGTTCGCCGCTGATGAACGAAAAGGTGACGCTGGCAAGGCTTGCTGAAGCGCCGTGGATCCTGCGCGAACATGGTTCCGGCACGCGTGAAATTGTTGATTATCTCTTGCTTTCACATCTCCCAGAGTTTCACCTCGGCATGGAGCTTGGCAACTCAGAAGCCATCAAACACGCGGTGCGTCATGGGCTTGGCATCAGCTGCCTGTCGCGGCGGGTCATTGCAGAGCAGCTCGACAGCGGCACGCTCGTGGAGGTGCCGATCCCGCTTCCTCACCTGACGCGAAAGCTGTGGCGCATTCACCATCGCCAAAAACATCTCTCTAACGCGTTGCAGCGTTTCTTACGCTACTGCGATGTCTGAGGCGCTGGCGAAGCGACGTGATAAGGGCTTTACTTATAATTTGCGTCTCATCATGAAGCTCTCTTATAAGTGCGCATTTCAACCGGAAGGATCCCCTTTCGTCTGCTACAATCGCGCCTCATTTTTTGGAAGGACAGCATTTTCCCATGGTTTCTGAAACTAAAACCACAGAAGCGCCCGCGCTACGCCGCGAACTCAAGGCGCGTCACCTGACGATGATCGCCATTGGTGGCTCCATCGGTACAGGGCTATTCGTTGCCTCCGGGGCAACCATTTCGCAGGCGGGCCCCGGCGGCGCGCTGCTTTCTTATATTTTGATTGGCCTGATGGTGTACTTCCTGATGACAAGCCTCGGCGAACTGGCAGCCTATATGCCGGTGTCAGGCTCGTTTGCCACTTACGGTCAGAACTATGTAGAAGAAGGCTTTGGCTTCGCGCTGGGCTGGAACTACTGGTACAACTGGGCGGTGACCATCGCCGTTGACCTCGTGGCCGCCCAGCTGGTGATGAACTACTGGTTCCCGGAAACGCCGGGCTGGATCTGGAGCGCGCTGTTCCTCGGCATCATGTTCCTGCTGAACTGGATCTCCGTGAAAGGCTTTGGTGAAGCTGAATATTGGTTCTCGCTGATCAAAGTGACCACCGTCGTTATCTTTATCATCGTCGGCGTCATGATGATCGTCGGCATCTTCAAAGGTGCACAGCCGGTCGGCTGGAGCAACTGGACAACCGGCGACGCGCCATTTGCCGGGGGCTTTGCGGCGATGATTGGCGTGGCGATGATTGTCGGCTTCTCCTTCCAGGGCACCGAGCTGATTGGTATCGCTGCGGGAGAATCCGAAGATCCGGAGAAGAACATTCCGCGCGCGGTGCGTCAGGTGTTCTGGCGTATCCTGCTGTTCTATGTGTTCGCCATCCTGATTATCAGCCTGATCATTCCTTATACCGATCCGAGCCTGCTGCGTAACGACGTGAAGGATATCTCCGTCAGCCCATTCACGCTGGTGTTCCAGCACGCGGGTCTGCTGTCGGCGGCGGCGGTGATGAACGCCGTTATCCTGACGGCGGTGCTGTCGGCGGGTAACTCCGGGATGTATGCATCCACGCGTATGCTTTACACCCTGGCCTGCGACGGCAAAGCGCCGCGTATTTTTGCGAAGCTTTCCCGAGGCGGTGTACCGCGTAACGCACTGTATGCGACCACGGTGATTGCGGCGCTCTGTTTCCTGACCTCCATGTTCGGCAACCAGACCGTTTACCTGTGGCTGCTGAATACCTCCGGGATGACGGGCTTTATCGCGTGGCTCGGCATTGCCATCAGCCATTACCGTTTCCGTCGCGGCTATGTGATGCAGGGGAATGACATCAACAACCTGCCGTACCGTTCGGGCTTCTTCCCGCTGGGGCCAATCTTCGCGTTCGTGCTGTGCCTGATTATCACGCTCGGCCAGAACTACGAAGCGTTCCTCAAAGACACCATCGACTGGGGCGGCGTGGCGGCGACCTACATCGGCATCCCGCTGTTCCTGGTTATCTGGTTCGGCTACAAGCTGGCGAAGGGCACCCATTTCGTTCGTTACAGCGAAATGCACTTCCCGGAGCGCTTTAAGAAGTAATTAACTTAAAGCAGTCTGAAAACCCTCCCATGCGGAGGGTTTTTTTATGCCCGGGCAATAGCTTCTGGACATAATTGCTCACAATTTAATTGATAATTGTTATCATTCTCTTTATCATCTTGGCACTTTCAGGATGAAGCCACTCTCCCGCATCTTGTCCGGGGACGCCAACGGACCAGGGTGACCAGCCACATCTCTCATATTGCTCTTTTTTACGCTCGCCTCGACTGGCGGGGGTTTTGTGGTTGTTTCACCTCATGGAGAATGGAAATGTTCAGATTGAATCCTCTTGTCCGGAGCGGATTATGCGCTTCTGCATTCACGCTGGCGCTGCCGGTTATGGCCGCCAGCGATGACGAAACGCTGGTGGTGACCGCCGCCGCAACGGAGCAGAGCGTCAAGGACGCCCCGGCAAGCATCAGCGTGATCACGCAGCAGGACCTTCAGCGCCGTCCGGTGCAGAATCTGAAAGACGTTTTACAGGATGTTCCGGGCGTGCAGCTCACCAACGAAGGCGACAACCGCAAAGGCGTCAGCCTGCGCGGGCTCGACAGCAGCTATACGCTCATTCTGGTGGACGGCAAGCGCGTGAACTCCCGCAACGCCGTGTTCCGCCACAATGATTTTGATCTCAACTGGATCCCGGTGGATGCCATCGAGCGTATCGAAGTCGTTCGCGGGCCGATGTCGTCGCTTTACGGATCGGATGCCCTTGGCGGTGTGGTGAACATCATCACCAAAAAAATCGGCCAGAAGTGGCACGGCACGCTCACCGCCGATACCACGATTCAGGAACATCGCGACCGTGGTGATACCTGGAACGGCCAGTTCTTTACCAGCGGCCCGCTGATTGATGGCGTGCTGGGCATGAAGGCCTACGGCAATCTCTCGAAACGCGAGAAAGACGAGCAGCAAAAATCAGCGACCTCCAGCACCGGTGAATCACCGCGCATTGAGGGCTACACCAGCCGCGATGGCAACGTCGAATTTGCCTGGACACCGAACGATAATCACGATTTCACCGCAGGCTACGGTTTCGACCGCCAGGACCGCGATTCCGACTCGCTCGATAAAAACCGCCTTGAGCGTCAGAACTACTCGCTGAGCCACAATGGCCGCTGGGATATGGGCAACAGCGAGCTGAAGTTCTACGGCGAGAAAGTGGATAACAAAAATCCGGGACAGGCGGGCGTAATCACCTCTGAAAGCAACTCCATCGACGGCAAATACGTGCTGCCTCTGAGTCCCATCAATCAGCTGCTGACCGTTGGCGGCGAGTGGCGCCACGACAAGCTGAACGATCCGGTGAATTTGCAGGGCAGCGGTAACACTTCTGCCAGCCAGTACGCGCTGTTTATTGAAGACGAATGGCGGATTTTCGAGCCGCTGGCGTTGACCACCGGCGTACGTATGGACGACCACGAAACCTACGGCGATCACTGGAGCCCGCGTGCGTATCTGGTTTATACCGCGACCGATACCATCACCGTGAAGGGCGGCTGGGCCAACGCTTTTAAAGCGCCTTCACTACTGCAGCTTAGCCCGGACTGGACAACCGGTTCCTGCCGCGGAGCCTGTGAAATCGTCGGTAGCCCGGACCTGAAGCCGGAAACCAGTGAAAGTTACGAGCTTGGCCTCTATTACGCCGGGGAAGAGGGCTGGCTGGAAGGGGTGCAGGGCAGCATCACGACCTTCCAGAATAACGTGGACGATCGCATCAGCATCAGCCGTACCGGTAATGTGGATCAGGCGAAAGATTACCCGAACTACGTAGGGCTGAACGCCGATGGCGAACCGATTTTCCGTTACTACAACGTCAATAAAGCGCGTATTCGCGGCGTGGAAACGGAGCTGAAAGTGCCGTTGGCGGAAGACTGGAAAGTGACGCTGAACTACACCTATAACGATGGGCGTGACCTCAGCAACGGCGGCGACAAACCGCTGTCAGAGCTGCCGTTCCACACCGCCAACGGCGTCGTGGACTGGCAGGCAACACAGGACTGGTCCTTCTACGTGCAGGCAAACTACTCAGGTGAGAAACGGGCGATGACGAACGGTGGGGCAACGCCTGGTGGGTACGTTATCTGGAACACCGGCGGCGCATGGCAGGCGACGAAAAACGTCAAACTGCGTGCGGGCGTGATGAACCTGATGGATAAAGATCTGGGCCGCGACGACTACAGCTACAACGAAGATGGACGCCGTTACTTTATGGCGTTGGATTACCGTTTCTGATGGTTTGAAAGGCTCGCGGAAACTGTAGCCCCGGTAAGCATAGTGTAGCGCCGCAGGGGAAATTGCCGGGCGGCGCTGCGTTTGCCCGGCCTACGATTTATCCGCTGGGGCGCTACTTCAACAAATGCTGCGCATGGAAGCGCAGATGATCTTCGATAAAGGACGCGATAAACCAGTAGCTGTGATCGAACCCTGACTGAATGCGCAGCGTCAGCGGCCATTCGCTCTGGCGCGCGGCTTCGGCCAGTACGGCTGGCTGCAGCTGGTCGGCCAGAAACTGGTCGCTGTCACCCTGATCGATAAGCGTTGGAATAGCGCTTTTCGCGTCGCTTTTCAGCATCAGCGCGCAGCTGTCCCATTCTGCCCATTTCGTTTTGTCCTCTCCGAGATACGCGCTGAACGCTTTTTGTCCCCATGGCACGCGGGTCGGGTTCACGATAGGTGCAAAGGCTGACACGCTGCTGTACCTGCCCGGATTTTTCAGCGCCAGAATCAGCGCACCGTGACCGCCCATTGAATGGCCGGAAATCGCACAGCGCTCCGCCACGCTGAACTGTGACTGAATCAGCGCGGGTAGCTCGTCACGCAGATAATCATACATGCGGTAGTGTATAGCCCACGGTGCCTGGGTTGCATTGAGATAAAACCCGGCGCCCTTGCCAAGATCGTAATTATCGTCATCGGCGACGTCATCGCCCCGGGGGCTGGTGTCGGGCATCACTAACACGATGCCGAGCTCAGCGGCGACACGCTGCGCTCCGGCTTTGGTGGCGAAATTTTCATCGGTGCAGGTCAGGCCGGAAAGCCAGTAAAGTACCGGTGGTGGTGTGGATTCGCGCGGTGGCGGCAGAAAAATGCTGAACGTCATCGCGCAGTTCAGCGTGGTGGAGTCGTGCCGCCAGCGTTGCTGCCAGCCTTCAAAACAGCGGTGCTCTTCGAGCAGTTCCATGCAGGGCTCCCGGATATGAACTGAAAAAAGGTCTGCTTCATCATACAGATCGTGCGCGCGAATGCGTAACTTTCACTTCCGCACAAAGACGACATGTTGCATCATAAAAGCAACTTTACATTAACATATGGATTGAACATGGCGCTACGTACCGCGCTGAGCGGCTTTATTATGCTGGTGGTGGCGATGGGAATAGGGCGTTTTGCCTTTACGCCACAGGTGCCGCTGATGATCGCCGACGGACAGCTGACGCTGACCAGCGCCGGACTGGTGGCAGCGATGAACTACCTTGGCTATTTACTTGGCGCCTGGGATGCGATGCGTGCGCATCGAGGCGTGGAAGGGCGCCTGTATGCCGGGATTCTCGGCGCTGTCTTACTGACGTTTCTCTCTGCATGGGTGGATAACGCCTGGCTACACGGCGTGCTGAGGCTGGTCATTGGCGCGATGAGCGGTTGGGCAATGGTGCTGACGGCTGCCTGGACAAATGAACGTCTGGCCCATGCCGGGAAACCGGGGCTCAGCGCTGCGGTGTTCGCCGGGCCGGGGGCGGGGATTGCTCTGAGCGGGCTGCTGGCGGTCTGGATCCATTCGCGGCATCTGAGCGCAGCGGAAGGCTGGTTGCTCTATGGCCTGCTGGCGTTAATCCTGATCGCATTTGTGTCCCGCTGGTTGCCGAAGCCTGGCGATTTTCACCGGCCTGGCGGGCAGCCTGAGCCTTTACGGCTGACGTCGAATCTGAAGCGGCTGGTCTGGAGCTACAGCCTGGCAGGCTTCGGCTATATTCTTCCGGCGACGTTTTTATCGCAAATGGCGGCGGCACGCTTTCCAGGAAGCCTGTTTGCGCAGTTCCTATGGCCGGTATTTGGCGCAGCGGCGGTGGTCGGCATTGGGCTAAGTATTTTGCTACGCGGCGTGGGCCATAGCTATCAGCGTCTGGCGATTGTGCTGTGGCTTCAGGGCGCAGGCGTGCTTGCCGCCTGGCTGGTGCCGGGCATGAGTGGGCTGGTCATCGGAGCGCTGCTGGTTGGCGGTGGCTTTCTCTGTGCGGTTCAGCTTTCGTTACTGTATGGGCGAGAACTTGCGCCACAGCACACCCGGTATATGGCTGGTTTACTGACTACGGGCTACGCTGTCGGGCAGCTCATCGGGCCGATGACTTCCGCACTTTCCACCTGGCTGACGCAGCGTCTGGAACCGGCACTTGGCGTGGCGGCTATCGCGCTGCTGATCGGCGGGGCGCTGGTCTGGCGACCCGGTACGAAAGGTTAAGCCAATTTCAATAATTATCGCTGTGAATACTGGATTCTGTGCGCGGCCTCACGCACAATGAGTGTTCACTTTGCCCCCAGACGCAAAGGTCGCCACACCTGCAGGAGAAAAAGAATGCCATCACTGAGTAAAGAAGCCGCTCTGGTTCATGAGGCGCTGCTGGCGCGTGGACTGGAAACCCCACTGCGTCCGCCCGTTGAGATGGACAATGAGTCGCGCAAGCGTCTGATTGCCGAGCATATGACCGAAATTATGCAGCTGCTCAATCTCGACCTCAGCGATGACAGCCTGATGGAAACGCCGCATCGCATCGCAAAAATGTACGTCGATGAAATTTTCTCCGGCCTCGATTACGCCAATTTCCCAAAAATCACCGTCATTGAGAATAAAATGAAGGTGGATGAAATGGTGACCGTGCGCGATATCTCGATGACCAGCACCTGCGAGCATCACTTTGTGACCATCGACGGCAAAGCCACCGTGGCCTATATCCCGAAAGACACGGTGATTGGTCTGTCAAAAATCAACCGCATCGTGCAGTTCTTCGCCCAGCGTCCGCAGGTTCAGGAACGTCTCACTCAGCAGATCCTGACGGCGTTACAGACTCTGCTCGGCACGAATAACGTGGCGGTGTCCATTGATGCGGTGCATTACTGCGTGAAGGCGCGCGGCGTGCGTGACGCAACCAGCGCCACCACCACCACATCACTCGGTGGCCTGTTTAAGTCCAGCCAGAACACTCGCCAGGAGTTTCTGCGCGCCGTTCGTCACCACAACTGATTGATTAAGCAGGTATCCGATGGAGCGTAACGTCACGCTGGATTTTGTTCGCGGCGTTGCCATTCTTGGGATCCTGCTTCTTAATATTTCCGCCTTTGGTCTGCCGAAGGCGGCTTACCTCAACCCCGCCTGGTATGGCGCTATTACCCGCAGCGATGCCTGGACATGGGCCGTTCTTGACCTCTTTGCGCAGGTTAAATTCCTTACGCTATTTGCTTTGCTGTTTGGTGCGGGTCTGCAACTTTTACTTCCTCGTGGTAAGCGCTGGATCCAGTCCCGACTCACGCTGCTGGCGCTGCTCGGCTTTGCCCATGGTCTGCTTTTCTGGGATGGCGATATTCTGCTGGCTTATGCGCTGGTGGGGCTGGTGTGCTGGCGCATGGTGCGCGAAGCGCAGAGTGTGAAATCCATGTTCAATACCGGCGTGGTGCTTTATCTCATAGGTATTGCGGTACTGGTGCTGCTGGGTCTGATCTCCGGCGATGCGCCAAACCGTTCGTGGGTGCCGGGACCGGCGAACCTGCAACTTGAACAATACTGGAAGCTGAAAGGCGGCGTTGAGGCCATCAGCAATCGTGCCGATATGCTTTCCGACAGCCTGCTGGCGCTGGGGGCGCAGTACGGCTGGCAGCTGGCGGGGATGATGCTGATGGGGGCGGCACTGATGCGCAGCGGCTGGCTGAAGGGCCAGTTTAGCCTGTCACATTACCGTCGCGTCGGCGGGCTGCTCATTGCCATTGGCATCCTGATTAACTTACCGGCAATTATTGCACAGTGGCATTTTGCCTGGTCATATCGCTGGTGTGCGTTTCTGTTACAGGCCCCGCGCGAGCTGAGCGCTCCGTTTCAGACCATCGGCTACGCTGCGCTGGCGTACGGCTTCTGGCCGCAAATCTGTGCTTCCCGTCTGGTTGGGGCGATTACCTGTGTGGGGCGCATGGCGCTTTCCAACTATCTGCTGCAAACGCTTATCTGCACCACGCTGTTCTACCGCTTTGATCTGTTTATGAAATTCGACCGGCTCGCGCTGCTTGCTTTCGTGCCTGTCATCTGGCTGGTCAATCTCTTCTTCTCCGTTATCTGGCTGCGTTATCACCGCCAGGGACCCGTGGAGTGGCTGTGGCGTCAGTTGACCGCACGGGCCGCAGGGGTATCTATTTCAAAAACATCCAGATAACGATCTGGATCACAATCATTAACAAAACGGATGTAACCGTTTCCATCAGTGTGACCTTCTTCACGTAGTCCTTGCCGCGTCGCTGCGAGAATAGCCACCTTGCTCAACACAGGGGGTGACCGTGAGTCGCTGCCATTTTCAACAGGACGGTGGTTATGATCACCATTCGTGATGTGGCCCGCCATGCGGGCGTTTCCGTCGCGACCATTTCCCGCGTGCTCAATAACAGCCCGCTCGTCAGTCCTGAAACGCGCGAACTGGTGATGAAAGCCGTCACGGAGCTGGGCTACCGGCCCAATGCTAACGCCCAGGCGCTGGCGACCCAGGTCAGCGATACCATCGGCGTGGTGGTGATGGACGTATCGGATGCGTTTTTTGGTGCGCTGGTGAAAGCCGTCGATACCGTGGCCCAGCAGTGTCAGAAAAACGTGCTGATTGGCAATAGCTATCATGAAGCAGAAAAAGAGCGTAACGCCATTGAGGTGCTGATTCGCCAGCGCTGTAACGCGCTGATAGTGCACTCCAAAGCCCTGAGCGACGCGGAGCTTGGCGAATTTATGGATCAGATCCCCGGCATGGTGCTGATCAATCGGATCGTACCGGGCTATGAGTATCGCTGCGTGGGGCTTGATAACGTCAGCGGGGCAATGATGGCCACGCGCATGCTGCTTAATCAGGGCCACACGCGGGTCGGCTACCTGGCGTCGAGTCATCACATTGAAGATAACCAGATGCGTCAGGAAGGCTGGCTGCGGGCGATGAGCGAGCAGGGTATTGCCGCACCTGAAGCCTGGATCGGCACCGGCACGCCAGATTTACAGGGCGGAGAAGCGGCGATGGTGGAACTGCTCGGGCGCAATCAGGGCCTGACGGCGGTGTTCGCCTATAACGACAACATGGCAGCCGGCGCGTTGACCACGCTGAAGGACAACGGCATTGCGGTGCCGCTGCATCTGTCATTGATTGGTTTTGATGATATTCCCATCGCCCGTTACACCGATCCGCAATTGACCACCGTGCGCTATCCGATCGTTTCCATGGCGAAACTGGCAACGGAGCTGGCGCTGATGGGCGCGGCGGGGAAGCTGAACAGGGCGGCAACTCACTGTTTTATGCCAACGTTAGTGCGTCGTCATTCGGTGGCGCTAAAGCAATCTGTGGGGTCGATCACTAACTTATAACGTGCAGCGATGTAACCGCTTTCAATTTGTGAGTAAATTCACAGTATCTTAACATTCGCCTGTCTATGATGTCAGCGTTTGTAAGGCTGAAACGCTATGTAACGGTGATTAATCGGTTTTTATATAGCAACAGAGCGCTAAACAATCAATTAAACGCACGTCTGGAGCGTTACTGAACACGGAAGATGGTTTTGGATAAATTTAACTTCGGCGGTCAGTAACAATTTCATAACGTTGTGCCTGCCGATAATAAGCTACCCTGCATAAAAATAACCGGAGATACCATGAATAAGAAGGTGTTAACCCTGTCCGCTGTGATGTCTTGCATGTTGTTCGGTGCCGCTGCTCATGCAGCAGATACCCGTATTGGCGTCACCATCTACAAATACGACGATAACTTCATGTCTGTGGTGCGCAAGGCTATCGAGAAAGACGGCAAAGCAGCCCCGGATGTTCAGCTGCTGATGAACGACTCGCAGAACGACCAGTCAAAACAGAACGACCAGATTGACGTCCTGTTGGCGAAAGGCGTGAAAGCGCTGGCGATCAACCTTGTTGACCCGGCTGCGGCAGGCACCGTTATCGAAAAAGCACGTGGTCAGAATGTGCCGGTGGTGTTCTTCAACAAAGAGCCGTCCCGCAAAGCGCTGGACAGCTACGACAAAGCCTTCTACGTCGGCACCGACTCTAAAGAGTCCGGCGTGATTCAGGGCGACCTGATTGCTAAACACTGGGCGGCTAACCCGTCATGGGACCTGAACAAAGACGGTCAGATCCAGTTCGTGCTGCTGAAAGGCGAGCCGGGTCACCCGGATGCGGAAGCGCGTACCACCTACGTTATCAAAGAGCTGAACGAGAAGGGCCTGAAAACCCAGCAGCTGCAGCTGGATACCGCGATGTGGGATACCGCTCAGGCGAAAGACAAAATGGACGCGTGGCTGTCTGGCCCGAACGCCAACAAAATTGAAGTCGTTATTGCGAACAACGATGCGATGGCAATGGGTGCAGTAGAAGCGCTGAAAGCGCACAACAAATCCAGCATTCCTGTGTTTGGTGTGGATGCCCTGCCTGAAGCGCTGGCGCTGGTGAAATCTGGTGCAATGGCCGGTACCGTGCTGAACGATGCAAACAACCAGGCGAAAGCCACCTTCGATCTGGCGAAAAACCTGGCGGAAGGCAAAGAAGCGGCCGCTGGTACCAACTGGAAAATCGACAACAAAATTGTTCGCGTACCTTACGTTGGTGTGGATAAAGACAATCTGGACCAGTTCATCGGTAAGTAATATTTAATTTCGCAGTCTTTGAAATATCTCCCGTGCTGGATGGTCAGCACGGGAAAACATTCGCGCAGCCAGGGTTAACTATGGTCAGCAATAAAACAGAATCGTCAGGCGAATACTTGTTGGAAATGAGCGGTATCAACAAGTCATTTCCCGGCGTTAAAGCGCTCGATAATGTTAATTTGAAAGTCCGTCCTCACTCTATTCATGCTTTAATGGGGGAGAACGGCGCGGGCAAATCAACATTATTAAAATGTTTGTTTGGGATCTACCAAAAAGATTCCGGTAGCATTATTTTTCAGGGTAAAGAGATCGATTTCCACTCCGCCAAAGAAGCACTGGAAAACGGTATTTCGATGGTACACCAGGAGTTAAACCTGGTTCTCCAGCGTTCAGTTATGGATAACATGTGGCTCGGCCGTTATCCGAACAAAGGTATGTTTGTCGATCAGGACAAAATGTACCGTGATACCAAAGCGATTTTCGACGAGCTGGATATTGATATCGATCCGCGCGCCCGCGTGGGAACATTATCCGTCTCGCAAATGCAGATGATTGAAATTGCGAAAGCATTCTCCTATGACGCCAAAATCGTCATTATGGATGAACCGACTTCTTCCTTAACGGAAAAAGAGGTCAATCACCTGTTTAAAATTATCCGTAAGCTGAAAGAGCGTGGCTGCGGCATTGTGTATATCTCGCACAAAATGGAAGAGATCTTCCAGCTGTGCGATGAAATCACCGTTCTGCGCGACGGGCAGTGGATTGCCACTCAGCCGCTGGAAGGGCTGGATATGGACAAGATCATCGCCATGATGGTAGGCCGTTCATTGACTCAGCGCTTCCCGGAAAAACACAACACGCCGGGTGAAACCATTCTCGAAGTGCGTAACCTGACCTCGCTGCGACAGCCTTCGATTCGTGACGTTTCGTTTGACCTGCGCAAAGGGGAAATCCTCGGCATCGCCGGGCTGGTTGGCGCGAAGCGTACCGACATCGTGGAAACGCTGTTCGGCATTCGTGAGAAATCTGGCGGCACGATTATGCTGCACGGCAAAAAGATTAATAACCACAGCGCCAACGAAGCCATTAACCACGGCTTTGCGCTGGTGACGGAAGAGCGCCGCTCCACCGGGATCTACGCCTATCTGGATATCGGCTTTAACTCGCTGATTTCCAATATTAAGAAATATAAAGGTAAAGTCGGTCTGCTGGATAATTCCCGGATGAAGAGTGATACCCAGTGGGTCATTGACTCAATGCGTGTAAAAACGCCGGGACATCACACGCAAATTGGTTCGCTGTCAGGCGGTAACCAACAAAAAGTCATTATTGGACGCTGGTTATTAACCCAGCCGGAAATTTTAATGCTTGATGAACCGACGCGCGGGATCGACGTTGGCGCCAAGTTTGAAATTTATCAGCTGATTGCGGAGCTGGCGAAAAAAGAGAAGGGGATCATTATTATCTCTTCTGAAATGCCTGAGCTGCTGGGTATTACCGACCGTATTCTGGTGATGAGTAACGGCCAGGTCGCCGGGATCGTTGACACTAAAACTACCACGCAGAACGAAATTTTACGTCTTGCGTCTTTGCACCTTTAAGATCAGGGGCTCCTCATGAGTGCGTTAAATAAAAAAAGCTTTCTCACTTATCTGAAAGAGGGCGGTATTTACGTCGTTCTTTTAGTCTTACTGGCCATTATTATTTTCCAGGACCCCACGTTCTTAAGTCTGCTGAACCTGAGTAATATCCTGACCCAGTCTTCCGTGCGTATTATTATCGCTCTCGGCGTGGCAGGTTTAATCGTAACGCAGGGTACCGACCTGTCTGCTGGCCGCCAGGTTGGTCTGGCTGCGGTTATCGCTGCAACCCTGCTGCAGTCCGTCGATAACGCCAACAAGGTGTTCCCGGACCTGGCGACCATGCCAATTCCGCTGGTGCTGCTGATTGTCTGCGCTATCGGCGCGGTGATTGGTCTGGTGAACGGGATTATCATTGCTTACCTGAACGTGACGCCGTTTATTACCACGCTGGGTACGATGATCATCGTGTATGGCATCAACTCCCTCTATTACGATTTCGTGGGCGCGTCTCCGGTATCCGGTTTTGATTCGCACTTCTCGACGTTTACCCAAGGGTTTATTGCGCTCGGCAGCTTCCGCCTCTCGTACATCACGTTCTATGCGCTGATTGCCACGATTTTCGTCTGGATCCTGTGGAACAAGACTCGCTTCGGTAAAAACATCTTCGCTATCGGCGGTAACCCGGAAGCGGCACGCGTTTCAGGCGTCAACGTTGCCCTGAACCTGCTGATGATCTATGCGCTGTCCGGCGTGTTCTATGCCTTCGGCGGGATGCTGGAAGCCGGCCGTATCGGCTCGGCGACCAACAACCTCGGGTTTATGTACGAGCTGGATGCGATTGCAGCCTGCGTGGTGGGCGGTGTGTCGTTTAGCGGCGGGGTCGGTACCGTTATCGGCGTGGTGACGGGTGTTATCATCTTCACCGTCATCAACTACGGTCTGACGTATATCGGCGTGAACCCTTACTGGCAGTATATTATCAAGGGTGCGATCATCATCTTCGCCGTTGCGCTGGATTCCCTCAAATACGCGCGTAAAAAATAAGCTTTCTGTTTCATCCAAACCCGGCAGCGGAGTATCGTTGCCGGTTTTTTTATTTCCGCTCCCGCACTCTTATTCTTCAGCTTTCCGGATATCCCCAATCACAGCTGCATAATAGTGTTGTTCATCCTCTTTACTGCGCCTGAAATGCTGACCGAACGCCTTCCTGACGGTGACACCAACGCTCTCCAGCAGCGCAATTTTGGCGACGGTGGCCTTATCGTCTGCAAAGCAGGCGGGAAGGTAGTAAACAATCTGGTTATTAATCGACACGTTGTTACTTTTCAGCAATCGACAACGTTCGCGCCAGGTTAATAGCCACCAGAGATCGATTTCAACGAAATCCAGCGTCAGGCCGACGATATAAACATTGCGACGGAAAAAGTTATCAATCCAGCTGAACTCATTTTCGGCAGTGGATAAACGACGGATCAGCGGTTTGAGATCGTTAAACTCTGCTTTCGAATAGCTGCTGCCGGTCGCGGTGTAATTGCGCATGGCCTGCAAATAACCGCTGTAATGCTCGTAACCCAACGTAATGGATTGAGGGACATTAATGGCGCCATGAATATGCCAGATGAGTTTGTCATCAATCTGATGATGACGAAAAATACTGTATTTCTGCTCTTTGATAATGCCGTTATTTTTTATTTCAGCGGCATCTGGCAGGCAACTTTCCAGGGTCAGATCGTAGTTGGTGGTCATGATGTTTCGGCAGCTGAGCGCCATCAGCTGCTGATGAATCGCATTGCCGGTAATCGTTTTAATTTTCTCGGCAATAAAGCTTTTGATGCTGTTTTCTGTTCGTTCGCTGTGCCGGGTTTTTAAAATGGTAAAATAGATTTCTTCGTAGGCGAGGGGGAAAGGCTTGTTCTGGGTATCAATTGCGATGCTGTATTTCTGGCTAAGGCTTTGCAGTACATCGGACCATGAATTGCCGTCGGTCAGATTGTTAATGCCATTCCCTACCAACAGTGCATAGTCACCCATTACTCTTTCCTTTGTTTATCCTGGATTTCCAGCATTTGCTCAGGGGTGACAGCCGGATAACCCTGCGCATCTTCAGGGACTTCGTGCAGGGAAGGAATAGGCACCAGCGGGCCGAGGAAGCGCGGTTCGCGCTTGAACAGATAGAGATCCGCCAGCGCGCCAAAGCGGGCGCCAAACTCACGTACGCGCACGTTCCACATATCTTTCGGGGATGGCACCGCGTAGCACTGCGCCTGAATGCCCATATGCAGGGCGATAAACAGTGCGCGTTCACAATGGAAACGTTGGGTGATGATGATGAAGTCGTTGGTGTCGAATACCTTGCGGGTGCGCACAATGGAGTCCAGCGTGCGGAAACCTGCGTAATCGAGCACGATATCCGCCGGATCGACGCCTCCGGCAATCAAATCTTTACGCATCGTCATCGGTTCGTTATAGCTCTGGAGCGCGTTATCGCCGCTCAGCAGCAGGTAGTTGACCTTGCCGCTGTTATAGGCGTTCAGCGCGCCCTGAATGCGGTAGCGATAATACTGATTGATAACGCCGGTGCGATAATACTTGGCGGTACCGAGTACCACGCCGACCTGACGATAGGGAAGATCCTGCAGCTCATCGTAGATATACGGCGCAGTTTTCCAGCTTATCCAGCGGTCAAGGCCGAGTGCGGTCAACAGCAGCAGGCCGATCAGGACTAACAGGCTGTATAACACGCGCTTTAACATGGACTTGACTCAGTGGTGGAAGAAGATTCACTCAGGCTACTGTACCCGAGGGGCAAGAGCAAGAAACCGCCGTTTAATTGGGGGGATTTTCATCAGTGCGGGCCTGAGCCCGCACGGTAAGATCAACCGAGGAGAACGCGGTCGATATTCTGGCAGCCAAGCGCCTTCAGGGTCGCTACGGTAGCATCCCACTGGATCAGAGGTGCATCCGCACGTTCGGCCAGCACCGCCCGCTGAATATCAGGATAGTCGTAACCGTTGAGGCTGAGCAGATTCAGTGCGCCCTGTAGCGGCGGCAGCGTTGGATTAAAGGCCGCATTTTCGGCATAGCTACCCGCGAAAATTGTGCCGTCGCGTAGCTCCAGCGCGACGCCGGAGGGTGACTGGCTGTACGGAGCATGACAGCGGTTCGCTGCCTGAATGGCGGCACGGGAAAGGGCATCGCCCTCCAGCGGATAGCCGTGATCCTGGGCATCCATCAGCAGGGTTTTGATCTCCAGATCTTTCGGGCCGAAGGCGTCCGGCAGATAGTCTTTCAGCGTATGGGGTTCACGGCCCGGCAGATTGATTTGCAGTTCCAGCCCGCTGTTCAGTTCATTCATAAACTGACGACAGTGGCCGCACGGCGTGTAGTTGACGGTGATCGCCTTAAGGGCCTTTTCGCCGCTCAGCCAGGCGTGGCTGATAGCGCTTTGCTCGGCGTGAACGGTTTGCTGCATTGTCGCGCCAATAAATTCCATATTGCCGCCAAAATACCAGATGCCGCTCACGCCGCGCGCGATGGCGCCAACGTTAAAGTGCGAAAGGTCGGCCCGGGCACAGGCGGCGGCCAGCGGCAGCAGGGCAAAAGCCAGCGCGTCTTCGTCCAGTCCCGTGGCTGATTTCAGCTCAGAGACTTGCCCGGCGCTCAGCATGGCGGGGAAATGCGCATCAGCCAGCCATGGGGCGAGGGCCGTTTGCAGTTCCTCACTGAGTTGCGGGAAAGCAGAATGAAAACGTGGGTGCATGGCAATGGCCTCATTACAGGTTAAGGGATGACAGTGTACGGACCTGATAACGGCTAATGTGTGACTTAGATCTGACTTTTTATGCAACTAATGAAAATAGAATGAAATTCGTGTGATGCGTCGCATTACCCAAACAGCGCCAGAATCACCGGGAACAGGAACGGGGCGAGCAGCGAGGTAATGATCCCGCAGATCACCAGCGCCAGTGAACTGAACGCGCCTTCCTGATAGTCGAGCTCCGCACAGCGCGAGGTACCTAAAGCGTGTGAGGCAGTCCCCATTGCCAGACCACGCGCCGATTTTGTGTCAATTCGCATCAGGTTCAGCAGCGTGTGACCAAGCACCGCGCCAAGAATACCGACGAAAATCACGCATACGGCGCTGATAGCAGGGATACCGCCGATGCTGCCGCTGACGGCCATCGCAATCGGCGTCGTGACTGATTTCGGCATAACGGAAGCAGCAATTTCAGGCGTTGCTCCCATAAGCAGGGCGACCGTGGTGCCTGTGGTCATTGCCACTACGCTGCCGACAAAGCAGATGGTGATAATCGATTTCCAGCGGGCGCGGATCTGGTGCAGCTGCTCATAGAGTGGATAGGCCAGCGCCACCACCGCAGGCTGCAGCAGATCGTTGAGAATTTTGCTGCCCTTGAAGTAATGATCGTAGGGAATGCCGGTGAGCAGCAAAAACGGAATGATCACCACCATCGCCACCAGCAGCGGGTTCAGCAGCGGCATCTTGAAGCGGGCTGCAAGACGACGCGCGGCGAAGAATACGACAAGCGTTAACGGCAGGGACCACCAGATGTAGTGCATCATTTTTGCTCACCTTCTTTCTGACCGACCACCTTGCGTTCACCGTGGACGATGTGTGAACTCCAGCTGACCACCAGCAGCACTACCAGCGTGCTGACCGCACAGGACACCACCACCGGGCCAAACTGCGCCCGCAGCACATCAAAGTACTGCATCACCCCGACGCCAATCGGCACGAACAGCAGCGCCATGTAGCGAATCAATACGTAGCAGCCGGGATTCACCCACTTCGCCGGCAGGATTTGCAGCGCCAACAGGACAAACAGAATCAGCATGCCGATGATGCTGCCGGGAATAGTGATGGGTAACAGTGATGCGATAAAAATACCGGCGTAGAGACAGGCGTAAATCAGCACGAAGGCCCGCAGATATTGCCAGATAATGTTCAGTGTTTTGCTCATGGTTCTCGCCCTTGATGAAACGCATTCATCATACAATTAAACCCTGTAATGTGCTACCGATCACATCATGAATTCTGAGCATACAAAATATTCCGCAATGGCACGTCAGACAAACGACCAAAAAGCGTGAGAAATCTATGGCTTTCAGTGTAGTACATGAGGGGCTTCAAACCGGGCGATAACAACGCTACCATAGCGCCTCTTTTTTCTCCGGATACTGATATGCGTGTTCTGCTGGCGCCGATGGAAGGCGTGCTCGATTCACTGGTTCGTGGCCTGCTCACCGGGGTGAATGATTACGATCTTTGCATCACCGAGTTTCTGCGGGTGGTGGATCAGCTGCTGCCGGTAAAATCCTTCCATCGCCTGTGCCCTGAGTTGCTGAATGAGAGTCGGACAGCGTCCGGCACGCTGGTGCGCGTTCAGCTGCTGGGTCAGCATCCGCAGTGGCTTGCTGAAAACGCCGCCCGCGCGGTGGAGCTGGGCTCCTGGGGCGTCGATCTGAACTGCGGCTGTCCGTCGAAGGTGGTGAACGGCAGCGGCGGCGGCGCAACGCTGCTTAAAGATCCGGATTTAATCTATCGCGGCGCGAAGGCCATGCGTGAGGCCGTGCCCGCGCATTTGCCGGTGACGGTGAAAGTGCGCCTTGGCTGGGACAGCAGCGACCGTCAGTTTGAAATCGCCGATGCCGTGCAGCAGGCTGGCGCTACCGAGCTGGTCGTACATGGGCGCACGAAAGAGGATGGCTACAAGGCCGACAGAATCGACTGGCAGGCTATCGGCGAGATCCGCCGTCGGCTGTCGATCCCGGTGATTGCCAACGGCGAAATCTGGGACTGGCAAAGCGCCCAGGACTGTATGGCCGCGACGGGCTGCGATTCAGTGATGATCGGCCGCGGCGCGCTGAATATTCCCAACCTCAGCCGGGTGGTGAAATACAACGAGCCCCGCATGCCGTGGAACGACGTCACCGAACTGCTGCGCAAATACAGCCGTCTTGAAAAGCAGGGCGACACTGGCCTGTATCATGTGGCCCGCATTAAGCAGTGGCTCGGCTACCTGCGTAAAGAGTACGATGAGGCCACCACGTTGTTCACTACCATTCGCACCTTGCAGGATTCTACGTCCATTGCCGATGCCATTGAGCACTATGCACAACGTCAACCCTGAAAGAGCGTTAGCCTGGTTTATACGCGCTTAAGAGAAAGAGCATTGGACGCTCTTTTTCTTCACCGAGCGCCGGGTTGGCAGCGATCTGCGCTGCATCCGGCCCCCACTCATCAAGCTGCTCAATCACAAACCCGGCGGCAATTAGCGCATTAATCCACGTCGCGAGCTTGCGATGCTGCTTTTTCACGCCGTCGGCAAACCAGTTGCTGAGTCGCTCGCCCTCCTGCTGGTAATTCGCCACCGGCCAGATTTTCTGCCCGTCCTGCTCGAGGAACCAGCCTTGCTTCATCGCGGCGGTGAAAATCGGGTGCTCTGCGGAGAACACCAGCTTGCCGCCTGGCTTCAGCGCCTGAAACAGCACGGAAAACAGGCCGTCGATGTTTTGCAGGTAGTGCAGCGCCAGCGAGCTGTAGGCCAGATCAAGACTTTCAGATTTGAGCGTGAGCGTTTCCAGATCGGCCTGTTGATACGTAATACCCGTCTCCGGCGTCATCTCACGCGCTCTTGCCAGCATCTTTTCTGAGACATCAAGACCGAGCACGTGGGCCGCACCTTGCTGCTGCGCCCAGCGGCAAAACCAACCGTAGCCGCAGCCTAAATCCACGATCTGTTTGCCCTGAGGCGCTGGCAGCATCTGGCGCAGTGCAGGCCATTCAGGCGCGCCATCCAGCCCTTTGACCGAGCGATCGAGTGTTGCGTAACCGGCAAAAAATTGCGGATTATCATAGATGTTTTGCGTCATACCTTCTCCTTAATACGCCGTCACTGGCGCAGCGAGTATACCGGTTAGCGAGCGAGAAATATGGCAGTAATGGATGTCATCGAGCCTTCATTAATTGTGCAAACACTGTGGAGAAGCATGACGGGAGATGTCCAGGGCTTGCGTTTTATCGCGTGCCACGCTTTCCTAAACGTACCCTACATTTTCATCATAGAATGCGCGTCCTCTACGAAAACAGACACACAACATGAAACGTACTGCTATTGTTGCGGCAATGCTCAGCCTGCCGCTTGCTGCCGTATTGTCCGGCTGCGCGCCGTCGCACGACACGGCCGCGCCTTTAAAACAGCAATTACCGGCTTCACAGATCGATAATGCCCTTCCGGTTGCCCTGCAAAACGGCTGGCCTCAGAGTCAGTGGTGGCTCGATTATCACGACACGCAGCTGAATCAGTTGATGACCAGCGCGCTCAGCAACGCGCCTGATATGCAGGTGGCGCAGCAGCGCGTTAAGCTGGCGGAAGCGCAGGCGAAAATGGCGCAGTCAGAGCTTGGCCCTGAGGTCGATTTTGGCACCAACGTTGAGCGTCAGAAAATGTCCGCCGAGGGCCTGATGGGGCCATTCGCATCCGACGAAGGCGGCAACACTGGCCCGTGGTACACCAACGGCACCATCGGTCTGACCGCAGGTTGGGATCTCGATCTCTGGGGTAAAAACCGGGCGCTGGTCCAGGCCCGCATCGGCACCGTGAAGGCGCGGGCAGCGGAGCTGGCGCAAACGCAACAGGTGCTGGCGAGCAGCGTGGCGCGTCTCTACTGGCAGTGGCAGACCGAAGCCGCCGTTAAGCAAGTGCTTGAGCAGGTAAAAACCGAGCAGAACAACATTATCTCCGTCGATAAAGCGCTCTATACCCGTGGGATCACTTCCTCCGTGGAAGGGGCGGAAAACGATATCAACGTCTCAAAAACCGATCAGCAGTTGACCGAAGTGGCGGGCAACATGAAAGAGATCGAGGCCCGGCTGATGGCGCTGACCAATAGCCAGAGCAGCAAACTGTCGCTGCATCCGGTAGCGTTGCCCGCGGTGAAAACCCGGATGCCAGCCTCCCTCGGCTATGAGCTGCTGGCCCGTCGCCCTGATCTACAGGAAGCGAACTGGTACATCCAGGCTTCGATGAGCGAAGTCGATGCCGCCAAAGCCGCGTTTTATCCGGATATCAACCTGATGGCCTTCCTGCAGCAGGATGCTCTGCACCTGAGCGATCTGTTCCGCCATTCCGCCAACCAGATGGGGATCACCGCCGGACTGACGCTGCCCATCTTCGACAGCGGTCGTCTGAATGCCAACCTGGACATCGCCGATGCGCAGCGCGATCTGTCCGTGGCGAATTACAATAAAGCGGTGGTCGATGCGGTCAATCAGGTGGCGAAAACTGCCAGCCAGGTGGAAACGCTGATGGAGAAAAACCAGCAACAGCAGCAGGTTATCAAAGACTCCGATCGCGTGGTGCAACAGGCGCAGGCGCGTCTGGCTGCGGGTATGCTTTCCGGATCGCAGATGAGCCTGGCGAAACTGCCCTCGTTGCAGGAACGCATGAACGCGCTGCGCCTTCAGGGCCAGTGGGTGGACGCCAGCATTCAGCTCACCTCGGCGCTCGGCGGCGGCTACCACTACAGCGGAATATAATCTCCTTCGCGTAGCCTTACCTATACTTACCTCCTGAGTTAACGCCAGGAGGTTTTTTATGTCCGCAAAAGTCGCAGTGGTGACTGCATCGGATTCCGGTATTGGCAAACAGTGCGCGATTCAGCTTGCGCGCAAAGGCTTTTCGCTGGGAGTAACGTGGCACTCGGATGAAGAGGGGGCGCGCCAGACCGTACAGGAACTCACCTCTTTGGGCTGCCAGGCGCAGGCTATTCAGCTCGATTTGAGCCATTTGCCAGAGGGTGTCGAGGCCCTGGAGGTGCTGATTCAGCGGCTGGGGCGCATTGACGTGCTGGTCAACAACGCCGGGCGCATGACCAAAGCGTCAGTGCTCGATGTAACGCTCGACGACTGGCGGCAAACGTTTTGTGTGGACGTGGAAGGCGCGCTGCTCTGTTCGCAAATTGCGGCGCGGCACATGATTGCGCAGGGTGAGGGCGGGCGCATCATCAACATCACCTCGGTTCATGAACACACGCCGTTGCCGCGGGCCAGCGCTTATACTGCTGCGAAGCATGCGCTGGGCGGGCTGACAAAATCGCTGGCGCTGGAGCTGGTGCAGCACAACATTCTGGTGAATGCGGTTGCGCCCGGCGCCATTGCCACGGCGATGAACAATTTGCAGGATGACGAGGTGAAACCGGGTTCAATGCCCAATATCCCAATCGCAAGGCCGGGCAAAACCGAAGAGATAGCCGGGATGGTGGCGTGGCTTTGCTCCGATGACGCCTCTTACGTCACCGGGCAATCGCTGATTGTGGATGGCGGCTTCATGCTCGTGAACCCGCAATTTTTAAACGAAAAGCAGCGATAAGAAACGGCGCCGCTACTGCGCCTTCCTGTCTTTTCGCCAGAACCAGACCCGCACGGCAATCACCGCCGCCACCACAATAATCAACCACGCCCAGTGCTTGAGGTGCTGATCGAGCTGATGTAGCCAGGGACCAATCACTTCGCCGCCGAGATAGCCGAGCGTGGTGAACAGCAGCGCCCACACCAGCGCGCCAAGAATGTTAAGCGGCAGAAAAATTTTCGGCGGCAGGCGGCTTGCGCCAATCAGCACCGGGCCAATCACCCGAAAGCCATACATAAAGCGCGTGCCGATCACAAACAGGTAAGGGCGATTCTGAATAAGCCGCTGTGCCTTCCCGATTTTTTTCTGGTGACGCGAAAAGCGTTTAATCAGGCGACCACCAAAGTGGCGTCCGAGCAGATAAAGCACCTGGTCGCCAATCATGCCGCCGAGCGCCACCGAGGCCACCACCAGCCAGAAACGCAGTAGTCCCTGATGAGCCGCCACGCCGCCAAGCAGCGTCACCGTTTCGCCTTCTGCCACCGCGCCGACAACCAGCGCGGCGTAGCCGTAATGGCTAATCAGACTATTAATATCCATGCTGGCTTTACCGCTCCCTGAAAATACAGTCCCTTAAGCATACACCTCTGAACCACAATCACCAGGCAACGGCCAGCGCAGGCTATTTTTGTGCAGGTCAAAATATAATCGCCAGTCTGCATTATACTTAAACGGTGCTGTACGAAGCCGTTAAGAGGGGGCTTTATGAATCATGTCTGGGGACTGTTCTCCCATCCCGATCGTGAAATGCATGTCATTCAGAGCGAAAACGAGTCCGTTTCGCACCATTATACCCACCATGTTCTGGCGATGGCTGCCGTACCGGTCGTCTGCGCCTTTATCGGCACCACCCAGCTTGGCTGGAATTTTGGTGACGGCACCACCGTCAAATTATCTCTGTTTACCGGTTTTGTGCTGGCGGTGCTGTTTTATGCGCTGATGCTTGCCGGGGTGGCGGTAATGGGGCGCGTCATCTGGTGGATGGCGCGAAACTATCCGCAAAGGCCGTCGCTGAAGCGCTGCATGGTGTTTGCGGGCTATGTCGCGACGCCAATCTTCCTGAGCGGCATCGTGGCGCTCTATCCGCTGGTCTGGCTTTGCGTACTGGTGGGCGCCGTGGCGCTCTGCTACACCGGATATCTGCTCTACATCGGCATTCCGACCTTCCTTGGCATTAATCGGGAAGAGGGGATGAGCTTTGCCAGTTCGACGCTCGCCATTGGAGTGTTGGTGCTGGAGGTTCTGCTTGCGCTGACCGTAGTGTTATGGGGTTATGGCTATCGTTTATTCTGAGTTAAACCATAGCTGGCGCTGATGATTTCAGCGCCAGCTATGCAGCATTTATTCACGATTATAGTGTGGCACGGGAAAGCTCTGACGCGGTATGATGCCGGAAATCGCGTTTGTCGATGTGCAAACCAACGCCCATGACATCATAACTTGCATAAATAATTACCAGACTCCTCACGATGCCAAAATTTCGAGTTTCTCTCCTCAGCCTCGCGCTGATGTTGTCCGTACCTTTTGCGCCAGCAGCGAGTGCAAAAACGGCTACCGCCGCCGTGGCGTCGCAGCCGGAAATTGCCTCCGGCAGTGCGATGATCGTCGATCTGAATAGCAACAAAGTGATCTACGCCAGCGAACCGGACCTGGTGCGCCCGATCGCGTCAATCACTAAGTTAATGACCGCGATGGTGGTACTGGATGCCCGTCTGCCGCTCGATGAAATGCTGAGCGTCGACATCAGTCAGACGCCGGAGATGAAAGGGATCTACTCCCGTGTACGCCTGAACAGCCATATCAGCCGTAAAAACATGCTGCTGCTGGCGCTGATGTCCTCGGAAAACCGTGCGGCGGCGAGCCTGGCGCATCATTATCCTGGCGGCTATGACGCGTTTATCCGCGCCATGAACGCCAAGGCGAAATCGCTCGGCATGACGCACACGCGTTACGTTGAGCCGACGGGCCTGTCGATTCATAACGTCTCGACCGCCCGCGATCTCACCAAACTGCTGATCGCCACCAAACAGTACCCGCTGATTGGCCAACTGAGCACCACCAAAGAAGATATGGCGACCTTCAGCAACCCGAACTACACCCTGCCGTTCCGTAACACTAACCATCTCGTGTACCGCGAAAACTGGAATATCCAGCTGACGAAAACCGGCTTTACCAACGCCGCGGGCCACTGCCTGGTGATGCGCACGGTAATGAACAACCGCCCGGTGGCGATGGTGGTGATGGATGCCTTTGGGAAATACACGCACTTCGCGGATGCCAGCCGTCTGCGCACCTGGATTGAAACCGGCAAAGTGATGGCGGTACCGCCTGCGGCGCTGGCGTATAAGAAGCAGAAAGAGGCGCAGATGGAGAACGCTATCCAGAATGCGTCACAGCAGATAGCGCAGGCCGATTGATTGACGGTTGTTGTTGCCCGGCGGCGCAAAGCTT
>DKMD01000030.1 GCA_002470465.1 Pluralibacter sp. UBA7423
ACATCCCCCGCAAACAAGTATTGCAGAGATGCAGTGTGATCGCTTTCACGGAGAGAAAAAGGGCGCCATAACGCAAATTGCACCAAAACAGTGCCCGCAGGTCACACGAGAGCACTTTTTTGGTGCAAGATAGCCATCATGGTGCAGACCTTTTGCACTATGGTGCGCATCATAACGCCTTTTGGGGGCGATTTAAAAGTTGGCACAGATTTCGCTTTATCTTTTTCAAGGCAACAACGCCACATTAAGCAGTGCCAAGAATCGTTCGTACCACGACGACAATGACAAATCCGGGAGAGTTTAAGTATGTCCGCTGAACACGTTTTGACGATGCTGAACGAGCATGAAGTGAAGTTTGTCGATCTGCGCTTCACCGATACCAAAGGTAAAGAACAGCACGTCACTATCCCTGCTCACCAGGTAAATGCCGAATTCTTCGAAGAAGGCAAAATGTTTGACGGCTCCTCTATCGGCGGCTGGAAAGGCATTAACGAATCCGACATGGTGCTGATGCCAGATGCATCCACCGCGGTCATCGATCCGTTCTTCGAAGAATCTACGCTGATCATTCGTTGTGACATCCTCGAGCCAGGCACGCTGCAGGGTTACGACCGTGACCCACGCTCCATCGCAAAACGCGCTGAAGAGTACCTGCGTTCTACCGGTATCGCAGACACCGTGCTGTTCGGGCCAGAACCAGAATTCTTCCTGTTCGATGACGTACGTTTCGGCAGCTCTATCTCCGGTTCTCACGTGGCTATCGACGATATCGAAGGCGCATGGAATACCTCCACCAAATACGAAGGCGGTAACAAAGGTCACCGTCCAGCCGTCAAAGGCGGTTACTT
Source organism: Pluralibacter sp. UBA7423 (assembly GCA_002470465.1). Taxonomy (GTDB): domain Bacteria; phylum Pseudomonadota; class Gammaproteobacteria; order Enterobacterales; family Enterobacteriaceae; genus Scandinavium. Next base: position 849 of record DKMD01000030.1, read on the forward strand.
CCCGGTTCCACCAGTGGATTCCTCACAGGATCTGCGTTCCACCATGTGTCTGGTGATGGAAGAGATGGGCCTGGTGGTTGAAGCTCACCACCACGAAGTGGCAACTGCTGGTCAGAACGAAGTGGCAACCCGCTTCAATACCATGACCAAAAAAGCCGACGAAATTCAGATCTACAAATATGTGGTTCACAACGTTGCGCACCGTTTCGGTAAAACCGCAACCTTCATGCCAAAACCAATGTTTGGTGACAACGGTTCCGGTATGCACTGCCACATGTCTCTGTCCAAGAACGGCACTAACCTGTTCTCCGGCGACAAATACGCAGGTCTGTCCGAGCAGGCGCTGTACTACATCGGCGGCGTTATCAAACACGCTAAAGCGATCAACGCCCTGGCGAACCCAACCACCAACTCTTACAAGCGTCTGGTCCCGGGTTATGAAGCACCAGTAATGCTGGCTTATTCTGCGCGTAACCGCTCTGCTTCCATCCGTATTCCGGTTGTTGCCTCTCCAAAAGCGCGTCGTATCGAAGTGCGCTTCCCGGATCCAGCAGCTAACCCGTACCTGTGCTTTGCCGCGCTGTTGATGGCGGGTCTTGACGGTATTAAGAACAAGATCCACCCGGGCGAAGCAATGGACAAAAACCTGTATGACCTGCCGCCAGAAGAAGCGAAAGAGATCCCACAGGTTGCTGGCTCTCTGGAAGAAGCACTGAACTGCCTGAACGAAGACCGCGAGTTCCTGACTGCGGGCGGCGTGTTCACTGACGAAGCTATCGATGCTTACATCGCGCTGCGCACTGAAGAAAATGACCGTGTGCGCATGACGCCGCACCCGGTTGAGTTCGAACTGTACTACAGCGTTTAATTCGCCGTACTCCTGTGGTCTTTCACCCTTTTGCGAAGACCCAGGCTATTTTTTGTTGCCGTGGAAACTTTCAGCCCATCTTCGGATGGGCTTTTTTCTCCACCAACTCACTGATTCCAGACGCTTAGCGATTAAAAAACGCTATACTGCACTAAATTGGTGCACACCTTTCAGGAGACTGCCGGATGGCAACAGGCGTGCTGCCCGATGCTGGGCAGATCCTCAATTCTTTAATCAACAGTATCTTACTGGTAGACGACGAGCTGGCGGTGCATTACGCCAACCCGGCGGCGCAGCAGCTGCTTGCCCAGAGCTCACGTAAATTATTCGGCACGCCGTTGCCGGAACTGTTGAGTTATTTTTCCCTGAACATTGACCTGATGCAGGAGAGCCTGCAGGCGGGTCAGGGCTTCACGGATAACGAAGTCACGCTGGTAATTGACGGACGCTCACACATCCTGTCGCTCACCGCGCAGCGGCTGCCTGATGGCTTAATCCTGCTGGAGATGGCGCCGATGGATAATCAGCGTCGCCTGAGCCAGGAGCAGCTACAGCACGCTCAGCAGGTAGCGGCGCGCGACCTGGTTCGCGGTCTGGCGCATGAAATTAAAAATCCGCTCGGTGGTCTGCGCGGTGCCGCACAGCTGTTGAGCAAGGCGCTGCCCGATCCGTCGCTGCTGGAATATACCAAAGTCATCATCGAGCAGGCCGACAGGCTGCGCAATCTGGTGGACCGCTTACTGGGCCCGCAGCAGCCGGGAATGCACGTGACGGAAAGTATTCACAAAGTTGCCGAACGCGTGGTGAAGCTGGTATCGATGGAGCTGCCAGATAACGTACGTCTGACGCGAGACTACGATCCGAGTTTGCCTGAATTACCGCACGATCCCGACCAAATAGAGCAAGTTTTGCTGAATGTCGTGCGCAATGCGCTCCAGGCGCTTGGCCCGGAAGGTGGTGAAATCACGCTGCGCACGCGCACGGCATTCCAGCTGACGCTGCACGGCGTACGCTACCGCCTGGCAGCGCGTATTGATGTGGAAGACAACGGGCCGGGCATTCCTTCCCACCTGCAGGATACGCTGTTTTATCCGATGGTCAGCGGACGCGAAGGCGGCACCGGGCTGGGCTTATCCATCGCCCGCAGCCTGATCGATCAACACTCCGGTAAAATTGAGTTCACCAGTTGGCCGGGCCACACCGAATTCTCGGTTTACCTGCCCATTCGGAAATAGAGGTGCATTTTATGCAACGAGGGATAGTCTGGATCGTTGATGATGATAGTTCCATCCGCTGGGTGCTTGAACGCGCGCTCACCGGGGCAGGATTGACCTGCACCACGTTCGAAAACGGTAGCGAAGTGCTGGATGCGCTGTCCAGCAAAACCCCGGACGTTTTACTGTCTGATATTCGCATGCCCGGCATGGACGGGCTGGCGCTGCTGAAGCAGATTAAACAGCGTCATCCGATGCTGCCGGTCATCATAATGACCGCTCATTCCGATCTGGATGCCGCCGTCAGCGCCTACCAGCAAGGCGCATTCGATTATCTGCCCAAGCCATTTGATATCGACGAAGCCGTTGCGCTGGTCGAGCGCGCCATAAGCCACTATCAGGAACAGCAGCAGCCGCGTAACGTCCAGGTCTTTGGCCCGACGACGGATATCATTGGCGAAGCGCCCGCCATGCAGGACGTGTTCCGCATTATTGGCCGCCTGTCGCGCTCATCGATTAGCGTGTTGATTAACGGCGAGTCCGGCACCGGGAAAGAGCTGGTCGCCCATGCGCTGCATCGCCACAGCCCGCGGGCGAAAGCGCCGTTTATCGCGCTGAACATGGCGGCTATTCCAAAAGACCTGATCGAGTCCGAACTGTTTGGCCATGAAAAAGGCGCGTTTACCGGGGCGAACACCATTCGCCAGGGGCGCTTTGAGCAGGCCGACGGCGGCACGCTGTTTTTAGATGAAATCGGCGATATGCCGCTCGATGTGCAAACCCGCCTGCTGCGTGTGCTGGCCGACGGGCAGTTTTATCGCGTTGGCGGTTATGCCCCGGTCAAAGTGGACGTGCGCATTATCGCCGCCACGCACCAGAACCTTGAACTGCGCGTACAGGAGGGCAAATTCCGTGAGGATTTATTCCACCGCCTGAACGTGATTCGTGTGCACCTGCCCCCGCTGCGCGAGCGTCGCGAAGATATCCCACGTCTGGCGCGCCATTTCCTGCAGGATGCGGCGCGTGAGCTGGGCGTAGAAGCTAAACAGCTGCACGCGGAAACAGAAGCCGCGTTAACGCGCCTCGCGTGGCCAGGCAACGTGCGTCAGTTGGAAAACACCTGCCGCTGGCTAACGGTAATGGCCGCGGGTCAGGAAGTCCTGATTCAGGATTTACCGGCAGAGCTGTTTGAAGCAACCGCGCCAGAAAGCAGCACCGGGCATTCCCTGCCGGACAGCTGGGCAACGCTGTTAGCGCAGTGGGCAGACAGAGCGCTGCGTTCCGGTCATCAAAACCTGCTTTCGGAAGCACAACCCGAAATGGAGCGCACGCTATTAACCACCGCACTGCGGCATACGCAGGGGCACAAACAGGAAGCGGCTCGCCTGCTCGGCTGGGGGCGAAACACCCTGACGCGTAAGCTGAAAGAATTGGGGATGGAGTGATTTTTACCGCTGTGTAAAGATTATTAATTGAGCGCAAATTGCCGTTATTTTGCGCTTTACTGTTGCGATGCGTTTTGTATGATCGTGCCCGGAAATCGGGGGAACCATCATGCTGGAATCACTAGTGAATTTGCTCTCTAGCGGAGCTGCCGAAAGCCACACGCCGCAAACAGCCGTTGCTGCCGTGCTGTGTGCGGCGCTGGTTGGATTGTTGAGCTAACAGGTTTGTCGGGTGGCGCTTCGCTTACCCGACCTACGTGTTGAGATTTCGTAGGCCCAGCGGTGCTTCGCTTATCCAACCTGCGTTTTGCTATTTCGTAGGCCCGGTAAGCGAAGCGCCACCGGGCAATACGGCTAAATGACGCGCGAGAACTGCTGCATCCGCGCTTTCTGACGCAGCCAGGTATCAAAGCACATACAAATATTGCGAATAAGCAAACGCCCTTTTCCCGTCACCTGAATGCCGCTGTCCGTGACGTCCACCAGCCCATCTTTTGCCAGCGGTGCAAGCAGCTTTAAATCCTCGGCGAAATAGTCCGCAAAATCTAAATTCCACGCTTTCTCCACCGCCGCAAAATCCAGGCGGAGGTTGCAGATCAGCGCTTTGATCACATCGCGACGAATACAGTCATCGTTGGTCAGCGCAATGCCGCGCCACAGCGCATTTCCACTCTCATCAACCTGCTGATAATACAGCTTAAGCTCTTTCTGGTTCTGCGCGTAACAGTCGCCAATCATGCTGATGGCGGACACGCCGAGGCCCAGTAAATCGCTGTCGCCCTGGGTGGTATAACCCTGGAAGTTACGATGCAAAACGCCTTCACGTTGGGCAATCGCCAGTTCATCGTCCGGACGGGCAAAATGGTCCATCCCGATAAACTGATATCCGGTCTCCGTCAGCGAGGTGATGGTTTCCTGCAAAATATCGAGTTTCTGCTGAGCCGAAGGCAAATCGGCGTCTTTGATTTTGCGCTGCGCGGCGAAGAGCGTTGGCAGATGAGCATAGTTAAATACGCTGAGCCTGTCGGGGTTCAGTTCCGCCACGCGCTTGAGGGTAAAGGCGAAGCTCTCTGGCGTCTGCTTTGGCAAGCCGTAAATCAGGTCGATATTTGTCGAAGTGAAGCCAATCTCGCGGGCATGATTGAGCAACGCGAAGATAAACTCTTCGTCCTGCTCGCGGTTCACCAGTCGCTGTACTTCTTTATTGAAGTCCTGCACGCCCATACTCAGGCGATTAAAACCTTCCCCACGCAGGTGATCGAGCACATCCAGCTCGATTTCACGCGGATCGACCTCAATCGAGATTTCCGCATCGGCGTTAAAGGCAAAATGACCGCGCAAAAGCTGCATCAGGCGGCTAATTTGCGCTTTGTTCAGGTAGGTTGGCGTGCCGCCGCCCCAGTGCAATTGGCTGACTTTACGGCCCGCAAACAGCGGCGCACGATGAACAATTTCCTGTTCAAGCGCGTCGAGATACTGATCGGCTTTGTGCTGCTGGCGAGTGACAATCTTATTGCAGCCACAGAAATAGCAAAGCTTGTGGCAAAACGGAATATGGACGTACAGCGACAGCGGGCGCTCTGGATAGCGGGCAACCGCATTCTGGAAGTCGGATTCACCAAACGCTTCGGAAAACTCCAGCGCGGTGGGATACGAGGTATAACGCGGCCCGGAATAGTTATATTTCTGGATCAGGGCCAAATCCCATTCGATTAACTGCTCAGACATGCTTACTCCTTGCGAGGATATCGCGAACGACGACGGCGTGCCGGCTGAACCGCATTTCGGGTTCTTAGCCGGTTGCGCAGCCAGTGCTGACGCCGCGACAACCGTCGTAGTTTAACGAATAACCCCCCGAGATAACACATAACCAAAAGGGTTATCAGCAGGACGGGCAGTCCGAGTGGGTGCAAACGTTAGTTTCCACCCTTCAGCAGACGCATCATATCTTCTTTGGCTTCCTCTTCTTCGTCTTCATCGTCGTCGTAAGAGAGGCCCAGCTGCTGCATCAGTTCATCAATGCGATCGAGTTTGGCATCAACCCAGGTTTGCTCGTCGGCGGTCAGGGTCTCCCCCTCTTCCAGACGTTCCAGCAGCGCATCCAGGCGCTCATCATTTTCCAGTAAATCCAGCTCGGCCTGCGGTGAAAGCATAGGTTTCTCGCTCTTCGGTTTTTGCTGCCTGGTCACCGGACGCTCTACGGCACCCAGTGGGATTGGGGTTTTACTGCCAATACGCGGATCTTTCTGTTGGCCCTTTTTATTGCCACCAGCGCCAGCCTCACCGCCGCTCGCGCGGCTGCCTGCTGCGTGACCGCGGTGCTTTTTGTCGCGTTTACGGGCACGCGCTTCCTGATCAAGCTCTTCACGCGTCTTACGACGGGCTTTGCCAGGCGCTTTGCTGCGCGGTGCGGATGTTGGTTTTTTCATGATGATGAGTGTCTTTACGTTGTTTACTTCAGTATAGAATTGAGGCGGAATCTAGCAGAAAGCAGACAAAGAAAAAAGGCGACAGAGTAATCTGCCGCCTTTTTCTTGACTCACAACCCTTAACGGGTCACACAATCCCTGTTCGCCACCAACACACCCTGTTTTTCCCTTGGCGAAAAACGCTCCTTGTTTGATTCCTTTTCCTTGTTCAACGTCTCCGGACGTTTGCCTCCCTGGCAATTCCTTCGTCTTCGCCTCCTGGCGCTCCTGACCCTCGTCCTGAGTTCTTATCCCTTCGGCATCCTCGCCTGATGGGGGCTACTTTAACAAGTTATGCCGAACACACAAGCCACCTTCCGGCCATGTGAGACAAATTCAGAACATTACCAAAACTTAAAACATTGAATTTAATGAATTAGTTAAAAATCCCGCCTGCAACTTCTCCTAAATTTCGTATAGCAACAATGGCAAATATCCTACAAAGTGCAGGGATATAGCTGACACGCAACCTGTGTGACAAACGCCGCCTTTTGCCATTGTTCAGGTATACTCCCCGGCATAGCCCGATTTTATGGAGACGCTCCTTTGATTAACCTGAACTATCAACAGACGCATTTTGTGCTCAGCGCGCCTGATATTCGCCATTTACCGTCCGATACCGGGATCGAAGTGGCTTTTGCCGGCCGCTCCAACGCGGGTAAATCGAGCGCCCTGAATACCCTGACCAACCAGAAAAGCCTGGCGCGTATTTCTAAAACGCCGGGTCGTACGCAGCTCATCAACCTGTTTGAAGTGGTTGAGGGAAAACGCGTTGTCGATTTACCCGGCTATGGCTACGCCGAAGTGCCGGAAGAGATGAAGCGTAAATGGCAACGAGCTCTGGGCGAATACCTGGAAAAACGCCTGTGCCTGAAGGGCCTGGTGGTGCTGATGGACATTCGCCATCCGCTGAAAGATCTCGACCAGCAGATGATCGAGTGGGCCGTTCACAGCAACATTGAAGTACTGGTATTGCTGACGAAAGCCGACAAGCTGGCAAGCGGGGCGCGTAAAGCGCAACTGAATATGGTGCGTGAAGCGGTGCTGGCCTTTAACGGCGACATTCAGGTCGAGGCTTTCTCGTCACTGAAGAAACTCGGTGTGGATAAACTGCGCCAAAAGCTCGATACCTGGTACAGCGAACTGGCGCCTCAGGAAGAAGAAAGCGCAGCAGAGTAATCCTTTTCAGGCGCGGACCGCTTCGCGCTTTTTCTTTCGCGCAATAAAAAACGCCCCAGTCATAACTGACTGGGGCGGCTAAAATATTCAGCCAAATCCGATTACGTGAAGTAAAAGGTCTGAAAGATAGAACATCTTACCTCTGTACCCTACGCGAATAACTCTACTCTTTTTTTCTGAGAGCGCACAGCACTTTTTGTAGTTTTTTTTCACAATTTACATAGCGATTTCCGATGACCATCACAAAACGCTATAAGTTATGTTGCTTACTTACAAAAAATGCCATCCCAATTCGCATGGTGACTCGTACCCGAACGGCGTTTTTTTCATCAGAGCAGGCACTTAGTGCGCCTCGTCCCAGTTAGCCCCGCTGCCGACTTCCACCAGCAAAGGCACATCCAGCTTCGTGCTGTTTTCCATTAACTCATGAACCTTCTTCGACACGGCCTCCAGATCGTCTTTATGCACCTCAAAGACCAGTTCATCGTGCACCTGCATGATCATTCGCACTCGTGGCTGTTCTTTCTGAAGCCACGCATCCACGGCAATCATAGCGCGCTTGATGATATCTGCTGCCGTCCCCTGCATCGGGGCGTTAATGGCTGCGCGTTCCGCGCCTGCACGCATCGCCGCGTTGCTGGATTTGATTCCTGGCAGGTAAAGGCGACGACCTTCGAGCGTTTCAACGTAACCTTGCTCTTTTGCCTGCTCGCGGGTGCGTTCCATGTATTCACGGACGCCCGGATAGCGCTCGAAGTAGAGATCCATGTACTTCTGCGACTCTTTGCGCGGAATATTGAGCTGGCGCGACAGGCCAAACGCGCTCATGCCGTAGATCAGGCCAAAGTTGATTGCCTTCGCGCTGCGGCGCTGTTCGTTAGTGACGCTCTCAAGCGGCAGGCCAAAGACTTCCGCAGCGGTGGCACGGTGAATGTCTTTCCCTTCGGCGAAGGCGCTCAGCAGGCCCTTATCGCGGGAAAGATGCGCCATGATGCGCAGTTCAATTTGTGAATAGTCAGCGGAGACAATCAGATAATCTTTCGGCGCGATAAACGCCTGGCGAATACGACGACCTTCTTCGTTACGCACCGGAATATTTTGCAGGTTCGGATCGGTGGAGGACAAACGCCCCGTCGCCGCAACGGCCTGGTGATAAGAGGTGTGCACGCGGCCCGTTTTCTCGTTGATCATCAGCGGCAGCTTATCGGTGTAGGTCGATTTCAGTTTCGCCAGACCGCGATACTCAAGAATAACTTTCGGCAATGGGTAATCAAGCGCCAGCTCTTCGAGGACCTCTTCAGACGTGGACGGTGCGCCGCCCGGCGTCTTCTTCAGCGGCTTAATGCCCTGTTTTTCAAACAGGATTGTCTGCAGCTGTTTTGGCGAAGAGAGGTTAAACGCTTCTCCGGCAATCTCATGGGCTTTCTGTTCAAGCTCGATAAGGCGCGTCGCCAGCTCCGCCGAGTGATTATGCAGAACGTCAGGATCGATGTTCACTCCGTTGCGCTCCACGCGTGAGAGAACCGGCACCAGCGGCATTTCGATATTCTGGAAAACGTTGAGTGGGCCTTTTTGTTTCTGTAGCTTCGGCCACATTTTCAGATGCAGCTGCAGTGTGACGTCAGCATCTTCCGCCGCATAGCGACCCGCTTCTTCCAGCGCAATCTGGTTAAAGGTGAGCTGATTTTTACCTTTGCCGGCAATTTCCTCAAAGGTGATTGTTTTGTGCTTCAGCCAGCGGTCGGAGAGGCTGTCCATATCATGACGCCCGGCCACGCTGTCGAGCGTGTAGGATTCCAGCATGGTATCGAAGGCAATACCGCGCAGCTCAATGCCATAATTGGCGAGGATCCCGCGATCGTATTTCAGGTTTTGCCCCACTTTCAGGCACTTCTCATCTTCCAGCAGCGGTTTCAGTAGTTCCAGCACGCGCTCGCGGGAAATTTGTTCCGGCGCATCAAGGTAGTCATGCGCGACAGGCACGTACGCCGCGACGCCCGGTTCTGTGGCAAAAGAGAGGCCAACCATGTTCGCGGAGACGTTGTCGAGGCTATCCGTTTCGGTATCGAAGGCGATAACGGGCGCTTTCTTCAGTTTCTCGATCCACTGTTTAAGCGTTGCTTCATCAAGAATGGTCACATAGTTTTCAGAAGATAATGCCGTGGCTGGCTCGTCAGCTTCTTCTCCGACGGCAGCCATCGCGGCTGCCGCAGGTTTCGCTGAAGGCTTGCCGCCCTTGGCCTGCAGCCATTTTCCTTCTTCAACGTCAGTAATCCAGCGCTTAAATTCATATTGCTTAAACAGGCTTAACAGTTCGTCAGCCGTCGGGGCGGCAACTTCCAGCTGCTCACAGGTCAGCTCCAGCTCAACGTCCGTTTTAATGGTGGCAAGCTTATAGGAGAGGTATGCCATCTCCTTATTCTGCTCGAGCTTCGCAGCCATGGTTTTTGCACCACGGAACGTCAGGCCAGCAATTTTTTCCGGCTCGGCGTACAGCGTCTCCAGGCCGCCCAGCCCCTGCAGCAGCGCCTGCGCTGTTTTTTCACCCACTCCCGGCACGCCCGGGATGTTATCTGAGGAGTCGCCCATCAGCGCCAGGAAATCGATAATCAATTCCGGCGGCACGCCGTATTTGGTGACAACTTCTTCTGGCCCCAGCACCGTGTTGGTCATGGTGTTGATAAGCGTGATATTCGGCGTAACCAGCTGGGCCATATCTTTATCGCCCGTGCTGATAAGCACCGGACGGCCTGCTTTTTCCGCCTCGCGCGCCAGGGTACCGATAACGTCATCGGCCTCTACGCCTGAAACCGCGAGCAGCGGGAGCCCCATTGCTTTCACCATCGCATGCAGCGGCTCGATCTGCGCGCGAAGATCATCCGGCATCGGCGGGCGGTGGGATTTGTAATGTTCGAACAGTTCGTCACGGAAAGTCTTACCTTTGGCATCGAAGACCACCGCCGCATGGGTTGGTTGATATTGCATGATCAGGCTGCGCAGCATATTCAGCACGCCATACATGGCGCCCGTTGGTTCGCCGGCGCTGTTGGTCAGCGGGGGAAACGCGTGATATGCGCGGTAAAGATAAGAGGAGCCATCAACCAGGATGAGGGGGTTTTCTTGGATCTGAACCATAATTTCCGTGCCTGTTTATCAGATTAGGGGTAAAGGATGCCACAGACAGAGCTAAAACTTGAGTTTTTCACCCGCTTTGCCACAAAAGATTTGTTGATCCCCGGGATCGCTCGCACATCCAATCTGTGGATAAGTTTGTGAATAGATTTATTCCACCGAATAAATTGCGATCGCCCTTAGCGCGATGTAACAATAATAACCTTATTTTTCATTGCATTAATTAAGATCCGCAGCATTCAGTGTATTGCTGGTGACAATTTGTGCCATGTGGATATAACTAAACGTTATTTTCTGTTCTTTCAGGCCCCGTCATTAAGTCCGATTTCTGATAAAATCAGCGCCTTGCGCCTGCGTAACCCGCGCTTTATACAATTAACCAGTTGAATAAATTCATTATGTCGAGATTACTCGCTGCGATAACGCTTATTTTGAGTATCGCACTTACCATTGTCGTCACCATTGCTTGTTCCGTGCCCATCATTCTGGCCGGAATAATCAAACTGTTGCTCCCGATCCCGGTGGTGTGGCGATCCGTCTCCGCATTTTGCAATCTGATGATGTACTGCTGGTGTTCTGGCCTGGCCCTGTTGCTGCACCTCAATCCGTGGCTGAAATGGGATGTTGAGGGTCTGGAAGGGCTGAGTAAGAAAAACTGGTATCTGCTTATCTGTAATCACCACAGCTGGGCGGATATCGTGGTGCTGTGCGTACTGTTTCGCAAACACATCCCGATGAATAAATATTTCCTCAAGCAGCAGCTGGCGTGGGTACCGTTCATCGGACTGGCCTGTTGGGCGCTGGATATGCCGTTTATGCGGCGCTATTCGCGCAGCTATTTGATTCGCCATCCGGAGCGCCGCGGCAAGGATGTGGAAACAACACGTCTCTCCTGCGAGAAATTCCGTAAACACCCGACAACCATCGTGAATTTTGTCGAAGGCTCCCGCTTTACCGAGGAAAAACGCCTGCAAACGCGTTCACCTTATCAACATTTGCTGCCGCCGAAGGCTGCCGGTATTGCGATGGCGCTGAACGTGCTGGGTAGCCAGTTTGATAAGCTGATGAACGTAACGCTCTGCTATCCAGAAAACGATCGCACGCCGTTCTTCGATATGCTAAGCGGCAAGTTAACCCGAATTGTCGTACGTGTGGATCTGGTACCCATTGCGGAAGAACTGCACGGTGATTACGTGAACGATAAGAACTTTAAGCGTGCTTTCCAGCTGTGGCTGAATACGCTATGGGCAGAGAAAGATAAGCAAATAGAGGCGATAAAAGCGGAATTCAGCAGATAGTAGATTTCTGCGAGGAGGGCTGTTTGTTGTTTGTCAGAGGGCCCCAAAGAAAAAACGCCGGTCATTAACCGGCGTTTTGTTTTTATTTCTTCTCAACCAGTTGCTTCACGGTATCGGCATACTGCTGCACGAACACGTCCATATTGCTGGTGTCCATGCCCTGCGGGTTCAGCTGATATTTACCATTAACGTACATCGCTGGAACACCCTGCAGCTGCAGATCCGCCGCCGCTTTTTCCTGCTGGGCAACGAGAGATTTCACCACGAAGCTGTTCCACGCCGCATCATAGTCTTCACCTTTCACGCCTGCATCGACAAAGACCTGGCGGATGTCAGCGACAGTCTGCACGGTCTGGGTTTTCTGTACGGCTTCAAACATAGGCGCGGTGATCTTATCTTCTACGCCCAGCGCCATCGCGACCGCCCATGCCTGCGTCAGGTCTTTACCCAACGGACCGAGGAACTCAACATGGTACTTCGTCATTTTGGTGCCTTCAGGCAGCTTCTGCTTCACCGTATCGGACACGTGCAGCACGCGCTCAAACTCATAGCAGTGCGGGCAGTAGAACGAGAAGAACTCGAGTACCTGTGGCTCACCCGCAACAGGCTTCTCAAGCGTGGAATACTGCTTACCGTCAGTGATCTGCGCCGCGGAAGCGCTGAATGCCAGAATCATTCCTGCCAGCGCCAGAAAAATCTTTTTCATTTTTAACTCTCTCCTGAAAATGTCTGTTAATACATCGGCGTTAATTGTAATGGAGGTTCCTGAAGGATTCTGACCTGTTCCAGGAACGTATGGCTTTGCCTGCGCCAGTTATCTTCCTCGGCAAGCCAGGGAAAATTAACCGGGAAAGCAGGATCTTCCCAGCGACGGATTATCCATGCCAGGTAATAAACCATGCGCATGGCGCGCAGTGGTTCGATGAGAGAGAGCTCAGCGGCGTCAAAGGCGCTGAACTCTTCATATGCTTCGAGAATAATATCCAACTGCATCAGGCGCTCGGCGCGATCGCCGTGCAGCAACATCCACAGATCCTGTACGGCAGGACCATTGCGGGCATCATCCAGATCGACAAACAGCGGCCCGTCGCGCCAGAGAATATTACCGGCATGACAGTCGCCATGAAGACGCAGGGAGGCAAACCGGGTGTGCCACTGCTGCATGACGGCATCGATAAGCTTATCGGCAGCGGCGAGAAATTCAGCCTTCAGTGAACCAGGGATCAGGGAGGTGTTTTCAAAAATCAGCCGGGGTTCCAGCAAATACTCCTGGATGCCCATATCCGGGCGTGCGGCAAAGCGCTTCTTGCGGCCCGTCTGATGCAGACGACCCAGATAGCGACCAACCCATTCCATCTGGTCCAGATTATCGGGTTCAAACTGGCGGCCTCCGACGCTCGGAAAGACGGCAAAGGAAAATCCCTGCTGGGTCAGCAGCGTTTCACCGTCAAAAGCGAGGGGGGCAGCAACGGGAACATCGTCGCCCTGTAGCTCAAGCGCAAACTGATGCTCTTCACGAATTTGCTCCGCCGACCAACGCTGCGGACGATAGAATTTGACGACGAAACGACGCCGGTCTTCATCCTGAAACTGCCAGACGCGATTCTCATAGCTATTGAGCGGCGTCAGACCCGAATCCACCCGAATGCCCTGATCAAAAAGGGCATCCATGATGGTATCCGGGTGAAGGGTCTGGAAAGTAAAAGCCTTATCGTTCATCCGATTATCCGGAAATAACTGCGAATAATTCAGGATATCATTTCGCAGCCTTTTCGGTGGCACCGCTTACAAGCTTTTACTCTTTAATTACGCCACGAGCACGGAGCAGCGCGGTTTTGAAATCGTCTTCATAATCTTTCTGAATCCCAGGGATCACCGCATCTTTTGCTGAATCGCGCATTTTAAGATGGTAAATCAGGATATCGTCGGAAAGATCCGTCAGCTCGCCGTCAAAACCTGACTCCTTCGCCAGTTTCTGTAAGAATTGCATCAGATTCAGCTCTGGCTCTTTTTGCCAGGCTGGCTGGAGGAGTTCAATCACTTCATTCAGACGTTTACATTTCATTCATTTGCTCCTTACGCTTAACCATCACACGTTAGCAGGGTCAAACCCACAATAAAAGAGGCGATATTCGTGAATCAGCAGCCAGAAATCACTGGCATCATTCTGGCGGGCGGCAAGGCAAGTCGGATGGGTGGCCTGGACAAAGGATTACAGGAACTTAACGGCATCCCGCTTTGGCGGCACGTCGCCAGAACGCTCGCGGCACAAACCAGCAGACTTGCGATCAGCGCCAACCGTTCGCTGGATAGCTGGCGTGCCAGCGGCTATGAAGTAATTCAGGACGCATTGCCCGATTTTCCAGGCCCGCTTGCCGGGATGCTCTCTGCGATGAAGCACTCTACGGATGAGTGGTTCCTGTTTTGTCCCTGTGACACACCGTTTATCCCAACAAATCTTGCAGAACGCTTTCTTCAGTATAAAACCGACGCTCAGGTAGTTTGGGCCTTTGACGGCGAGAGAGATCATCCTGCAATTTCGCTCGTTAATCGCAGCGTAATCCCCACACTGGAAGCCTACCTTGAGTCCGGCGAACGCCGGGTGATGGTATTTCTGCAGCAATGTGGCGGCCATCGCGTTGATTTTAGCGACATGAAATCGGCATTTATCAACGTGAATACTTTAGTGGATTTGCAGAATATGCAGGTGAAGTCATGATTCCTGTTCTGGCGATTGCTGCATGGAGTGGTACCGGGAAAACCACGCTGCTTAAGCGACTTATTCCCGAACTGTGCTCACGTGGCATACGACCAGGGCTAATCAAGCACACGCACCATCGGATGGACGTCGATACGCCAGGCAAAGACAGCTACGAATTACGTAAGGCAGGCGCAGCGCAAACTCTGGTGGCCAGCACGGAGCGCTGGGCATTGATGACGGAAACACCTCAGGCCGAAGAACTCGATCTGGATTATCTCGTGAGCAGGATGGATTTGTCGAAACTGGATCTTATTCTGGTTGAAGGATTTAAGCACGAGTCTGTCGCGAAGATCTTGCTGTTCAGAGAAGGCACTACGCATAGCATTGAAGAGCTGTGCATCGACGAACATGTGATTGCGGTCGCCAGTGATGTGCCTGTTGATATCGAGCATCGCCTACTTGATATTAACAATATCAAAGAGATAGCTGACTTTGTTGAATTTTGGATGACCGCGAAATAAAGGTAAAGAGGAATGCCTCTGTCCCACTCAGGAGAGCCCT
>DKMD01000026.1 GCA_002470465.1 Pluralibacter sp. UBA7423
CCGGGGCGGGGTCAGTCCAAAGCCCCAGGCAATATGTCTATCAACCTGGGGCTACCACTCCAAACCTGAACAGTTGGATGGTAGTCCTTCATCAGAAAGGAGGCAACAGCTATGCTGACAAAGTACGCCCTGATAACGGTGATTGTGCTGTGTATCACCGTTCTGGGGTTCACGCTGATGGTCCGCGAAACGTTATGTGAGCTGACCGTCAAAGAGCGTGGTATGGAAATCAGAGCGGTTCTCGCCTACGAATCGAGGGTGCGACAAGAAGTCGTGAAACTGTATACATAAAGTCTCATGGCGTAAGCCATATCCATCACTGTCCCAACCAATCTGGAAGAGGGACCCGTTATTCAGCTAACGGTAGCCTAAGGATAGTGCGTCACTGGTAACGGTGAGGTATGAAGCATCCCTACAATGTAGTCATGTCATAGACATCGGGACCTCCTGCGAGGGAATGCCCGGATTCTACCAGCAACAGGTGGATGAGACGCTAGGCTGGGCGGTAAGATCAACATATGTGAATTGCTGATAAACATCGTGACGTAGAACGAGCCAAAGTTGCTGATAGGCTCATGCCAAAAGGTACGTGGCTGGATACTCTTTTCCTGGATAAGAGATCGCTGACGATAAAGCCACCGGTGAATAGGCAAGATCTAACCCGCTCGTGTGATGTGTATGGAACTTGGTAAGCCCGTATTCCTGCCCCTGTGGCAAACAAACTGCAAAGTGAGTTGTTGGGAGTGCGGGTAAAGGAGGATGGAGAAAGCGAAGGCCGGTCTGTAATGGAGCGGATAAAGGTTCAAAATTTGCCTCAACGCGAAAGCGTGCAGACTTCCATCAGGTCTCTAATCGCGAGAAAACAGGTAAAGCATCCCCAAGGAGGAAAGCAAGTTGAATGCAGCTAATAACAGTGCATTTGCGTCCCCCCATCTTACAGACTGGCATTCCATTAACTGGAAAACCAGTCATCGACAGGTGAGGAAGCTACAGGTTCGGATCGCGAAGGCAGCAATGAGTCAACAATGGCGCAGAGTGAAATATCTGCAACGTATGCTGACTCGATCCTTCTCAGCTAAATCTATTGCTGTACGAAGGGTCACTGAGAATGCCGGGAAAAGCACTCCCGGTGTCGATGGAGAAATTTGGAACACTCCCAAGAAGAAGTGGAAAGCTCTGAGTAACATGAAGCGGCACGGGTATCGCCCGATGCCACTTCGTCGAATACTAATCCCGAAATCTGACGGCACTCGCCGTCCCTTAGGGATTCCAACGATGCAGGATCGAGCTATGCAGGCTCTCTATCTGCTTGCGCTTGAACCTGTGTCTGAGTCAGTAGCGGACCACAACAGCTACGGTTTTCGCCCAATGCGCTCAACTGCGGATGCGATCGAAGCCCTGTTTAACAACCTGGCGAAAAAGCACTCTGCTAAATGGGTACTTGAGGGCGATATCAAAGGCTGTTTCGATAACATCAGCCATGACTGGTTGCTTGCCAACATTCCGTTGGATAAACAAGTGCTCAGGAAATGGTTGAATGCGGGATTCATGGAAAATAATCTATTTAACTCAACGAATTCTGGTACTCCACAGGGATCTCCAATATCTCCTGTGCTGGCTAATATGGCGCTCGATGGGCTGGAAGGAAGACTCCGGGAAGCTTTCGGGGGATATTCTAACTACTACAGAAACATGTATAAAATCAACATCGTGCGATATGCGGATGACTTCGTGATCACGGGCATTTCATCAGAACTGCTAAGTGAGAAAGTACTACCCATTGTTCAGGCTTTCATGGCTGAACGTGGGCTTACTCTATCTCCGAAGAAAACGCTGATTACCCATATAGATAAAGGATTCGATTTTTTGGGGCAGAACATCAGGAAATATGACGGGAAGTTTCTTATAAAACCGTCAACGAAAAACCTGAAAAATATCCTGAGAAAAATAAAGGCAATTGTCAAAGACAACTTGGCGATGACTGCGGAGATGTTAATTATAAAACTTAACCCGGTTATTAAAGGTTGGGCTAATTACCATCAACACATTGTCGCGAAAGTAGCCTACGGTTACATAGATTATCGTATCTGGCAGTTACTCTGGTACTGGTCCAAGCGAAGACACCCTAAACGTGGCAAGCGCTGGATTAAAGAGAAATATTTCAAGCGTATAGGTGCGCGTGAATGGCCCTTTTCCGCCATAGGGAAGGAGGGACAAATATTCTCATTGGCCAGAGCCGCAGATACCGTAATAAAACGCCATGTAAAAATCAGGGCAACCGCAAATCCGTATTCACCAGAAGATGAGGAGTACTTCGAAGGGCGGCTTCAAAATATCTGGAGCCACCAAACGAAGGGCAGACGAAATCTGAACACCATCTGGAGAAAACAGAAGATGCGGTGTCCAATGTGTCATGAGTTGATCACGCAGGAAACGGGATGGCATTTGCATCATACCCATCCAAGACACAAAGGGGGATCTAACAAATTGACTAACCTGATATTGCTCCATCCTAACTGCCATCGACAACTTCATAGCATTGCTACCGGTTCTAACACCAAGAACTTATAGAGGCTTGAGCGGTATGCGGGGAAACTCGCACGTACCGTTCTTAGGGGGCGGAGTTATAGCAATATAGCTTTGCTACCCGACAAGTGACTGACAAACGCGGGGAGCTATCCCCGCGTCTGACGACAGGTTTGGTGCCAAAAGCACCCTCTTTAGCCCTCTTCAGACGAAGAGGGCTAATTTCTTACTGAGAGGATTTCGGCCGCAGGTTTTCATCGAACGTCAGCCGCGTGCGCCCTTCCTCCACCTCCCGCAGGGGTTCAACCTGATGCATTGTTAACTTACAGCGTTCCACCAGCACCTGATACTCACGCGTACCGCGCTTTTTCCATTCCATTTCTTCGGCGCTGAGGCGGCGAATCGCTTTCGCCGGGCTGCCGATAATCAGGTGATCGGCGGGCATTTCTGCTTTCGCTTTCACAAAAGCCGCCGCGCCAACAATGCTGTTTTCACCAATCACCGCACCGTCCATCACCACCGCGTTCATGCCCACCAAAGCGTTACGGCGGATCACGCAGCCATGAAGAATCGCGCTATGGCCGATATGGCCATCTTCTTCCACAACGGTATCCTGCTCAGGAAAGCCGTGCATGACGCAGTTATCCTGAATATTGGCACCATCTTTCACCACAATACGGCCAAAATCACCGCGCAGGCTGGCATTGGGCCCCACGTAGACACCTTTGCCGAGGATCACGTCGCCAATCAGCACCGCCGTCGGGTGCACGTAGCTCTCTTCCGGCACTACCGGCGTTAAGCCATCAATCTGATAAACCGGCATGGTTAAACTCCTTATTTAAGATTCAGGCCGCCAAAGCGCTGATAAAACAGCGAAGCTGGCTGCGGCAGCGCTCCGACGGAGGTTTCCCCCTTCTCGCTAACCCACGCCAGCGCACCTGCGGCGACGCTCTGATAAATATTGATACACAGTTGACGAGCGGCCTGTCCTGCCCAGTGCGCGGGCAATAGCTCTTCCGGCAGTAACGGATCTTTCAGGATCACCCGTCGATAAAGGTGGATCGCCAACAGCTGAATGGCGAAACAGCGCGCGGGCGTCAGCTCATCCGGCGCAGCGTCCCGCAATAGCGGCAGCAACGGTCTGAAAGTATTGATGAAATTTTCATACATCTGATTCTGCTCGGTCAGCTGCCAGCACTCTTCCACGCGGGCGCGCAGCGCACTGACCGAAGTCGCTAACGGCGACTGCGCCTCAAAGCAGATGACGTTCTCCGCCACGCCCGCCTCGTGCAGCAGAGCCTGAACGTCCGCCAGCTTCTGTGAGGGAGACGCCATCAGGCTCGGCGCCAACGTGCCGAAGCCCTGCCAGATCAGCTGTTTTTTCACGTCTGCCAGCGTGCTTTTATCGAGGCCTTCAGACAGTAAAAGCAGCCAGGTGCCGTCCCAGGGTGGCGGTTCGGCGCGGTAAATTTTGCTCTCCGCACGGCGCGTCAGACGTAGCCCTTTGTCGCTCAGACGGTAAAAGCTGCGCCGTCCGATACGGGATACATCCAGCCAGCCCTCTTTATTGAGTCGAAACAGCGAGGTACGCACGAAGCGATCGCCAAAGCCGAGCCCTTCCAGCAGCGCCGTCAGGCTGCCAAGCCAGATTTCGCCGCCACGGTGGGACAAAGCATCGCCATAAAGCGAGGAGATCAGGGACGTGCCGCTCACCGGAACGGCGGCTACCGCGTGCTGAATAAAGGCGTCGAGCTTACTCATTTGATTCATTCTGTTGTTGTTTTCATCCTGGATGAATCATAGCACAGGCTTTCCGGGTGGCGCTGCGCTTAGCCGGCCTACGAGATGTTCCAGGCCGGGCAAACAACGTGCCGCCCGGCAAATAATGCAGATTTACCCGTTCGCCGCCACTTTACGCAGGTCAAATACGCGGCAAGCCTTGCCTTCTGAACGCGGAATGCTGCCACAGTGGACGATCGTCACGTCGGTGGAAATACCCACCATCGACTTAATGCGGTGGCGCAGTTGATGACATACCTGGCAGCGCTGCTCGTGGGTCAGCGTCAGGCTGCTCTCTTTCAGCTCCACCTTAACGGAGAGCGAATCAAGATGCCCGCGACGGTTCACCTCCAGCTGGTAGTGCGGCGACAGATGCTCAAACTTGACGATCTCCTCTTCCAGCTGCGACGGGAAGACGTTCACGCCGCGGATGATCAGCATGTCATCGCTGCGCCCGCTGATACGATCCATGCGGCGCATGGTGCGGGCTGTGCCCGGCAGCAGGCGCGTCAGATCGCGGGTACGATAGCGAATCACCGGCAGCGCTTCTTTGGTCAGCGTGGTGAACAGCAGTTCGCCCTGCTCGCCGTCGACCAGCGGTGAGCCGTCGTTCGGGTTGACGATTTCCGGGTAGAAATGATCTTCCCAGATGGTCGGGCCGTCGGCGGTTTCGAGGCACTCCATCGCCACGCCCGGGCCCATGACTTCGGAGAGGCCATAGATATCCAGCGCGGTAATGCCGAGGCGGCGCTCAATCTCTTTGCGCATCGCCAGTGTCCACGGCTCTGCACCGAACACGCCGACGCGCAGCGAACATAAGCTGGCGTCGCCGCCCATCTGGCGCTCCATCTCTTCAATCAGGTTCAGGCAGTAGGAGGGCGTCACCATGATCATGTCGGGTTTGAAGTCGCGGATCAGCTGCGCCTGCTTCTCGGTCTGGCCGCCGGACATCGGGATCACCGTTGCACCCAGACGTTCTGCACCGTAGTGCGCGCCCAGCCCTCCCGTAAACAAACCATAGCCGTACGCCACGTGAATTTTGTCTTTCGCACTACCGCCAGCCGCACGCAGGGAACGTGCCACGATGTTTGCCCAGGTATCGATATCGTTTTGGGTATAGCCTACAACCGTGGGTTTACCGGTGGTACCGGAAGAGGCATGAATGCGCACCACCTGCTCCATTGGCACGGCGAAAGTGTCGAACGGATAATTATCGCGCAGATCCTGCTTAGTGGTGCACGGGAACTTCTGGATATCGCTCAGCTCTTTAAAATCGTCAGGGTGAACGCCCGCCTCGTCAAACTTGCGGCGGTACATGGGCACATTGCTATAAGCATGATTCAGCGTCCACTTCAGGCGTTCGGTCTGCAGGGCCTGCAGTTCATCAACGGACGCGGTTTCGATTGGGTCTAATTTTGTTGTTGTCATTTTGTAGGGTACTCGCAGGTTAATCAGCTCACACGCGCTCCAGGATCATGGCAATGCCCTGACCCACACCGATACACATCGTGCAGAGGGCGTAACGCCCGCCGCGACGGTGCAGTTCATTGCTGGCGGCCAGCGCCAGCCGGGCACCGCTCATCCCCAACGGATGACCTAAGGCGATGGCGCCACCGTTTGGGTTAACATGCGGGGCATCGTCCGGCAGCCCCAGTTGCCGCAGTACGCCGAGCGCCTGAGCGGCAAACGCCTCATTCAGCTCGATGACGTCCATGTCGGTAATACTCAGGCCCGCACGCTCCAGCACTTTGCGGGTGGCAGGCACCGGGCCGAGGCCCATCAGGCGCGGTTCAACCCCCGCTGTCGCCATTGCCACAATGCGGGCACGCGGCGTTAAGCCTTGCTGTTTCGCCATTTCAGCACTGGCAATGATCAGCGCGGCGGCACCGTCGTTAACGCCGGAAGCATTACCCGCAGTGATCACGCCGTTCGCGCGGAATGGGGCTTTCAGCGAAGCAAGCTGCTCAAGCGTGGTTTCCGCACGAGGATGTTCATCCTGCGTCACTTCGGTAATCGCGCCCTTCTTGCCCTTCACGCTGACGGACACGATTTCCTGCGCCAGAATACCCTTTTGCTGGGCTGCCGCCGTGCGCTGCTGGCTACGAAGCGCGAAAGCATCCTGATCGGCGCGGCTTATTTTTAACAATTCGGCTACATTCTCTGCCGTTTCGGGCATGCTGTCAGTACCAAATTGCTGCTGCATGAGCGGATTCACAAAACGCCAGCCGATGGTGGTGTCGAACATCTCCGCCTGACGCTGGAACGGCGCGGTGGCCTTGCCCATCACAAACGGTGCACGGGACATGGATTCTACTCCACCCGCAATCAGCAGATCGGCATCGCCAGAGCGAATGGCGCGGGCCGCAAAACCGATTGCGTCAAGACCAGAACCACACAGGCGGTTGATGGTGGTGCCGGACACCGTCTGCGGCAGACCAGCCAGCAGCGACGCCATGCGTGCCACGTTACGGTTGTCTTCCCCGGCCTGGTTGGCACAGCCGAAAATCACATCATCGATAAGCTCCGCGTCAAGCTGCGGATTTCGCTCCAGCAGCGCGCGCAGCGGCACGGCGCCTAAATCATCGGCTCGCACGCCTGAAAGACCACCACCATAGCGCCCCACCGGGGTTCGCACACCGTCACAGATAAATGCGTCACGCATCAGGCTTCTCCCGTTACGCTGCCGCCGATGCGGTGAGATTTTCCGCGAAACAGGGCGACAGTCTTTTGTTGTTGGTTAACGATCTCAATGTCATACACGCCGGTCAGCTTGCCCTGATGCTTCACCCTCGCGGTGGCGGTGAGCTTGTCCCCGACAAAGCCCGGGCGCAGAAAGTCGATATTGCAGGCCGAGGCCACCGCCGCCAGCCCCTGGCTGTTGCAGGCGTAGGCAAACGCCGTATCCGCCAGTGAAAACAGCTGCCCGCCGTGGCAGGTCTGGTGGCCGTTAAGCATCTGCTGCGTGACGGTCATCGTCAGCACCGCAAACCCTTCGTCCATCTCAATGATGTCGATGCCCAGCGCCTGGGCGCAGGTGTCTTTTTCATACATCACACGGGCGTTGTGCCAGGCGTCGTTATGACTCATAGCTACTCTCCAAAAGCGCGCGCTGGCGCAGCAGGGAACAAGGACGATAGCGCTCTTCGCCGTAGTGGCGTTGCAGGTTTTCCAGCAGCTCAAGCACACGCTGCCAGCCAAGCAGTTCGCCCCATTGCAGCGGCCCGCGCGGGTAGTTCACGCCCAGACGCATGGCGATGTTGATATCCGCTTCGCTGGCGACACCTTTTTGCAGGGCATCCAGCGCCTCATTGACCAGCATCGCCACGGTGCGCCACACCAGCAGGCCGGGGTAGTCGGCAATCAGCAGCACTTTTTTGCCCTGCTGCTGGAGCCAGTAAATCGCTTTCTCTGTCTCTTCAAGGCGGTTGCTGGCGGCAGCGGCAATCACCGCCACGTCACTTTCGCTGCGATCCATCACCACGACGGGGCGATGCAGCCGGGTAGCGGCGGCCTGAGCGGTTTCACCGCGGGTTTCCAGCAGGAGCACGTCATCAATCGTGACAACGTCACGATCCTTTTGCGCATTTACCGCCTGACGATGCGCGGGCACCATCGGGTAATACGCCACTTCAGCGGCGCCCTGGGGCCAGGTATACACGCCCTGCCCGGATTTCTTGCCGAAGCGCCCCGCCAGCACCAGCTCCTGCTGGACCAGCGACGGCAGGAAACGTCGCTCCTGCCAGAAGGCGTTAAACACCGAACAGGTCACCGTAAAGTTAACGTCCTGGCCGATCAAATCGGTCAACTCCAGCGGGCCCATCGGGAAGCCACCCGCTTCACGCAGCGCGGTATCAATCGCCTCCGGAGCTGCCACCTGTTCTTCCAGGGCACGCCAGGCTTCGGCGTAGTAAGGCCGCGCCACACGGTTGACGATAAACCCAGGCGTGGACTGACAATGTACTGGTTGTTTACCCCATGCCAGTACGCACTGGCTCAGTTGCGTGACCACTTCTTCTGAGGTCGCTACGCCGCTCACCACTTCCACTAACTTCATGACCGGGGCCGGGTTGAAAAAATGCAGCCCCGCCACGCGCTCCGGATGCTTCACGCCTGATGCAATGGCGGTGATGGAAATGGAAGAGGTGTTGCTGGTCAGCAGCGTTTGCGGCGGGCAAATTTCGCCGAGCTGGCCGAATAAGGCTTTTTTGATGTCGAGGTTTTCCGCCGCGGCTTCAATCACTAAATCCGCAACGGCAAGCGCGGCGATATCGGTCACTGGCGCAATCCGCGACAGGCCGCGTTCGCAGGCATCTTTGCTCAGTTTGCCCTTTGCCACACGGGCTTCGAGACGACTGCGCAGCGCGGCAATCGCGCGGGTCATGGCTTCGGCAGAGATGTCATGCAGCAGCACCTGCTGGCCCGCCATGGCCGCCACTTCGGCAATGCCTGCGCCCATGGTGCCGCTGCCAATCACCGCCACGGTTCTGATGTTCTGGCTCATGATCATTTCCCGCTGAACTGTGGCTGACGTTTATTCATAAAGGCGCTGACGCCTTCACGGTAATCGGCACTGCGCCCGGCCATGCGCTGGTAGTCGCGCTCGAGATCGAGCTGCGCTTCCAGCGAGTTGGTTTCGGCAGCGTTAATCGCCTGCTTGATCAGACCCAGGCCGTAGGTTGGCTGCGTCGCCAGATGGCGCGCCAGCTGCCCGGCGGTATCGCTCAACTGTGCGTCTTCCACCACCTGCCAGATCATGCCCCATTGCTGAGCCTGTTCGGCGCTCAGTTTATCGCCCAGCAGCGCCAGCGCCATTGCACGAGCACGCCCCGCCACGCGTGGCAGCAGCCACGTACCGCCGCAGTCAGGAATGAGACCGAGCTTGCTGAAGGCCATCACGAAATTCGCTGAGCGCGCAGCAATCACGATATCGCAGCCGAGCGCTAACGTGGCCCCCGCGCCCGCCGCCACGCCGTTTACCGCACAAATGATGGGTTTAGGTAGCTTTGCCAGGCGCTTTACCAGCGGGTTGTAGAAAGTTTCCACGGAGTAACCCAGATCCGGAGCCGGGCCGTTCGGGTCGACGTTGCGATCGTTCAGATCCTGCCCGGCGCAAAAGCCGCGCCCGGCGCCGGTAATCAGCAAACAGCGGATGGAGTCGTCGCGTTCGGCCTGGGTCAGGCACTCTGCAAGCTGCTTGTGCATAACGTCGTTAAAGCTGTTCAGCCTGTCCGGACGGTTGAGGGTCAGGGTCATCACACCGTGCTCAACGTGGCTGAGAATAAAAGCATCCATGATTAGCGTCCTTTGAAGTCGGGTTGGCGTTTGGCAAGAAACGCGGCAATGCCTTCACGGCGATCGTCGGTGGCGCTGAGCAGCGTGAACAGCTGGCGCTCCTGAGCCAGCCCGGCGCTGAGGCTCACTTCCTGGGACTGACGCAGCGCCTGCTTCGCGGCCTGCAGCGCCAGTGGGGAGTGCTTCGCCATCTGTGCGGCAAGCGTCAGCGCGTATTCCGTGGTTAATTCGGCCGGGTGTACTTCACTGACCAGCCCGGCCTGCTGCGCGCGCTGTGCATTAATGGCTTTGCCTGTCAGCACCATCTGCGTCGCCAGCGATTTACCGACGGCGCGAATCAGCCGCTGCGTACCACCTGCGCCCGGCATGATGCCGAGGGTAATTTCCGGCAGGCCGAACGAAGCGTTGTCGCCTGCCACCACCACGTCGCACAGCAGGGCCATTTCGCAGCCCGCGCCCAGCGCGTAGCCGTTCACTGCGGCAATCAGCGGTTTGGTGAACGCATCAATACGTGCCCAGATCCGTGGACGAATATCGCTGAGCGTGGCGGCCAGATCTTTTTCCGCCATTTCCTGTAAATCGGCTCCCGCCGCGAAACACCGCTCGTTGCCAGTGATGACCACCGCGCCAATGGAACTGTCCTGCTGCGCAGCGTCCAGCGCATCGGCAATCTGCGTTAACAGCGCATTATTCAGGGCATTACGCGCCTGCGGACGGTTGAGCGTCAGCAGCAGTACGCGTTCATGCAGGCTTTTCACTAATTCGCTCATGCCATCCCCTTGGCGTCGAAATCGACAATCACGTCGGCAGTCACCGGCAGCGCCTGGCAGCTCAGCACATAGCCCGCCGCCAGTTCGTCTGGTTCGAGGCTGTAGTTGGTCGCCATCGACACTTCCCCGCGCAGCACTTTGCATTTACAGGTCGCACAGACGCCGCCTTTGCAGGCGTATGGCAGATCCGCGCCCTGGCGCAGCGCCGCGTCGAGAATGCTTTCGTCTTCGCCGGAAAGGACGATCGCGCGGTCGCGTCCGTCCTGGCGAATCGTGACCGTCTGGCCGTCAGCCTGCACGCTGGAGGCATGGCGAACGGCGCTGCCCGGCGTGTTAAAGCGCTCAAGGTGAATCGCTTTCGCAGGCATACCAAGTTCAACCAGAGCGGCTTCGGCGTCGTCCATCATTGCCGCCGGACCACAGATAAAGGCCTCGTCAAACTGGCTGAAGTTGAGCAGCGTTTTTGACAGCGCGTACAGCTTTTCGCCGTCGATACGACCGTGCAGTAAGGCGCTGTCGAGCGTTTCCTGGCTGAAAATACAAACCAGCTGCAGGCGCGTCGGGTATTTGTCTTTCAGGTCGGCCAGCAGCTGGCGAAACATCATGCTCTGGCTGCTGCGATTGCCGTAAATCACCGTGAACTGGCTTTTCGGCTCCGCCTGCAAGGTGGTTTCGGCGATGGCCAGCATCGGCGTGATACCTGAACCTGCGGCAATGGCCAGATAGTGACCGTTGCGCTCCGGTTGGGCCTGATAGCCAAAATTGCCCTGCGGGATCATCACTTCCAGCGCCATGCCCGCTTTGATTTCGTCACGGGCATAGCGGGAGAAGCGCCCGCCTTCGATAGCCTTCACCGCCACGCTGATTTCACCGGGCACGGCGCGGCGGCAGATGGAATAACAGCGGCGCAGCTCTTCGCCCGCCAGCTGTGTTTTCAGGGTCAGGTGCTGGCCCGGACGGAACGCGTAGGCGCTTTGTAAATCGTCCGGCACCGCAAAAGTAATGGTCACCGCATCGCGGGTTTGTGGCTCCACTTTTGCCACCGTCAGCGAATGAAACGTCGTCATGGCAACCTCAAATACATTTAAAGTAATCAAAGGGTTCCCGGCAGCTGTCGCAGCGATAAAGCGCTTTACAGGCCGTGGAACCGAATTCGGAGATCATCGTGGTGTGGGTGCTGCCGCAGCGCGGACAGGCAACGTCTTTCGGCATTTCTGCATGACAGGCGTGGGCCTGCGGCGGGCTGATGCCGTACTGGCGCAGGCGCTCGCGGGCGTCCGGCGTCATCCAGTCGGTGGTCCACGGCGGATCAAGTTGCAGCACGATGTGCACCGGCGTGAAGCCGTGGGCGGTCATCACCGAGCGAATCTCAGCGAGCAGGTGTTCCGTCGCCGGGCAGCCTGAATAGGTCGGCGTGAAGCCCACTATCCAGCCTTCACCCTGCTGCGCAACGCTGCGCACCATCCCTAAATCGGTGATGGTCAGCACCGGCACTTCCGGGTCAGCGATCTGACTCAGCAGCGTCCAGACCTGGTGCACTTCCGCTGACGCAATTTCCGCAAGACGTTGCATAGTTCCTCCTTACCACTGCTGACCGGGATACGAACGCTGCAGATACTGCATCTCTGCCAGCATCGGCCCGAGGTGTTCGGTATGCAGACCCTGCTTGCCGCCGGTGCGATAAGCCTGTTCGCCAGGCACGATCAGTTCAGCTGCGTTCAGGGCGCTGGTGATTTCCGCCTGCCACTCATCACGCAGTTCGCGCGGATCAACGGCGATGCCCTGAGCCACCAGGTCGAGCTCCAGCTCATCGGCCTGGAACAGTTCAGCGGTAAAGCGCCACAGGTTGTCGATGGCCGCCTGCATACGCCGGGCGGAGAGTTCAGTACCACCGCCCAGACGCTCAACCCAGCCACGGCTGAAGCGCAGGTGATAGCGGGCTTCTTTGATGGCTTTGGCTGCGATGGCGGCTATTTGCGCGTCTTTGCTGGCGACCAGTCGGCTGAACAGCGCCACGTGCCAGGCATCCATAAACAGCTGGCGGGCCAGCGTGTCGGCAAAGTTGCCGTTCGGCTGCTCCACCAGCAGCACATTGAGGAACTGGCGCTCATCGCGATTGAAGGCCAATGTGTCTTCGTCGCCATTGCCCTGACGTTCGGCGGCATAGCTGAGGAAATTGCGTGACTGACCCAGCAGATCGAGACCGATGTTAGCGAGGGCCAGATCGATTTCCAGCTCCGGCGCATGGCCGCACCAGGCAGAAAGACGCTGGGCCAGTACCAGGCAGTTGTCACCGAGGCGCAGCGCGTAGGTGGATACAGGATCGTGATTCATCATGCCCCGCCTCACATATGCTCGATGCCGTCAGGCAGGGTGTAGAACGTCGGGTGACGGTAGATTTTGCTCTCCGCCGGATCGAAGAACTCACCGCGCTCTTCCGGCTGCGAGGCCACGATCTCGCTCGCCTTCACCACCCAGATGGAGCAGCCTTCGCTGCGGCGGGTGTAAGCATCGCGGGCGTTTTCCAGCGCCATGCGATCGTCGGCGGCGTGCAGGCTGCCCACGTGACGGTGGGATAACCCCTGTTTGCTGCGAACGAACACTTCATATAAAGGCCAGTAGACATTGCTCATCGTTATTCTCCTTATGCTGCGTTGCGGGCCTGCTGTTTTTTGGCGTGCGCCAGCGCGGCTTCCCGCACCCAGGCGCCCTCTTCCCAGGCTTTACGCTTGGCGGCCAGACGCTCGTGGTTGCACACGCCGCGTCCGTTAATCACTTCGTTAAATTCATGCCAGTCGATCTCACCGAATCGATACTGACCGGTGGTTTCATCCAGCGTCAGATCGTTATCCGGCACGGTCATGCCAAGCATTTCTACCTGCGGAACGGTGTTGTCGACAAAGCGCTGGCGCAGTTCGTCGTTACCAAAACGTTTGATCTTCCAGGCCAAGCTCTGGGCGCTGTTCGGTGAGCTGTCGTCATTCGGCCCGAACATCATCAGCGCAGGCCACCAGAAGCGATTGATGGCGTCCTGCAACATGGCACGCTGTTCCCGGCTGCCGTTCGCCAGCGCCATGCAGGCCTCAAAGCCCTGGCGCTGATGGAAGCTCTCTTCCTTACAGATTTTCACCATCGCGCGGGCATACGGACCGTAGGAAGTGCGACACAGCGCCACCTGGTTCACGATGGCTGCGCCGTCCACCAGCCAGCCGATCACGCCGATGTCGGCCCAGCTCAGCGTCGGATAGTTGAAGATCGAGGAGTACTTCATGCGGCCATCTAGCATCTTCTGGTAGATGTCTTCGCGGGCGCAGCCGAGAGTTTCAGCGGCGCTGTAGAGATAGAGGCCATGCCCCGCTTCGTCCTGCACTTTAGCGAGCAGGATCGCTTTGCGGCGCAGGCTGGGTGCGCGGGTGATCCAGTTGCCTTCCGGCAGCATGCCGACAATTTCGGAGTGGGCGTGCTGTCCGATCTGGCGGATCAGGGTTTTACGGTACGCCTCGGGCATCCAGTCCTGCGGCTCGATGGCCGTCTCTTCGGCGATCTTCGCGTCAAAGCGTTGTTCTTCAGTCACATTGTCACCTTTATGATTCCCATTTGATTCACATTTAGCTTCATTGTGAATCATATTGTTTATGAGAAGTTACATAATGGTTAACTAAAACCCCAAGAACGCTTTGTGTATTCTGTGAGCGGTATCGCAGAGTAAATCCTGTAATCCATAAATAACAATAAGTTAACTATTAAAGACATATAGACAAGGATCGCATTGTTAATAAATTATTAAATTCAGGATTGATTTTTATGATTCATAATAAAACTATGTATAGCGATATGACGTAACATTTTACGGAGAAGCAAGATGCAGCAGTTAACCAGTTTCTTATCCGGCAGCTGGCAGTCTGGCCGGGGCCGCGAACGCACCATCAATCACGCCATTACGGGCGAAGCGCTGTTTTCCGTTACCAGCGAAGGTCTGGATATGGCACAGGCGCGCCGCTATGCCATCGAACATGGCGGCAATGCGCTCGGCAAAATGACCTTTGTGGAACGCGCCGCGATGCTAAAAGCGGTGGCGAAACATTTGCTGGAGCAAAAAGAGGTGTTCTATGCCCTCTCCGCACAGACCGGCGCAACCCGCGCCGATAGCTGGGTGGATATCGAAGGCGGGATCGGCACGCTGTTCACCTACGCGGGCCTCGGCGCACGCGAGCTGCCGGACGACGTTTTGTGGCCGGAAGATGAGCTGATTCCCTTATCAAAAAACGGCGGCTTCGCGGCCCGTCACGTGCTGACGGCAAAATCCGGCGTGGCCGTTCATATCAACGCCTTTAACTTCCCCTGCTGGGGGATGCTGGAAAAACTGGCCCCCACCTGGCTTGCCGGAATGCCCGCCATCATCAAACCGGCCACCGCCAGCGCGCAGGTCACCCAGGCAATGGTAAAAGCCATCGTCGACAGCGGCCTGGTACCGGACGGGGCCATCAGCCTGATTTGCGGCGGTGCGGGCGATCTTCTGGACCAGCTGGATTTCCAGGACGTGGTGACCTTTACCGGCTCAGCGCAAACCGGACAGTCGCTGCGCATTCACCCGAACATCGTCAAAAACTCGATTCCGTTCACCATGGAAGCAGACTCCCTGAACTGCTGTGTGCTGGGCGAAGACGTCACGCCGGAGCAGCCTGAATTCGCGCTGTTTATCCGCGAAGTGGTGCGCGAGATGACCGCCAAGGCGGGTCAGAAATGTACCGCCATTCGCCGTATTATCGTGCCGCAGTCGCAGACTGAAGCGGTAAGCGAAGCGCTGATTGCCCGTTTGCAGGGCGTGAAAGTCGGCGATCCGGAGGTGGAAGGCGTGAAAATGGGTTCACTGGTGAATGCTGAACAGCGTGCCGACGTACAGCAAAAAGTGGATGCGTTAGTGGCCGCAGGCTGTGAAATTCGCCTCGGCGGCAAGGCCGATCTGCATGCCGCGGGCGCGTTCTTCCCGCCAACGCTGCTGTTTTGCCCGCAGCCGGAGGAAAGCCCTGCCGTTCACGCCATTGAGGCATTTGGCCCGGTGGCGACGCTGATGCCGTATCAGACCCGCGAGCAGAGCCTGGCGCTGGCGCGTGCCGGACAAGGCAGCCTTGCAGGCACGCTGGTGACCGCCGACGGCGATATCGCCCGCGAGTTTATTCTGGGCGCAGCGCGTGCGCACGGCCGTATTCAGATCCTCAATGAAGAGTCGTCGAAAGAGTCCACCGGGCACGGTTCTCCGTTACCACAGCTGTTGCACGGTGGCCCCGGTCGCGCGGGCGGTGGTGAAGAGCTGGGTGGTCTGCGTGCAGTGAAACATTACCTGCAGCGTACCGCCGTTCAGGGGAGCCCAACGATGCTCGCCAGCATCGGTAAACAGTGGGTGCGCGGCGCAAAGGTGCAGGAAGACCGCGTTCACCCGTTCCGCAAATACTTCGAAGAGCTGCAGCCGGGCGACAGCCTGCTGACTGCCCGTCGCACGATGACCGAAGCGGACATCGTCAACTTCGCCTGCCTGAGCGGCGATCACTTCTACGCTCACATGGACAAAATCGGCGCAGCGGAATCCATGTTCGGTGAGCGCGTTGTGCACGGCTACTTTGTGATTTCTGCCGCAGCGGGCCTGTTTGTGGATGCGGGCGTCAGCCCGGTGATCGCTAACTACGGTATGGAGAACCTGCGCTTTATCGAACCGGTAAAACCCGGCGACACGCTGCAGGTGCGGCTGACCGTGAAGCGCAAAACCGTTAAACGCCAGAAAACTGCCGAAGACAAGGCAACCGGCGTGGTGGAATGGGCCGTTGAGGTGTTTAACCAGCACCATCAGCCCGTGGCGCTCTACTCCATTCTGACGCTGGTCGCGCGTCAGCACGGCGATTTCTAACGGATAACGCGCGCTACCCGGCAATCATCCACATCGTTGCCGGGTAGCGCGTTGTTTGCCCGGCCTGCATAGCATCCCCCTCAAATTCACCAACCTGGCAAATCTGACAAAACGGCTGGCAGGTGCAGACAAACACCGTGCACCTGCCCGCTGCTAGGGTGAGCATGTCGCAACTCAACACAACACCAATATACTGATAATAAGACGAGGCTAACGATGACGATTTCCGCCCGCAAAACGGCGCTGGCTATGGCCGTTGCCCTGATGTGCAGTTGGCAAACACCCGTCTTCGCCCACGGCGGCGAAGCCCATATGCTCCCGATGGACAAAACGCTGCAGGATTTCGGCGCCGACGTGCAGTGGGATGATTACGCCCGGATGTTCACCATCGCCAAAGACGGCGCGTACGTGAAGGTCAAGCCAGGGGCCAAAACGGCCATCGTCAACGGCAAAACTCTGACGCTTCAGGTGCCGGTGGTAATGAAGGATAAGAAAGCCTGGATTTCAGATACGTTCATCAACGACGTGTTCCAGTCCGGGCTGGATCAGACTTTCCAGGTCGAGAAAAAGCCACATCCGCTGAATGCGCTGACCGCTGAGGAAATCAAGGAAGCGGTGGAGATTGTTAAAGCCTCGCCGGACTACAAGCCCAACACCCGCTTCACTCAGATTGCGCTGGCCGAGCCTGAGAAAAACAAAGTCTGGGACTTCGTGCTGCACGACAAAGCCGTTGACGAGCCGCGGCTGGCGAACGTCACCATGCTCGACGGTAAACACATTATTGAGAGCCAGGTCGATCTGCAAAGCAAAAAAGTCCTGCACTGGGAGCCGATTAAAGACGCCCACGGCATGGTACTGCTGGACGATTTCGCCACCGTACAAAACGTGATTAACGCCAGTAAAGAGTTTGCCGATGTGCTGAAGAAGCATGGCATAACGGACACGACTAAAGTTGTCACCACGCCGCTGACCGTCGGCTATTTTGACGGCAAGGACGGCCTGAAGCAGGAAGATCGCCTGCTGAAGGTGGTGAGCTATCTCGACACCGGCGACGGCAACTACTGGGCTCACCCGATTGAGAACCTGGTGGCGGTGGTGGATTTAGAACAGAAGAAAATCATCAAGATTGAAGAAGGCCCGGTGATCCCGGTGCCGATGACCCCGCGCCCGTACGATGGTCGTGACCGCGTGGTGCCGAAAATAAAACCGCTGGATATCATTGAGCCGGAAGGCAAAAACTACACCATCACCGGTGACATGATCCACTGGCAAAACTGGGATTTCCACGTGCGCCTGGACTCCCGCGTCGGGCCGATTCTGTCGACGGTGACGTACAACAACAACGGCACCAGACGTAAAGTGATGTATGAAGGCTCACTCGGCGGCATGATCGTACCGTACGGCGATCCGGACGTGGGCTGGTACTTCAAGGCCTATCTGGATTCCGGCGACTACGGGATGGGCACCCTGACCTCCTCCATCGCCCGCGGCAAAGATGCGCCGACGAACGCCGTCCTGCTGGATGAAACCATCGCCGATTACAGCGGGAAGCCGATGGATATCCCGCACGCCATCGCCGTATTCGAACGTTACGCCGGGCCGGAGTATAAGCATCAGGAAATGGGCCAGCCGAACGTCAGCACCGAGCGCCGCGAGCTGGTTGTGCGCTGGATCAGCACCGTCGGCAACTATGATTATATCTTCGACTGGGTATTCCATGACAACGGCGTGATTGGCATTGATGCGGGCGCGACGGGGATTGAAGCAGTGAAAGGCGTGCTGGCAAAAACCATGCACGATCCGAGCGCGAAAGACGACACCAGATACGGCACGCTTATCGACCACAATATTGTTGGCACCACGCACCAGCACATCTATAACTTCCGTCTCGATCTGGACGTGGATGGTGAAAACAACAAGCTGGTGGCGATGGATCCTGACGTGAAGCCAAACACCGCGGGCGGCCCGCGCACCAGTACGATGCAGATTGATCAGCACGACATCGGCACCGAACAGGAGGCGGCGCAGAAGTTCGACCCGGGCACCATTCGTCTGCTGAGCAACACCAGCAAAGAGAACCGCATGGGGAACCCGGTTTCTTACCAGATTATCCCGTATGCAGGCGGCACGCACCCGGTGGCGACCGGCGCGAAATTTGCCCCGGACGAGTGGATTTATCACCGTCTGAGCTTTATGGATAAGCAGCTGTGGGTGACGCGCTACAAGGCGGATGAACGCTATCCGGAAGGCAAATACCCTAACCGTTCCACCCACGACACAGGCCTTGGCCAGTACAGCAAGGATAACGAATCGCTGGATAATCAGGACGATGTGGTGTGGATAACCACCGGCACGACGCACGTCGCCCGCGCCGAAGAGTGGCCAATTATGCCGACCGAATGGGTTCACGCGCTGCTGAAGCCGTGGAACTTCTTCGATGAGACGCCGACGTTGGGTGAGAAGAAAAAGTAACCCGCATGGGCTTCAAATGCCTGATGGCGCTTCGCTTATCAGGCCTACAGGATCCGCACACGATGCGGGCTTGTAGGCGGATAAGGCGTTTACGCCGCCCTCAGGCAAAACATATTCTTACCAGGGCCGAAAGGCCCTTTTTCATGCGCAGCAGCGGTCGTTCCATGCATCCCGATAAAGGATATTCCCTTCCGTATATTTCCACGTGATGGCCTCGTAGCGAAGCTCCGGCGTTTCAAGGTGCGTGCTGCTCAGACCGTTGGGGATCAGATGTGGCAACATCGTCGTCAGCCTCTTTCCCTACAGCGGAAACGGCGCGGTCGAGCTTAATGGCGAGGATGTTATTGGCCTGGAGATAGCTAATAATGGCATTATTCTGATCCATAACGACGCCCTGTTTGTTTCTGCTTAAATGCTTTGGAGGTAAAGCTCCCTGCCTTTCCGAAACAAAAATCAGGTAAACAAACACCTCGTCAAATAATAAATTTTGGGGTGTACATAAAAGACTTCAAATAAACACATCTTTTTTCATTCGCTCTGATTATAGTCTGAATTCTTCCATTTCCTCTGAATATGAAGCAAGCCCATCATGCCTGCATTTCATGAGGTACCCGATTCATATTGATAATAAAAACGCCACCGCGACACCGATGACCAGCACGGCACAGTAGAAAAATATGTTACCTGAGAACTGAGCCAGATCTTCCAGATGTTCGCTACCCTGTTTATTCAGCTTCTGAATGGCCTTCTTTTGATCATCTGCTTCAATGGCATAAGGATATCTGGTAAAACCATTTCTTTTCAGATTACTGGACACGTCACGCGTTACCAGTTCTGCTAAGATAACCTTAGTTTCATTATCCTTGATGAAAATGATGTAGTTACTCATGCCGCCTCCTGATAAAAACCTTCCTGATACCCAGAACAGATATGAAGCCAGTTAAACCTTATGTCGAATAATGCAAAGTACGCCATTTAAGAAACAAAAATCAATAGTTTTCAGGTTGTTCATCACAAAATACGTTAGTTCTATTTTTATAACCATCATTTATAGCATTAAAGCTGCTGATTAATTCCAAATATGTAACAGGCCCGCTTCGCTTGCATTTAATAATGAGAGGTTGCTTCCGGGAATAGCGCTTGTCGTAATAATCCTTGTCCTGTATTTTTATTTTCGCATTTGCAAAATCAGATGCCAGGCTTAGCATCCTGAAACCATACTGGTGACACAGTGGCGCGTCTGCGTCGCTTTTGTGTCGCACGCACGGCTACGCTACAATGGCGGGCCGGGCGGTGGCGTCGCAAGACGCGTCGGTTCCCAGTATGGCCGATAATGCTAACGCCGCCCGGACCCGCCACCCGCGAAATTAGCATTTCCAGTGGCGGTAAATTATACCCATACTGGAGTTTTTCTATGACGACTTACCCCGATCCAGACCACGATCTCCTGACCATTCCCTTCAGCGCCACCACAGACTTTACCGATCTGGCCGACTACTGCGACCGTTTTGCCTTAGCGCTGATGGAGAGTAACGACGTCCCCTACCAGACCGCGCTGCTCGACCGCCTCGGCGCCTGTCTCACCCTGCTTCGCCCTACTCTCGGCGAACCCATCCCCGATCATTTACTTAGCCGTTTTGTCGTGGATACGCTGCCTGAAAGCAAGACAGAGTTTGAACCAGATGCCGAAGCGCTGTGTGACTATTGCCAGTCGCTGACGCAGCTATTGAGTAACCAGACACTGTCGCCGGAAACCGAAAAAACGCTGAAGGGATTGTTGTGTGAACTGGTATGGATGTTTGCCGCAGATCTCAAGGCCCCTCGCTGGCTCAGAACGAAGCTGGTGTAATGAGGCGGTTCTCCCCCGGTCTGACCGGGGGCTCATGCTGTAAGCGAAGTTTATGGGAAAACAAGAGCTCCAATTATCGTAATGAACGGCAAAAGGGTAGCAACCGTCCTGCACTCTTTTCCATCAGGATTTTAATTTCGCGACGTAAGGGAGATTGCGGTATTTGTTCTCCCACGGCATGCCAAAACCGATAAGCAGATCGTCATTGTCCATCTCCAGCGCATAGTATTGCTGCGCATCAATCGCCACTCGCCCGGGTTTAACAAACAAGATTGCGACAGAGACCGATCGCGGCGAATAATGCGTTTTCAGGTGCTCAACCAGACGACGCATGGTTCCGCCGGATTCAATGGCATCATCCACCAGGATCACGTCCTTGCCGTTAATATCGCTATTCTGGTGATAGACAATGGTTGAACTGTTATTCCTGTCGCCCGGCGTATGGGGGCAAGAGATGTAATCCATATTGATGTCAAAGGTCAGCTTCCGTACCAGGTCTGCCGTAAAGAGCATGCCGCCCGGCACAACGGTGACAACCACCGCATGGTCAAAATTCTTATTCAGCTGAGCGGCCACTTTCTCTACGCCATGGGAAATCGCCATTTCATCCAGAACCACTGACCCAATATGCTTGTGTTCCATTTCACGTCCTCTTAATAGTCTTTCCCATTGTCAGAGCGTTCACGTTATCAGCAGGCACTGTGGATGAAAACCGCTTATTTACGAGCGGCTACGCAGAATCATCACGTATAACTGAAACGCCTCAACTTCAGGTTTACGCTTCTCCCGTCGCCACAATCAATCATTTTAAAGGGTGTACATAGTACCCATTGAGGTGTACTATGTACCTGCACACG
The DNA here is from genome assembly GCA_002470465.1 of Pluralibacter sp. UBA7423. GTDB lineage: Bacteria > Pseudomonadota > Gammaproteobacteria > Enterobacterales > Enterobacteriaceae > Scandinavium. The sequence goes on from DKMD01000026.1 coordinate 21,448, forward strand.
GAGAACGTGCCTGTGAATGAGCATCATGCTATTGAGTTTATAGAGACGGCTTTATTTACCCGCCAGATTAAAGCCATTGCCACAGACGATGAACTGAGGGAGCTGCAAAGGGAGCTCATCCAGTTTCCGAACCGGGGCGATGTTATTCAGAACACTGGTGGGTTGCGGAAAATTCGCCTGGCAACGGGCGTTCAGGGCAAAAGCGGCGGCGCAAGGGTTATCTACTTCGTAGCAACAGCAGAGATTATCTGGTTTGTGCTGGCTTACCCAAAAAACGTAAAAGATACCCTGACAAACGCCGAGAAAGCCGAACTGAAGAAACTGACCAGAAAGTTAAAAGATGAGGTATGAGATGACTTTTTTTAACGAACTAAAGGCATCGCTGGAAGAAGCGGTCGAAATCAAAGAAGGCAAGAAAGCCGCCGGGCGCGTGACCCGCTATGAAATTGCCGATGTGAAAGCGATTCGCGAGCAGTTGAACGTTTCTCAGAGCGAAATGGCCGCCGCATTGGGCACCAGCGTCGATACCATCAAAAGCTGGGAATCCAGAAGGCGTAATCCAACGGGGCTGGCGGCGAAAGTGCTGGCCGTGATCCAGTCGAATCCTGCTTTCTTTTACGAGCTGGCGGCACACTGAGCGCCGAACATGAGAGTGCCGGATGGCGCTGGCGCTTATCCGGCCTACAAAAACCTGCTGACGTTACACCAGGGCATTCACGCAGGGCCGCTCGGCACATTGCATGACTCTCAATAACGCACACAAACCGATTTTGTTTCGCACCAGCCGTCCAGCCAGTCCGGGCCGAAATCGCGCCCTGTACCGGACTGCTTCATGCCGCCGAAGGGCAGGTTCGGATCGATAAGCGTATGGCTGTTCACCCACACCGTTCCCGCCTGCAGGCGATCGCTGTAGCTTAGCGCCTGAGAAAGGTTTTGCGTCCAGACGCTGGCGGTAAGACCGTATTCGGTTTCGTTCGCCAGCCGCAGGGCTTCGTCACCGTCGGCCACGCGTACCAGATTGACGACCGGGCCAAATACTTCCTCACGCGTCAGACGCAGACGCGCATCCGGATTCACGACTAACGTCGGGCGTACATAATACCCCTGGCCGCCAGGCCCTGCGTTACCGCTAATTAACTCCGCTTTGTTCTGCTCTGCTTCGTGCAGGAAAGCCGCGACCTTATCGCAGTGCGCACGTGATGCCAGAGGGTTAATCTGTGCGCTTTCAGACATCCCCGGCCCGACGCTAAGCGATTTCACCGCCTGCTCAAATCCCGTCACCAGCGTATCGAACAGCGGCGCTTCAATATAGATGCGGGAGCTGGCCGCGCAGACCTGACCCTGGTTGAGGAAACTCCCCATCATCAGACCTTCGATAACCCATTGCGGATCGGCGTCTTTCAGTACAATCGCCGGGTTTTTACCGCCCAGCTCCAGCGTGACGCGCGTCAGCCTGTCGGCAGCGGTACGGGCAATCTGTTTGCCCGTTTGCGTGGAGCCGGTAAAACTCACTTTGGCGACGTGCGGGTGCGACGTCAGCGCCGCGCCGCATTCCGCCCCGTTTCCGGTCACAACGTTGAACACGCCTTCCGGTACGCCTGCTTCGCTTGCCAGTTCGGCCACGCGCAGCAGCGTCAGCGGGGTAGTTTCTGAAGGTTTGATGACTATCGAACATCCCGCTGCCAGCGCTGGCATCACTTTCCACATGCCAATCATCAGCGGGAAGTTCCACGGCACAATGCCTGCGACCACGCCAACCGGCTCTTTACGCGTCCACGCCTGATAACGTGCGCCCGCAGGCATCGGAATGGAAACGTCCAGCGTCTGCCCGGTAATTTTGGTAGCAAGCCCGGCGGTATAGCGCATCCAGTTCAGAGTACAGGCCACTTCAAACGCACGGGAGATATTGATGGATTTGCCCTGCTCCAGCGTTTCCAGCTGGGCCAGTTCTTCGGCGTGCTTTTCCACTAAATCAGCGAAGCGCAGCAAAATACGTTCGCGTTCGGCAGGCATACGCCCCGCCCAGCGGCGGTCGACGAATGCGCGCCAGGCTGACATAACGGCTGCGTCCACGTCTGCGCTGTTGGCATCCGCGGTTGTGGCGATGGCATTGCCCGTCGCCGGATCCCAGACCGTCAGTCTCTTGTCGCTACGTGACGCCTGCTGCGCCCCGTCGATGTAGTTCCCGTGCTGGCGCGCCAGGAAGTGTTGCACGCTCTCAAGCAGTGCGACCTGTGAATCAGACATATCAGCTCCTTATTACCCTTCACGGTTTTATCCAGTGTAGAAGCCGCTCGCAGATTCTGTTTTTGTCTCTCTGTCATTCGCTTTGTCGCCTGTGACAGCCCTCGCAAACGGTGACAATAGTCATTCACGCGTCTGTCGTGGGTGATAGTTCTTTCGTATAGTCATCAGGGCACCCTTGTTTACGCAACATAAATGCAACAATGTGGTAGCACTTCAACGACTGAGGCAGATATGGCGCAAATTTCCGGCACCGAGCAGTTCCAGCAATGGCTGGCCCAGATTAACCAGGAGTGCGGCAATTTTGCTGCTCGCCCGCTGGACGGCGAATTCTCTGGTCACCTCGAAACCGGCTATACCCGCGCCCTTAAGCTCAGCACCGTTACCACCGCCAACGTCAATCTTTACCGCACTCAGAACGAGATCAAGGACCACAATGACAGCTGGTTTTACACCGTTTTTCAGCTGGAAGGTCAGGCCATTATTGAACAACATGACAGGCAGACGGTGATCCTGCCGGGCGACATCACACTGGTGGACGCCTCGCGCCCTTGCTCCATGGTCTGGCAGCAACCGTCGCGGCAGATCTCGCTGTTGCTGCCCCGAAGTTTACTGGAACAACAGCTGCGCGTCGGCGAGGCGCACTGCGTACAGAGGCTGGGTAAAAATCTGCCGATGGTACAGATGAGCCATCGCCTGTTGCAGGAAAGCATGAGCAATCGCGACCTGTCCGGCACGGAAATTGAAGCGGCCCTGGAAGCGATCGTCTGCCTGTTGCGCCCGGTTTTACAGCAACAGGACGTGCAGCCATCGCGCCGCGACAGGCAGTTTGAGAAGATCGTGCAGATGATTGATGACCATATTCAGGCCGAAACGTTGCGTCCGGAATGGCTGGCAAATGAAGCCGGTATGTCGGTGAGAAGCCTGTACAGAATGTTTGCGGATAAAGGACTGGTGGTGGCGCAGTACATCAAAAACCGTCGGCTCGACCTCTGCGCCAGAGCGCTGCGCCACGCGTCAGATGATGAAAAACTGGCCGGAATTGGCTTTAGCTGGGGATTTACCGATCACAGCCATTTCTCCACCGCATTTCGCCAGCGCTTTGGCGTATCGCCGGGAGAATACCGTAAGCGCCACCGCTAACTATCGTCAGGTGGCGCTTCGCTTACCTGACCTACAAAACCGTAACCATACCGTAGGCCGGATAAGCGTCAGCGCGATCCGGCAGGACGTCACTTGCGTAGCCACTTGCCGTTAATACCCTTCACATATTCGCCGGATTGCGCCCGGGAGACGAGCTTTTGCCCGGCCATCTTCGCCACTTCATCCACCGGCAGATTATTGCTGTCCGCCAACTGCTGATAGCTTTCGCTGCGGGCATCGTTAATTTTCTTCACCAGAGCCAGGGTCTCTTTATCCTGCTCGCGTGGCGCCAGGTAACCACTCAGCGTTTCCCCCACGCGCCCCTGCGCCCGCGCTTCATCCAGCGTTAGCGCCTGCACGCTCTGGCTGAGCAACCCAAGGCTAAACACAGCCATTAATATGCTTTTTTTCATAGCGGCCTCAGAACAGATCGCTGCGGGATTTCAGCAGGTTTTCAACGTCTTTATCCACTTTAATATGGATTTCATGCTCGATTTTGACGTTCATGTTGATGGTAATGGGCTCCTTCGGAGCGGCCACCTCTATCCGTGGCGTACAGCCGCTGAGGCTTAAAACCATCACTCCGCTCAGCATGGCGGTTATCGCTTTCATTGTTGCTCCTTACAGTCCTTGCCTGCCTGGCAACGCGGGTCCGGAAGGGCCGCGTTTTGCTCAAGCCATGCCTGAAGATTGTCGCCAAAGCGCAAGCTGCGCCAGAGATCGAACACGTTCTCTTCATGGGTATAGTTTAAATTGACCTTGCCGGTTTTTCCGTCGGCCCGACTGGTGCCGGATACCGTGGCCTGCAGGGTCAGCTTCCCGAGATTATCAAGATTGATTTTTGTCCATGACCGGGAAATTTCCATATAGCGCAGCCAGTTAATCGCCACTCCGGCGGCCATGTTGTCCTTAACCACCGCATCGGCGGTGTCTTTGTCGATACGCAAGGTCATCGTGCCGGGGTTGGTCAGCCAGCCGTCTTTGATTATCCATTTGTCGTTGTCGAGCCACAGCGGCATCGCCCCGCTCACCGGCCCGGACATGGTGAACTGCTTTGGATTTACGGCGCTGATAAGTTCGCTGGTGGAGATATTCTGCACGCGCAGCAGCGCCGGGTCGTGCTGCGGCATACGCAGCTGAAGCATAGACAGTTTCCCGCCGAGCAGATCAACGGTAACGTCGCTCAGCAGCAGCGGAGCGCTTTCGCTCCAGGGATAGCTACCCTGCAAATCGGCAGAAAAATTGTGCGCGGTGATCTGGTTGACGATTTCACCAATGCGCAGCGACACAGGGCCACGCGTTCCAAGCTGCCAGACGCCTTCACTGAAGCGGAACGGCAGCACAAAATCGACGCCGTTAATTTGGTTATCCGGCATCCAGGCGCTGCCGCCTTTCAGCACGCCGTGGCCACCCGCCTCAAAGCCTTGCCCTGCCGCCGCCGAAAACGCGACCTGGGCGTACAGCGAACCGTCCCGGAGATTCATTTTTAAGTCCGGCGGCACCAGTGGCTGGAAGACCGTCAGCGACTGTTTTGGCCACCAGGCTTCGCCACGCAGGCGTATGCCGTCCCAGCGGCCGTTAACCCGGACCGGGCCAATCGCTTCGGCATGCAAATCGCCTTTGAACTGGAACCATGTCGGATCGCGCCCGTCCACGCTGAATTTCAGGGTCGACGGCGGAAGCACGCTGCCGCCGCTGAAATGCGTCGGACCTGCGTCCAGCGACAGCGCCCCGCTCAGCGACGGATGCTGTTCATCGCGGATCCAGTGAATGGGTTGATCCAGCACCAGCCGCGGCTGGCTGACGGTCATCGTGCCGTACTGAAGTTTATCGAACCCGGTCGACAGGCTGTTGAGCACAATCGCGCTGTCGCGCCACTCGCCGTCGCCCTTCACGTCCCATTTCGCCTGCATCGGTGTGAAATGTCCGTCCCCCCAGTAACGCCAGCGCCAGCTGCCTTTGTCCGGCAGGAAGTTTTCCGCCTGACCATCGAGGTGCAGCACAAAATCGCCCATCTCCTGCTCATGGGCACGCAGAATGGCCTGCAAACGCCCGTCCACGCCCTGGCTGCTGACGTGCACACCGGCAAGCGGCCAGCGAATCTCATCAATATTCAGGGAATCAATCACTCGTCCGCGCGAGCGCAGCAGTGCGCCGGGCGCGAAGCTCAACAGCGGATCGGTTAAAGGGCCACTTAGCTGGGCTGGCAAAATAGCGTACAGAACCAGGTCGTCGTATTTCGCTTCGCCGGTCAACTGCAACGGCATCGCACTGTTATCCATGCTGAGCGTGCCCGGGCCGATCGTCAGTACGGCGTTGCCTTTCCCTGCGGCGCCCTGCGTCAGCACGTTCATTCGCCCGGCGATCTGCATTTTGTCGATGCCCTGCTGCCAGTTATCCACCTTCAGTCCGACTCTGCCGCTCAGCGGTAAACCTTCCTGCCACGGCCAGTTCCAGCGCCCGTCACTAATAGTCAGCCGCTCACGGGTCAGCTCCCATGGCAAATCCAGCAATGGATCCGGGTTATCGCGTGCCGTCACCACCAGCTGCCCCTGGTTCTCTCGCCACTCCAGTTCAGCATCGACGAGGTCCGCCGGATCCGGGAGCTGGAAAGTCGTCACCACGTGGCCATTGACCGGCAGGCCGTCCGGCACCAGCGGCATGGTGAATTCCCCAACCAGTTTTATCGGCGGTTTGTCATCCTGCACCCGTGCTTCGAGACGACTTACGGTGAGCTGTTGCCCTTTCAGGCTGGCCTGAAGATGTACCGCTTCACCGTCATAGCTGAGTTCCTGTTTTGCCGGGGTTAACGATACAGCCAGTTTGCCCTGCCATTTTTCCCACGGCGAAAGTCGCAGCTGGTCGATGGTCAGCCAGCTGTTCGGCAGCATAGATTGCCACTCGGCAAGGCTGCGTGGCGCGCCGGGTGCGGGCGTGCTTTCCGGGATTTTGCTCAGGCAGGCCGAATTGATATCAAGCGCGCCGACGTGCAGTCGCCAGCGGCTGGGGTGAGAAAGTTCCACGTTGGTCGCTTCCGCCAGCTGGCAGTCGCCCACCAGATAGCGCAGCTCAGGCAAGCGCACGGAGTTTCGGGTTAAGCGCGGGCTGTGATCGATGGCGATTCGCGTTCCCGCCGGAAGCCAGATACCCGCAAGGGTCGGCACCCAGTGCGTCAACGTCAGCAGCAACGTGAGCGGCAGGAGAATAAGAAGCAACAATAGCGCGATCGCGGCTTTCCAGGTACCCTTCATGGGCGGTTAACATCCTGATTTGTTGTAAGTAAAAGCCGAATTGGCCCGTATTGTGGCATGTTTAGCCCAGTCGTTAAAGTCACCGTCAGGTTTAAGCATAGATGCAGGACTTTGCCTCTTCCTGAGGATCCCTAAAACATCTGCACAATATGCTCTACACTCTCTGATATAACCTGCTAATTAAACTAATTTTTAAAATTTGTATGATTATTTTAAATATGCTACCGTGACGTTAATATCACTGGAGAAAAGTCTTATGAAAATCGCAGTTTACAGCACAAAGCAGTACGATAAAAAGTATCTGCAAGATGTTAATGATGCATTTGGCTTTGAACTTGAATTTTTTGACTTCCTGCTAAGCGAAAAAACAGCCAAAACCGCTCATGGCTGTGATGCCGTCTGTATTTTCGTTAACGACGACGGCAGCCGCCCGGTTCTGGAAGAGTTAAAAAACCATGGTGTTAAGTACATCGCTCTGCGCTGCGCCGGGTTTAACAACGTCGATCTGGATGCGGCTAAAGAACTGGGCCTGCGCGTGGTTCGTGTGCCTGCGTATTCACCTGAAGCGGTAGCCGAACATGCGATTGGTCTGATGATGTCGCTGAACCGTCGTATTCACCGGGCTTATCAACGCACCCGTGATGCAAACTTCTCCCTGGAGGGCCTGTGCGGTTTTACTATGCACGGTAAAACCGCGGGCGTCATCGGCACCGGGAAAATCGGCGTGGCGACGTTGCGTATTCTGAAAGGCTTCGGCATGAAGCTGCTGGCCTTCGACCCGTACCCAAGCGAAGCGGCGCTGGAGCTGGGCGTGGAATATGTCGACCTGCCGACGCTGTTCTCCCGGTCAGATATTATCTCTCTGCACTGCCCACTGACGCCGGAAAATTATCACCTTCTGAACCACGCCGCATTCAGTCAGATGAAGGACGGCGTCATGGTGATCAACACCAGCCGTGGCGGCCTGATTGATTCTCAGGCAGCGATTGAAGCGCTAAAAACCCAGAAAATCGGCGCGCTGGGAATGGACGTATATGAAAACGAGCGCGATCTGTTCTTCGAAGATAAGTCCAACGACGTGATTCAGGATGACGTCTTCCGTCGCCTGTCGGCCTGCCATAACGTGCTGTTTACCGGGCATCAGGCCTTCCTCACCGCCGAGGCGCTGACCAGCATTTCCGAAACCACGCTGGAAAACCTGCGCCAAATCGATAATGGCGAAACCAGCCCGAACGCCCTCGTTTAACCTTTTCTGCTCCCCGTTTTCGGGGAGCACTTTCGGATAATCCCCACTCTTCAGCCCGGCACTACAGTGTCATGCTGTGTTGGTATTATTTATTTGGTGAATATTTGATGAGCAGTATGAAACTGACGCTCGCCCTGGTGGCGGCAACTCTCCTGGCAGGCTGTGTCTCCACCAGCAAGGTGACCACGCAGCCGGAACAGCTTCAACACCATCGCTTTGTGCTTGAGAGCGTAAACGGCAACAATGTCAGCCCGGCAAAACCGCTGGAGCTGAGCTTCGGTGAGAAAATGCACATTTCAGGGAATATGTGCAACCGCTTTACCGGCGAAGGAAAGCTGTCAGACGGCGAGCTGAAGGTGAAAAACCTGGCGATGACGCGCATGCTCTGCACGGATGCGCAGCTGAATCAGCTGGACGCACTGGTCGGCGCTATGCTGCACGACGGTGTACAGGTTGACCTCACGGAAAACCAGCTGACCCTTGCAACGTCCCATGATTCGCTGGTGTATAAGCTCGCCGATCTGGTGAACTAACGTCAATAGTTACCACAGGACCCGGTGGCAAGAGACTGCTCGCTGCATCGCTTGCCATTGGGAAGTGCGCACATACCGATGGCAGAGCCATCCAGCTGACGGGCAACGGATAATGCGCCGCCAATCATCGCGCAGTTGGCCTGCCCTGAGTCAGACATCGCCGCCCGCATACCTGGCGTGACATGTGCCGCCGTGGCCTGCTGTACGGGTTCACTGCTGCATGCCGACAGCAAAAGTGCCGCGCATCCTACCCAAAAAGCTGCTCGCATTCTCTTTATTCCCCTGTCAAATACGGTTCGCAAAACCTGTTCATAATAGGCAGCAAGCGGCGTGACGTCGAGAGACGAGGCACGCATTTTGCCTTTTTGAAACAAATTCTAGCAATTTATCGCCCAAGGGATTGACCTGCTCGTTGTTAAAAGGAATACCAGGGGCGCAAAAGTATAAATGGGGACCTCTGGTTTCAGTCTGACCGTTTAGAAATTTACCATGTTTGAACGTTATTCAGGCCCAAATTCGCCAAGAAGACCTCGCCTGCATAGCCGCAGGGACGATACAACGTCAGGTCCGCAATAAAAATATTATTGTCACAAACAGGCGATAAGCTGATGTTTCTGTCCATTTGAATTCTCCTCAGGAAGCCCGGATGGCTAAAATAAAATTTGCTAATTAATACTCACCGTGTATTAATGAATGAGTCAAATCAACACACAGACGAACGTAAAAACATTTTACAGAGCAATCCTCATAACCAGGCGCTATCGCTGATATCCCCTCCTTTTGAGTCCATAAGTTTAATATTATACGTTTATAATCAATACTACATTTTTAAAATGGTCAACAGGAGTCAGTATGTCCACAAGAATTAAAGGCCTGGTTAAGTGGTTTAACGAAGGCAAAGGTTTTGGTTTTATCTCCCCGCTTGATGGGAGCAAAGATGTGTTTGTCCATTTTTCAGCTCTTCAGGGTGATAACTTCAAAACGCTCTTTGAAGGCCAGAAGGTTGAATTCGCGATTCATAGTGGTGACAAGGGTCCTGCTGCTGCCAGCGTAATACTTTGCGACAAATAAACATTTGTGGGCTGCGACAACGATGATGGATTATTCCTGAGTAGACAGTCCCCAAACCTGTAGCGCCCGGATTTTTCGGACAAATCGGCCAGTATATTTTAGATTTTACATGAGAATGCTGACCGATATAATGAAGATCAGATTTACTGCATGAACAGCTTGAAAACAGAAGCTAACGGCATATAAAAATAAAGTTAAGAGGCCTGACGACCTCCAAAAGCATCACTTCATTTACTTTGCCGGGTTAGTCACTGTCAATTTCAGTTACCTTATGGAAATATTCAAGAAAAATTAAGTGATCTTATCCCCTGACAGGTGCTTTTCTTTTAAATCACTTTGCTGACTTGAATAAAGTACTACAGTAAGGGCAGACAAGCTGAGACCCTTTTTGAACACGGCTAAAGCTATGCTCAGAATCTTTTGAACAGTTAGGGCAAGGGCATTTTACTAAGTGATTACGACGGGTTTGTGTGTTTTTACGTCCAGACATAGGCATCTCCTGGTTTAAGGGACTGCCACCATACACGTTAAATCACATTCTTGCTTGCCTTTATGGCAACGACTTGCAAAAAAACGAAAATGCAAGGCTTTTCTGCTACTGGCTCCAACTAAAAATCATTAACGAGGTAAATAATATTACTATAAACATTCATTTCAGATGTCCATGCTGTCATGGCTCTCAATACCGAACGTCAATTTTTGATGTGTCCGAGAAAAATCCATTTGGCGCAAAGTGTATTTTCTGTAAATCGACAATGACGTTTGATAACAGCCATCAATTCAGCAAAAATGATATTTTAAGAAATAATACATAGTTGCTCCGGGTTTGTTGTTAACAAACTATCGAGTCTCCTTTTGCAGGGATTTTATATCTATGAAAAAAATCATCAACTCCAGGGTGGCATATGAAAAAGGTAATCGTTTTTTTTAATGCTGAGCCTTGCAAGGTCATTACCGTTCTTAAGGGCATTACATCTATCCGTAAGGAGTATCCAAACGGTGAAGAGACACATCTCCAGATAATGTCTGCCGGTTTTCCTTCGCTGACGGGTGATCATGGCATTGTTTACGTAGCATCAGACAGAGAGCTGACTTCACAGGAGATCCGGGATGCTGCCAAAAAACATTTATGATATCTCTAAAATGTTTATCTTCCATATCATGTTAAAATCTGGGTTTAATCCCAGGTATAACTCCCCCGTTTATCGGATAAATCATATACAAAAATAATAAGATAAAAATTATTGTTACCCTGCCCAGCAGCATTTTTTGTTGTTCGTTATGACTCGAACAAAATTTCCGTTCAGAAAGTTATGAACTTAGACTGGTGCAGATTGTCTAAAAAATCACTCTCAACAGAAAAGGTGATGCTATGACATCCTTAATATTAACAACGGCCATTGCTGCATTTATTGGTTTGATGCTGCTCAGTCTGGTTCAAGTTTGGATCGGTACATCTAACAATCCCGATAAACAGTAGTAAATTCAGGAGCCACATCGGAGAGACTTCCTGCCCAGTAACGGCCAACCGCGATACGTTCCTGCACGGTGGTCAACTGCTTCTTCACGAAGATGTCCTCTGTATTGGTGCTTCAATCGTTTTCTTTGCTTCTGCTGCTTCCATATGCGCTCGCCTGGCATATCCAGATGTAAATCTGTTCAGCACTCATCGGGGTATGTTCTTTGGCTCGCCAGCAACAATCATCGAAGACTCAACTGTAAAGCGGCGCTTGAAAGTGGAAACAGCCAGCGAGCCACTGTCGTCGGCGCTAATTTCTGCAGAACACAGACAGTTTCCGTCGATAGCCTGCGGGATTTCTACTGTCCAGCCTTCCGAATTCAGACCAGGACTTCCTGCTACCTGTTAAACCCCGATCGATTTTTTCGTTTCCCCTACATCTTCGTCATTGTATTTCAGAATCCCCCCCAAACAATCGCACACTACCGGCAAGACTATCTTGATGAATACGTTCGTATCGACGGGGCTGTTTGACCTTTCAAAACAACCTCCATGGCGAAGTATTTGAAGTGATGAATCCCGGCCAGTGCCAAATGCTCCAATCTCCATCACATTTGACTTTGCTGTGCCGATATCACGAATAGCACTGCTTCCTGAACCATAAGCAGCTCTCATCGCCAGCCAGATGGGGCATGAAAACGCAAAGATGGTTTACGAGGTATACTCAAAGTGGATCGGGGAAAGGGAGCAGGTTGCCTTAGTGAATGAAAAGCTTGAAAACATTTTGCCCCAAATGCGCCCCATTTGTCCGATAGTGCCCAGGAAGGTTTCACAACTTCAATGAGTTACACGGCAGTCCTATAATAGAACAATAATTACAGGACTCGCCGAGGTTATCGTGGGTCCCTTTTTCTTGCGCAATGTAAGGGTGTCACATGATTACTATGGATGCACATTTTTAAAACTTACTGAAGATCGCCCAAGAGCAGGTTGTTTTTCAGTTCGTTATCTCTGGATAATTGTTCAGTTTATGTTCTAACGTGAACTTTAGCGATTTTTCCTGCCCCACTCCTGCCCCATCGCCGTAACTTTGCGAGCACGTTACCAAAATTACGATCCCACCGTTTACCCTTATTTCATTCCTGGCGACAATCCAATCACCTTTACCAGCCATAGCATCAGGACGATGAAACAGAAAACCTACCACTATCTCCGCGGCAGCGATGTAGTTCGCGACGGAATGTACCTTGAACTCATAGAGGCCGATACCTCACCACAAAAGCAACTCGCAGAAGTTTTCTACTCGGACGTCACACACGAGCTAACCCTGACCTATCAGGAGCCAGATATTCCGATTTCAGTAATGAACGATTTCATGAACGCCGCTCTAAAACTTCTGCCCATGAAGCCAATTACCTGACGACGAGAAGATCGGAGTATCGCGTAGTATATCGCGGAGAAAGCATTTCGCGCTTCATCTGCCACTGCTGCTGTATGCCCTGCCCGGCAAAGTACAGCGTTCCCCGGCCATCTTTGGCGTTCAGATGGTCCAGTACTTCCATCAGCTTATTGCTGTTGGGCTTCGGCGCGTTATCGTCGAAGAGATTGAGTTGCGCTACGCCCTGGCTGAAGAAGTCGCCAAGCATGATCCCCGCTTTCTGATACCGGTGGCCGTCACGCCATATCGCATCAAGACAGCGCGTGGCCGCGCCGATGATGTCGCGGCTGTCCTGCGTGGGCGTCAGCAACTTTACTGACGAGCTGTTTCCATAATAAGGCTCGTTGAGCGCAAATGGCGACGTCTTGACGAACGCGGATACAAAGCGGCAATACTGATGCTCGCCGCGCAGCTTCTCCGCAGCCCGGGTGGCATAGCTGCAGATCGCCTGACGCATCTCTTCGTAATCCGTAATGCGGCCGCCGAACGATCGGGAGCAGACGATTTCTTGTTTCACCGGTGCGAACTCTTCCAGTTCAAGGCAGGGCTCGCCGTTCAGCTCGCGGACAGTGCGCTCCAGTACCACATTGAAGTGCTTCCTGATGAATCGGATGTCAGTGTCCGCCAGCTGCAGCACAGTCTTGATACCCATCGCTTCCAACTTTTTCGAAATGCGGCGGCCAACGCCCCAGACTTCGTCAACCGGCAGCGCTGCCATCAATTTTCTTTGCCGCTCCAGGTTCGACAAATCCACAACCCCGCCCGTCTGCCGCTGCCATTGTTTCGCCGCGTGGTTCGCCAGCTTTGCCAGCGTCTTCGTTTGAGCGATTCCGACGCCCACGGTCAGATGCGTACGCTGCAAAACGGTGGCGCGTATCTCCTTTCCGAACTCAGTAAGATCCCGGCAATTCCGGACTCCTGTCAGGTCACAGAATGCTTCGTCGATCGAGTAAATCTCGCAGCGCGGCGACATCTCCTCAAGCGTTGTCATCACACGGTTGGACATATCCGCGTACAGCTCATAGTTGCTGCTGAAGCACACCACACCGTGACGCCGGAATAAGTCCTTTTGCTTGAAGTATGGGTCGCCCATCTTGATGCCGAGTTTCTTAGCCTCTGCCGACCTGGCGATCACGCAGCCGTCGTTATTTGAGAGAACAGCAACAGGCCTTCCTTTCAGGTCCGGGCGGAACACAGTCTCGCAGGACGCATAGAACGAGTTCACATCACACAGCGCAAACATGCTCAACTCGCAGACTTCACGATGTACGTGACCACGCCGAAAATTTCCAGGTTGTCCTCACTGCCGATCATGATTGGGCGGTATGACGGGTTCTCGGCCTTGAGCATGACGATCGGATGCAACTGCAGACGCTTAACAGTAAATTCGCCGTCCACCGCGGCAATGACGATGTCGCCATGAACGGCTTTCCTTGAGCTGTCGACAACCAGCAGATCGCCCTCTCCTATTCCTGCTTCAACCATCGAATCCCCGGAAGACTTCACGAAATACGTCGCGCTGGGGTGCTGCACCATCAGCTCGTTTAAGTCGATCCTCTGTTCAACATAGTCCTGAGCCGGGCTTGGGAACCCGCACTGGACCATTTCCCCAAACAGCGGTATAGCGACAACCTGGCGTAACTCAGAAGGCGTGAAAAGCTGCATAATAATCACCGTAAAATTAGAGCGGGGCTACATCACTGGCAGGTCATCGAAACCGGCCCGGTTGATGATGTGCGTTACCACGCCGATCACCTCAACATCATCAAGACCTTCCCCTTCGATTGCTTCGCCGTCTTCCGTGATCAGCGCGCCACCAGCAAGGCGAGCAAATTCGCGATGCCCTTGATACGCAATCAGCAGAACGTGGGGCGCGCCAGGCTTTCCGCTGCGGTCGACAACTGCAAAACCGTTTTGCGTTTCAACAACATCGGCATGCTTGCTAATTCCACATGTTGCGTAGATTGACTGCTGCATGATGTACCTCCATTGAATACTGGATAGAAATACAGTATAAATACTGTATATCTAACCAGTAAAGAAGGAATATTCAATGTTTGTGGAACTCGTTTATGACAAAAGGAATTTTGTTGGTTTGCCTGGCGCAAACGGCATGATCCTCGCCGAACTGACGAAACGGATTCACCGAATTTTTCCGGATGCCGACGTCCGCATTAAGCCGATGATGACGTTGCCAGCAATCAACACGGATGCCAGCAAGCATGAGAAGGAGCGGATCAGTGCCGCAGTGCAGGAAATGTTTGAAGAGGCAGATATGTGGTTGGGTGGTGATGATAGCTAACAAAAAGCCCACCTGAGTGGGCCTGTCGCCATTGCCATGATGGTGTGGTAGAATCCTTGCGCCAGCAAGCTCTCTGGAAAAGACTGCTGGCATGACCCCGGTATGTGGAAACACTGCCGGGTTTTTAACGTGAGGTTAAGGCACCATAGCGGTCGGAGTCCTAACTATTAACTAACAGAGAGACCAGTTTAGCCTTTGCCATTGTTTGTATGTTTTAATACAATTAAATATCATCATTAATTTAATCATTACAAATGACATAGACATGATTATGTGTATTACTCTCTTTCTGTTTCTTAAACGGGAATCTACGTATGCAAGGCCATAAAATTAGTTATCTTGAGGGACTTCGCGGAATTAGTTGTATGGTTGTAATTTTTGACCATTGCGTGAATGATTTCTACCCTGCTCTTCGCCACACCGGTGATCCGGGGGTCGCAGGCGCAATAAAAACGATAATAGCTGCATCGCCTTTAAACATAATATATAGCGGATTGATATCTGTTTTTATTTTTTTTGTGCTAAGTGGGTATGTACTATCATATAAATATCATAAAACAAAAGAATTGTCTGTGGTAACAATTGGGGCGTTAAAGCGATACTTCAGGCTACTAATACCTGTTATAGCATCTATGATTTTCTTCTGGCTTTGCTTTGAAAGCATTTCATTAATTTTCGGAGATAGAAATCCTTTCTCACTAAACACAATTATCAAAACTTCAGTATATAATGTATTTTTTACAGGCAAGGATGTAATAAATGGCCCGCTCTGGACAATGCATATTGAGCTGATGGGTTCTTTTGTCGTATTTGCTCTAATTGCGCTCACGCACAACTTATCAAAAAGATGGTTAATTTATACTGCGTGCTTGGCTTACTCATTCAATACCGTTTATTTCCTTTTCATCTTTGGTGCTTTTGTATGTGACATTGTTACATCAGGATATTTAAAAGATAAGTTCACATGCACAAACAAATACATGCTTGCATTTTTATTTGTCACTTCTTTAATTTTCATGTCATACCCAACCATACGCCCAGGAGTGTCAACCATTGGAATGCACTCAATAATGAAAATTGATACAAACTTCAATATCGCAAGCTTCTGGCATATTCTCGGCGTATGTTTATTTTTTTATTTCTCAATGAATTCAAAAATAACCCAGGACATATTCAGCAGAAAAACACCTTTATTCCTAGGTAAAATCTCATTTTCATCATATGTAATACACTTCCCTATACTTCTACTGGTAAAAAGATTTGGGTTGGATTTTGGAAATGGCTCTTTGACATTATTGCTCAACTCTTTTCTAGTTTATTTTTTCAGCATAATTGTATCAATTGCTTTCGAAAAATACATAGACAGAAACGCGGTTCATATATCAAACAAATTGGTTGCCGCTTTCAAATAAAACAAAAGGGAGCTAGGCTCCCTTTTTTTATCTGGCAAATGCCCCCCTAACCCTACGAATTGCAGCCCTCCGCAGTGTTCCTTCAGAACTTCTGGCACTTAGTTTTATCGCCCAGTATCTATTTTTCACACCGGTAAGTGTATCAACTGCATTGAAGTTGACTGTAGCGCTCCCGGTGGTCGTAATAGTTTGCACTAAAGTTGTGCTGTTTCCTAAACCTGCAATTAACTGCCAAGTGCTAACTACTGATTGAGATGTTAGATCCAGATAGTCAAATTTTACATAGTCCGGACGGACTGGCACGCCAAAATCTAATACCAGTAAATCACCGACAATGAAAACAAATGCGCCAACAGTTGTTGGCACCACGCTACCATCCTCAATGGCGCAAGTTGTATTTGGATGCAACCACCACCACGACCCTTTATTGGTTGGGCCTATGTTATTTTGATCGGTGGTCGAGCTATAATTAAGCCCGCAATTATTTATATCAAGTGGCCTGCATCTTTCTGTGGTTCTTTGTCTAGCGAATTGTATAAGGTCTTTATAAGCCCATTTTATGGGCTCGCTGTTTTCAATGCTCTCCATAATGCTTGGGCTATCTGGAACATAAAAAATAAAACATACAAACCCAGGAAATCTAGAAAGCCAGCCTCGATTTGATGATTTTATCTCATCTACTGTCGGGTTTAGGTTTGTTCCAGTATGTTGATTGAATGTTTGCAATATTGGAACGCAGCGCCCCTCTCTTGTAGCACCTTCTTCCATAGGACCGATAAGATTGGCAATATAATACTTTATTTCGTTGAAGGTATGGAACTGCCTGTAAACTGAGATGTAAATAACATCCACACGATAGTCTAGTTTTTTTGCAGCATTAACATCAGCAGTGAGGGCGGCACTTATAGGTTTAGATGTTAAAGCTTTTACTGCATCAATTACTTGATCTTGGTATGTAAGGGTAGCGTAAGATTTTGTATCAGGTTCGTCAAAGCAATAGATGCCAACAACCGCATCATCACTAAAGTATGACGATACCTGAGAAAGGTATGTGGGGATTTGATCCTCAAATCCGGCAATGCCTAATATTAGTGAGACGTCATATAGTTTGCACAATTCAAAAAATATAGGGAACTGAATTGTCAATGAGTCACCAGGAAAAATATAGTTAATAAAAGTTCCAATTCCAAGCCCCTTTGCATACATAAAATAGCTGGGGTCATGAACAAACATCTGGGTGAAACATGTTACATCACCATTGATGTTTTTCTCTGGAATGATTTTAAATTCAGAACCAAAAATATCGTAGAATCTTATAACGTTGCCGGTGGACGGAACTCCTATTACACCCGTTCTTACATAGCTCACATTCGAGTATTTATATCTTATAGCAATGATATTATATTTTGAAAGGTCCGCGAATTGTGCAGATGCCAGGTTCTCAAATTCGATAGCCAATTGAGACGAAATTAATTCATTAATCCCGTCCAGAGCATCAGCAACAGTCTCATCACCGTACCCAACGAGGCTGGCCCCCGTAGACTTTGCTAAATCTTTCCGCAATACATCACTGACATCGACCGCCAGCCACTTTCCTTCCCCTACACCGCCAGTAGAATCAGGTGTCGAGCCAGCGGGAACAGTTTTAGGCAGCGTGGTTAAATCATCCCAGCGATACCAAACGCCCGTTGACTCATCCTGGATAATGTCGCCCGCAGTGGTGATAGTTGCACCATCCTGGAATGTGCCGACAGGGTTCCAGCCCAGGTTATAGATTTGCTGTAAAACAAGCTGCTTCAGGCCTTCAATGGTGTAATGCTTTCCTCCAAGGCGGTCAATGTACTGAGATGCCTGCGAAGTAACGAACTCATCAATCTTGCCAGCATTAAACTTCAGGTCTTGCGGTTTTTCGCTTGGTACAGCCATATTGGTAGGTGTAGTAGCCATATTGTGCCCATAAAAAAGCCAGCGCTATGGCTGGCTTTAAGTTGAAGTGAATTGCTTACGGGTAAATCAGGTCGCTGTATTCTTCCAGCGTTAAGGACGTGGTTCCGTCACCATTTGGTTGCTTGGCTGTGATAGTCCACTGCGTTGCATCCAGTTCCGTTGATGTTGCGATGACATAGCGCGAAGGTGACTGAACGTCGTAGCCGTCGTAAATGTTGAGAATGATGTTTGGTACTGCAGCTGTGAATCCGAACGGCGTGTCGCTGCGTTGAGTTGCCGGGTAGCGCGCTGTCGTATTCCCGAGAGAATCGGTCACAACGACAAACATGCTGCCAGAAAAATCGATACGCTCGCTGGTATCGAAGTTATTTCCATTTCGGGCTGTAACGTACCCGGCTTGCTGATTCGTGTCGTATGTGTCCGGAACCTTAACCATATCACCGATGTTTACCCATTCGCCGTCAGCCATGGCCGTAATCTGCATTGTCATGCGTGAATAGATAAGCCGTTTACACTCGCGCAGCGCGCGCTCGTCCGCCTGAAACCTGTTCCTGACGTACAGCATTTCGAACTTCTTCGCTTTGGCCGGTGATCCTTCAATAATGGAATTGCCGGAAATCCGGTACCGAACAAAGTCCTGCTTATTGGTGTCCGGGTTACGGAACTGCACCTCCACACCGTCATAGCCACCTGGAAGCGTCATGTCATACGACAAGGAGTAACCATCAGGCTTCGTATTCGATCGATTGAATATCGTGGCCGCAGACGTCTTTTTGCTGTCGCGGGTGAAAGAAAGCACACCGTTATCGTCATAAACGGACACGCTGGCTGCGTCACAGATGGTCTCCATTCGCGAGCCGAGCGACACATCTTCATCGTCAAATGTGTAGTCGAAATATCCGAGCCGTGGATCAATGACGTCTATTTCAGACTGAATCTGGTACAGGCCGTAAATGTCAATGCTCGACTCCGGCTGCTGACCGACGACAAGCCAGTTAAACAGAGCAATATCTGCAAATTTCCGTGACGGCCTGAGCGTGTAATCTACCTGCTGCGTCGTCATGTTGTAACTGATGACGTGGCGGGTGATCAGCGCGTTGTATTTCCTGTCGCGGCCGCTCGTTGCATTTTCAGTGGCCCGGACCTTTACCATTACCAGCGAATCTTCATCGTGAACGACATTCGTCCTGACGTTGACAGCATGAATCTCTTCAACTTGCAGCTTACTTGCATCGCTACTGTTATCGGTCCTCTTGAAGGTGATTGCATAACGCCCAAAACCGCCAGCAGGAGTGAGTTTATCAGTCCGGTTAAACGTCTCCGACATGTAGTCGTGTGGCGTTGTCTGCCGGTACGTAAACGTCTGCTCCGTGCCGGGTATCAGGTTGTTGTCATTGTCGACTTTCCAGATGTTTACCACCCAGTTAGTTTCGCTGTTACCCCCAAGACCTGACTGCGTATGCAGCCACAACTGGCTTGATGGTATCGGAGAGAAGAAAGGTCCGACTATCAGCGCGGCGTTATCGTTTAGGATGAACTTCGTCGTGTTGATAGTCGCATCCTGAATGGGTATAGAAGGGCCATTCAGGTTGTCGAAAGTGAAGGTGTAATAGTAAACAGGACTGACAACAGACCCATCGTTTGTCTCAGCAAAACTGATAAGCCGCCCAGACAGAGTCACGTCTTCCGTGCGGGTTCCGCCGGTTATCGGGTACGTCACGTTGATAGTGAACGTTACCGGGTGCGGAAAAGCCAGGTCGGCGAAGTAATCGAAGTCCGCCTGTTTAACGATTTTCATCGCTATCTGGCCTCCAGCATATACGCCGCTGATGACAGTGTTTGCCGTCGCCGTTTCTACCGGGAAATCGTCGCTTTCGTTAAGCCCCGGCACCTCCTGTCGGTCATCACCCATACGCGAGTGAACGAGCGCGGCAGCCCGTGCTTAACTGATTTGTACGTCATCACTTATCACCGCCTCAACCGCAACGCCGTATCAGCTGAGCGTTGTGAAGAATGCGACGAACCAATTCCCGAGCCGCGGCGCGCTGCCGTTCCCGGCTGCCATACGTGCGCGGATTGTCAATCAGTTATCGAATTGAAGAATAAGCAGAGAGGGATTTGAAATGAGCTATCAGTCTGCACTAATTGCTGCTGGATGCGCGGTATTAGATTTTGTTGAGTTTGGATGCTACCAGGGGGAATGGCTGGCACTTGTCAAAGAAGGTGGAGAAATTGGCGTGTGTGAAGGATCGTATGGGTCTTGCAGTTATTGCGACGCCTTTGAGAGTGAATTTGGCTATGGAGAAGATGATGCGCCTGACTATCAAACCCGACTGGCTGACTTCGGAAAAGGTTATCTCCCAGCAAATACCATCGCAGAGATGATGGCAAAGTTAACGCATGACTCTGATCGTCTGGAATGGGACGACGACTATCAGGAGATGCTTAAGGTTGTGCTTTCGTGGGACGATAAAATATCAAAAGGTGAATTCCATGTTCAGGATAATCCGGCCTAACACCTACTACGTTGACCACCACAGCATCCCCTGCAAAATCCTCCGCACCAAAAACGACATCGTTCACTACCTCCGCAATAACCGTCCATGCATTGCCAGCATGGGCCGATTTTGCATTGAGTTCGAACCGGTCAGCAAGTCGGAAGTTCAGCGGATCGCCGAAGAAATCGAAAAAGCAGAACACCTGAAGAAACTGCGCGCCCAGCGCGCGGCATGAGGAGAGATTATGCGCATTGAAGAGTTACCGAAATTACCGAAGTTGTTCCGCGTTATCGAGGTTGATCTGGATGTGCTACGCAATGGCATTGGTTCAGGTTGGGGGGTGATTATCGATCAGGACGCCATCGTTAAGCGAAAGGTCCGCCGAGTGAAGCATGACGGCGGCTGGAAGTGGCAACTGGTTCGGGAATGGCACGATCAGGAGTTGTGGGATTACTGCTTCGAGCAGGACCGAGAATGCCTTGAGAACCTCAACTACGACCTTGGCTTATTGCATTGACGCAACTGATAGCCAGTTATGAGCTGGCTATTGGGTGCGAAAGCACCGCTCCGTTACCCTTTTTCCCGGCCCCGCGCCGGGTTCTTTTTTCAAACCACTTTGTATACCCCATCACCCAACATAAACAGTGCTACTTAAGGGAAAATGCAGTCGGATAATTTACTGTATCTTTCGCTGATGTGGCCTCGAATACACGCGAGGTAACAATGGAAAACGTAATCCAGCTGACCCCAAACAAATGGGTCACAGAAAGTCTGCTGATCGCGTTAACCGGTCTGCGACCAGGAACCATTCTTCGAGCCAGAAAAACGTCCTGGATGGTTGGCCGTGAGTATGTGCACATGTCGCCAGAAGGAGCGCCAAAACCGACCAGTGAGTGTCTGTATAACCGCGAAGCTATCGATCGGTGGATTGAAACCCAAATATCAAAGCAGCCAGGGATGACTCCTTGATGTGTAAATCTAAACAGCTACTCTGGTCATGCTCTTGGGCGCGGGAGGCATAATGGGTAAACCAACCTATCCTACTGGCGTTGAAAATCACGGAGGTAATCTCCGTATCGTTTTCCATTACAAAGGCCGTCGCGTACGCGAAAGCCTTGGAGTTCCGGATACTCCAAAGAACAGAAAGATGGCCGGTGAGTTGAGAACGGCGGTTTGTTTCTCGATAAAAATGGGCAACTTCGACTACGCGTCCCAGTTCCCAAATTCATCAAATCTCCGGCATTTTGGGATTAAGAATAAAGAAATTACTGTCTCAGAAATCGCTGAAAAGTGGTTGGCACTGAAGAGTATGGATGTATCAAACAATACCATGCGTGGTTATAAATCCGTCATCTCCAATATGGTTGAATTGATCGGGCCAAGAAAGATGATTTCAGCAGTAAGTCAGGAGGACTTGCTGTTCCTGAGGAGGGAGTTGCTTACTGGCCCTCACATGTTAATGGGTGGGCAGAAACAGCCAAAAACAGGACGGAAGGCGACAACGGTGAATGGTTACATGGTCGTTACCGGAGGGATGTTTCAGTTCGCTGCGGATAATGGGTATGTTCAAAAGAACCCCTTTGACGGGATTTCTCTTCTGAAGAAATCAAAAGCGGATCCGGACCCGCTGGAACGTGACGAATTTTCAAGACTGATTGGAGCAGCATTGCACCCACAGTTTCGAAATTTATGGTCACTCGCCGTCTACACAGGAATGCGGCACGGTGAATTGTGTGCTCTCGCCTGGGAAGATATAGATTTAAAAACCGGGACTATCATTGTTAAGAGAACATACACGCGGGCCAAGGAATTCACACTACCAAAAACTGACGCTGGAACTGACAGGATCATCCATCTCGTTCAGCCAGCGATTGAAACACTGAAAGCCCAAGCTCAACTAACCAGGGTAAACAGGCAAAGGCAGATCGTAGTGAAACTACGGGAGTACGGCCGGACAAGCATTCATCCGTGCACTTTCGTCTTCAATCCTGAGCTCACCAGAAGAGGAAGACCTGGCGCAAATCATTATTCCGTGCCTTCTCTTCATTCATCATGGGAAAACATGACCAGACGAGCGGGATTAAGATACAGGAATGCATACCAGTCCCGACACACGTATGCATGTTGGTCATTGGCTGCCGGAGCTAACCCGACCTTCATAGCCAACCAGATGGGACACAGAAACGCCCAGATGGTTTACATGGTGTATGGCGCCTGGATGAGCGAGAACAATGCTGACCAATTGGGCATTTTGAATCTGAAAATGAATGCGAATGCCCCATTGGTGCCCCATGCAGTTAGTGGGAACAAATAATAACTTTATAAATCTTTAACTTAAGTAGTGAGAGCAACCATATGATTACAACTGACGGTAATGGCGCTTGCGCGTCGGTGGCGTTTCGCACCAGTGAAGTTATCGCCATCTACCCGATCACGCCAAGCTCGACGATGGCGGAACAGGCCGATGCCTGGGCGGGAAACGGCCTTAAAAATGTCTGGGGCGACGTTCCGCGAGTCGTGGAAATGCAGTCTGAGGCAGGCGCGATAGCCGCCGTGCACGGTGCGCTGCAAACGGGTGCCCTCTCCACTTCCTTTACCTCCTCGCAGGGCTTGCTGTTAATGATCCCGACGCTGTACAAACTGGCCGGTCAGCTGACGCCATTTGTACTGCACGTCGCCGCGCGTACCGTTGCCACACACGCGCTGTCGATTTTTGGCGATCATTCCGACGTCATGGCCGTACGCCAGACAGGCTGCGCAATGCTCAGCGCGGCAAACGTTCAGGAAGCGCAGGATTTTGCGCTGATCTCAACGATCGCGACGCTGAAAAGCCGCGTGCCGTTCATTCATTTCTTTGATGGCTTCCGCACGTCCCACGAGATCAACAAAATTGTTCCGCTGGCGGATGACACGATCCTCAACCTGATGCCACAGGCAGAAATCGACGCGCATCGCGAGCGAGCGCTGAATCCTGAGCATCCGGTTATTCGCGGTACCTCCGCCAACCCGGATACCTACTTCCAGTCCCGCGAAGCCACTAACCCGTGGTACAACGCGGTGTACGAGCACGTTGAACAGGCGATGAATGACTTCGCCAGCGCCACGGGCCGTCAGTACAAACCGTTTGAATATTACGGCCATCCGCAGGCTGAGCGCGTCATCGTACTGATGGGTTCCGCAATCGGCACGTGTGAAGAAGTGGTGGATGAACTGCTGACCCGAGGCGAAAAAGTCGGCGTGCTGAAAGTGCGCCTGTATCGCCCGTTCTCGGCTAAACATCTGCTGGCTGAACTGCCGGATAGCGTAAAAACCGTTGCCGTGCTGGATCGTACCAAAGAGCCTGGCGCGCACGCCGAGCCGCTGTATCTGGATGTGATGACCGCGCTGGCGGAAGCTTTTAACAGTGGTGAACGCGAAACGCTGCCGCGGGTGATTGGCGGCCGCTATGGCCTCTCCTCGAAAGAGTTTGGCCCTGAGTGCGTGCTGGCAATTTTCAATGAGCTCAGCGCCAGCAAGCCAAAATCACGCTTCACCGTTGGTATTTACGATGACGTGACCAACCTGTCGCTGGCCCTGCCGGAAAACACGTTGCCCTCCACCGCGAAGCTGGAAGCGCTGTTTTACGGGCTCGGCAGCGACGGCAGCGTTTCCGCTACCAAGAACAACATCAAGATTATCGGTAACTCCACGCCGTGGTACGCCCAGGGCTATTTCGTCTATGACTCGAAAAAGGCCGGTGGACTGACCGTCTCGCATCTTCGCGTCTCTGAACAGCCGGTGCGCTCAGCCTATCTGGTTTCGCAGGCGGATTTTGTCGGCTGCCACCAGTTACAGTTTATCGACAAATATCAGATGGCCGAGCGTCTGAAGCTCGGCGGAATTTTCCTGCTAAATACGCCATACAGTGCCGATGAGGTGTGGTCGCGTCTTCCGCAGGAAGTGCAGGCCGTGCTGAATCAAAAACAGGCTCGCTTCTATATAGTGAACGCAGCCAAAATTGCCCGTGAATGTGGCCTTGCGGCGCGTATTAACACCGTGATGCAGATGGCATTCTTCCAGCTGACGCAAATTTTACCGGGCGACAGCGCGCTGATTGAACTGCAGGGCGCGATTGCCAAAAGCTACAGCAGCAAAGGTCAGGAGCTGGTCGAACGTAACTGGCAGGCCCTTGCGATGGCCCGCGAGCTGCTGGCGGAAGTGCCGCTGCAGCCCGTCGACGACAGCAGCCCGATGCGCCCGCCGGTTGTGTCGGACGCTGCACCGGACTTCGTCAAAACCGTCACCGCCGCCATGCTGGCCGGACTTGGCGATGCCCTGCCCGTTTCTGCGCTGCCGCCGGACGGCACCTGGCCCGTCGGCACAACCCGCTGGGAGAAACGCAACATCGCCGAAGAGATCCCAATCTGGAAAGAAGATCTCTGCACGCAATGTAACCACTGCGTCGCCGCCTGCCCGCACTCGGCCATTCGCGCCAAAGTGGTTTCGCCTGAAGAGATGGAAAACGCCCCGGCCAGCCTGCACTCGCTGGATGTGAAATCCCGTGATATGCGCGGTCAGAAGTATGTGCTGCAGGTCGCCCCGGAAGACTGCACCGGCTGTAATCTGTGTGTGGAAGTCTGCCCGGCGAAGGACCGTCAGGATCCGGATATCAAAGCCATCAATATGATGTCACGCCTGGAGCACGTCGAAGAAGAGAAAGTCAATTACGACTTCTTCCTCGCCCTGCCGGAAATCGACCGCACGAAGCTGGAACGAATCGATATTCGAACTTCACAGCTGATTACGCCACTGTTCGAGTACTCCGGTGCCTGCTCCGGCTGCGGCGAAACGCCGTATATCAAGCTGCTGACTCAGCTCTACGGCGACAGAATGATGATTGCCAACGCCACCGGCTGTTCGTCTATCTACGGCGGTAACCTGCCCTCCACGCCGTACACCACCGACCTCAACGGCCGCGGTCCGGCCTGGGCGAACTCGCTGTTCGAAGATAACGCCGAGTTTGGTCTGGGCTTCCGCCTGTCGGTCGACCAGCACCGCAGCCGCGTAATGCGTCTGCTGGAAACGTTCGCCGACAAGCTCCCTGCTGAGCTCAACGAAGCGCTGCACGCGGAAGCCACGCCGGAAGTGCGTCGCGAACAGGTAGCCGCTTTGCGTCAGCATTTGCAGAACGAAGAGGGTGCGGCAGAGCTGCTGACCGATGCCGACGCGCTGGTGGAAAAATCCATCTGGTTGATTGGCGGCGACGGCTGGGCCTACGACATCGGCTTTGGCGGGCTCGATCACGTGCTGAGCCTGACGGAAAACGTCAATATTCTGGTACTTGATACCCAGTGCTACTCCAACACCGGCGGGCAGGCTTCGAAAGCGACTCCACTCGGTGCCGTCACCAAATTTGGTGAACACGGCAAGCGTAAGGCACGCAAAGATCTGGGCGTCAGCATGATGATGTACGGTCATGTCTACGTTGCGCAGATTTCGCTGGGCGCACAGCTCAACCAGACGGTGAAAGCGATTCAGGAGGCAGAAGCCTATCCGGGACCATCGCTAATCATTGCCTACAGCCCTTGTGAGGAGCATGGCTACGATCTGGCCCTGAGCCATGACCAGATGCGTCAGCTGACCGCAACAGGCTTCTGGCCGCTGTATCGCTTCGATCCGCGTCGTGCCGACGAAGGCAAGCTGCCGCTGGCGCTGGATTCACGTCCACCGTCAGATGCGCTGGCCGATACGCTGATGAAAGAGCAGCGTTTCCGCCGCCTGAATGCCCAGCAGCCGGAAGTTGCTGAGCAACTGTGGAAAGACGCCACGGCGGATCTGCAAAAACGCTATGACTTCCTCGCGCAAATGGCAGGTAAAGCGGAGAAATCCACCAGCGATTGATTCCGTAAGCTGGTTCAGAAATAACTAAAAAAAGCCCGGACAGATGCCCGGGCTTTTCATTTCTGTTGAGAGAAAACGGAGATTTATTAACAGTACGCGGCGCCAGAAAAATGATATTCGTGGCAAATCAGGTATATTATGGTGTGGTTTTAGAACGGGATTACCCGTTCTGATTCTGCTTTGTATGGTGATGAAAACCCGCCCGCTCAGGCGGCTTTTTTTATGCTCACAGCGCGCACGTAACAGGCGTACCCCGCAGAGGCCGCCAGGCACAGCATGTAGCCGAACATTTCGCTGCCTTCCTCTACTGCGTTTTTTACAACTCTGGCGTAGCCATCCTGCAATACTGCGCTCCACAGAACGTTCATGCCAAAAAGCCTTGAGAAGACCAGAATGGCGATTAACCCACTGATCATCACGCCATAATAAGGCGTACGGGTATACATATTTAATTCACGCAACGTTTCTGGCCATTTTTTCAACGGATACCACAGTGCGATGAAAGCTGCACCAAGAGCAAACCACACCCAGCTGCCATGAGCGATAACATCAAAGACAGCATCAAGTTCACGAATTAACATCGTCAGAAAGAAACCACCGACCAGAATGTTACAAAGCCGGAAAGCGTTAAAACGTTTTGCCAGAACAAAATGAATCATCACAATCGCAAGAAGGGTTATTTCCTGCACAACTTCGGTCGCTGAAACTTCGGATAAGTCGTCATGCCAGACGGACATATCGAGCCATAAACAGAGCAGCGTGATCAGCGAGCCGCACGATACAACAAGAAAAAACAGCATGCTTTTTAATAAGGACATCAGATTCTCTTCATTCGGACAAATGCAAAGGATACCGTGATGGCTCAATCCTTTTTTTCACTTCGTGCTTCTTATTTACGTATTTTAACCTTTTGAGCGATACAGACAGCGTATTCCCTACGTCATCTGTCCGTTGTCCTGCGTCATTCATACCATAAATACGGAAGTCTAATTTTTATGCCATCCGTTTTTCTTCCGGTTTTCATCAACCACAATGATTTCATCACCACAGGAGATGAAATCATGAACAACGTCCACAGCTGGTTACGTAACCTGAAAAGCCATTGGCTGAAAGAGCCGAAAGATATGCCACACCTGGGACCGTTTTACCTGACGCCAGCCGAGCGCTATGCGCTACTGAAGGAACTGCTGATGCCGCTCAGCGAAAGCCAAAAACCCGGCAAGTAAATGCGCGGCGACAGAAATCACGCTGGCTTTCGGCGCTGTAATCCGTACCATACACGCCAGACTATCGACAGGACAGCCGTAGAGTGATGCTACACTCCCTATGAACCCTGATGTTCGTCAGTGCTCCTGACGCAGGCTGTCCTTTACCTTCGACCAGAGCCATCATTACATGTCGCAAAATCAAGAAGTTAGTAAGAAAGAAATTTATAACCTGAACAAATTGCAAAAGCGTCTGCGTCGTAACGTGGGCGAAGCCATTGCCGATTTCAATATGATTGAAGAAGGCGATCGCATTATGGTCTGCCTGTCCGGCGGCAAAGACAGCTACACCATGCTGGAAATTCTGCGCAACCTGCAGCAGAGCGCACCGGTGAATTTCAGCCTGGTGGCGGTTAACCTCGACCAGAAACAGCCAGGGTTCCCTGAGCATATTCTGCCGGCTTATCTCGACACGCTTGGCGTTGAGTACAAAATCGTTGAAGAGAACACCTACGGCATCGTAAAAGAGAAGATCCCTGAAGGGAAAACCACCTGTTCCCTGTGCTCTCGCCTGCGTCGCGGTATTCTCTACCGCACTGCCACTGAGCTTGGCGCGACAAAAATTGCGCTGGGCCATCACCGCGACGACATCCTGCAAACCCTGTTCCTGAATATGTTCTACGGCGGGAAAATGAAGGGTATGCCGCCGAAGCTGATGAGCGATGACGGGAAGCACATCGTGATTCGCCCTCTGGCCTACTGCCGTGAGAAAGATATTGAACGCTTTGCCGAAGCAAAAGCCTATCCGATCATTCCATGCAACCTGTGCGGTTCGCAGCCAAACCTGCAGCGTCAGGTGATTGGCGACATGCTGCGCGACTGGGATAAGCGCTATCCGGGGCGTATCGAAACTATGTTCAGCGCGATGCAGAACGTGGTGCCTTCTCACCTGTGCGATACCGAAATGTTCGATTTCAAGGGCCTGACGCACGGTGCAGAAGTGGTAGACGGTGGCGATCTGGCCTTCGATCGCGAAGAGATCCCACTACAGCCTGCAGGCTGGCAGCCAGAAGATGACGAGTCCGACGTGCTTGCCAACCGACTCGACATCGTCGAAATCAAATAAGCCACTGAATCCCGCTTAAAGCCCTCGCCTGAGGGCTTTTTTGTGCCTGCCGCTCAGTAATGCGGCGGCGGATCGATAATCGGATGCGGATCGGGATCAAGCGGTGGCTCAGGTATGGGCTGAGGACGAGGGTTCGGGTCCGGTACGGGAACAGGATCGGTGGGTGTCGGATCGCTGAGTCGCCAGTTCATAATGACCTCCTGGACGTTGAACATCCCTTAAGGGTAGAAGGTCTGGCGCGAGAGGCAAAAAAGGTTATCGCAATTTGGGCTGCCAGATAGCGGCTAAACCTTACCCGGCCTTCGGTGTGGGCCGAATTGTAGGCCAGGCAAGCATAGCGGCGCCGGTCAAAAGGCAAAAAAAAGCCGACTTATCTAAGTCGGCGTCGTACGAATCAATTGTGCTATGCAGTAATTCAAAAAAGGAAGTAAGACAATATGGAGCGCAACGCCCATCGCTTGACGTTGCATTCACCTGCGGGAAAGATATTGCCCTGAATGGGTAGTCCGTTTATTGACTTCGCTCAAATTAAACCGCGTTTTCGGCGCATTACCGGTCATAAAACTGATTTCTTACAACCATTTACTTCGATGTAACCACCAGGTAACACCGCCGATCAGCACCACTAAGCCAATGCAAAACAATGAAAAACCAAACTGCCAGCCGCCGCCGGGAATACCGCCTAAGTTGACGCCAAACAGGCCCGTCAGGAACGTGCTCGGCAAAAAGACCATCGCCATCAGCGACATGGTGTAGGTTCTGCGGGCCAGAGACTCCTGCATGACCTGCGCAATTTCATCGGCCATCACGCCGGTACGGGCGATACAGGCGTCAATCTCATCCAGTCCTCGCCCCAGCCTGTCGGCAATATCCTGCATCCTCCGGCGATGATCGTCGCTCATCCAGGGAAAACGCTCGCTGGACAGCCGCGCGTACACATCACGCTGCGGCGCCATATAGCGGCGCATGACGATCAGCTGTTTGCGAAGCAGTGCCAGGAAACCGCGGGGTGGCACCTGCTGATCCAGCAGATTGTCTTCGAGATCGATAATCTTATCGTGCAGCTCCTCAATAAACTCACTGGCGTGATCGGTCAACGCATCACAAACGTCCACCAGCCACCCGCCGCAGTCCGTCGGGCCTGTACCCTCTTCCAGATCTTTTACCACATCATCGAGCGCCAGCACTTTGCGCTGTCGGGTCGACACAATCAGGCGCTCGTCCATGTACAGCCGCATTGCGACCAACTGATCCGGACGTTCATCGGTGCTGCCGTTGATACAACGCAGGGTAATTAACGTTCCTTCCCCAACTCGTGTGACGCGTGGGCGCAAACTGTCGCCCGCCAGCGCATCGCGCACGCTGTTTGGCAGCAGCGGCGTGGTCTCCAGCCATTGTGCGCTTTCAGGGTGGGTATAGTTGAGATGCAGCCAGCAGGGGTTGTCTTTATTGATAACCCGCTCATCCGTCATCGGGATGACGCCGCCCTTTCCGTCCAGCATCCAGGCAAACACCGCGTCAGGTACGTTCACTTCAGCTCCCTTAATGGCTTCCACAGCGCCTCCACTTATCGGGTCTTATGCAATGAAGTCTAGCCCGGCGAACGTAATTAACAATATGCACGCCCTCCATCGCACTGAATTTATTCATGAAAGCAGAATTATCTGGCAGGCACAAACCGTATGCAATCGTCAAATCGTGAATAAGGATAATTTCGGCATCCGGATATAATAAAACGGGCCCGCAGAATGCAGGCCCGTTTTATCGCTCCAGGAGAGAATTAAAAAGAGTGCCAGTAATTTTGCTCACCACCGGAAACCGCTACCGCTGCTGGCTTTGAAGGCGTGGGTACCACAGCCTGTGCGGGTGCCTCATTTCCCAGGCGGAAATTACGCGTTCTGGTTTGTAATTCCACCACCTGATGTTTAAGCACATCAGACGAACCGGCCAGCTCCTCCACCACGGCGACGTTACTTTGCGTGACTTTCTCAAGCTCTGAAAGCGCCAGGGTTATCTGTTCGATGCCTTTTTCCTGCTGCAGCGTGGAACAAGAGATCTGCTCCATCAGACTGCTCAGCAGGCCCGATCCTGAGACAATCTCCTGCATATTTTTCTCCGCCTCGGCAACAATATTCGCCCCCTGAGTCACATTATCGCTGGTGACGCTAATCAGGGTTTTGATATTTTTCGCCGCTTCGGCGCTACGATGAGCAAGATTACGCACCTCGCCTGCCACCACCGAGAACCCTTTCCCGTGATCGCCTGCCCTTGCCGCTTCAACCGCCGCGTTCAGCGCCAGGATATTGGTCTGGAAGGCAATGCCGTCGATCATAGTGATAATCTCGGTCATCTGGCGGGCGCAGTCGGTAATGGACTGCATGTTGGTTGCCACATCGCCCATCAGCTCGCCTCCTTTCCGGGCACAGAGCGTGGCTTCTCCCGCACGGCCGCTGGCAAGACGAGTATTCTCAGCATTATTTTTGGTGCTGGCAGCAATCTCTTCCATGCTGGAGGCCGTCTGCATTAGCGTGGCCGACTGCTGCTCCGTCTTCACCGACAGTTCCGCGCTGCGATTCGCCAGCTGTTCGGAAAGCGTCATTGCCGTTTGCGACGATGAGCGAATTTCCGATACCAGCGTGGAAATATTGCTCGACAAACTATTAATACCGGGAATTAAACGCCCTGCACAGTTATTACCAAATTCAGGGATATGCACTGAAATATTTCCGGAGACCACGTCATCAATGCTGCGCTTAACCGCATTAATGGGCGTCACCAGATATTTTGTCATATATAACCATAATAAGGAGAGCGCTAGCAGCCAGCTGATATTAAGCATAATCAGGACGGCAGTATTGGCGGAAAATATCACTGCTAAAATATCGACAATAAAGACAACCACCAGTAAAAACATCAATATGAAAGTTCTGACACTCATATTTCTTAGCATAATCAGGCTCACAGAGATCCTCGGAGGGGTGATCTGGTTATAGCAGCTGGCCTGGCTATTTCAATCCAATCACCATGAGAAATTGATATTCACGGTTAAACACGGTGAGTTTGAGTTTAGAACTTTATTTATCCGACAATTCGCCGAGCTGGCAGTTATTCACACCAAAAAATACCCTTTTATTGCCTAATAGCAACAGATTATCTCACAGCAAAGCAGTAATGCCAGACTTCATTTTATTGGTGCTATAAGATGCTTAAGCAATACTTAAGTCGATGAGGGTGTTTTGTGCGACAGGTTTCAGCGTGTCGATAAAAATGTGATGCACAAGACCAATCAAAAGAAAATTTGCAAGGATTCCTCTTTGCCAGGGCGCTCCCCGCAAAGGAGATCCCGCAATTATTAGCCCAGATTGAAAACGCAAAGCATACTCCGGCAACGGCGTTACACACGACCGCGCAAAAAAAGCAGGCGTGAACAGACACCAGTCAGGAGAAACCATTAATGAAATATTCAAACGCGTAGACAAGGCGCTGTATCAGGCCAAAGATGACGGACGAAACCGGGTGCTTGCCGCATAAAACACAAAAACCGCCCGCAGGCGGTTTTATGCTCAGAGGACGTTAGTGGTGCTTATACTCCCCGGCGCTGTGCTGAGGACCAATACGCCCGGCCTCCACCAGAATTTCCTCTATTAACTCTTCAAGGCACTCTTTGCCGTGCTTGTCGCAAACCAGATGCACCTGCCGGAAAATTTCCTCGGCTTGCATCCCGTCACAGAGCGCGGATTTCAACATCAGAGTAGCCCATCGTTTAGCTTCTGAATGCGTCAACATATCCCCTCCTGATAAAGGATATCAACTAAGCTTAGCCCGCAAATACGACCTTATCCACATTTATGGCGTGGTCTTAGCCATAAAAAAACCCGGCATGCGAGGCCAGGTTTTTACTGCGGGAACGATCAGTGCTTAATGATGTACATCGTACGGCTGTAGGCCACGTCTTCCGGGTTATCGATCGGATAACCTTTCAGCCACGGCTTGATTAATCGACCGTTGGTGTACTGATAAATCGGCGCAATCGGTGCCTGTGCGGCAATGATTTTTTCGGCTTCGTTATAGTCAACATTACGCGCTTTCTCGGTGGTTTCCAGCGTTGCCTGGTTAATCACTTTGTCATAGGCCGGATCGTTGAAGCGCGAAATATTGCCACTGTGCGTGGAGGTCAGTAGCGACAGGAAGGTTGATGGCTCGTTGTAGTCGCCAACCCAGGAAGCGCGGATCACATCGAAATTGCCGGTATTACGGCTGTCGATGTACGTTTTCCACTCCTGATTTTGCAGCTTCACGTCCACACCCAGGTTTTTCTTCCACATTGATGCCACCGCAATGGCAATTTTCTGGTGGTTTTCAGAGGTGTTATAGAGCAGCGTCAGCTTGAGCGGTCGGTTCGGACCGTAGCCCGCTGCGGATAACAGCATCTTCGCCTGAGCATTAAGTTCCGCCTGGCTCATTTTCTCTTCCGCAGAGGCCTGCGGCGTAAAGCCTGCCGTCACGTCCGGCGTAAAGCGCCAGGCCGGTTTCTCGCCGGTGCCCAGTACCTTTTCCGCCATAATGCGACGGTCGATGGTCATGCTCAGCGCCAGACGCACGCGGGCATCGGCGGTTGGGCCTTTCTGAGTGTTAAACGCATAGTAATAGGTGCCGAGCTGCGGCGGCGTATAGACCTGGCCAGGAATGTTTTTCAGCAGCTGCTGATACTGATTTTTTGGGAAAGATTCAGTGATATCAATATCACCCGCCAGGTAGCGTTTGGTGGCATTTGACTCTTGGTTGATCGGCACAAAGGTGACCTGCTTGATCACGGTTTTGGCGTTATCCCAGTAGTTTGTATTCGGGACGACCACCAGCTTTTCATTCACCACGCGGTCTTTCAGCACGTACGCGCCGTTGCCAATCAGCTTGCCAGGACGCGTCCAGTTAGGATCGCTTTCGACGTTGGCTTTTTGCACCGGATAGAGAGAGAAGTTGGCCGTCAGGTTTACGAACCAAGGCAGTGGTTTATCAAGCTGCACGCGCAGCGTTTTCGCATCCACTGCCGTCACGCCGAGCTTATCCGGCGTTGCTTTGCCATCGATAATATTCTGGGCGTTTGTAATCCCCGCCAGTGCCGCAAACCAGGCAAATGGCGAAGTTGTCTTCGGATTGACCAGACGCTGCCAGCTGTAGACAAAGTCCTGAGCCGTCACCGGTGTACCATCGGACCATTTTGCGTTGCCGCGCAGCGTAAACGTCCAGATGCGGTTATCGTTGGACTGCCATTTGGTCGCCACGCCCGGCACAATGTTGCCCTTGCTGTCCTGATTCACCAGGCCCTCAAACAGGTCGCGGATCACCTGGATTTCAGGTAGCCCCACCGCTTTCGCCGGATCCAGAGAAGCCGGTTCATCTTTAATGTGGCGAACCAGCGTCTGCTGCTGCGCCAGGACAGTTCCCTGCGGCACATCCGCCGCGAATGAGTAAGACGCGGTACCACCGAGCGCCAGCGCAAAACAGAGAGACGAAACAGGAAACTTCATGGGATCCCCTTTATTGAAATGAACCCAGTTCAAATAAACCCAGCCAACTTAGACGGGTAATTATTTGTTTCAGCAGGAAGAATTGCAAACGACTTATGGCAAAAAATTGAAGGAAGCAGCGAAATGATTTCAGAAACAACCTGTATGAAACTAATTGATTCCCGGTGAGTTTTGCACAACACTGCCAGAAACAACACAATTATGCAGGATACGTATGTCTTCCACCCGTCCTCGCCAACAGCGCGGCGCGTTTCCACCCGGTACGCAGCACTATGGTCGTTCGTTATTAGGCGCGCCGCTGATCTGGTTTCCCGCGCCGCTCGCCGACCATAACAGCGGGCTGATTATTGCCGGCACCCACGGCGACGAAAACTCTTCCATCGTCACGCTTTCCTGCGCCCTGCGCACGCTCGCACCGGATCTGCGCCGTCATCACGTGGTGCTGACCGTCAACCCTGACGGCTGTCAGTTGGGACTGCGCGCCAACGCCAACGGCGTCGATCTCAATCGCAATTTTCCGGCAGCGAACTGGAAGGCAGGCGAAACCGTTTACCGCTGGAACAGTTCAGCAGAAAGCCGTGACGTGGTATTGCTGACAGGCGATAACCCCGGCTCAGAACCCGAAACGGAAGCGTTATGTCAGCTGATTCACAAGATTCACCCGGCGTGGGTCGTTTCTTTCCACGATCCGCTGGCCTGTATTGAAGATCCGCAGCAGACGCTGCTTGGCAAATGGCTGGCAGAGTCGTTTGAGCTGCCTTTGGTGACCAGCGTCGGCTATGCGACACCGGGTTCGTTCGGCAGCTGGTGTGCCGATATCGGGATGCACTGCATCACCGCTGAATTCCCGCC
The DNA here is from genome assembly GCA_002470465.1 of Pluralibacter sp. UBA7423. Taxonomy (GTDB): domain Bacteria; phylum Pseudomonadota; class Gammaproteobacteria; order Enterobacterales; family Enterobacteriaceae; genus Scandinavium. The sequence continues at coordinate 56,583 of DKMD01000026.1, forward strand.
CATCTCCTCGGACGAAGCCAGCGAGAAATACCTCGCCGCGATGACGGCGCTGCTGCACTGGCATCCGGAATTAAAGGCCAAACGATAACCATGAGAATTGCCCGGCAACACGCCGTTGCCGGGCCTGCAAAATCAATCTTTTGCCGTAGGCCGGGTAAGCCTCAGCGCCATCCGGCATTCAGTCAGCCGACAATCCCCATTCAGATAAAGCACAGGGCGGCAATCACGACCACCAGAAGAACAACCAGACCCACGGTATCAATCATCCGCTTCGTTAATGCATCCTGCGTAGAGACGCTTTCGTCTTCCCAGTCAACCATCTCAAATACCCTCAAATCTGATACGGCTATCCTAAGTGCGCCGCGTGAAGGAGCTATGATCGTTTTGTGCCTGATTTTATTTAAAAATAAACTTGAGCCTTACAGGTATAGCGTACCGGTGCCGAAACGCAACGCGGGTTCTGCATCTACTGCAAGCCAGGTTGGGCCGTCGAGATCGGCAAAGCGAACCTTTGGCGTCAGCGGCAATGCTGCATTGATTGCGCGAGAGGTACACAGCATACAGCCCAGCATCAGCCCAAAGCCCTGGGCATCAGCCTCGGCGGCCAGCGCCAGCGCCTCCGTCAGACCACCTGTTTTGTCGAGTTTGATATTGACCATCTCATAGCGACCGGCAAGCGTCGTCAGGCTTTCACGGGTATGACAGCTTTCATCGGCGCAGATCGGCAACGGATGAATGAAATTCGCCAGCGCCGCATCCTCTGTCGCCGGAAGCGGCTGCTCCAGCATAGCCACATCAAGATCGGCCAACAGCTGGCAGCGCGCGGCGAGGCCATCGCTGTGCCAGGCTTCGTTGGCATCAACAATCAGCGTCGCCTCCGGCACGGCGGCGCGAATGGCGACCATTCGCTCACTGATCAGGTGATCGTCCAGCTTCACCTTCAGCAGACGCGCGCCGTTATCCCATAGCGCTTTGGCGCTGTTTGCCATCTGATCCGGCGTGCCAATCACCACGGTCTGCGCCGTTGTCACGCTGGAGGCCAGCTCCGCCCCGACCATTTGCGCCAGCGTTTTACCCGCCTTAAGCGCTTCCAGATTCCAGAGCGCGCAGTCCACGGCATTACGCGCCGCGCCTGCGGGCAGTAACTGCTGTAACGCTTCGCGGCTGATGCCTGATTCCAGCTCCTCTCCAATGCTGACAATCTGCGCCATTACAGAGTCAATGCTCTCCCCGTAACGCGGATATGGCGTGCATTCCCCGACGCCTTTCACGCCGTTTTCTTCGATCTCAACCACCACAACTTTCGCTTCGCTACGGCTTCCGCGCGAGATGACGAACGGCGTATGCAGCGGCCAGGCTTCCTCGTATACTCTCAGACTTCTCATTCCCTGCCCCTCGTTATAGATGGCACCAAAAGCATTTGCTGTCGTTATGATTGTTGGCATACACTAGCCGCGACGTTAACTATATGTAAACAGGAAGATAATCATGTCACAAACTGTGCATTTCCAGGGCAACCCCGTCTCCGTTCAGGGCACCATTCCTCAGGCGGGCGCCAAAGCACCAGCATTCACACTGGTTGCCAAGGATCTCTCCGACGTCGCACTGAGCCAGTTCGCCGGCAAACGTAAGGTGCTTAACATTTTCCCGAGCATTGATACCGGCGTATGTGCGGCATCCGTGCGTAAATTCAACCAGCTGGCGACCGAACTGGACAACACCGTGGTGCTGTGCATTTCTGCCGACCTGCCGTTCGCGCAGTCCCGCTTCTGCGGCGCAGAAGGTCTGAGCAACGTGATTACCCTCTCCACCCTGCGTGCGCCAGACTTCCTGCAGCAGTATGGTGTTGGCATTGCTGAAGGCGCGCTGAAAGGCCTGTCCGCTCGCGCCGTCATCGTTCTCGATGCAAACGACAACGTCGTACTGAGCGAGCTGGTGAACGAAATCACCAACGAGCCGGACTACGCTGCCGCGCTGGAAGCTCTGAAAGCCTGATCCCTTCACGGATAAAAAAGGCCGCCTTCATTTTTTGCAGGCGGCCTTTTTATTACTCTTCGTTTTTCTTCTGACTTAAGCCGTATTCACGTAACTTATTGGCAATCGCCGTATGCGACACGCCGAGGCGTTTGGCGAGCTTGCGCGTGCTCGGGAAGCTCCGGTACAGCTGGGTCAGCACCGAACGCTCGAAGCGGCTGGTGATTTCATCCAGCGATCCTTCCATCGCATCTTCGCCAACCGCTACGGTTGTAGTGTCGTAATCCGGCAGCAGGATGTCCTGTGGGCGCAGCTCGTAGCCTTCCAGCTGCGTCAATGCACGGTAGACCGCGTTTTTCAGCTGACGGACGTTCCCCGGCCAGCCGTAGCGCGTCAGCACGGTGTTCAGGTCAGCGGCCAGTTTCGGGCGCGCAATCCCCTGCTCATCGGCGAATCTCGCCACGAACAGCTCGGTCAGCGGCATGATGTCCTGCGGACGATCGCGCAGCGGCGGCAGGTTCAGCGTCAGTACGTTCAAACGATAATAAAGATCTTCGCGGAACAGTCCTTTCTGCACCAGTTCAACCAGGTTCTTCTGGGTAGCGCAGATGACGCGCACGTCGACATGAACTTCATGATCCTCGCCGACGCGGCGGAAGGTGCCGTCGTTCAGGAAGCGCAGCAGCTTAACCTGCATCCGCGGCGACATTTCACCGATTTCGTCCAGCAGCACCGAGCCGCCGTTCGCCTGCTCGAAGAAGCCTTTTTTGCCCTCCGGCGCATGGCCAAACAGCTCGCTTTCTACAGCATCTTCCGGGATAGAAGCACAGTTCAGGGCCAGATACGGCTTCTGCGCGCGTGGGCTTGCCAGGTGGCAGGCGTTCGCCAGCAGATCTTTCCCGGTGCCGGTATCCCCGACAATCAGCAGCGGCGCGGTCAGCAAAGCCAGCTTGCGCGCCTGCTCCACTACGTGGCGCATTTTCGGGCTGACGGCGATGATCTGGCTGAATGCGCTGACGTCCTGGCTGGTCATGGTTTGCAGCTGGCGGCCCATACGTAACGTGGAGCGCAGCATCACTACCGCCCCCATCAGCACGCGGGTGGCATTTTCCCCTTCCAGGGTGACCGGGGTAATTTCCAGCAGGAAGTTTTGCCCGTTGATGACAACATGCTCGGCGTGGGACTCCACCGGCGAGCCCTCCAGCCAGCGCTGAAAGTTGAAACCGTTAATCAGTTGGGCGACGTGATGAGCACGCAATTTGTCCTGCGATTGCCCGAACAGCTGGCTGCTGGCGGGGTTAGCCAGCTCGACTTTGCCTTTGGTGTCCAGAGAAAGTACCGGTTCCGGCATGGCCTCAAGCAGCGCACTCAGCGCCAGATGCTCGCGCTCGGACGGCATCCACGGCACAGTTCGCACGTCCGTCACGCCCGCAATACGGCGGATCTCCGCCATCAGCGTGCTGAAGGCATTAAACTCCAGCTCGGCAAAATTCAGGTAGATTCGGCCAATGGGGTCGATATCGATCCCGCGCAGATCAATACCGCGCAGCACCAGCAGATCGAGCAATTCACGGGTCAGACCAAGGCGGTCCTCACAAAAAACTTCAAGACGCATGGGAAGTATCACCCTCAGAGCCAATAACGCATGGATGATAAGACAGTTCTCCGCCTGCGGGAAGATGGCTGTCAACAATTATTGACAGTATGGCGGAAAATCAGGCGCTTTGCCGTAAAGCTCACGATAAAGTGCACAAAGCGCAAAACCTCAGCGCTGAAACATCGCTTCCAGCGTCCCGCTAATCGCAGTGCCCGTCGCGAAGATCGCACGGCCTCACGACCGTGCAGGGAAAAGATCAGGCAGGACGCTTGTTGATGGTCTCTTTCAGCTGCCCGATAAGCTCGCGGCGGAAATCACCGAGCTTCGGTTTGTCGTCGTCTATCCACGGCAGCGGACGGCACACTTCCATCGCCTTGATGCCAAGACGAGCGGTCAGCAGACCGGCACCAATCCCCTGAGCTGCGCGAGCAGAAAGACGCGCCGCCAGATCCTGAGACATCCAGTCCATACCCACTTCGCGCACCAGTTCACTGGCTCCGGCAAAAGCGATATTGAGCAGTACCAGGCGGAACAGGCGCAGGCGGCTGTAATAGCCGAGCTCGATACCGTAGAGCGTAGCGATACGGTTGATCAGACGCAGGTTGCGCCAGGCGATAAACGCCATATCCACCAGCGCCAGTGGGCTGACGGCAATCATCAGCGTCGACTCTGCCGCAGAACGGCTGATTTCGCGCCGTGCCTGCGCATCCAGTACCGGCTGAACCAGGTGCGCGTAGAGCGTCACCACTTCACGATCGTTTTGCGTTTCGTGGATCGCGGCGTACCAGCGCTGAAGCGCCGGGTGCGACTGATCGAGCCCCGCCTGGCTGGCAAGCTGCTCGCAGAACGCGCGACCTTTGCCCGTGCCGTGACTGTGCAGGAGATCCCGCGCTTCATCACGCTCCTGCGCGCGCTGGCGTAATCGCCACAGACGACGCCATTCGGTAGCGACGGAACCGACGCCTGCCCCGACGATCAGCGCCCCGGCAGCGCAGCCGCCCAGCGCCACCCAGTCCTGAGTTTGCCAGGCGTTCATCGTCCACTGCACACCCTGAGCGATAACGCTGACGCCGAAAATCGCCAGCCCGGCGCTGACCATGCGCCGCCACAGGCTGCGCTTAGGACGCAGGGCAGCTTCAACCACGGCCTCCGCCTGGCCCTCATCTTCCAGCGGATCGTCCACCAGCGCCGGGGCGAAGGTTTCGGCCTGGTTCTGTTCAAACAGCTGCGCACCGCGAAGCTGCTCTGTTTTGTCCGCTTCCAGCGGCCCGGCAAAATCAATGCGCGGTTTTATCGGTTCGCTCATCGCAATTTGTCTCCAATCAAAAACTCCAGCGCGGCATCCAGCCGGATATGCGGCAGCGGTTTGTCGACGTCCATCGCCTGCGGACGGAACGCTTCAAACTGAAAACCCTGCTGTTCCCAGAACGCCTGGCCCGGCAGGCGCGCCGGAACCTCACCCGGATAGACCGTCAGCGGCTCGCCGTCGCTCAGACGATGGCCGCGCAGCGCCGGGATTTTCTCGCCGTTGACGTCAATCAGCCCGCTCTGCGTCGCCTGCACCGAGGCCAGCCCAAGGCAGTCCATGCTGATGCCTTCAAACGCCGCATTCTGCCACGCATCCTGAATCAGCTGTTGCAGCAGCGACACCATGTTGGCGTGCTGATCGACGGTGACGTGGTCGGCTTTGGTGGCAGCAAACAGCAGCTTGTCGATCACCGGGGAAAACAGGCGGCGAAATAGCGTGCGCTGCCCGTAATGGAAGCTTTGCATCAGCTGCGTCAGCGCCAGGCGCATATCGTTGAACGCCTGCGGGCCGCTGTTCAGCGGCTGGAGGCAGTCGACCAGCACTATCTGGCGGTCAAAGCGCAGGAAGTGATTTTTATAGAAATCTTTAACGATATGTTCGCAGTAATAGTCAAAACGCGCACGGAGCATCCCGGCGTTGGTGTGCTTATCGGCCTGCGCCAGCTTTGCCTCGCCTGCGGCATCCACATCCGGCCACGGGAAGAACTGTAGCGCAGGCGCACCAGCCATTTCTCCCGGCAGCACAAAGCGGCCCGGCTGAATGAAATGCAGACCTTCTTTTTTGCAGGTGTGGAGATAGTCGGTCCAGGCCTGGCTGATTTCCGCCAGCCGGTTTTCATCGGCCGGGGCCAGCGGATCGAGCCCTTGGCACAGCTCACGCCAGCGCACAGACCATTCGGCACGCTGGCCCGTCAGCAGGCCAGTCATCTGCCGCGACCAGCTCAGGTAATCCTGCGCCAGCATCGGCAGGTCCAGCAGCCACTCGCCGGGATAGTCGACGATTTCCAGATACAGCGTGGACGTGTCTTTGAAGTGTCGTAAAAGTGAGTCATTGGAGCGAAAACGCAGCGCCAGGCGAATTTCACTCACTCCGCGCGTGGGCGTCGGCCACGTCGGCGGCGTGCCATATAACTGTGCCAGGCCCTCGTCATAGGTAAAACGCGGAATACCGTAATCGCGCTGCGGCACGCGCTTCACGCCGAGCAAACGCTCTTCCCGCACCGCACTTAACAAAGGTAAACGTGCGCCCGCGTGTAAATTCAAAAGCTGATTGACCATCGCCGTGATAAACGCCGTTTTACCGCTGCGGCTAAGCCCCGTGACCGCCAGGCGCAGATGTCGGTCCACGCCGCGGTTCATCAGGGCATTGAGTTCGTTTTTGAGTCGGTTTATCGCCATTCCATTGCGTCCAGAAGTGGGAATATCAGTCAAGGATATTACATGAGGGCAAAGCAGGAAGATGCAATGTAAAAAATTCTTAAGATTCTGGCACTTCCGTGGCTGTGCCTCTCATTGCTACTTGAGGTTTCGGGATAAGCGGCTGGCAAGACGCGCCAGCACGGGTTCGAGCGCCACCGCCAGCAGCATCTTCAGCGGCCTGCGGGCAACGGATTTGATAGCCCAACCGGCAACGCCCGCCGGGCCGTAACGCAGCGCGGTCAGCAGCACGAGCTTGCCCGCAATTTTCAGCCCGGGTTTGACCTTCTGCCCGGTGCGTTGCCATTTTGAATTCATGCTTTTCTCTCTCAGTTACAGCTGGCGGAACCGGCTGCGCAGGGAAAACGTGTCAGAGGTGACGTAGCGTTCCATTTCGCGCAAACGCTTTTCACCCGCCGCCAGTTCGGCATCAACCGCATCAAGCAGCTCGCCGCTGGACGGCATTTTTTCGCCGTACATTTCGCTCTCCGGTATCGGGTCAAGGGCGAACGTCAGGATGATATAGGCCACCACCACGAAGAAAAACAGCCCAAAAATCATCGCCAGCACGGTGATAAGACGCACCAGCTTCACCGGCACGTCGAGCCAGTGGGCGATCCCGGCACACACGCCCTTCACCATGCCCTGCTGCGGAATACGCCACAGCTTTTTGCTGAAATCTAATGCCATTATTTTTCTCTCCAGTTCGGGTGTTCCGCGTCGAGAATGTCTTCCAGCGCCTGAAGGCGTTCACGCATCCGTTTCGCTTCGTCAGTCAGCTGTGCCAGCCGCTGCTTTTCACCCGACGTTAAATCTGCGCTGCTGCGGTTGCTGTAGTGCAGCCAGAGCCAAACCGGCAGAACAAAAAGCACAAACAGCGTCAGCGGAATGGCAAGAAAAAGCGCGCTCATAAGGTCTCCTTACTGATGATGAGCGGCGACACCCGCGGTGCCGCCTGGACGATATTATTGATTATCCTGCTTCATTTTGGCGCGCAGTTCAGCGATTTGCGCGCTGATATCGTCATCCGCCTTCAGGTCGGCAAACTGCTGATCCAGCGATTTCTGTTTGCCAAAGCCGTGACTTTCCGCTTCGGCTTCCATCTGGTCAATGCGACGCTCGAAGGATTCAAAGCGCGCCATTGCTTCGTCCAGCTTGCCGCTGTCGAGCTGACGGCGCACGTCGCGGGATGAGTTGGCCGCCTGGTGACGCAGCGTCAGCGCCTGCTGGCGAGCGCGGGTTTCGCTCAGCTTGTTCTCCAGCTCGCCAATCTCTTTTTTCATGCGCGCCAGGGTGTCGTCTACCAGCGTCACTTCCTGCTCCAGCGTGACGATAAGGTCAGTCAGCTTTTGCTTTTCAATCAGCGCAGCACGCGCCAGATCTTCTTTTTCCTTACGCAGCGCCAGTTCGGCTTTCTCCTGCCATTCGGCCTGCTGCGCGGTCGCCTGCTCGATGCGGCGGGTCAGCTGTTTCTTTTCCGCCAGCGCGCGGGCTGAAGTGGAACGCACTTCGACTAAGGTGTCTTCCATCTCCTGAATCATCAGGCGGACCAGCTTCTGTGGATCTTCAGCCTTTTCCAGCAGCGAGTTAATGTTGGCGTTCACGATATCGGCAAAGCGAGAAAAAATACCCATATTCACATCCTCATACAGTCAGTTTTGTCATCGGGCAAAGCCCTGCTGCAAGGGATAATACAAACGGCGTGCCAACTTTTTATCTTATTGATTTTGCGAGGAGTGATTGAAATTCACCCATTCCACCGCTACAGTAAAGTGGTCAATTACACTAACGAGTGGCGAATTTCATCATGGCAGAATATAAGGACAACCTGCTCGGCGAAGCGAACAGTTTCCTCGAGGTGCTGGAACAGGTTTCACGGCTCGCGCCGCTGGATAAGCCCGTGCTGGTCATTGGTGAACGGGGTACCGGGAAAGAGCTGATTGCCAACCGCCTGCACTTTCTTTCCTCGCGCTGGCAGGGGCCGTTTATCTCGCTCAACTGCGCGGCGCTGAATGAAAACCTGCTCGATTCAGAACTTTTCGGCCATGAAGCGGGAGCCTTTACCGGCGCCCAAAAACGCCATCCGGGGAGATTCGAACGCGCCGACGGCGGCACCCTCTTCCTCGATGAACTCGCCACCGCCCCGATGCTGGTCCAGGAAAAACTGCTGCGTGTAATTGAGTACGGCGAGCTGGAGCGCGTCGGCGGCAGCCAGCCGTTGCAGGTAAACGTGCGGCTGGTCTGTGCTACGAATGCCGACCTGCCGAAGATGGTGGAAGAAGGCACCTTCCGCGCCGACCTTCTCGATCGCCTGGCCTTCGACGTCGTACAGCTCCCGCCGCTGCGAGAACGTCAGAGCGACATCCTGCTGATGGCGGAACACTTCGCGATTCAGATGTGTCGCGAACTGGGATTACCGCTCTTCCCGGGCTTTACCGAACACGCACGGGACACGCTGCAAAACTACCGCTGGCCGGGCAATATCCGCGAACTGAAAAACGTGGTCGAACGCTCGGTCTATCGCCACGCCAGCATTGAAGAGCCGCTGGATAATATTATTCTGGATCCGTTCCAGCGGCCGGTTCCGGCTTCTGATTCGGTGGATGTTGAGGAAAAAAACCAGGAAAGCGCCCTCTCGCTGCCGCTCGATTTGCGCGAATTTCAACAGCAGCAGGAAAAGGGTTTGCTGCAACAGGCGCTACAGCAAGCGAAGTTTAATCAGAAAAAAGCGGCTGAGCTGCTGGGGCTGACTTATCACCAGTTACGGGCTTTGTTGAAGAAGCATAAGATGTAGAAGCTGTACCAGAATAGTGGAGGACAACTTTTGACCACTAACGGACGCTGCAAACATCATGATTGGGGAGGCGATTACCGTGCTCTTACAGTATTTTGCAACGCTCTCGTTAGACCACAGTACCAAGTTGACTATATTTTTGCATTGTTACAGAGTAACCAAAAGGAAAGCGGCTTTCTCTCCAACCAATTTTTTTGCTGTATTCAGCTAAGGGGAAACATGAAAGATAATTGGCCAATTTGCGGAAGGACAGTATTTTTGTTTGGCGGTCCTGTTGCTTCAATTGAACCACAAAGCGATATAGTTTTACTCTGGCCAAACACTAAAGACGGAAAAGAGGTACAAATCAAACTGGACAAATATGAAAAACTTTTCTATGCACTTAATAAATACAATTTAAAAATAATTGGTGTTGAATTTACGACTAATTACAGTGAGTTTTCAGGTGAGTCACCAAGACAGTTTCGTGGCTATATTGAGCAAGAGAGACATTGGTCTAATTGGGATGCTACACAAAAATGGAGTGGCATAGCCTTATCATCTTTTAGAAATAAAAATGGGTTAAGCTATGATTTATCCAACAGAATCAGCTTTCAGCTAACTAGTATTAACAACCGTCTAAAAAACTTAGCATTGTCATATCAAAATCAGTTAAACGCTTTAGCTTTAAAAGACAATTTTAAAAATGGCCAGCGTTTCCAGGATGGATTTACGGACTTAGTATACCAAGAATTTCATTCTTTTTTGTTTGATGCTGGAATACTACGAGATAACTTATGCGAGTATGTGTATCATTTTTCAAATGATGGTGCGTGTAAGCAGGATGGTAAAGAGATAACAACAGCAGGTGGTTTATTAAAAGTCCTGAAAAAAATGGTTGTATGTACTGAGTTGGAGTCCTATTTAAAAAATGAAATGGGTCCAGGTGGATGGTTGTTCGAGTTAGGGAACTATAGGGACTTAGTTATGCACTCTGCACCGATAAATATAGCAAGCCATCGTTTATATGCAATTCACGAATCTATTGCTTTGCCTGGCAATAAAGAACTCCTTTCTGTTCGTTTCCCTTTACCTGCAAATCCAGAGAAACTTTATGGTGAACGATGCAAGAAAAGTGATTTTGATAAATACATAGAGCATTTTAAAGAATTATCTCGATTTTCCATTGAAGAACGTGGGGCATATGATTGTTTAGAGTATGCACATAAAGTCTTTGGACTGCTGACCAATTTATCTTTAGAAATAGTAAAGCATTCGCCATTCAAACCTATGAAACATAGATTCATTCGCACTAAGGAAGGCATTATATCCGCGTCTGAATATGAAGAATAGAACCGTGCAGCATTTCCTTAACCTTCAGATGCGGTAGTCAGTTGAAAGACAGAATTTTCTATTATTAACTTTCAGCCATATAATAGCAATCTTTCGCTCATTGAAGTTGAAAAAAATTATTAGCTGAGATTGACAATGCAAATAAGACAGCATAAACCATTCATCTATTTTATGTAAATAAGCTAAGGTGTTTACATTCCATAATGAGACCCTCCTTCCAGTAATAGCCCTTGTTAGCATTGGATTATCGCCTTATTCTTTTCCCGCACCTGCAAATTCAGGTGCCGGGTTTGACCTCCTGAAATTCTCTTGTTGGCGACACAGCGGCGCGTCCGCGCCTTTTGTGTCGCGCGCACGGCTACGCTACAATGGCGGGCCGGGCGGGGGCATCGAAAGGTGCGCCGATTGCCAACAAGGTCGGTAAGGTCAACCCCGCTCGGTTCCGCCACCCGCGAGATTGACCTCTCCGCTGGCGGTATTTATATACCACTTGTTGGAGTACGCTATATGACAACCCCCACTACCGATCAAGACGTCCTGAACCAGTCCTTCACCGCCGCGGCGAACTTTATCGAACTCGCCAACCACTGCGACCGTTTCGCTGAAAACCTGATCGACTGCGACGACACAGCCGAAAAGCTGGCGCTGTTGGGCCGGATCGGAGCCTGTCTGGCGCTGCTGCGCCCGACGCTTAACGATCCCATTCCGGATCATCTGATTGATTGCCTTACGACCAAAACGCTCCCTGCCCCTCAGTCTCATTTCGAGCCGGACTCTGAGGCACTCTGCGATTACTGCCAGACTTTAGCTCAGGTGCTGTGCCAGCAATCGTTTTTGCCTGAAACGGAAAAGACGTTGAGAGGGCTTCTGTGTGAACTGGTCTGGATGTTTGCAGCAGATCTGAAAGCCCCACGTTGGGTTTCAGTTAAGCTCCCGCAGTAAAACAATATGCCCGGTGGCGCAAGCTTACCGGGCCTACGCCCCTGCTGAATTGATCAAACCGCTTTGAAGTCAGTCTTGAGAGCGTAAACTGGCCCTTATACTTTCCATGGGAAAATACACCGCTTTTGCGACGGTGGTTCAACCTCAAGCGTAAAGAGGTTGAGTCAAAACGATTGCCGCTGATCGTACGCATGTTTGCTGAATCGGCTAAATCCGGGCTGTAGAGGGTATGACTGAACTAGCGTTACTGCTTTTCTTCATCATAAACAGGTTTGCATCATGCCTGATGGAGAAAGCTTACCAAGCATGCGGCACTGCGAAAGTTGGTTAAAGACAAATATTTAAATATCGTAGCAAAAAAGCTCCATAAGGAGCTTTGTTTATTTGGATATGCACAATCAAGCTGCGCGCCAGTGATCCGGGTTACCTTTGCTGGTATTCCTTACCCGCGCAACAAGAGGTTTAAACCCCTTTGCTTTCGCAGCGCTGATTGCACTTTCCTGTGTAGCATGATTCTTTCCATCAATACTCTGTCCGCCTGCATACTCAACAGTGTAATGCGTGATAGCAGTCCCTTCCGGGCGCCCAGTCGGTTGTGGTTCTACATAAACATTTGACATCAAGATTTCCTTTCAAAAAGTAAATGAACAATTATTAATTTTCCCAGCGTAGATTTTTTCTACGCCTGTTTCTTAAATAGGCTTCTAAAATTAAATATTCAACATCAATTTATACATTTGTCATAATTATTCGTTTGCGATCACATATTTCTTAATACAAACATCAGGGGGAAATTCACAACCCACTGATCAATAGGTCATTTTCAAAAAGACAACCAAGAATCATTGATTTTAGTGTTGGTTTACTGAATTACATATTCCCCTTACTAATAAAAACTGGAGAGCCATTGACATCAAAAATAGAAAGAAAAGCTTTCAATTGCTTTGGCGTTGCTATTTATAAAGCAAGGAAATAAATACTCCACCACATATACACAGGGTGAATACACACCTCCAACCTCACTCTTTTTTTAGTTAAAAGCCTGACAAAATCATGCTACCTTTCATATTCGCACCAACATTTACCGGAGGGAACTGGATATGTATTACAGTGATTTAATCATAAGCGAAACGCAGGCAGACAAAATATTGGCTTTGCAACTTGATAAGTCTCTAGCAGGGATGAAGGATGAAATGTTAGACGCAGCGGCTAGGATACAAGATGGCGCGACACGGGCAATTTATTACACCTCTTGCTTTACTCAGAATTATCAAAATGTGTGCGCAAAGCTGAAAAGTGAAGATAGTCGTTTTCTCTCCGGGATAGTTCAGTTGGTACGTAATCGAAGGATCATTTATGACTTAATTGGCATTTACTTTGACGAAGTATTCAAGAACAAAACGCAGCAGCAAGTTCTGGCCATCGGCATGGCACTCGAAAAAGTTGGCGTTAACGTCTCAGCCAGCACATTGACTGCAAAGTCGTTTGTTGCGGGGCTGACCACAACCGTATGTTTGAGCGCCGGATTTAGCCCTCTAATTGTTGCAAAAGTCCGTAAGCTATCAGGTGGAGCCGTATTTCTTGCAGGAGCTTATGGTTATGTACAGCAGGCATCGGAAAGCGCTGACAGATTGAAGCTCCTTAGCCCCATGTATTACCATGCCCTTTACATGCAGCAGCTTGAAATGATGTATTTTTTAGTTGAGCCGGTATTTACTAAGGCGGGAGCATTTGCACCTCACTACTATATGTCAGATCATGACGTGGTTAACATTATACAAAGAATGGTCCGTTAATTATGTTAAAACTATTAAAGAAATGGATTAGGTATGAAGCATCGTTCTTTTTATGGTCATGCCTGCCCGTTGTTTTGACCGTGCTATTCGGTATGTTTGCGGTGACCTGGTTCCCATCCTTCGCTATTCAGTCAATAGGAATCTTTATAGTTTTCGTGTTTGTTCTTATGTGGTTTTTTCCACGAAAACCCAAATAAGAAAAAAAAGGAAATTTATATGTCAACTCCAGCGCACTTATGGTTAACAGACGAAAATGGCTCACCCATTGTTGGCGGGTGTTTAATGCCTACCCGACTCGGTTCCATTGAAATTCAAACGTTAACGCACAATGTTTGTATCCCCGTCGATCCCAATTACGGAAAACTTACCGGGACGAGGGTCCATTCCCCAATCGTTATGCAGAAAGAGTTTGATCAGACTACTCCCCTGCTTTTCAGGGCGTTATGTGAGGGGCGAACGCTTAAGACTGCTACCATCAAGATGTACCGGATTACTGATGCAGGAGTCGAGGCTGAGTATTTTAATATTACATTGGAGAATGTGAAGATTTGCAGCATTACGCCTGCCCTGCTACCGAGCGGAGTTTCCAGTACGCACCTGGAAAACATTGAGCTACGCTACGAGAATATAACATGGAAATATACAGACGGTAACGTTTCGTACAAAGACGGCTGGAATGTTCGCTGGACTGCATAACAAAAAGGGCGCAACCTCTGCGCCTGACATCTCAGCGCAACAGAGGTATTTTTATTAAAATATTCAATGCCAATATAATTTAACAATCCATTCATTCAAGAGATATAATCATTCCTATTATGGTGATGATTTTTGCGTAATCAATATTAAATTTAAATGTATGCAGCAGACCGCCTTCTAATGACAGAAATAATCGAAGATGTTTTAGTGTTATTCCACGAATAAATCCCCGTCTATTTAGACAGCGACTGGAAGGAGATTCCATCAGAGCTTGATTCTGATTTATTTGAGCATCCACGTGCTGATTTGTAAGATACTTTAGACAAATACCAAAAGCAGTTTGGCGTATGTCTTGAACAGGTAAACAGGACATCTTACTTCCCGTGGGAAAATACACCGCTTTTGCAACGATGGTTCAAACTCAAACGTGAAGAAGTCGAAGCAACCCGCTTGCCGCTGAACGTACGAATGTTTGCTGAATCAGCAGAAGCCGGGAAGTGGCTCTATGGCTGAACAGACGCGCCCTCAAATCATAGGGGCAAACTATTTACAGTGGAGCTCAGCGCCAGCACTGCCCGGTGGCACAAGCTTACCGGGCAGACAAATTCCTTCAATCTGGTAATTTACTCACCAATCGGCTGGTAGCCCTGCCACTCAGGTTTGTCGCGCGTTCCGGTGGCGCAGGGCGTTAAATGCACATAAAGTTCACCCACTTTATCGAGCAACAGACAATCATCCACCTCTTTGAGGTTGTCTTTATGCTGCTGATCGACGCCGCACAGGAGCGTATCCAGCGCTTTCTTTTTTGCCTCCTGCGCAGTCGCCGCAACGAACAAATCGAACTCGTGCAGTTCAGCTAGCGTGTCCGGACGATATCCCCCGGCGTTAACAAAGAAGAGCCTGAGGCTGGAAGAGGATGGTTCGGCAGAGAGCGTGACGCTATAGCCATCCGCCCAGGTAATCTGGCTGTAGCCATCAATGTGAATTTTATCTTTATCGCCAAACCACGCGGCCCTTAGCGCAGGCCATGCCTCGCGTGGAGAGTTAGCGGCGACAAACTGAATGTCATGAACTTCTATATTGGACTTGCCGGCATTGCCGCCGACGTAAAACATATACAGCCTCATCGGAACGCTCTCCTTAACTAACCGATATGCATTTAATTATATAGCGATTGTTACTGCAACCCTTGACGAGAATAACAGAGGGATAAGTTCAGGAAGGTTGTCAAGCCGCAGCGGGCGTGACAGGCAAAATCAGGCCTGCTCGTCGTCTTTACCGTAGTAAAGCTTACCGAGCTGAATGAGAGGACGGCCCTGAGATTTACGGTGCAGATTGCTGTCACGCAGTGAGTAAACACAGCCGCAGTATTCCTGCTGGTAGAACTGTTCGCGTTTGCTGATTTCAATCATGCGCGACGAACCGCCCTGCTTGCGCCAGTTATAGTCCCAGTACACCATGCCCGGATAATGCGCAACGGCCCGCTGTCCGCAGTCGTTGATTTGCTGCATATTCTTCCAGCGTGAAATACCCAGCGAGCTGCTGATCACGCTGAAACCATTTTCAGCGGCGTACAGCGCCGTCCGCTCAAAGCGCATGTCAAAACACATGGTGCAGCGGATACCGCGCTCGGGCTCCCACTCCATGCCTTTGGCTCGCTCAAACCAGTTGTCGGTATCGTAATCCGCATCGATAAACGGCACGCCATGCTGTTCAGCAAAGCGAATATTCTCATCCTTACGAATCAGATACTCTTTCTGCGGATGAATATTCGGGTTGTAGAAGAAGATGGTGTAATCGATGCCCGAGGCCTGGATCGCCTCCATCACCTCACCGGAACAGGGAGCACAGCACGAATGCAGCAACAGTTTGTCTGCCCCCTTCGGGAGTTCCAGCTTAGGACGTTTGAAATCAGCGGTAGTCATAAGAGATTCTTTGGGGTGGTGTAACATGTGGAGGATTGTAGCATCAGAGCCGCATTGGTGGGATTTTTCGCAGCGTTCAGGTACAGACCTTCATACGTTGCCGAAGTTAAACTGCCGATGACGCTCGCCGTGCGCGATGAGCATCTGCACGACAGTTGGCAGATGGTGGATTCACTGGAGAGCAATGCGCTGGTGCTTTATGAGCTGACGCCGTTGAATGCGTAACTTCAGCGCCGCTCGATACACTCGATGTATTTTCGCGCGGATTGCTGCACGATATCTGCGGCGTTGTCCGGAATATCTTTGCCTTCAAAAGCACCGTACAGCGCGCTGTACCGGACGTCTTTTAACCGTTGTGCGATATCAGCAACGGTGGTGGCAGAAAGCGGCAGCATATTGGGGTAGCTCCACATAAAGGAGACGCTGCCCGCACCGGGTGCCACCTGAATAATATCCCCGGTCAGCAGCACGCCCTGATTTTCTTTGTGAAGCAGAACGCTGCCACCGGCAAAATGACCGCCGAGGCGCAAAAGCTCCACGCGGCTGTTAATGGGCAGCGACTCCCCATCCCATAAATGGATATGCGGACTGTCGCGCTGAATCCATTTGCGATCGGCGGCGTGCAGATAAACCGGAGCGTTAAACTCTGCCGCCCAGTCCTGCATGGTGCTGTAATAATGCGGATGCGAAATCGCAATGGCTTTTAGCCCGCCGAGCGCGGTGATAATCGCCTTTGTGGCATCATCCAGATTGGGAATACAGTCCCAGAGAATGTTGCCCTCTTCGCTTTGCACGACGATCGCGCGCTGACCAATCGCAAAACCAGGTACGCTTTCCACGCTGAGAAGCCCGGGCGCAAGCTGTCGCCACTTATTCGCGTGCCTCGCGTGAAGGGCAGAAGGTTCAATCCACGCCTGCCCGCTCACCGGAACGTATTGCCGCTCGTCCTCGCAAATCGGGCAGTTTTCCGGATGCCCCGCCGCAACGTCGTAAGAGGTTCCACACGCTTTACATAACGTTATCATCATCTTCCTCGCCTCAGCCCGAATGCTTTTAAGTGATAACCGAGCATGGCACAGGGAGACGAGGGGATGTGTTGGAAAATGCTTAACGTCCGGATTTTATGCCAGCCTGCTGCCGTTCAGGAGCAGACATCATGCATCACCAATAGTCAGCCAGAAGCAAGCTTAACCGGTTCAGATAATGTGCCGATCGAGCCCACCGTTACACGGTTGGAATGGTGCCGCCATCTATCACAAATTCAGTACCGGTAATGGCGGCCGCATGAGACGACGCGAGGAAAACAATGAGATTCGCCACTTCAATGGGCTTTGACGGACGGCCCAACGGAATACCACCGAGCGCATTCATGATGATCTGCTTCCCGCCTTCATAATCCGTGCCCGCTTGCTCTGCCAGCCGCTCAGCCAGCGCCACCGACGCTTCAGTTTCGATCCAACCTGGCGCAACACGAACCACCCGAATGCCTTTCGGCGAGACCTCTTTTGACAAGCTTTTGCTGTAAGCAGACAGCGCCGCCTTGGCCGCTGCGTAGCCGGTAGTCGACTCCGGTAACGGCAGTTCACGCTGGATAGAGGTGACGTGGACGATCGCTCCGTGGCCCTGCGCTAACATCCCCGGCAGCAGCGCGCGATCCAGACGTACCGCTGGTAACAGATTAAGGTTAAGCTCCTGCTGCCACTCCGTCTCGCCCAGCGCCGCAAAACCACCGGCCGGTGAGCCAGATCCGCCCGCCACGTGAATGATAATGTCGACGCCGCCAAGATGCGCCTGCACGGCTTCCGCAACGGCGGCACATCCGGTGATAGTGGTCAGGTCCGCCGCCACGAAGGCGTCAGCGACCGCTTCCTCCGGCGCGTGGCGGGCGGTCGTTAACACCTTCGCGCCCCGCTGTTTGAACAGCCCGACAACCGCTTTACCGACGCCTTTGGTTCCTGCGGTAACCAGCACGCGCTTGCCCTGAAAATCGGTATCTGATGACATCATGCAATCTCCAGCGTGTTAATTCTGTCGCCAGTCAAGCCAAACACGTACCTGAGTACGACAGGGCTACCGGGAAAATTCCCGACAAGGTTGGCGGTGACCGTAAACCGGCTACCGTCGGCGTGGACATCAATCGGTTCGACGCTATAGTCAAACGATGACTGCACTGAACGCAGCCATGCTTCAATAGCCGCATGTCCCTGATGCGTTTTACCTTCATCGATCACAATCGCATCGGCAGTAAACCAGCGTCTGATGCCGGTAAGATCGCCCCTCTTATCAATGGCAAACCAGGCAGAAACAGCATTCGGTAGAACTAATGACATGGCCTTTACCTCCCTTGATTTACAGTACCCGCATTTTCGACATAGACTGTGAAATTGACAAGTACGCACAAAAAAGTGAGTGGCTGAACAATGAGTAAGTTATACAGTCCGGAATCCGCCGCAAGCGGCGTGGAGCAGGTCATTCGTTTGCTGGAAGGCCGCTGGAAATTAATCCTCCTTTTTCATCTCTTCGATGGAAAAGTACAGCGCTATTCAGATTTCGAAAAACTGATCCCGACGATTTCGCAGAAAATGCTCGCACAGCAGCTGCGGCAGCTCGAGGCCGACGGGATCGTGTCACGGCAGGTTTATCCCCAGGTGCCACCTAAGGTGGAATATCGCCTCACGGAATGGGGACAGGCCCTGTGCCCGGCTCTGGATGCGATGCTGAAATGGGCGGAAAAACGCGAAATCCAGCCATAGCGGGATCTTGTCGCGTGAATAAAACATAACCAGGCGGATCCGCACAGTTCGTCGTACTTCACCCCATATCAATGAAGAACAGAAGCGTTTCTGGCTGAGAATCGCTTTTGTTCTGGTCAGAACGCCTTCCCTTTTCTGCCCGCCACGATCGTTTGCCTGCGTATTACAACGTCGATGCCATCCTGATACAGATCGCGCCCGGAAACACGCCTTCCGGACAGGTGCGAACACACTGTGTTACCAAACTTTTCCGGGATAAGAAAAGGGTTGAAGAAATCAGGCCAAAACCCTAAGTTACGTTATACCATAACGCCCCACACCCGTTGGCTCCCCTGCACGCTCACCCAAAGTGACAAAAAACACAATGGCAGGCTCGTGTACCCGGGGATAAGCAAAAACCATTCGTAGAATGTGCAGGATCCTTTCAGGCATCCGTTAAGCCGCGTGCGTTGTGGATAGTCCCTTTTTATCCCTGAGCGAAATGACGCGTTTCGTTTTTATATTGTTAATCAGGAGCTTTCATGGAGCCTTCTCCTCAGAATACCGTTCCGCCCCAGGACAGCCGTTTGCGCTCGCGATTATTATGGTGTCGGGCCATCGTTGGGATGGTATTAGGCGCCTTCGCTATTCTGTTTTTCATGCTCGAATTATTTGATGAGCAAAGCGGCTGGATGGTTCTTATCCGGCCTCTGCTGGCCTCAGGATTGTTAACGTTCGCGGTGGCAGAAAATGCGCTGCGGGCGTCTTCATTCCCGCCCCCCTGGGAGCCAGAGCACGGCGAAGAGGCAGCAGAAAATAAAAGAAAGAAAAAACCGGACTGGCTTATCAGGCTGGATACGCTTCTCGCGCAATGGGAACCCCATATTATTCACCTGGGGATAACCGCTATCTGCGCCCTTATTGCCCTCTCGCTTGTCAGCAAAAATTTCACCACCGACAATGTTTTTACGCCGCTGGACAGCGGTATGATCCCGGCCGGCGCAGTACTTCTGGTGGGCTGCTTCGCCCTGCTGGTCTGTGAACGAACCCTCAGCTTCCGGCGTATAAAAACCTGGCCGCAGCAGGCCGCGATTATTGGTTTGATTCGCACCATGCTCAGCATTGGCTTGCTGATAGCCGCCGCTTTTGCGGTCTCCGCGTTTTCACTTGCGATCGCGCTCTGGATAGTCCAGGTCGCAAGCATAATCGTGTTTCTGCTTGCCCTTGAGTTTCTTCTCCGGACGCTGGCTGCCGCCTGCACGTTACCCGCCCCTGACGAAAAACCGCCCTTTCTGACCCAAAGCCTGATTGCTGAACAGTATCGCTGGCCGCTACATCCTTTACTGGCGCTGCGGAAAAAGATCGTTCAGCATTTTGGCGTGGACATTGGAAGGATTCAGGCATTCAGGCTAATAGGACAGCTATTTTTACCGGTTTTTCTGGGCATTGCCCTGACGGGCTGGCTGGTCAGCGGACTGCAAGAAGTCTCTCCTGCTCAGCGCGGGGTTTACGAACGCTTTGGGCGTCCTGTTGCCGTGCTGCCACCAGGTTTACATATCGGCCTTCCCTGGCCTTTTGGGCGGGTCATCCCCGTTGATTTTGGCACCGTGCATGAGCTTCAGCTGAGCGAAAAAGCCCCCGAAGCAAGCGCAAATGCCCTCATCCCCGATACCATTGAGGGCCCGGCACCGCAGGAAAGCTGGCGTCTGTGGGATAATACCCATATCACCGACCAGGCACAGGTTATCGCCAGCGCCCTTGGCGATAAACAGAGCTTCCAGATAGTCAATATGGATATTCGCCTCATCTGGCGCGTGGGGTTGCGGGACAAAGACGCCATGAACAGCCTCTACCAGACCGATGATTTGCCCACCACTATCCAGCGCATTGCCCGTCAGGTTCTGACGCAATATTTCGCGCATCAGCAGCTGGATGCCCTGTTGAATGAGCAACGCGCGTCGATGTCTGCGGCGATGAATACCGCCATCCAGCAACGTCTGGACCAACTCCATTCCGGCGTTGAACTGCTCTATACCCGTGTTGAATCTATCCACCCTCCGGCCGGTGCGGCAAATGCCTATCACGGCGTACAGGCCGCCCAAATTGCCGCCAGCACTCAGATGACGAAAGAGAGAGGCTACGCCGCATCGCAGGGGCAAGAAGCGCAGCGTAACGCAACCACGGCTATCAATGCAGCCGAGGCGTCGGCAGGTGAACGTATGGCGCAGGCCAATGTCGCCCTGACGCGCTACAGCGCAGAGCATAATGCCTGGAAAATGAATCCGGAGGCTTACCTTAATGAACGCCGCTATCAGACATACAGCAAAGCGCTGTCCAGAACGCCGCTCTTCATTCTCGATAGCCAGGTGGCTGAAGGCCATGAGCCCGTGCTCGATTTACGTCAATTTTCCCAGCCCGCACGATAGTGCTGCATAAATAAGGTTCGCTGAGAATGAAAATCCGTACTCTTTCCCCCTCTGCAGAAAACAGCAAGGTGGGTTTCAATCCTGTCGCCGCACGGAAGCACGTTTCACACTCTTCACGTCGCTGGCTGCGTTACAGCATCGCCGCCCTGCTGGTGGTACTGGCGTTGCTGACCGCATGCCTTGTTCAGGTGCACGCCGGGAGCGCCACTATCATGACCCGTTTTGGTAGCCCGGTTCGGGTTTTACTCTCCCCGGGGCTTGCCTGGCGTCTTCCGGCGCCTTTTGAAACGCCAGTCGATGTCGATTTACGCACCCGCTCAACCTCAAGTGGCTTACAGGATGTAGGAACGCGTGATGGGTTGCGGGTCATCGTTCAGGCCTGGGCTATCTGGAAGGTCAGCCCTGAACAGACTCACGTGCTGCGCTTTATTCGCGCGGTGCAGAACCAGCCAGAAGAGGCCGCACGCCAGATTCGGACCTTCATCGGCTCTTCCCTCGAGACGACAACCAGCAACTATGCGCTGTCCGAGATAGTCAATACGGACGCCAGAAAGGTAAAAATTCCGCAGTTGGAGCAGCAGATCAAAAATCAGCTAAAAGCTCAGCTTCTCAGCAGCTATGGCATTGAGCTGATTGATGTCGGCATTGAGCGACTGACGCTGCCCGCCGTTACCCTTAATGCAACGGTTGATCGAATGCGGGCAGAACGTGAAACCATCGCGACTGAACGGACGGCGGAAGGAAACCGAATGGCGGCAGAAATCCATTCCACAGCCGATAAAGAAGCCCGCATTATCGAAGCGGATGCCTCAGTAAAAGCGGCCGCCATCACGGCTCAGGCGCAACAGGACTCCGCCGCTATCTACGCCAAAGCCTATGCGCTGGACCCTCAGCTCTACAACCTGCTGCGCTCCCTCGACACGCTTAACGACGTGGTGAATAAAAGCACCCACATTGTGTTGAGTACTGATGCCGCGCCGTTCAATGCCCTGGTGCAAAAACCGGCTGACGGGCAAAAGGCGAATCCATGAAAAAGCAAGCCTCAAGCATGAGCCCGTGGGGACAGTCTTACCGGATTGCCTTTTTTAGCTTGTATGCCACCACCGTGCTGGCCGCAGTGTCGTGGATCTTTTCCAGTTTTCACCAGGTGACGCCCGATACTCAGGCCATTATTTTTCGTTTCGGCAAACCCGTAACGGTCGAAAGCTCGGGCATGCTGTTTGCCTGGCCCAAACCGGTGGATCGCGTTGAAATCATCCCGGGCCCGGCCCGTATCATGCAGCACGATGTTCTGCCGCTGCAGCGACATGAACAACTCAAGCAACTGACTGGCGATCAATACACCAGCGATGCCGGAGCCGGGGCGGGTTATTTACTGACGGGCGATTCCGGTGTCGTCCAGCTTAATATGCAGGTGTATTACCGCATCAGTTCTCCTCTCCAGTATGTGCTCCAGGAGCAGCACATTGGTCCACTGCTGGACAGGCTGGCGCAACGCGCCGCGACGCTGGTTAGCGCAGGACGCGACCTGGATACCATCCTGGTCGCCCGCCCTGAAACGCTAAAGGATGACAGTCGTGCCGCGCAGGAGCGTTCACGATTACGCAGCGATTTGCGCCAGGTGATGATGCAGGATTTGCAAGCGCTGAAAGGCAGCGATAACGATCCGGGCATAACCATCGAGCGCATCGATGTCTCTTCGTCCCTGCCGGACAACGCGGTGGACGCTTTTAATGCCGTTCTGACAGCCAGCCAGCGCGCGGAGCAAAGCGTCGCGCAGGCCCGCAATGACGCGACGATCCGTTTACAAAAAGCCCGGCAGCAGGCCGATCGGGTGATTCAGCAGGCGGAAGCTGACAACCGGGAAATGCTCGCGCACGCCGAAGTGGTGACAAAGTCCATGACCAAACTCGCTCAGGTACGCGCCACAGGTAGCGATCCCGGCATGCTGTCACGCATTTGGCGCGATCGGATTTCAACCATCTTCTCCCATGCCGGACAGGTGTTAACCGTTACGCCTGAGACTCAAAGTCGTCTCGTGCTTTCAGGGCCTGAGGATGAGGGAGCCCGTCTACCAGCATCTGGCCGCTCAGGTGAATCCGCTGGCAATACTTCAGGCGGTTCTTCTGCGTCATCTTCAGCCACGACGCCAGCATCAAGCGCCTCCACCACTCTGTCTGATGTATTTGGAGATCTGCGATGAGCCATCAATGCAGCCACGGTCATATTCATCCCAACTTTAGCCAGGCGCTTCTGACGCCCGAGGAGCAACGGCGGATGACCGTGCAACTGGCCCTGGCTATGACAACTATCGGTCTGATTTTGCTCAGTTTGCTTTGGCGGTCGCTGGCCCCTGAACAAACCGCAATTAGCGATCTGCTCGCGGGCGTTGCCTGGTTCATTGTCGCTATGCCTGTTTTTCGGGCAGGTCTGTACAGCCTTCGTCATCCGGACCTGCACGGCGTGACCGATTTATTGATTGTACTGGCAATGCTTGGCGCGTGGGCTTTGGGAGACTTGATCACCGCCGCCCTGCTGCCGGTGCTCATGATTTTCGGCCATATCCTTGAGGAGCGCAGCGTCATGGGAACACGTCAAGCCATTGCCGGACTGACGAAGCTGACCCGCAGCACAACGCGACGTATCTGCGAAGATGGCTCATTCGAATCGGTCGACAGCGCCATGATCCGACAAGGCGACATTGTGGAAATCCGCGCCGGGGATAATGTCCCGGCAGACGGTAAAATTTTGAGCGGCTATGCCAGCCTGGATGTGGCTTCCATCACCGGGGAGTCGGTTCCGCAGGAAGCCGGGCCAGGATCGCTTATTTTTGGCGGCGCCATCAACCTCAACGGGCTGCTGCGCATGGAGGTAATGTACACCGGCGATCGCTCCACGCTCGGAAAAGTCATCGCTCTGATGAAGGATGCCGAACAGGCAAAACCGCCCATTACGCGCTTACTCGAACGCTATGCCTCACACTATCTGGTACTGGTGCTGTTAATCGCCGCCAGCACCTGGTTTTTTACCTACGATAGCCAGGCAATGCTGGCGGTGCTGGTTGCCGCCTGCCCCTGTGCGCTGGTCCTTTCCGCACCAGCAACGGCTATGGCGGGCATTGCGGTTGCGGCTCGCCACGGCATACTGATCCGCAACGCGGCGTTTCTTGAGGAGCTGGCAGATGTCGATGCGCTGATCGTCGATAAAACGGGCACGTTGACGCAAGGTCGACTGAAGCTGGTTGATGCAGTTCTGGCGCAGGGTTCCGACTATGACGATGTTGTACAGCTTGCGGCAACTCTGGGAGCGACCAGCAGTCACCCTGTCAGCCACGCCCTCGCTGAATATGTAAGTGCAGATAACCGTCTGCCGGTACTGGACGTGCAGGAGAAGCAGGGCTTAGGCATTGTGGCGCAAACCGAAAAAGGAACCGCTCTGCTTGGGCGAGCCGATCTGTTTACGGAGCATGGCGTCACAATGTTGCCACAGCCGGATCATCAGGGGCCGATGGTGGGTGTTGCGCACCAGGGACAGTTCCTGGGCTGGCTGCTGCTGGCCGACACGCTGCGCCCTGAAGCCCCTGAAGCGCTCCAGGCATTAAAGCAATTGGGCATTGATAAGCACCTGCTGCTTACCGGAGATCGCCTTCCGGCCGCGCAAAGCGTCGCCGGCGAACTGGGCATTCAGGAAATTGTCGCTCAGGCCCTCCCCGCCACCAAGTTGCAGGAAGTGCAAAAAGCGGTGAACGAAGGCTGGAGACCGCTGGTCGTGGGGGATGGCATCAATGATGCTTTAGCATTAAAGGCCGGGGCCGTTGGCATGGCGATGGGGGCAAACGGGGCGGATATCGCGCTGGTTTCCGCAGACGTGGTGCTGACAGGCAGCGACCTGCGACGTATCGCTTCGGCAATCAGGCTCAGTCGCAAATGCCGAAGAACCCTGATGGTGAATGTGTTCATTGGTCTTGGCTGGACCCTCGCGATCGTCACCGCAGCGGCGCTCGGCTGGCTGGGTGGCGCAGGCGCGCTGGTTGCCGCGTTGCTGCATAATTTGAGTACGCTAATGGTCCTGGGCAATACGGGGCGTCTGCTGCAGTTCGATGAAACCCGTTAATGTATTCAGCAGCCCGGTATCCCTGGGCTGCTTTTATCAAAACTCACTTCTTCTTATTGAGCATCGACTTTAAATCAGCAAACGGGTTGTAAGTCGCGGCTTCAACGTCATTCTGCGCGTCTTCCCCGGCGACGACTCGCGTGCCGTACTGATCGGCCTCCGTGTATTTCGAGTGCTCGTGATCGTGACAATACAGGCACAACAGCTCCCAGTTGCTGCCGTCTTCCGGGTTGTTGGTATGATCGTGGTCGATATGGTGCACGGTGAGTTCACGCAGGTTCGAATAAACAAACTCTCGCGAGCAGCGTCCGCAAACCCAGGGATAAATTTTGAGGGCTTTTTCGCGGTAGCCGCTTTCCAGCCGCGCATAGTTTTTAGGGATCAGAGCCATGGTAAATATTACCTGTAATAAAGAAGGTTGAGGAAAGTGCGCCCAATATATCCCACATCGGAACCGAGGGAAATTGCCGGGTGGCGCCTTCGCTTATCCCACCAACAAAACATCAGGCCCGCGTAAGCCCAATGCCGCCGGGCAAGCCTCCCCCTTACCCCCACTGAATTGACGACTTTTACAGCGGTCAGTCGCGAAGTTTGTACGACGCCGCCTTAAGTGCGATACACTTTGCAGATCGGTCTGAAATTTGAAGAAGATATGCGCCTGAAATTCTCCTCTTTACTGGCACTCCTGGGATGCCTGTGCGGCAATGCGATGGCGGTGACGCCACCTGCGCTGGCGCCAAAAGCCGACATCCGCGACAGCGGTTTTGTCTACTGCGTCAGCGGCCAGGTCAATACCTTTAACCCGCAAAAGGCAGGTAGCGGCCTGATCGTCGACACCCTTGCGGCGCAGATTTACGATCGTCTGCTCGACGTGGACCCGTATACTTACCGGCTTGTACCGGAACTGGCGGAGAGCTGGGAAGTGCTGGACAACGGCGCAACCTACCGCTTCCATTTACGCAACGGCGTGCAGTTCCAGAAAACCGCCTGGTTTACCCCCACCCGGACGCTCAACGCCGACGACGTCGTGTTCACCTTCCAGCGCATCTTTAACCGCAGCCATCCGTGGCATAACGTCAACGGGCCAAACTTCCCCTATTTCGACAGTCTGCAGTTTGCCGACAGCGTGGAGAGCGTGCGCAAGCTCGATAACCGCACCGTTGAATTTCGTCTGAAACGCCCGGACGCCTCGTTTCTCTGGCACCTGGCGACGCACTACGCCTCCGTGATGTCCGCCGAATACGCGGCGAATCTCACTAAAATCGATCGTCAGGAACAGCTCGACCGCCAGCCGGTCGGCACCGGGCCTTATCAACTGGATGAATATCGCACCGGGCAATATATCCGCTTACAGCGCCACCCGAACTTCTGGCGCGGCAAGCCGCTGATGCCGCAGGTGGTGGTTGATTTGGGCTCCGGCGGTACCGGGCGCCTGTCAAAGCTGCTGACCGGCGAATGCGACGTGCTTGCCTGGCCTGCCGCCAGCCAGCTCTCCATTCTGCGTGATGACCCACGCCTGCGCCTGACGCTGCGTCCTGGCATGAACATCGCCTATCTGGCGTTCAACACCGACAAGCCGCCGCTGAACAACCCGGCCGTTCGCCACGCGCTGGCGCTGTCGATCAACAACGAGCGCCTGATGCAGTCCATTTATTACGGCACCGCCGAAACCGCCGCGTCGATTCTGCCGCGCGCATCGTGGGCCTACGATAATGAAGCTAAAATTACCGAATATAACCCGGCGAAATCGCGCCAACAGCTGAAGGCCCTTGGGCTGGAAAACATGACCCTGCGCCTGTGGGTGCCCACTACCTCTCAGGCATGGAACCCAAGCCCGCTGAAAACCGCCGAGCTGATTCAGGCGGACATGGCGCAGGTCGGCGTCAAGGTGATCATCGTGCCGGTGGAGGGCCGTTTCCAGGAGGCGCGCCTGATGGACATGAATCACGACCTGACCCTTACCGGCTGGGCGACGGACAGTAACGATCCGGACAGCTTCTTCCGCCCGCTGCTGAGCTGCGCGGCGATCGGTTCGCAGACCAACTTTGCGCACTGGTGTAACCGTGAGTTTGACGAAGTGCTGCGAAATGCGCTCTCGTCGCAGCAGTTGGCCTCGCGCATCGACGCCTATGACGAAGCGCAGCAGATCCTCGCGAAAGAGCTGCCGGTGCTGCCGCTGGCCTCTTCGCTGCGGCTTCAGGCCTACCGCTATGACATCAAAGGTCTGGTACTGAGCCCGTTCGGCAATGCGTCGTTCGCGGGCGTGTCCCGTGAGAAAGAGGAAGAGGTGAAAAAACCATGATTATTTTTACCCTTCGCCGTCTGCTTTTACTGCTGGTGACGCTGTTCCTGCTGACCTTCGTTGGCTTCAGCCTGAGCTACTTCACGCCGCACGCACCGCTGCAGGGTGCCTCACTCTGGAACGCCTGGCTGTTCTGGTTTAAAGGCCTGCTGCACTGGGATTTCGGGGTATCGAGCATTAACGGGCAGCTGATTTCCGAACAGCTGAAAGAGGTTTTCCCGGCAACCATGGAGCTGTGCATTCTGGCCTTTGGCTTTGCGCTGTTGGTCGGCATTCCCGTCGGCATGCTGGCCGGGATCATGCGCAACAAATGGCAGGATAACGTCATCAGCGCCTTCGCCCTGCTCGGCTTCTCCATTCCGGTCTTCTGGCTGGCGCTTTTACTGACGCTGTTCTTCTCGCTGACGCTCGGCTGGCTGCCGGTCTCCGGGCGCTTCGACCTGCTGTATGAAGTGAAAAACGTCACTGGCTTTGCGTTGATCGACGCCTGGATTTCCGATTCACCGTGGCGGGATGAGATGATCGTGAGCGCCGTGCGCCACATGATTTTGCCGGTGCTGACGCTCGCCGTTGCACCAACCACCGAAGTTGTACGCCTGATGCGCCTGAGCACCATCGACGTGTACGACACCAACTATGTTAAAGCTGCGGCTACACGCGGGGTGTCGCGCCTGACGATTCTGCGCCGCCACGTGCTGCATAACGCCCTGCCGCCGGTGATCCCGCGTCTTGGGCTACAGTTTTCCACCATGCTGACGCTCGCCATGATCACCGAAATGGTGTTCAGCTGGCCGGGCCTCGGCCGCTGGATGATCAACGCCATTCGCCAGCAGGACTACGCGGCGATTTCCGCAGGCGTCATGGTCATTGGCGCGCTGGTGATCATTGTGAACGTGATTTCTGACATATTGGGTGCCATGGCTAACCCGCTGAAACATAAGGAATGGTATGCCTTACGATAGCGTCTATCTGGAGAAGCGCCCGCCCGGCGTGCTGCGCACCGTGTGGCGTAAATTCTACGGCGATACCACCGCGATGATCGGCCTGTACGGCTGCATTGGCCTGGCCGTGCTGTGCGTTTTCGGCGGCTGGTTCGCGCCTTACGGCCTCGATCAGCAGTTCCTCGGTTATCAGCTGCTGCCGCCTTCGTGGTCGCGCTACGGCGAAGTGTCGTTCTTCCTCGGCACCGACGACCTCGGCCGAGACGTGCTGAGCCGCCTGCTGAGCGGTGCGGCACCCACCGTTGGCGGCGCTTTTGTCGTCACGCTTGGCGCAACGCTGTTCGGCCTGGCGCTGGGCGCTTTTGCCGGCTCCACTCGTGGCCTGCGTTCAGCAATATTGAATCACATTCTCGACACCCTGCTCTCGATTCCGTCGCTGCTGCTGGCGATCATCGTCGTCGCCTTCTCCGGGCCGCATCTGCTGCACGCAATGTTCGCCGTCTGGCTGGCACTGCTGCCGCGCATGGTGCGCTCGGTCTACAGCATGGTGCATGACGAATTAGAGAAGGATTACGTCGTTGCCGCACGTCTGGACGGCGCCACCACGCTCAATATTCTGTGGTTCGCGGTGCTGCCAAACATCGCCGCCGGGCTGGTGACGGAGATCACCCGAGCCCTGTCGATGGCGATTCTGGACATTGCTGCACTCGGTTTTCTCGATCTCGGCGCGCAGCTTCCTTCCCCGGAATGGGGCGCGATGCTCGGCGATGCGCTGGAACTGATTTATGTGGCGCCGTGGACGGTGATGCTGCCGGGTGCCGCCATCATGATAAGCGTACTGCTGGTTAACCTGCTGGGCGACGGCATTCGCCGCGCCATCAATGCGGGGGTGCAATAATGCCGTTACTGGATATCCGTAACCTGACCATCGAATTCCGCACCAGCGAAGGCTGGGTGAAAGCCGTCGATCGCGTCAGTATGACCCTCGCAGAAGGGGAAGTTCGCGGGCTCGTCGGTGAGTCCGGCTCGGGAAAAAGCCTGATCGCCAAAGCCATTTGCGGCGTCACCAAAGACAACTGGCGAGTTACCGCCGACCGCATGCGCTTTGACGACATCGACCTGCTGCGCCTGTCGAGCCGCGAGCGACGCAGACTTGTCGGCCACAATGTGTCGATGATTTTCCAGGAGCCGCAGTCGTGTCTCGACCCGTCGGAACGCATCGGCAAACAGCTGATGCAAAACATTCCCGGCTGGACCTATAAAGGCCGCTGGTGGCAGCGCTTCGGCTGGCGCAAGCGTCGCGCTATTGAGCTGCTGCACCGCGTCGGCATTAAGGATCACAAAGATGCGATGCGCAGCTTTCCTTATGAGCTGACAGACGGCGAGTGCCAGAAGGTGATGATTGCCATCGCGCTCGCCAACCAGCCACGCCTGCTGATCGCCGATGAGCCGACCAACGCCATGGAGCCGACGACCCAGGCACAGATCTTTCGCCTGCTCGCAAGGCTCAACCAGAACAACAACACCACTATTTTGCTGATCAGCCATGACCTGCAAATGCTGAGCCAGTGGGCCGATAAAATTAACGTGATGTACTGCGGACAAACCGTGGAAAGCGCGCTGAGCGAAGACCTGGTCAGCACGCCGCATCATCCTTATACTCAGGCGCTGATTCGCGCGATGCCGGACTTTGGCCGTTCAATGCCGCATAAAAGCCGCCTGAACACCCTGCCGGGCGCGATCCCACTGCTGGAGTCGCTGCCGATTGGCTGCCGTCTGGGGCCGCGCTGCCCTTACGCCCAGCGCAAATGCATTGAACGACCGCGGCTGACCGGGGCGAAGAACCACCTGTTTGCCTGTCATTTCCCGCTGAACATGGAGAAAGAGTGACATGGTCGAGACCCTGCTCGAAGTCCGCAACCTGAGTAAAACCTTTCGCTATCGCACCGGGTTGTTCCATCGCCAGACGGTTGAGGCGGTTAAACCGCTGAGCTTCACATTACGTGAAAAGCAGACTCTGGCGATCATCGGCGAGAACGGCTCCGGAAAATCGACGCTGGCCAAAATGCTGGCGGGTATGATCGAACCCACAACCGGCGAGCTGCTGATTGACGATCATCCGCTGGCCTTTGGCGACTACTCGTTTCGCAGCCAGCGTATCCGCATGATTTTTCAGGACCCGTCGACGTCGCTCAACCCGCGTCAGCGTATCTCGCAGATTCTGGATTTTCCGCTGCGCCTGAATACCGATCTGGAGCCAGAGGAACGGCAAAAGCAGATTATTGACACGCTGCGCCTTGTCGGTCTGCTGCCCGATCATGTCAGCTACTATCCGCATATGCTCGCGCCAGGGCAAAAGCAGCGTCTTGGCCTTGCCCGTGCGCTGATTCTGCGCCCGAAGGTGATCGTCTGCGACGAGGCGCTGGCCTCGCTGGATATGTCGATGCGCTCGCAGCTGATTAACCTGATGCTGGAGCTCCAGGAAAAACAGGGCATTTCGTATATTTACGTCACGCAGCATCTGGGGATGATGAAGCACATCAGCGACCAGGTGCTGGTGATGCACCAGGGGGAAGTGGTCGAGCGCGGCAGCACCGCCGACGTGCTCTCCTCCCCGCTCCACGACCTGACCAAACGCTTAATTGCCGGGCATTTTGGCGAAGCGTTGACGGCAGACGCGTGGCGGAAGGATCGGTAAAAACTCGAGCGGCTGAATCATTCAGCCGTTTTTTTTGCGCATTTTCAGGCACAGCAGCGATCGTTCCACGAATCGCGATAGAGGATATTCCCTTCCGTGTATTTCCAGGTAATCGCTTCATAGCGGAGCTCAAGCGTTTCAAGATGCGTGCTGCTCTGGCCGCCAGGCGTCAGCAGCGGCGATACCGTTGTCAGCTTGACGTTTTCCAGTTCAATACTGAAATACTCCACCTCAATACCTGATTCCAGAATACGGTACATCCTGATAATCGCCTTTTTGAACGGACGTCCCTGACAAACAGCACGATAGAGAATCGGCGTGGTCCGGTCGAACTCTTTCACGACAACAATTGGGCAATGAACGCGCGTGCCGGTCAGTTTGCCCCACTGAGGATCGACAGGAATAGTGACGCCATGGGAGAAGGATTTTAATTCAATGGAACCGGCTCGCAGAGGCATTATACAACTGCCGACAATCGGTGATCCATTTTCATCCTCAAGCCATAAATGGGCCGGTGCGGACATAGTGATTCCTTATTGATGAGCGTTAAGGGTAAATGTTATTTGTTCACTTCTTGAATTTTCTGTAATCGAGCCAGATGCTAACCGCCAAGGTGAGCAGGAAAACAAGACCTACATTCCACATTGGTCCATGTGGAATGAAATGCTCCTGAACCAACATGAATATAATGGCTGGAATGACAAGATACATTTCCTGCCAAATGTGCAGCAATGGCGAGAACAAAAACTTTAAGATGCACTTTATTATTTTAATTTTCATTTAGTGTACTTTGGCACAATAATTATTGCCAGCAAAGCAACGATACCTATCAGCCAAAGTGGAGCATTTGGAAAAAAACACACCTGAAGCAAAGCATAGACGATAATTAAAAATGATGGAGCATACATCCAGACCAATGACCAACCGAGTGAGCACAATACCCATTTAATAAATCTCAGCATAATTACCGGACCATTCTGCGAATGATATCTACAATTTCTGAATCAGAGGCCCATTGCCCCTGAGTGGCTCCTGCATTCTGAAGTACCGGTTCAATGACAAAATACATCATTTCCAGTTCATGCCTGTATAAGGCTGAGTAATAGGCTGGAAACTGGATATGTAATCTATGGGCGCTATCGGCCGCTTTCTGAAGTACGCTGTAAAGCGTAGAGAAAAAAATGGCAGTGCCAACCCTTTTACCTTGGAGGACGCTGAGTTGCATGCTGAGATTTAATCCTCCCTTGACTAAAATGGCAGTGGCGAGAGCAAAACCTGCGTTCGTAAGAGAACTGGAAGCAATATGCACGTTTACCGCCATCAGTCCTTGCTTGATATGCTCTAACTGTTCGTTTGTTCTGTGCCTGAAGACTTCATCAAAATAGATCCTGAGCATCTCACCAACAATATCTTCGCGGCGCAGCAATCGGACGACCCCATTAAAGAAACGAGCATCCTCCCACCCCTGCTTCTTGCAAACATCATTATATTCCTCGGTAAAGCAGGAGATATAATTCAGGGCACGGGTTGCCCCCAACCCTGCGCTTTTTACCTGTTCCACTACTTCTTTTCTGACGGCTGAAACGGCGCGATCGAGTTTTTTGGCAAGAATGTTATTCGCCTGGAGATAGCTGATAATGGCGCTATTCTGATGCATTACGGGTTCCTGTTATTCATTCTCTTACAGTTTCAAAACGGAAATGATTAAAACCGTCAATAAAAACAAATATCAGCAAAACAGACAGCACGTCAAACAATAAATACAGCATCGTTAATAGAACAAATAAAACAACCCCGTACTAAAGAAGACATTTCCTGAACGCTTTATTTATATCGCCATTGCTTTTTATTGATTCTGAATATGTAATAAGCCCGCCATACTTGCATTTAATAATGTGAGACCGCTTCCGGGAATAGCGCTTGTCGTAATAACGCTGACCCCTTATTCTTTTTCTCGCATCTGCAAAATCAGATGCCGGGATTGAGTTTCTGGAAACCTTAAGTGACGACACGCTGGCGCGTCTGCGCCATTTTTGTGTCGTGCGTACGGCTACGCTACAATGGCGGGCCGGACGGGGGCACCGCAAGGTGCGTTAGTTTCACTAAGGCCAGTAAGGTCAGCATCGTCCGGTTCCCTCCCCCGTGAGATTGGCCTCTCCAGTGGCGGTGAGGTTGGATCAGTCCTCTTCACGACTCCTGATATAATAGAAAGGTATCGTTTTTCTTCGTTTTGCCGCCCTGCCTGCCGGGCGCAATGTAAAAATCACGTGACAATTCAGGCGTGTAGTGAGCTATAATTTCGGCCTGCTGTCTCTCTGTTCTGGCTTTGATAACAGTAACTTACTGAATACAAAGCCAAAAACAAGCAATAACATAAGGATTAAAAGCTATGGGTTTTCTTTCCGGTAAGCGCATTCTGGTGACTGGCGTTGCCAGCAAACTCTCCATCGCCTACGGTATCGCACAGGCTATGCATCGCGAAGGCGCTGAGCTCGCCTTCACCTATCAGAACGAAAAACTGAAAGGCCGCGTTGAAGAGTTCGCTGCACAGCTGGGTTCCAGCATTGTTCTGGAATGCGATGTTGCGCAGGACGAAAGCATCGATAGCCTGTTCACTGAACTGGGCAAAGTGTGGCCGAAATTTGACGGTTTCGTTCACTCCATCGGCTTCGCGCCGGGCGACCAGCTGGACGGTGACTACGTAAATGCCGTCACCCGTGAAGGCTTCAAAATCGCACACGACATTAGCTCCTACAGCTTCGTTGCGATGGCAAAAGCCTGCCGCGAAATGCTGAACCCGGGTTCTGCGCTGCTGACCCTGTCCTACCTGGGTGCAGAACGTGCCATCCCTAACTACAACGTAATGGGCCTGGCTAAAGCCTCTCTGGAAGCAAACGTGCGCTACATGGCGAACGCGATGGGTCCTGAAGGCGTGCGCGTTAACGGTATCTCCGCAGGTCCAATCCGTACGCTGGCGGCCTCCGGCATTAAAGACTTCCGTAAGATGCTGGCACACTGCGAAGCGGTTACCCCGATTCGTCGCACCGTCACTATCGAAGACGTGGGCAACAGCGCAGCATTCCTGTGCTCTGACCTGTCTGCCGGTATTTCCGGTGAAGTTGTTCACGTTGACGGTGGCTTCAGCATCGCCGCAATGAACGAACTGGAACTGAAATAAGTTCTTCTTCCGCCCTGCTTTCGCGGGGCGGATTTCCCGCCGTTATTCCACTCCGTTATTTGTTATCACGCTTCAATATTTTTACCTGCCCACGCCTTACGTCAGGATAGCGTTCTATCGATACGACATCCCGAAGGACATTCCATGGAGCAAAGCCGCGCTCACGGCAAAAGCCATTGGTATCATGAAACGCAAGCAAGAAATCAGGCAGCCGACGTGCTTCCCCTGGTTCCGGAAGCGGCCCACGTTGCAGACCGCTTTTTGCTGGATCTGACTCTTCCTCCCTTTTCTGCCCAAACGCGACGCTGGCTTGAACTTTCGCGGCAAATTTCGGCACATCTTTTTCCGGATGCCGTTGACGTCAATCGCCTGAATACCTTTAGCGCCTATGAACGCCTGAGTACCGCGCTCACCGTGGCGCAGGTTTTTGGCGTCCAGCGCTTATGTAATCACTACGCGGCACGTCTCGCGCCGCTGCCCGGCCCGGACTCCTCACGCGAAAGCAATCACCGGCTGGCGCAGATTACGCAGTATGCGCGCCAGCTGGCCGCTTCGCCGTCGATTATCTGCACTCAGTCACGCCTGCAGCTTGATGCCGTTGGGCTGACGGCGCCTGATATTGTGCTGATAACCCAGATTGTTGGATTTATCGGCTATCAGGCACGTGTGGTAGCCGCCGGGCAGGCGTTAATGGGATTACCGGTGCGCTGGCTCCCCGGCATGCCGATGCAGGACGATGCCCCTGCCAGCTGCTTTGACTCGCCAAAGGGGAGCTGGCGGCCGGGACTGGCCTGCCGTGAAGCCACGGAAGCTCATCAACTATCAGACGAACTCCCACAAGCGCTTACCGCCCTGCTCGCATGGGACGAATCGCTGCGTGACATGCAGGCCGAACTGATACCGTCGCTGGAGGTTGATCAAACGCTTGCAACGCTTGTGGCACTGCTTAACGCGCGTGTTAACGGCAGCGTCAGCTGTTTTCAGCTCAACGCTGCCGACGAACTGCTGAAAGCCGCCACGCTGACGGGAGAACGGGCATTAAAACTGTGGCTACCGGATAATCACCTCGCCCACGCCGTCATTCAGGCCGTGCTGCTGATAATACGGGCGCCAGACCGCTTCAGCGCCGCACAGTTTTCTCCCCTCACCGGGCATGGGCTTTCCGTCGAGCAGGCCTTTGCGCTGCTGGCATGGAGCGGCGTTTGCGGGTGGATAAACCGCCTGAAAATCGGTCTTGGCGAGGTGCTGGCGGATGCGTAAAAGCCTTAAAGTTCGCTTGCTGCGAATGGCATATTCGCGTAAAACTGTCAGCCGCTCTTTTGGCCACGAAAATACATTATTATGTTTCAGGACAATCCGCTGCTTGCGCAGCTAAAACAGCAACTTCATTCCCAGACCCCTCGCGCTGAAGGGGTGGTGAAAGGCACGGAAAAAGGCTTTGGTTTTCTCGAGGTCGATGCTCAGAAAAGCTATTTCATTCCGCCTCCGCAGATGAAAAAAGTGATGCATGGCGATCGTATTATCGCCACCATCCACAGCGATAAAGGCAAAGAGAGCGCTGAACCAGAAGAACTGGTTGAGCCATTTCTGACGCGTTTTGTTGGCCGGGTGCAGAAAAAAGACGATCGCCTGTCGATTGTTCCTGACCATCCGCTTCTGAAAGACGCCATCCAGTGCCGCCCGGTGCGCAGCCTGGAGCACGATTTTAAAGAGGGTGACTGGGCCGTGGCAGAAATGCGCCGTCATCCGCTGAAAGGCGACCGCAGCTTCTACGCCGAACTCACCCAGTTCATCACTTTTGGCGACGACCACTTTGTTCCGTGGTGGGTGACGCTGGCACGCCACAATCTTGAGAAAGTCGCACCGGATGGTGCTGCCACCGAAATGCAGGACGAAGGCCTTGAGCGTCGCGACCTGACTGCGCTGAACTTCGTCACCATCGACAGCGCCAGCACCGAAGATATGGACGATGCGCTGTTTGCTGAAGTCGCCGAAGACGGCAAACTGCATCTGACCGTTGCTATCGCCGACCCGACCGCGTGGATCGTCGAGGGCAGCAAGCTCGACAACGCTGCAAAAATCCGCGCGTTCACCAACTACCTGCCGGGCTTTAACATCCCGATGCTGCCTCGTGAACTCTCAGACGACCTCTGCTCGCTGCGCCCGGACGTTGTACGTCCTGTTCTGGCCTGCCGCATGATCCTCGCCGAGGACGGTGCTATTGAAGACGATATCGAATTCTTCGCCGCCACCATCGAATCAAAAGCCAAGCTGGCTTACGACGACGTTTCCGACTGGCTGGAAGGCAACGGCAGCTGGCAGCCGCAGAGCGAAGCAATCGCTGCGCAGATCAAACTTTTGGAGCGTATCTGTGCCCTGCGCGGCGAGTGGCGTCACAACCACGCTCTGGTGTTTAAAGACCGTCCGGATTATCGCTTTGTACTCGGTGAAAAAGGCGAAGTGCTGAACATCGTGGCGGAACCGCGCCGCATCGCCAACCGTATCGTTGAAGAATCGATGATTGCCGCTAATATCTGCGCTGCCCGCGTGCTGCGCGATAAGCTCGGCTTCGGCATCTATAACGTGCACACTGGCTTCGATCCGGCGAAAACCGAGCAGCTTTCTGAGCTGATGAAAACCCACGACGTGCACGTCGATCCGCAGGAAGTACTGACGCTGGAAGGTTTCTGCAAGCTGCGCCGCGAGCTCGATGCGATGCCAACGGGCTTCCTCGACAGCCGCATTCGCCGCTTCCAGTCCTTTGCAGAAATCAGCATCGAACCGGGCCCACACTTTGGCCTTGGCCTCGAGGCTTACGCCACCTGGACTTCCCCGATCCGTAAGTACGGCGACATGGTGAACCATCGTCTGCTGAAAGCGATCGTTAAAGGCGAAACGCCGGCGCGTCCGCAGGATGAGGCCACCGTCCAGATGGCCGAGCGTCGCCGCCTGAACCGCATGGCGGAACGCGACGTGGCGGACTGGTTATACGCCCGTTTCCTGAATGATAAAGCCGGGACCGACACCCGCTTCGCGGCTGAAATCATTGATATCAGCCGCGGCGGCATGCGCGTGCGCCTGGTAGACAATGGCGCAGTTGCCTTTATTCCCGCACCATTCCTGCATGCAGTTCGTGATGAGATGGTTTGCAGCCAGGAAAATGGCACCGTGCAAATCAAAGGCGAAACCGTCTATAAAGTCACCGACGTGATTGACGTGACGATCGCCGAAGTGCGCATGGAAACCCGCAGCGTCATCGCGCGTCCGTTCCAGGCGTAATACTTAAGGGCGACTAATCATTGCTTAGTCGCCCTTCTCTTTCTGCAATGCGATTCCATCCACAATTTTTTTCCTGTTTTTCCCCACATTCCATCAAAAGCGATCACAATAAAGTGGTGTATCGCAACGCAAAATAATGACCCGCCTGATCGGTGCTCTTTTTTAGCTTCCGGGAACGGATATACCATTGAGAACCACCAGGCTCCGTCGCTGGCTAAGACTTTCGTATGAGCTGGCCGGACCAATTGATTCATGATTTCAGGATGCGCTTAACCAGGTTTTGGAGAAAAGATGGCTGAGGAACTGGAGCAAAATCTGCTCTTCCGGTATCTGGGAACCACGAGTCCCTACTGGCGATTGTCAGCAGACAGCAACGCGCTGCATCTGGCTACCAGCGAGGACACCGACACAAGCCAGGTCGTCGCGCTGAGCGCCGAACAGGCGAACAACATTCGCGAGATGACGGTGATCACCTCCAGCCTGACGCTCAGCCTCAATCTGTACGGCAACGCCGTGCCGGTACATCTGGTTGGCCGTAAAATCAACAAATCACAGTGGGCAGGCAGCGCCTCCGCCTGGGATGATACCGGTTCCGTCGCCCGCGACCTGGTGCAGGGCCTCTCCTTTGCCGAACAGGTCGTTTCCGAAGCCAACTCCGTTATCGTTATCCTCGATAGCCATGGAAATATTCAGCGCTTTAACCGCCTGAGCGAAGAGTATACCGGGATGAAGGAGCAGGAAGTCATCGGCCAGAACGTGTTCAAATTGTTCATGAGCCCGGCGGAAGCGGCGGCATCGCGCCGTAACATCAGCGGTTTCTTTAAAAACGGCAGCTCCTATGAAGTGGAGCGCTGGATCAAAACCCGCAAAGGTCAGCGTTTGTTTCTGTTCCGCAATAAATTTGTGCACAGTGGCAGCGGCAAAAACGAAATTTATTTGATCTGCTCCGGTACCGACATCACCGAGGAACGCCGCGCTCAGGAACGCCTGCGCGTGCTGGCCAATACGGACACTATTACCGGACTTCCCAACCGTAACGCCATCAACGATATGATAGCCGAAGAGATTACCGGGCGGGGTGAGAATCAGGTTGGCATCGTCTATCTCGATCTCGACAACTTTAAGAAAGTGAACGATGCCTACGGGCATATGTTTGGCGATCAGCTGTTACAGTCCGTAGCCTTATCGATTTTGAGCTGCCTTGAAGAGGGTCAGACGCTGGCACGCCTCGGCGGCGATGAGTTTATCATCCTGGCAACGAACACCTCTCAGGGAAGCCTGGAGGCGATGGCTTCGCGCATTCTGACCCGACTGCGCGATCCTTTCCGCATCGGGCTGATTGAAGTCTATACCGGCTGTTCACTGGGGATCTCCCTCGCCCCGCAGCATGGTAACGATCGCGAAAGCCTGATTCGCAATGCCGATACCGCGATGTACACCGCCAAGGAAGGCGGTCGCGGTAAGTTCTGCGTGTTTTCACCCGAGATGAACCAGCGAGTGTTCGAATACCTGTGGCTCGACACCAATCTGCGCAAGGCGCTGGATAACAATCAACTGGTCATTCACTATCAGCCGAAGATCACCTGGCGCGGTGAAGTGCGCAGCCTCGAAGCGCTGGTGCGCTGGGAATCGCCCGAGCGCGGGCTTATTCCGCCAACCGAATTTATCTCTTATGCCGAAGAGTCTGGCCTGATTGTTCCGCTCGGACGTTGGGTCATGCTCGACGTGGTGCGCCAGGTTGCGCTGTGGCGTGATAAGGGCATTAATCTGCGGGTAGCGGTGAACGTTTCGGCTCGCCAGCTGGCGGATCAGACCATTTTCAGTGACCTGAAGCAGGCGTTGCGCAATCTGAATTTTGAGTACTGCCCGATTGACGTAGAGCTGACGGAAAGCTGCCTGATTGAGAATGAAGAACTTGCTCATTCGGTTATCCAGCAGTTCAGCGCGCTGGGCGCCCAGGTGCATCTTGATGACTTTGGTACGGGCTATTCATCACTGTCGCAGCTTGCCCGCTTCCCGATAGACGCCATCAAGCTCGATCAGATTTTCGTACGAGATGTGCACAAGCAATCCGTCTCGCAATCCCTGGTGCGTGCGATTGTCGCGGTGGCGCAGGCGCTTAATTTACAGGTCATTGCCGAAGGCGTTGAAAGCGCAAAAGAAGACGCCTTTCTTACCAAGAACGGCGTCAACGAACGGCAAGGTTTCTTATTTGCAAAGCCGATGCCCGCTGCCGTATTCGAGCGCTGGTTCAAACGGCGCCAGGCGCGCAAAATGGCGCGCTAATCGTAATGCAGCCTTGAGGGATAACAGGTCAATCTCAGCCAGCTTTTAGCCTACGCTTCCCTGGCCAAACTGGTGGCGATAGTCCGCCAGCAGCGCTGACGTGTTGTCGTAACCCAGAATGACGCCTGAGACAAAGCCAAGGGCGCCGCCCATGATCGTCGGCACAATCAGTCCCACCAACTGCGAAAGCGCGCCAAAGCCAAATCCGCCCGCGCCGCCATATTTGCCACCGATAGACATACCTGTCGACATCC
The DNA here is from genome assembly GCA_002470465.1 of Pluralibacter sp. UBA7423. Taxonomy (GTDB): domain Bacteria; phylum Pseudomonadota; class Gammaproteobacteria; order Enterobacterales; family Enterobacteriaceae; genus Scandinavium. Next base: position 96,572 of record DKMD01000026.1, read on the forward strand.
CGTCCAGGGTATTAGAGAAAATTTGATCCATGCGCTGGAAGATCTCCGGAGTAAAAGTACCGGCACCGCTCACTTCATTCATTTCATTTAACGCTAATTCTCTCATATTTATTTCCTTATCCTGTTCGTATTGTGAATAAAAAAGAGGTACGTATGAGCCACTGTCGCTAATTTAAAGCAACAGGATACGCACCTCTCTTTCATTATTAATCAGCAGTAATTAGCCGATAGTACCGCCGTGGTTAACGTCGCCTGGACCAAAGCTGTGACGATAATCGCTAAGGATTGCGCTGACGGTCTGGGTATCGCTCATCGCACCGGTAACAAAGCCAAAGATGCCACCCATTGCGGTAGGCACGATCAGACCAACCAGCTGAGAGAGCGCACCGAAGCCGAAGCCGCCTGCACCGCCCCACTTACCGCCGATAGACATACCGGTAGACGCGCCATCAAACAGGCCGAAAATTGCACCAGCCAAATCGCCACCTGCAACATTAGACAGTTCGGTATTAGATAATTCACGCATGATTTCTTTCCTTGTAAAATAGTTTTATCAACCACCATCTCAGCATCAAAATTGATCTTTCACTGCTGGATTGGTGATATAAAGTCTAACCTCCTCCCTCAGCGAAGAATATAGTAAAAGTTTTATTTTACGGGTCAGATGGGTGGCACAAACATAATTAAAACCGGGACATGTCTTCACCGTGTCTGAACAGTTAAATAACGCTCAAGTTTAAAAAGACGCCATTGAACCATTATTAGCAGCAATGGCGTCAGCGAACGGCGATTTATTGGCTTACTTTCGCGATCCCGGCCGCAGTAAGCATGAGAAGGTATAACCCATGGCTAGCTGGCCTTACGCAACGCAACCTGCGTGTGTCGGTTCTGCAACATGACCAGTCGTTCCATATAGGCAATGTCTTTCTCCTGAAGGCAGAACGCGGCATCGACCCAGTCTTCGGTGATGTCCATCAGTTCGCTTCGCGGCAGCGTCAGTACCCGCTGGCGGGCCCGCAGCATCGCGCGGACGCCGTTCAGCTTCGGCAGCAGGGTGTCGATAAACGTGCGGGTCGCCACGTAGCTGTTACCCGGTTCAAACAACACGTCCACTAATCCTCGTTGTTCATGCCACTCAGCCGTATGCGCTTCTCCCCGATAAATCAGCTGCTCGGCAAGCTTCATGCCCGAGCGACGGCTGACCAGCGAGTACCCACCCATGCCCGGAAAGAGATTAAACGCAATCTCCGGGAAGCCCATCCGGGCATCCCGCTGAGCAAGAATAAAGTGATGCGCCAGCGCCGCTTCAAAGCCGCCGCCGAGTGCACTCCCCTCTACCATCGCAATACTGATAGCACCCGTATCAAACGCCCGGGAGGCCGCATGCACACAGTCCACGCAGGCACGGGCATAAGCACGAAGCGCTTCGCGCCGCCCGTTGCGAATGCACTCCACAAAATAGCGCAGATCGCCGCCGGTGTTGTAGATCCCCGACACCAGCGAGCCGGTTACCCAAAAATCAACCGCAAACCCCTGCTGCCTGACGAGCCAGGAGAGGTTCATGATCTCTTCTATCAACGCGTGGTTAAAGCACGGCCGAGGCTGTGCGCGTAACATCATCCACACGGTGCGCCGTTCTTCCTCGTAGTAGGCGGAGAGCTGGGTGAATCGTTCAGTGTCGGTAAACAATTTACAGGTAGGCTGATTAATCACGGTCATAATCTATTCCTCATAGATAAAAGCGCGTTGCGCGCCTGATCAGACTAATCCAGGCCATTTACTGCGGATATGTGGCAGTAGTAATTTATAATTTTATGTTATGTGTTTCAGTCCCGGCTCAATTTCCTCTTCTCTTTTCTTTCTAATTTTTGCATCATTGATTTTTCTTACTTTTCTTTCAGAGATGGCCTATGCCCAAGCTTGATGCACGTCAGTTAGCTCAACGTATTGATACCGTGCTGGATATTCTGGTGGCGGGTGATGACACTTCCGCCATTAACAATCTGGAAATTCTGAAGGCAGAGTTACTGGCCCAGGCGTCCGGCGAAGAAGAGGCCTCCTCTTCTCAGCCAAAATCTCCCTGGGAAATTTGAAGATACGACGACCCTGATATGAACGCCCGACAACAATCTATTTTACAAATGGTAATCGACCAAGGCCGCATGAGCGTTGGCGATCTCGCCCGAATGACCGGGGTTTCAGAAGTGACTATCCGTCAGGACCTGAACCTGCTCGAAAAACAAAGCTACTTACGCCGCATGCATGGATTTGCCGTTCCGCTGGACAGCGAAGACGTCGAAACCCGTATGATGAACAACTTCGCTCTGAAGCGTGAGCTGGCGGCGTTTGCAGCCAATCTCGTGAGCCCGGGGGAAACGGTGTTTATTGAGAACGGCAGCAGCAATGCCCTGCTCGCACGCGCGCTCTCCGAGCAACCAGGCGTCACGATCATCACCGTCAGCAGCTATATTGCCCATCTGCTGAAAGAGACGCCCGGCGAAGTGATTCTCCTCGGCGGCATTTATCAGAAGAAAAGTGAAAGCATGGTCGGTCCACTGACCCGCCAGTACATTCAACAGGTCCATTTCAGTAAGGCGTTTATTGGCGTTGATGGCTGGCAGTATGAAACCGGATTTACCGGCCGCGACATGATGCGCGCTGACGTGGTTAGCGCGGTGCTGGATAAAGGGTGCGAGTCTATCGTGCTTAGCGACAGCTCAAAATTTGGCGCGGTACACCCCTATCCGCTGGGCCCTTCCCATAAATTTAATCGTGTGATCACTGACGACAACCTCTCCGCCAGCCAGCGACAGCAGCTGGAAATGTCAGGTCTGACGGTCAATATTGTGCCTCGCCCATAATGACGGCCCCCAATTGGGGGCTGCAATTTAACTATCATCTTGATTTTGTCTCATTTTTCAACATTCAGACACATATAAGATTGTTCTGACCCGCCAATTAAGACAATTTACCTGCCTCATTCTTTCCCGTGTCGTAAAATTAATGTTAGCGATATAACAGGAAGTGACTATCACTTGCGTGATTTTAGTAACGCCTGCGCAACCTACTCCACGAGTGCCAGCTTTATTTCTGCGGAAATAATGATTGTAGACGCGGCGTGGACGAATTATTCAGGAGAATACTTTATGACTTCAATGAGCAAAAAAATGACTGCAGCCGTTCTGGCTGTCACCCTGGCCATGTCCCTGAGCGCATGTTCACATTGGTCTAAACGTGACCGTAACACCGCTATCGGTGCCGGTGCCGGTGCCCTCGGTGGCGCAGTACTGACCGATGGCAGCACCCTGGGCACCCTCGGCGGTGCAGCAGTCGGTGGTATTATCGGTCACCAGGTAGGCAAATAATCCTCCAGGGAAAGATAACAATAAATAAGATTTACAGCAGACTTACGCACCAAAAAGACAGGGCCACGCATTCGCGTGGCCCTTTTACATGGAATATATTTTCTGCCAAAAAGAAATATTAACCGCCGGCCAGTTTCACCTTCATGCCTTTTGCTTCCAGCAGGGTTTTAATCAGGTCACGTTTATCGCCCTGAATTTCAATCACGCCCTCTTTCACCGCGCCACCACAGCCGCATTTTTTTTTCAGCTCTGCTGCAATTTTTGCCAGTTCAGCATCGTCGACATCAATGCCGGTTATCAGGCATACACCCTTACCTTTTCGACCGCTGGTCTGGCGCTGAATGCGCACAATGCCGTCGCCTTTTGGGCGCTCGACCGTGGCTTTAGGTTCATCGATACGACCGCTGTCGGTGGAATACACCAGACGGCTGTTGGAATCGTTCATCAGACCTCCTTCACAAGGGATGCATTAATCTGGCGCAGCGTTTGCGCCGGGTCCGCAGACTGGGTCACCGGGCGGCCAATCACCATGTAATCCACGCCTGCCGCCTGTGCCTGCTCGGGAGTCATGATACGACGCTGATCGCCTGCATCGCTCCCTGACGGGCGAATGCCTGGCGTCACCAGCTTAAACGCCTGCCCCAGTTCCTGTTTGAAGCGCACGGCTTCTTGCGCAGAACACACGACGCCGTCAAGCCCGCAGTGCTGGGTCAGCGTCGCGAGTTTTGCCGCATGATCTGCCGGGGAGAGCGTAATGCCCAGATCCTGTAAGTCACTGGCTTCCATACTGGTTAATACGGTCACGGCAATCAGCAGGGGTGCATCTTTGCCAAACGGCAGAAGCGCTTCACGGGCCGCCGTCATCATCCGCGCGCCACCGGAGGCGTGCACGTTCACCATCCACACGCCCAAATCCGCTGCAGCGGCAACGGCGTGTGCTGTGGTATTCGGAATATCGTGGAATTTCAAATCCAGAAAGATGTCGAACCCGCGCTGTTGCAAATCGCGCACCAGCTGCGGCCCGAACAGCGTAAACATCTCTTTCCCGACTTTCAGACGGCAGTCACGCGGATCGATGCGGTCGACGAAGGCCAGTGCTTTATCGCGATTATTATAATCAAGAGCAACAACGACGGGAGAGGAAGTAACACTACGGGATGGAGACGTCATGACCAGACCTTCTTGTTGTGAGCCGCAACCGGCGAAAAATCGGTAAACGGCGTGCATTCTACCTGCGATATCCGCAAATTGACAGGCTGCATTTCCCGCTTTTCCCTGCAAGGCAAAGACGGGCACGTTGCCACTCAATGGGTTTAAAAAACAATTAGTATGTTGTAACTAATTAAATTGTTTTTAAAAATTACTGGCCGTCGAGACCACGGATAGGTTTCACCGTTGACCACGCGCGGCAGGAAGGACAGTGCCAGTAGAGGGTGTAGGCCGTGAAGCCGCACTTCTGGCAACGATAGCGCGGTTTACTGCGCACCTGTTCGCCGACCATATCGCGCAGAACCATCAGGCTCTCTTTCGCACGCCCTTCTTCCGCTTCATTGAGGTGGTAATCCATTAGCTTATGAAAGACGCGCATAGTTGGATGGCGCGTGAGCTGGCGCGTAATGTAGGTTTGCGCTGTATCAGCGCCCTCTCGCTGTTCCATGATTTGTGCCAGCATCAGCTCGGCCGTCGCGCCGGTGTTTTCCTCCACCGCACGGCGCAGGAAGTGTTCCCACTCCGCTTCTTTCCCTAACTGCAGGTAGCAGGTTTGCAGCATCTCGAGGGTTTCGCTGACCAGCTCGCGGTCCTGGTCGATAACGCGTTGCAGGGATTCCACTGCTTTAGCGTAATCACCGTTGGCCATAAATACGCGGCCCATCATAATGGAGATACGCGCACTGTTGCGATCCGCCGCCGCACCCTTTTTCAACAGCGTCATGGCTTTGTCCATGTCGCCGTTACCCATTTGCTGCAACGCAAGCTCACACCAGAAATGGGCGATTTCAGGACGATGCTTTTCTTTACCGAGCTTCACGAGACGTTCAGCCACGTCGATGGCTTTTTGCCAGTCGCTGGTCGCCTGGTAAATCTGTAATAACTGCTGAAGCGCGCTGATGCGGAAGTCGGTTTCGTCCACCAACTGGCTAAACATATCTTCGGCGCGGTCATACAGACCTGCGGCCATGTAGTCGCGCCCCAACTGCTGAACGGCCAGCAGGCGCTGATCGTAGGTGAGAGAGGCGCTTTCCATGAGAGTCTGGTGAATGCGGATTGCGCGATCAACCTCACCACGTGAACGGAACAGGTTGCCCAGCGTGAGGTGCGCCTCGACGGTGCCGGTGTCTTCTTTCAGCATGTCGAGGAACAGGTCTACCGCCTTGTCCTGCTGATTGCTGAGCAGGAAGTTTACCCCTGCGACGTAATCACGGGAAAGGCGGTTGGCATCGTCCTGTTTGGACTGTTGTGCACTTCTGCGGCCCATGTACCAGCCATACGCGGCGGCAACGGGCAAAAGCAGAAACAACAACTCCAGCATAAAGCGTTATTCCTTCACAGCCGGTGGCATCGGCACGGTCGAAGCGGGCGTCACCGGCACAAGTTGTTGTTCGAGACGTTTAATTTTGCGTTCAGCACGAAGCAGCGAAACGCGGGTACGCAACCAGAACATGCCGCAAATCAGCCAGCCAATGGCGAACCCTGCGGCAAACAGCACGGCCAGCAGCGTGGAGATACGGAACTCCCCTTGCGCCAGCAGGTAGTTGAACGTGACCTGCTGATCGTTTTGCGCGCCAAGGGTGACGGAAATAACGAAAATTGCCAGCACCAGTAAGAAAATGAGTAAATATTTCACATTACTTCCCGTTATGTGGTTTATGTGAATAAATCATGTTCGATTTTTCGCTTCCAGCCTTATAAAGTACCATCTTCCCCGCAGCGGCGAAACTGGCAACCCGGTCGCCTGATAAGGATTTGTGGGCAGAAAGCACCGAAATCAAGCTTTACTTCTCATCAGACTCGCGGTTTCGGATATCCTGAGCCTCTTCTCCCGGCGGCGTCAGCGGGCCACACACTTTTTGTGCAAGCCAGGTGGCAAACGTCACCAGCAGCCATGACATCAGTGTGGCAACGACTAAATCCCGCGGCCAGTGCATGCCCAGCAGCAGCCTGCTGCCCATCACCGCCGTTGCCCAGACCAGCAGAATCACAATAGTCACCGTACGCCGACGAGGCCACAGCAGTCCGACCGCCAACAGCGCCCAACTTGCGGCAAACATCGTGTGGCCCGAAGGAAACGCAAAACCCGTCTCTTTTTGCCAGTGATGGCGTAAAAACGCTGGTAAATCATCCCGGTGCGAGAGTTGCTCTTTCACCAGACGCGTGCGTTCCTTACGTTTTAAAGTGTAGAACGCCTCGACCGGCACCTGCTGCGTTTTTTCCAGCCAGATAACAAACGGGCGCGGCTCCTGGACCCGATCCTTCACCCAGGATTTCGCGGCCTGGCCGATAAGAATGGCACCAGCCAGAATGGCAAACAGCATGATTGCCGCCTTCAGCCGAAAGCGAAGGCACCACAGGAACCAGCCGCAAAGCACCACGTGAGTGATGATGCCCCAGGGCTGAGTCACCGTTTCGGTCATCCAGTACAATGCCTTCAGCCACCAGCCGTTGTGCCCCGGCTGCCACGTCCAGCCTGAGATCCACACCGCCAGTGGCATAATAAGTAACACCGCAGCGCCCGCTGCAGTTCGTCGGGCAATCGAAAGCATTGTCTCTCCTTTTTCCTTAAACATCACAATCATAACTGAAAAAAGCCAGAACGGTGAAAGTGCCCGAATTGTGCGCTTAAGCAGCAGACAACCTTCCGCCATTAGGTGAAGTTCCGCCATTGTGGCAAAATAATACGAAACAGAAGGCATTGGGATGCCGAAGAATCTGGAGAATCACATGCAGCTTAAACGTGTGGCAGAAGCCAAACTGCCAACCCCCTGGGGCGATTTCCTGATGGTGGGCTTTGAAGAACTGGCAACCGGGCAGGATCACGTTGCCCTGGTGTTCGGCGATATTTCTGGCAAAACTCCTGTACTGTCGCGCGTTCATTCTGAATGCCTGACCGGCGATGCGTTGTTCAGCCTGCGCTGCGACTGCGGTTTCCAGTTAGAAGCGGCGCTCGCCCACATCGCCGAGGAAGGTCGCGGCATTCTGCTCTATCACCGCCAGGAAGGACGAAACATCGGACTGCTGAATAAAATCCGCGCCTATGCGTTGCAGGATCAGGGCTACGACACCGTGGAAGCCAATCATCAGTTAGGCTTTGCCGCTGACGAACGCGACTTCACGCTTTGCGCAGATATGTTCAAGCTGCTGGGCGTGGACGAAGTGCGCCTGCTGACCAACAACCCGAAAAAAGTAGAGATTCTGACCGAAGCCGGAATCAACATCGTAGAACGCGTGCCGCTGATCGTGGGCCGTAACCCGAAAAACGAACATTACCTCGATACAAAAGCGGCCAAAATGGGCCATTTGCTCGGAGAGTAATCGTCGCGCGGCGCATTTTTATATGCGCCGTTTTCTTGCATTCGTGTCGCTTTCGTGACGATTTTTGCCTCTTTTACTCCCTCTCGTTTCCTTCCTGTTAACAGCCCGTCGCAATAGTGTTGCTGCGCAAAGAATAGCCATCAGTTCTGTTCGCTTATCCTTCTGATCAAAAAATAATCAGCTGATACGATATGTTCACACCTCGCAAGAAGCCCCTTGTGAATGTTTTTTGATTAGCCTGATTTTTCGTTATGTCTTTGCCAAAATACTGTTTCACCACCCTGCTGTTTCTCGTTACTATGCTGTCTGTTTTTTCAGCAAGCGCCCTCAATCTCCCCGATCGTTTCACGACGCCGAAGCCATCAGTCTCTCACCATTTGAAAGCATCCCTGCTTCAGCAATATGCGCTTTGGAAAGGCACGCCATATGATTTTGGCGGCACCCGACGCAGCGGCATCGACTGCTCGGCACTAATGCAGAAAGTTTTTGCACGGTACATAAGCCTGCCCCGAACCACTCATCAGCAAAAAAAACGGGGTAAGAAAGTCGGAAAACATGAGCTTCGCATCGGCGACCTGGTATTTTTTAAGTCTTCACCTCGCGTACAGCATGTGGGTGTATACATTGGCGATCGCCAGTTTATTCACGCCTCGCAAAAGGCAGGCGTCACCATTTCCCGGCTGGACAATCCCTACTGGGCACCGCGTTATGAGACCGCACGGCGAGTTCTTCAGTAACCTTTTAAACACGGGTTTATTGTCCGGTAGAGACTTTTGCAGTACCGTTAACGCATGAACAGCAAAAACCCTTGCCCTTCTCACCTCTCATTACGTTGGTGGCAGCCTTAATCAAGGCCGCCTGATTTCCCCTTTTCTTTTTTTATCTCAGGCCGCCGGAAGGCGTCCGCTCTGTCTGCAGAACCGCTTTCTGGCGCACAACAGGAGCTTCTGATGACAGAGTTAACTGAACAATCTCACGTGATCCTCACCGGCGATCGTCCTACCGGCCAGCTGCATTTAGGTCACTATGCCGGCTCGCTGCGCCAGCGCGTCGCCTTGCAAACGCAATACCCTCAGTACATTCTGATCGCCGATTTACAAGGGCTGACCGACAATGGTTCGCAGCCGCAGAAAATCGCCAGCAACGTACTGGAAGTAATGGCCGATTATCTGGCCGTCGGCATCGATCCACTCCATTCGACAATCTGTCTGCAGTCCGCGCTGCCCGCGCTGACGGAACTGACGATGCTGTATATGAATATCGTTACCGTCTCGCGGGTAGAACGAAATCCCACCGTTAAAAACGAAATTCAACAAAAGGGCTTTTCCCGTTCTCTCCCGACAGGTTTTCTGGTTTATCCGATAAGCCAGGCCGCTGACATTACCGCATTTGGCGCCGACAGGGTGCCCGTAGGAGACGACCAGTTGCCGATGATTGAACAGACCAATGAAATAGTTCAGAAGATGAATAGCCTGCTGGAGAAGCCCGTACTACGCCGCTGCAAGGCGCTGTTGAGTCCGGTCGGCCGCCTGCCGGGTATTGATGGTAATGCCAAAATGTCGAAATCGCTGGGGAACACGCTCACGCTGTCGGCCACTGAGGAAGAGATTCATAAAGCCGTTAGCGCGATGTACACCGATCCACACCATTTGCGCATCAGCGATCCGGGAAACATCGAAGGCAACGTCGTGTTTACCTATCTGGATGCGTTCCACCCCGATAAGGAAAAGATTGCGGCGATGAAAGCGCACTATCAACAGGGCGGCCTGGGCGATCGACAGTGCAAGCTTGAGCTGGAACAATGCCTGCAAACGCTGTTGGCGCCGATTCGCGAACGCCGTAAAGAAGTGATTGCTGATAAAAGTGCGCTGCTGGCGATGCTAAAGCAAGGCAGCGAGAGGGCGCATGAGCGCACACAAAAGACGCTGCATGCGGTCAAACGTGGGCTGGGATTACCAGTGATGTTCTAAAAAAAGGGCCTGCATGCAGGCCCTTATGTTTTAGTGAAGCATATTGCGGATTACATAATGCAGGATCCCGTCGTTCTGGTAATAGGTCAGCTCTGTCGCGGTATCTATACGGCAGCGGCAGTCAATGACCTCTTGCTTACCGTCAGCGCGGGTCAGCGTAACGGGAACCGTGGCCCCCGGTTTAAGACTCTGTAGGTTGGCGATATCAATCTGCTCTTCGCCCGTTAGCCCCAGCGTTTTACGCGTGACCCCTGCAGGGAACTCGAGCGGCAAAATCCCCATTCCAATGAGGTTCGAGCGGTGAATTCGCTCGAAGGATTCGGAGATGACCACCCGCACGCCCAGCAGACGAGGTCCTTTCGCCGCCCAGTCACGGCTGGAGCCAGAGCCGTATTCTTTCCCGGCAATCACCGCCAGCGGCGTGCCCTGCTCCTGATAGCGCATGGCTGCGTCATAAATGGAAATCACCTCTGAACCGGGCAGATGGCGAGTCATACCGCCCTCAACGCCTGGCACCATTTCGTTGCGGATACGGATATTGGCGAAAGTCCCGCGCATCATCACTTCGTGGTTACCGCGCCTTGAACCGTAAGAGTTGAAATCACCCCGCTCGACGCCATGATTTTGCAGATAGCGGCCAGCCGGACTGTCTGGCTTGATACTGCCCGCAGGCGAAATATGATCGGTGGTGACGGAGTCGCCCAGCATCGCGAGGATCCGTGCGCCGTGTATGTCCTCCACCGGATCCGGCTCCGCGCCCATCTCATCAAAGAACGGCGATAAACGAATATAGGTGGAATCCTGCTGCCAGCCGTAAGTGTCCGACTGTTCGGTTTTAATCGCTTTCCACTCCGGCGTGCCTTCAAATACTTCGGCATACTCTTTGTGGAACATCTCGGTCGACACCTCTTCCACCGCCCGGGCGATTTCAGCCCCGCTCGGCCAGATATCTTTGAGGTAAACCGGGTCCCCTTTCTTGTCGTGTCCCAGAGGATCGGTCATCAGGTTGATATTCATATTCCCCGCCAGCGCGTATGCTACCACCAGCGGTGGCGAGGCGAGCCAGTTGGTTTTCACCAGCGGATGAATACGTCCTTCAAAGTTTCGGTTGCCGGAAAGCACCGCGCCAACGGTCAAATCACCTTTTTTAATCGCTGTTTCAATCGGATCGGGCAACGGGCCGGAGTTACCAATACAGGTGGTGCAGCCGTAGCCGACCAGATTGAATCCCAGCTCATCCAGCCAGGGCGTCAGCTTCGCGTGAGCCAGATAGTCGGACACCACCTTCGAGCCAGGCGCAAGCGAGGCTTTTACCCAGGGCTGGCGCTTCAGCCCGAGCTTGACGGCCTTTTTCGCCAGTAGCCCGGCGGCCATGAGTACGCTCGGATTCGAGGTGTTCGTACAGGAGGTGATGGCGGCAATCACCACCGCGCCATCAGGCAGCTGATATTGATGCCCGTTCAGCGTGTAGTCCACCGGGTTCCGGTCTTTTTGAGCGGTGTTCAACTCAAGCTCCGCGCTTTGCGAGAACGCTTTTGGCACATCGCCCAGCGCCACGCGGTCCTGTGGACGTTTTGGCCCGGCCAGGCTCGCTTCAACCTCGCCCATGTCCAGGGCGAGCGTACTGGTAAACACCGGTTCATCGCCGGTATTACGCCACATGCCCTGTGCTTTAGCATAAGCCTCTACCAGTTCAATTTGTTCATCGCTGCGGCCGCTCAGGCGCATGTAGTCGAGGGTGACGCCATCAATCGGGAAGAAGCCACAGGTTGCGCCATATTCCGGCGACATATTGGCAATGGTGGCACGGTCCGCCAGCGGCAGTGAATCCAGTCCATCACCATAAAATTCAACAAACTTGCCCACCACGCCGTGCTTACGCAGCATCTGGGTGACCGTGAGCACGAGGTCAGTGGCGGTAATTCCTTCGCGTAGTTTTCCGGTCAGCTTAAAGCCGACCACATCCGGGATCAGCATCGAAACCGGCTGCCCCAACATAGCGGCTTCCGCTTCAATCCCACCGACGCCCCATCCCAGCACGCCGAGACCGTTAATCATGGTGGTGTGAGAATCCGTGCCGACAAGCGTGTCCGGATACGCGACCCACTTGCCGTTCTGCTGTTCGCTCCATACCGCTTTGCCCAGGTATTCGAGGTTCACCTGGTGGCAGATGCCGGTGCCTGGCGGCACCACGCTAAAGCGACTGAACGCCTGCTGGCCCCAGCGGAGGAAAACATAACGTTCGTGGTTGCGCTCCATTTCCAGACGCACGTTTTCGCCGAAGGCATCATCATCGCCGAAATGGTCAACGGTCACGGAATGGTCGATAACCAGATCGACGGGGGAAAGCGGGTTCACTTTGGCGGTATCGCCACCGAGACGTTTCACCGCCTCGCGCATTGCTGCCAGATCGACCACCGCCGGAACGCCGGTAAAGTCCTGCATCAGCACACGGGCAGGCCTGTAGGCAATTTCACGGTCGGCATGGGCATTTTTCAGCCATCCGGCCAGGGCATGAATATCTTCTTCGGTGACGGAATCACCGTCCTGCCAGCGCAGCAGGTTTTCGAGCAGGACTTTAAGCGATTTGGGCAGGCGAGAAATATCGCCCAGGGTTTTTGCGGCGAGCGGCAGGCTGTAATAGTGGTACGTTTTGGTTTTGGCCTGTAGCGTGTCCTGGCTCGCTTCTCGTAGGGTTGACGACATAGCTCCTCCTTAATGACAGGGAATTGCGATACCCCGACTCTCCTCAGGGTCTGTCTTTAAAGATAACACACGCGCAACGTAACGTTTTGATAACAACCCAAATCGCTAAAAAGCTGAAGGTTCTTTACAAGGCAAAAAAGAAAACCCGACGAGGATTGTCGGGTTTATCAGAGGTTCACTGAAGGACCATCCAGACCAGCTGGCACCAGAAAAGGAGAGAAAGTGAAAACGCCCCAATCCATGACCAGTATTTCACGTTGCGGTTCGTATTCATTATTTAATACCCATAATTATTCATTTTAACTGCCTGAGCAGGCAGCCGGATTATTGCTGTGGTGTATTTATTAACGAGTACAAAACCCAAAATACAGACCGAAAGTTAACAACCTGACGACATCGAATTAGCGTTTTTTAGCGTCGTTATCATCAAAGGAATCAATAAAAGCCTGCTGCTGCGCTGTCAGTTTCCAGGACTCCGGCACCGCCGTTTTGCCTTTTTTACGGACCCGTGGTTTGTCACCAGACTGACATGTTGGCTTCACGGAGACGTTCTGGCCTGACACCGCCATAGTTACCCCCAAAATTTCCAGATGAGCATGGCCACGACTATCCAGAACAGCGCGGAGCCCAGGAATACCGCCCGCCAGGCTTTTCGCTTCAGCTCAGGCTCCCTCTGCGGTTCATCTCGTCCTGACGGCATTGCTAACCTCATACAATCGGCATCACTTATCGTTTGGCACCGAACAATCGGTACAATTAATAATCATTGAGATAAATCCTAATAAAAAACGCCCTAAAAATCCAGAGATTTTATGAATCGTCGCGGGTGAGATCCTGAATCTTTGACGGAAAATAAATAATTGGTAAACAAAATTTGCGTAGCGGCAAAATAGTTTCTACTTTTGCCTTCATTTCACAGCATATAAACATTCAGACAGGCTAAAAACGCAGAGGTGAAAAAAGCGAGAAATGCAAATGAGGGGGATTTTAATTTCCATTAAGTGATCGGTTTCACGATATCCCCGACACCGGGGATACCATTAATACCGGCAGGGATTATTTCTCTGGCAATTTAATATCTTTAAACATCGCTTCAATATCTTCATTCGAACGCAACGCCACGGCGGCGTCGACCACATCACGCGTCAGGTGTGGCGCAAAGCGCTGAATAAAATCATACATATAGCTACGCAGGAACGTGCTACGGCGGAAACCAATTTTCGTGGTGCTATGGCTGAAGATGTCGCCCGCTTCAAGCTTAATCAGATCCGGGTCGGAAACAGGATCAACCGCCATGCTGGCAATCACCCCTACCCCTAATCCCAGACGCACATAGGTTTTAATCACATCGGCATCGGTAGCGGTAAAGACGATGCGTGGCGTCAGCCCTGCGCGGTTAAAGGCGGTGTCCAGCTCAGAACGTCCGGTAAAACCAAAGGTATAGGTAACAAGTGGATACTGCGCCAGCTCTTCAATCGTTACGGAACCTTTGCCCGCCAGCGGGTGATCCGGTGTGACTACGATCGAACGGTTCCAGTGGTAGCAAGGCAGCATCACCAGATCGTCATAGAGATGCAACGCTTCAGTGGCGATGGCGAAGTCGGCATTGCCTTTGGAAACCGCCTCAGCAATTTGCGTGGGCGACCCCTGATGCATATGCAACGAAACGCGCGGATAGCGTTCGATAAAACCTTTAATGACGCCCGGCAGCGCATAACGGGCCTGGGTATGGGTCGTCGCCACGTACAGCGATCCTTTGTCCGGCCAGGTGTGCTCGCCGGCAACCGACTTAATCGCATCCACTTTGGAAAGCACTTCCCTGGCAATACGAATAATTTCCTGACCGGCTGGCGTCACCTGCGTCAGGTGCTTGCCGCTTCGCGCGAATATCTGGATACCCAGCTCATCCTCGAGCATACGAACCTGCTTACTGATGCCCGGCTGAGAGGTATAGAGCCCTTCAGCGGTCGAGGAGACGTTGAGGTTATGGTTCACAACCTCAACGATATAACGGAGTTGCTGTAGTTTCATGACCGGTATCCGATATGCGTATGGCGCTGATGCCTAATACGATTTAATAATAAGAAAGTGGTTAACTATAACCACTATATCATTTATACCGGATGTGTATAGATGCGAAGAAAAAATAATAACGTGGGGTTTTATCGCAAAAGAAAGGGCCGCAGTGCGGCCCTTCAGAGGAGACTTATCGTCACGAAAATGCGTTACTTTTTCGCCACTTCCTGCCATTTGCCGTCGATGAAGAAGGCAGACCAGCCGGTTGCTTTTCCGTCTTTCTCCGAAGCCACATACTGCTGCTTGGTTTTACGGCTGAAGCGAACCATGGTTTTGTTCCCCTGCGAATCTTCCTGCGGCGCATCTGCAAGATAGCGCAGTTTTTCCGGCAGGCGATCGCGGAAGCGATACAGCTCCTCCACCAGCGGCGCGCGGGTTTCACGCGATTTCGGGAAGGTGTTCGCGGCCAGGAACACGCCCGCAGCACCGTCGCGCAGCACGAAATACGCGTCTGATTTTTCACACGGCAGCTCAGGCAATGGAACCGGATCTTCCTTCGGCGGAGCCACTTCACCGTTACGCAGGATCTTACGGGTATTTTTACACTCGTCGTTGGTGCAGGCCATGTACTTGCCGAAACGCCCCATTTTCAGGTGCATTTCAGAGCCGCACTTTTCACACTCAACGATCGGGCCGTCATAACCTTTGATGCGGAACTCGCCCTCTTCGATTTCGTAGCCATCGCAGGTCGGGTTATTACCACAGACGTGCAGCTTGCGCTTCGGATCGATCAGGTAGCTGTCCATCGCCGTGCCGCACTTGGCGCAACGGCGCTTGGCGCGCAGCGCGTTGGTTTCCGCGTCGTCGCCTTCCAGCACGTTCAGCACTTCGTTTTCCGGCACCAGGTTAATGGTGGTTTTGCAGCGCTCTTTCGGCGGCAGCGCATAGCCAGAACAGCCGAGGAACACGCCGGTGCTGGCGGTACGAATCCCCATTTTACGGCCGCAGGTCGGGCAGTCGATGCTGGTCAGGATCATCGGGTTAGGCTGCATGCCGCCCTCTTCCGGATCCTTATCTGCCGTTTCCAGCTGACGCGTAAAATCGCCGAAGAAATCGTTCAGCACCGCTTTCCACTCGGCCTGATGGTTTGCCACCTTATCGAGGCTGTTTTCCATCTGCGCGGTGAAGTCGTAGTTCATCAGCTCGCGGAAGTTTTCTTCCAGGCGATCGGTGACGATTTCACCCATTTTTTCGGCGTAGAAACGGCGGTTTTCAACGCGAACATAGCCACGATCCTGAATGGTCGAAATGATCGACGCATAGGTGGACGGACGACCAATCCCACGTTTTTCAAGCTCTTTGACCAGTGATGCTTCGCTGAAGCGCGCCGGCGGTTTGGTAAAGTGCTGAGCTGGCAGCAGTTCAACCAGCGCCAAATCGTCGCCTTTTTTCACCGGAGGCAGCGTGCGGTCTTCATCACCTTTGCGCAGCGCAGGCATGACTTTCGTCCAGCCGTCGAAGCGCAGCGTGCGACCGCGAGCCTTCAGTTTGAAATCACCCGCGCCTACGGTAAGCGTGGTGGAATCGTACTGGGCTGGCGTCATCTGACAGGCCACGAACTGACGCCAGATCAGCTGATACAGCTTCTGCGCATCCGCTTCCATGTCCTTCAGTGATTCCGCCAGCACGGCAACGTCGGAAGGACGAATTGCTTCGTGCGCTTCCTGAGAGTTCTCTTTGCTCGCGTACTGGTTTGCATTTTCCGGCAGGTATTTCTTGCCGAAGTTGTCGCTGATGTACCCACGAACCATATTCACCGCGTCCTGGCTCAGGTTAGTGGAGTCAGTACGCATATAGGTGATGTAACCCGCTTCATAGAGACGCTGGGCCATCATCATGGTTTTCTTCACGCCGTAGCCAAGACGGGTACTTGCCGCCTGCTGCAGCGTGGAGGTGATAAACGGCGCGCCCGGCTTGCTGCTGGTTGGCTTGTCTTCACGCTCCAGCACGCTGTAGCGCGCTTTTTCAAGCAGGCTGACCGCGGCCATGGTTTCGTCACGGGTGACCGGACGGAACGGCTTGTCGTGATGGTGGCTGACTTCCAGCGGCAGCGCTTCGCCTGACGGCGTCGTGGTATTGGCGTCGATTTCCCAGAACTCTTCCGGTACAAACGCTTTAATTTCACGTTCACGTTCGACAACCAGACGTACCGCAACGGACTGCACGCGGCCAGCGGACAGACCACGAGCAATTTTTTTCCACAGCAGTGGCGACACCATGTACCCGACCACGCGGTCGACAAAGCGACGCGCCTGCTGAGCGTTAACACGGTCGATATTCAGTTCGCCCGGCGTATCAAACGCCTGACGAATAGCATTCTTGGTTATCTCGTTAAACACCACGCGACTGTAGCGTGAGTCATCACCACCGATCACTTCCCGCAGGTGCCATGCAATGGCTTCCCCTTCGCGGTCAAGGTCGGTTGCGAGATAAATGTGGTCAGCTTTTTCAGCTAACTGTTTGAGTTCCGCGACCACCTTTTCTTTACCCGGCAGCACTTCATACTGGGCAGCCCAGCCGTGCCACGGATCCACGCCCATACGGTTTACCAGGGCGCCGCGCTCATCTTTCTTCGGCTTTTTGGCCGGTTTGGTGGCGGTGGCGTCAGCGCTTTTTTTGCTTGCTGAACCGCTGGTCGGCAGATCGCGGATATGACCGACGCTGGATTTCACCACGTAGTCATTGCCAAGGTATTTATTGATCGTTTTGGCTTTTGCCGGGGACTCAACGATAACGAGAGCTTTACCCATATTCACCTTTACCTAATTTGATTCTTCCAGAAATACGCGTCCGCCTCGGGGTGTGGCGCATATATCGCACTTGAATTCACCTTCCACTGGCGACGAGCCTAATCTGGTGGCGGCGTCAATGGAGTTCAACCCTCTGGTCTGCATCGGCCCCAGAAGCCGGAGGCAGCACGTTGAGATTGCTGGCTAATTCCAGCCAGGTGGTACAGCACGAAGAATATTCGGTCGAATGTCAAGCAAATCTGTTGCCAGAATGCGAAAGCGTCACACTGTACCTGATAAAATCCGTTACGCAACTTTATTAGCATGCAAAAGTGATTCCCGCCAGCAGACACTCCGCCGGGAAGTCCTTGTGATTTTCAGGGAAAATTTGCCCACGTTGCGCGCCCGGCGTAGACTATCGCCAGTGTTTTAGAGGAGTCAGAGATGCAAGAAACATCCCAACCTATCGATCGCCAGTCCCTGCTGGCCGAAGCCAACCGTCTCATCCGTGAACATGAAGATACCATGAAAGGCATTGAGGCCACCGGCGTCACCCAGCGCAACGGCGTGCTGGTATTCAGCGGTGAGTTCTATCTCGATGAACAGGGCTTACCGACGCCGAAAAGTACCGCCGTCTTCAATATGTTCAAGTATCTGGCCCATCAGCTGTCTGAAAAGTACCACCTGATCGATTAAAAAAATGCGAGGCCCAGGCCTCGCATTCTTTTTTACATCATGGGTTTCTGCCCACGCTGCCACCAGCGCATCAGCAGGTGGTCGGCGCTTTGTGCCGCGCTGCCGGTAAAACGATCCATCAACTTCTTGCGTTGCAGATAGCGCACGTTCAGCACTTCATGGCTCTCCATCAGCCCCAGCAGCAGATCGTCGCTGGTGCCAATTTCATCCACCAGCCCTTTCGCTTTCGCCTGTTGGCCGTACCAGTGTTCGCCCGTTGCTACCTCGTCGATATCCAGCTGTGGACGCATCTGATGTACAAAATCTTTAAACAGCAGATGGGTTTCATTAAGATCTTCACGGAATTTCTGCCGTCCTTCTTCCGTGTTTTCCCCCAGCAGCGTCAGCGTGCGCTTGTACTGCCCGGCGGTGTGCAGCTCAATATCAATGTCTTTGCTCTTCAGGAAACGATTGAAGTTCGGGATCTGCGCCACAACGCCAATAGAGCCGATAATCGCAAACGGCGCAGAGACAATTTTATTCCCCACGCACGCCATCATGTAGCCACCGCTGGCCGCTACTTTATCGACGGCAATAGTCAGCGGGATGTTTTTTTCCCGCAGACGCTGAAGCTGAGACGCCGCCAGGCCGTAGCCGTGTACCACCCCACCAGGACTTTCTAAGCGAATCACCACCTGATCCTGAGGCTTGACGACCGCGAGCACCGCCGTTACTTCTTCACGGAGCCCGGTGACCTCGTGAGCATCCATGCTGCCTTTAAAATCGAGTACCCAGGCCTTCGGTTTCTCTTGCGGATCTTTCAGGGCTTTCTTTGCATTCGCCTTCGCCGTTTTCGCTTCAAGCTTGTGCTTCTTCTTTTGCGCCTTGTGCCAGAGCTTTTGCTGTGGTCCGTCGAGCAGAGCCACGCTCATCTCTTCCTGCATCTCTTTATAGTGTTCACTGAGGTTGGTGATCCGCAGCTCCCCTCGCTGCCGCTTACGTTGGGTAAGATTCACGATTAGCGTGGCAACCACCGCTATCGCAACTACAACCGTGGCGATTTTCGCCAAAAACAACCCGTATTGAGCAAGTAATTCCACGCTTCCACCTTGAAAAGAATCACACAGTTATCGCGCACAGTGTACAACAGCCCTGACGGTGCGTCTCCCGCCTGAATTGTACGATGCGAGCGCGCTTCCCGTTTTTTCTCCACCGATGAAATGATTGCAAAATGTTAATTATGAACATGCTTTCCGCATGGCTGATTGAAATAGGTCGCCGTTTAGGGCATAAAGCCGAAAAGCGAACAAACAGAAGCAGAACAGCGACGTGGCGCGTTTGAGCACCACAGGAGAGAGTCCGTGCATTATCAACCTCAGCGCGATTTGCTACAAAATCGCATCATTCTTGTTACCGGTGCCAGCGATGGCATCGGCCGTGAAGCCGCCCTGACCTACTCGCGCTACGGCGCCCGAGTCATTTTACTTGGCCGTAATGAAGATAAGCTGCGGGCCGTCGCCCGCGAAATTGAGCAGGAAAGCGGCACGGTGCCGTACTGGTTCCTGCTCGACCTGCTGACCTGCACGCCGGAAGAGTGTCAACAGCTGGCGCAAAAAATCAGCATCCATACGCCACGGCTCGACGGCGTGCTGCATAACGCCGGCCTTTTAGGTGACGTGGCGCCAATGGATCAGCAGAAAATCGACGTCTGGCAGGACGTCATGCAGGTCAACGTCAACGGCACCTTTATGCTGACCCAGGCGCTGCTTCCTTTATTACTTCGTTCAGATTCCGGCTCGCTGGTCTTTACGTCCTCAAGCGTCGGCCAGCAGGGGCGCGCCAACTGGGGGGCTTACGCCGTCTCTAAATTCGCCACCGAAGGCATGATGCAGGTGCTGGCAGAGGAGTATCAGGGTCAGCTTCGCGTCAACTGCATTAACCCGGGCGGCACCCGCACCGGCATGCGCGCCAGCGCGTTCCCTACAGAAGATCCGCAGAAGCTGAAAACCCCTGCCGACATTATGCCGCTCTACCTGTGGCTGATGGGCGACGACAGCCGCCGCAAAACCGGGATGACTTTTGATGCTCAGCCGGGCCGCAAACCAGGTATTGCGCAATGAGTGACGAAAGACATCGCGAGCGTCAGCAGCGGCTAAAAGAGAAAGTCGATGCCCGCGTCGCGGAAGCCCGGCAGGAACGCGGGATCCTGCTGGTGCTCACCGGCAACGGAAAAGGGAAAACCACTGCAGCATTTGGCACCGCCACCCGCGCAGTCGGCCACGGTAAAAAAGTTGGCGTGATCCAGTTTATCAAGGGCGAATGGCCAAACGGCGAGCGCAACCTGCTGGAGCCGCACGGCGTCGAATTTCAGGTGATGGCGACAGGATTTACCTGGGACACGCAGGACAAAGCGGGCGATACCACCGCCTGTCTCGCCGTCTGGCAGCACGCAAAACGGATGCTGATGGATGAAACCCTGGATCTGGTCATTCTCGACGAACTGACCTACATGGTGGCATATGACTATTTGCCGCTGCAGGAGGTGCTCACAGCGCTCGAGCAGCGTCCACGCCAGCAGACGGTCATTGTCACGGGCCGCGGCTGCCACAGGGATATTCTGGAGATGGCCGATACGGTGAGTGAGTTACGTCCGGTGAAGCACGCATTTGACGCAGGCATCAAGGCGCAGATCGGCATCGACTACTGACAAAAAAGGCCCCTGAGGGGCCTTTTTGCATCGAACGGCGGTTATGAACCGCTGCCGTTATTACGGCTGCTGGAGCGACGAGCCCCACCGCTTTTCGCCGGTTTACCGCTCACCTGCGTATGGCGTTTCACCGCACGCCGAATCTGATTCGCCTTCATGCGACGACGGTCTTTTTCCACCGCCACTTTTGATTCGGTTTCAGGCTTCAGTTCCACCAGTTCACGCAGGTAGTTAGTCTGCGCCAGATCCAGCTCGGTGTAACCGCCGCGCGGAAGGCCTTTTGGCAGTGGAATATCGCCATAGCGAACGCGAATCAGACGGCTCACCTGCACGCCAACGGCTTCCCACAGACGACGGACTTCGCGGTTACGGCCTTCGGTCAGGGTGACGTTGTACCATTGGTTGATACCTTCACCGCCGGTGAATTTAATCGTTTTGAACGCCGCCGGACCATCTTCCAGCTGCACGCCGCGTGAGAGCTGTTTCACTTTGTTGTCGTCAACTTCGCCAAACACGCGCACGGCGTATTCACGCTCAACTTCGCGGCTTGGGTGCATCAGACGGTTTGCCAGCTCGCCGTCGGTGGTGAACAGCAGTAAACCGCAGGTGTTCACGTCCAGACGCCCGACGGCAATCCAGCGCGCACCGCGCAGTTTTGGCAGACGATCGAACACCGTTGGGCGCCCTTCCGGATCGCTGCGGGTACACAGCTCACCTTCCGGTTTGTAGTACGCCAGCACGCGGCAAATCTGCTCCACGGACTCTTTGACGGAGATAAGATGACCGTCGATACGAATTTTAAGACCCGGGATCACTTCAACGCGATCGCCCAGCGTGGCTACTTTGCCATCGACGCTGACGCGACCTGCCTGAATCATGGTTTCGATTTCACGGCGGGAGCCGTGGCCGGCACGAGCCAGCACTTTCTGTAATTTCTCGCTCATCGAGCATCCTTAAGGTGTCGCCTTCCCAGGCGTCTGGTATACATGCAAAATCAACACGTTAGCGAAAACTGAACCTGTCGACAGAGTGATTCTTGCGCCGTCAGCGGCGTGTTTTCACCCGCCCGGCGTTGCGTGACCGCACATAATACATGAATTTTCGGTGAAAAGGTTCATCTCATTAGCGCTGGATATCGCCACACGCGCTCCGACAGCGCTTTTTCGCGCCGCCAGATTAAACGGCTCTGTTTTCCTGACATCCAGGGATAACGCTCAAAGAGCGGATTGACCGCAGCAGCAACGTTTTGGGCTCAGGACTTCATCAGATGACGGAAGCGCTTCGCTGGCGCTACAGGGTGAAACGGAGTGGCACAAGGTACCACTCGCAGAGATTACAGGAACGGTTTCACGTCGCCCACGCCTTCGCGCAGCACCACCGGAGAATCTTCGGTAATGTCGATAACCGTGGTGGGCTGCTGGCCGAGATAGCCGCCGTGAATGATCAGATCTACCTGCTTCTCGAGTCGGTCTTTGATCTCTTCCGGATCGGATTCGGTGAATTCACTGCCCGGCAGCATCAGGGACGTGGAGAGCATGGGTTCACCAAGCGCTTCCAGCAGCATCTGGGCAATCGGGTTTGACGGTACGCGCATGCCGATGGTTTTGCGTTTTTCCTGCAACAGACGGCGCGGCACCTCTTTGGTGCCTTTGAGAATAAACGTGTAGTTACCCGGCGTGTTGTTCTTGATCAGCCTGAAGGCCACGTTGTCCACATAGGCATAGGTCGACAGCTCCGACAGGTCACGACACATCAGGGTGAAGTTGTGGCCGTCCGGCAACTGACGGATACGGCAGATCCGCTCCATCGCGCCCTTGTCTTCAATTTTACAGCCAAGCGCATAGCCAGAATCCGTGGGATAGACGATAACGCCGCCTTTACGCACGATTTCCACCGCCTGGTTGATCAGGCGCTGCTGCGGGTTTTCCGGGTGAATATAAAAAAACTGACTCATACTTCCTCTCGTTTATCCTGGGGCGCTTCCCAGCTCTGCCACACGCCTTCCGCCCCGGCGGGAAGCCACAGCTTCCGGCCAAGTTCGATCCACGGGCAAGGCTGATGAAAATCAGACCCCTGTGACGCCAGTAATCCATACTGACGTGCATAAGCGGCAAGCTGCGTTCGCTCGTGGGGGGCCTGCTGGCACTGGGCGACCTCCATGGCGTCGCCACCGCATTCACTGAAGAACGCCAGCAGTCTTTTCAGCCACTTGGCGGAGAGCTGGTAGCGTCCCGGATGGGCAATCACCGCTTTACCACCAGAATGGTGAATCACATCAATAGCTTGATCTATTGTACACCACTGTGGCGGAACGTATCCGGTTTTACCGCGGGCGAGGTATTTTTTAAAGACGTCGTTGAAGTTGCTGGCCTTGCCCGCTTCAACCAGGAAACGGGCAAAATGGCCGCGCGTGACCACGCCGCCGTCGGCAAACGCCAGCGCGCCTTCCCATGCGCCGGGGATCTGCGCTTTTTCCAGTCGTTCAGCAATCAGCTTCGCGCGCTGCTGGCGACGTTCAGTCTGCTGCGCCAGAAACGCAGTCATTGCCGGATGCCCGATATCAATGTTCAGCCCAACGATGTGGATCTCATGATTTTCCCAGACGGTCGAAATCTCCACGCCTGAAATTAAATTCAGCGGCAGCCCCGCGCGGGCGATTTCAGCCCGGGCGGCAGGAATGGCCGCTACGGTATCATGATCGGTTATCGCAAGCGTACCCACGCGCATTGAAGCCGCACGGTGCACCAGCGCTTCGGGCGTCAGGCGTCCATCGGAGGCGGTTGTGTGGCTGTGCAGGTCGTAAATCAGGGCGTAGGGATGGTCGCTCAAAATCACTCCGGAGTTCAGTTATGCAATCAGGTCAGGCTTATGTCGGCGTCCATCATAGCCGTTGTGAATGAATTTCTGAAATCAGGGGTTGACTTTACCCTCTCGGACTAGTTAACTAGTACACAAGTTCACACAACGAGGTATCTGCGATGACCCACTTTACCGTTACTTTTCATAGCTGGTGGCGTACAACCTGAAATCGGGCTGTACGATCGCGTCTGCACAAGACCAACAGATACCAGGCCCGCCAGTGAGCGGGCTTTTTTTTGAACCACAGATAACAGATTGAGCGAGAACAAGAATGCAAAACTCAACACCGAAACTCGAGCTTCTGACCAGTGACGCCATCTATCGCGAAAATCCGACGGCGCTGTTCCACCAGCTGTGCGGCGCGCGTCCGGCGACGCTGTTGCTGGAGTCCGCAGATATCGACAGCAAAGATGATTTGAAAAGCCTGCTGTTAGTCGACAGTGCACTGCGCATTACCGCTTTAGGTGACACTGTCACCATTCAGGCTCTCTCTGACAACGGCGCAGCCCTGTTGGATTTGCTTGATGTTGCCCTGCCCGCAGGCGTGGAGAACCAACGCCAGCCGAATGGCCGTATCCTTCATTTCCCGGCGGTGAGCACGCTGCTGGATGAAGACGCTCGCCTTTGCTCATTGTCCGTTTTTGATGCCTTTCGCCTGTTGCAAACGCTGGTAACGGTGCCGGAAACCGAACGCGAAGCGATGTTCTTCGGTGGCCTGTTTGCTTATGATCTGGTCGCAGGCTTCGAAGATTTACCTCAGTTAGACAGCGACACCGCCTGCCCGGATTACTGCTTCTACCTGGCCGAAACGCTGCTGGTTATCGACCACCAGACCAAATCCTCCCGCATTCAGGCAAGCCTCTTTACCCCGCTGGAAGCGGAAAAGCAGCGCCTGACCCAGCGCCTGGCGCAAATTCGTCAGCAGATGAACGAACCGCCAATGCCGCTGCCGGTTACACGGGTAGAGAAAATGCACACCGAGGTGAACCAGAGCGATGACGAGTTCGGTGCCGTGGTGCGCAAAATGCAGCGCGCGATTCGCGCCGGGGAAATTTTCCAGGTCGTGCCTTCCCGCCGCTTCTCGCTGCCTTGCCCTTCGCCGCTGGCGGCCTACGACGTGCTGAAGAAAAGTAACCCGAGCCCGTACATGTTCTTTATGCAGGATAACGACTTCAGCCTGTTCGGTGCCTCGCCGGAAAGCTCGCTGAAGTACGATGCCGGCAACCGCCAGATTGAAATTTACCCAATTGCCGGTACGCGTCCGCGCGGCCGCCGGGCCGACGGTTCTCTCGATCGCGACCTCGACAGCCGTATCGAGCTGGAAATGCGTACCGACCAGAAAGAGATGTCGGAGCACCTGATGCTGGTTGACCTGGCGCGTAACGATCTGGCGCGTATTTGTACGCCGGGCAGCCGCTACGTGGCAGACCTCACCAAAGTGGACCGCTACTCCTTCGTGATGCATCTGGTCTCCCGCGTGGTTGGCGAGCTGCGCCAGGATCTTGATGTGCTGCACGCCTATCGCGCCTGCATGAATATGGGCACGCTGAGCGGCGCACCGAAAGTACGCGCGATGCAGCTGATTGCAGCCGCCGAAGGCAAACGCCGTGGCAGCTACGGTGGTGCGGTGGGCTACTTCACCGCTCACGGCGACCTTGATACCTGCATCGTGATCCGCTCTGCCTTTGTTGAAAACGGCATTGCCACCGTCCAGGCCGGTGCTGGCGTGGTGCTTGACTCCGTACCGCAGTCCGAAGCCGATGAAACCCGTAATAAAGCTCGCGCGGTGCTGCGCGCCATTGCTCAGGCCCACCACGCAGAGGAGATTTTCTGATGGCTGACATTCTGCTGCTCGACAATATTGATTCCTTTACCTACAACCTGGCCGACCAGCTGCGCGCCAGCGGGCATAACGTGGTCATCTACCGCAACCATGTACCGGCACAGACGCTGATTGAACGTCTGGCCACCATGGATAATCCGGTGTTGATGCTCTCACCGGGTCCGGGTGCGCCATCTGAAGCAGGCTGCATGCCAGAGCTTCTGACCCGCATGCGCGGCAAGCTGCCTATCATCGGCATCTGCCTCGGCCATCAGGCGATTGTTGAAGCCTACGGCGGCTACGTCGGTCAGGCAGGTGAGATCCTCCACGGCAAAGCCTCCAGCATTGAACACGACGGTCAGGCAATGTTCGCCGGGCTGGCGAACCCGCTGCCGGTTGCGCGCTATCACTCGCTGGTCGGCAGCAATATTCCGGCCGGGCTGACGATCAACGCCAGCTTTAACGGCATGGTGATGGCCGTCCGTCACGATGCCGATCGCGTGGTTGGCTTCCAGTTCCATCCGGAATCTATTCTGACCAGCCACGGTGCACGCCTGCTGGAACAGACTCTGGAATGGGCGCTGAAAAAGCTGGAGCCGGCCAATCTGCTGCAGCCGATTCTGGAAAAGCTGTATCAGGCGCAAACCCTGACCCAGCAGGAAAGCCACCAGCTCTTCTCCGCCGTTGTGCGTGGTGAGGTGAAGCCGGAGCAGCTGGCCGCCGCGCTGGTCAGCATGAAAGTGCGTGGTGAGCAGCCGCAGGAAATTGCCGGGGCCGCCACCGCGCTGCTGGAAAACGCCGCGCCGTTCCCGCGCCCTGAATATGCGTTTGCCGATATCGTCGGCACCGGCGGCGACGGCAGCAACAGCATCAATATCTCTACCGCCAGCGCCTTTGTGGCGGCGGCCTGTGGAATGAAAGTGGCGAAACACGGCAACCGCAGCGTATCGAGCAAGTCCGGTTCCTCCGATTTACTCGCGGCCTTCGGCATTAATCTGGACATGAACGCCGATAAATCCCGGGAAGCGCTGGATGAGCTTGGCGTCTGCTTCCTGTTCGCGCCGAAATACCACACCGGATTCCGCCACGCGATGCCGGTTCGTCAGCAGCTGAAAACCCGCACGCTGTTCAACGTGCTCGGGCCGCTGATCAACCCGGCGCACCCACCGCTGGCGCTGATTGGCGTCTACAGCCCGGAGCTGGTGCTGCCGATAGCTGAAACCCTGCGCGTGCTCGGCTATCAGCGTGCCGCCGTGGTACACAGCGGCGGAATGGATGAAGTTTCCCTGCATGCGCCAACCGTGGTGGCGGAACTGAAAGACGGCGAAATTCACAGCTATCAGCTGACCGCCGAGGACTTTGGCCTGACGCCATATCGTCAGGAGCAGCTGGCAGGCGGCACCCCGGAAGAAAACCGTGACATTCTTTCCCGTTTACTCCAGGGTAAAGGTGAGAGTGCCCACGAGGCGGCAGTCTCTGCCAACGTCGCCATGCTGATGCGCCTTCACGGCCATGAAGATTTAAAAGCCAACGTGAAAAAGGTAATGGATGTTCTGCACAGCGGTGCAGCCTACGATCGCGTAACCGCATTAGCGGCAAGAGGATAAGAAATGCAGACCGTTTTAGCCAAAATTGTTGCCGATAAGCGTATCTGGGTTGAAGACCGCAAAGCGCAGCAACCGTTAGCCAGCTTCCAGAATGAGGTTCAGCCGAGCCAGCGCCATTTCTATGATGCGCTACAGGGTGCACGCACCGCATTCATCCTCGAATGCAAAAAAGCGTCGCCGTCGAAAGGCGTCATTCGTGAAGATTTTGACCCGGCGCGTATCGCCGGGGTGTACAAACACTATGCGTCCGCTATCTCCGTGCTGACGGACGAGAAATACTTCCAGGGCAGCTTCGATTTTCTGCCCATCGTCAGCCAAATCGCGCCGCAGCCTATTCTGTGCAAAGACTTTATCGTCGATCCGTATCAGATTTACCTGGCCCGCTACTATCAGGCCGACGCCTGCCTGCTGATGCTGTCGGTGCTGGATGATGACGAATATCGTCAGCTCTCAGCCGTGGCGCACAGCCTGAGCATGGGCGTGCTGACGGAAGTCAGCAATGAAGAAGAGCTGGAGCGCGCTATTGCGCTCGGCGCAAAAGTCGTCGGCATCAATAACCGCGACCTGCGCGATCTCTCAATCGATCTCAATCGTACCCGCCAGCTCGCCCCGCGTTTGGGCGCAGGCGTCACGGTGATCAGCGAATCCGGCATTAACACCTATGGTCAGGTCCGTGAACTGAGTCATTTCGCCAACGGCTTCCTGATTGGCTCAGCGATGATGGCGCACGACGATCTTAATGCTGCCGTGCGTCGCGTGCTGCTTGGCGAAAACAAAGTATGCGGGCTGACGCGCAGCCAGGATGCGCAGGCCGCCTTCGAGTCTGGCGCTCTTTATGGCGGGCTGATTTTTGTGCCTTCCTCTCCCCGCTACGTCAATGAAGCGCAGGCCCGCGACGTCATCAACAGCGCACCGCTAAGCTACGTTGGCGTGTTCCGGGATACTGACCTGGCGGATATCGTCGCCAAAGCAGAAAGCCTGAAGCTGGCGGCGGTACAGCTGCACGGCAATGAAGATCAGGCGTATATCGACGCGCTTCGCGTTGCCCTGCCTGAGAACGTGCAAATATGGAAAGCGCTGAGCGTAAAAGAGACGCTGCCTGCCCGCACGCTGAATCATGTCGACAAATACGTGTTCGACAACGGCCAGGGCGGCACAGGCCAAAGCTTCGACTGGTCACTGCTGAATGGACAGGACTTAAGCAACGTCCTGCTGGCAGGTGGCCTTAGCCCGGATAATTGTGTGGCAGCGGCGAAAAGCGGCTGCGCGGGGCTCGATTTCAATTCAGGCGTAGAATCTGAACCGGGTATCAAAGACGCCGGCAAGCTGGCCTCGGTTTTTCAGACGCTGCGTGCATATTAAGGAAATGGACATGAAGACATTACTGAACCCCTATTTTGGTGAATTTGGCGGCATGTACGTGCCGCAGATCCTGATGCCCGCCCTGCGCCAGCTGGAAGAAGCGTTCGTAAGCGCGCAGAAAGATCCTGAGTTCCAGACCCAGTTTACCGATTTACTGAAGAACTATGCGGGTCGTCCGACCGCGCTGACCAAATGCCAGAACCTGACCGCAGGCACCAAAACCACGCTGTACCTTAAGCGTGAAGATCTTCTCCACGGTGGCGCGCATAAAACCAACCAGGTGTTGGGCCAGGCGCTGCTGGCGAAGCGCATGGGCAAAACTGAAATCATCGCCGAAACCGGCGCAGGCCAGCACGGCGTAGCCTCCGCCCTGGCGAGCGCCCTGCTCGGTCTGAAATGCCGCATCTATATGGGCGCAAAAGACGTTGAGCGCCAGTCGCCAAACGTGTTCCGTATGCGTCTGATGGGCGCGGAAGTGATCCCGGTACACAGCGGCTCCGCCACGCTGAAAGATGCCTGTAACGAAGCGCTGCGTGACTGGTCCGGCAGCTACGAAACCGCGCATTATATGCTCGGCACCGCAGCAGGCCCTCACCCGTTCCCGACCATCGTGCGTGAATTCCAGCGCATGATCGGCGAAGAAACCAAAGTGCAGATTCAGGAAAAAGAAGGCCGTCTGCCGGATGCGGTTATCGCTTGCGTCGGCGGCGGATCCAACGCCATCGGCATGTTTGCGGACTTTATTGATGAAACCTCCGTCGGCCTGATCGGCGTAGAGCCCGCCGGACACGGTATCGAAACTGGCGAGCACGGCGCGCCGCTTAAGCACGGTCGCGTTGGCATCTATTTCGGCATGAAATCGCCGATGATGCAGACCGATGAAGGCCAGATTGAAGAATCTTATTCCATTTCGGCGGGCCTGGATTTCCCGTCCGTTGGGCCACAGCACGCGTTTTTGAACAGCACGGGCCGTGCGGACTACGTCTCTGTCACCGACAACGAAGCGCTGGACGCCTTTAAGGCGCTCTGCCGCCATGAAGGGATCATCCCGGCGCTGGAGTCTTCCCACGCCCTCGCTCACGCGCTGAAAATGATGCGCGAAAATCCGGATAAAGAGCAGCTGCTGGTGGTTAACCTTTCCGGCCGCGGCGATAAAGACATCTTCACCGTACATGACATCCTGAAAGCACGAGGGGAAATCTGATGGAACGCTATGACAACCTGTTTGCTGAGCTGAAAAACCGCAAGGAAGGCGCGTTTGTTCCCTTCGTGACGCTGGGCGATCCCAACCCGGAACAGTCGCTAAAAATCATTGATACGCTGATTGAAGCAGGCGCAGATGCCCTGGAGCTCGGTATTCCCTTCTCCGATCCGCTGGCCGACGGCCCGACCATTCAAAGCGCGACGCTGCGTGCGTTCGCCTCGGGCGTTACCGTGACCCAGTGTTTCGAAATGCTGGCGGCGATTCGCCAGAAGCACCCGACCATGCCGATTGGCCTGCTGATGTATGCCAATCTGGTCTTCAGCCGCGGCATCGATCGCTTCTATGCCGAATGCGAGCGCGTGGGCGTGGATTCCGTTCTGGTGGCAGATGTGCCGGTGGAAGAGTCTGCCGAATTCCGTCAGGCGGCAATGCGCCATAACGTGGCGCCGATCTTCATCTGCCCACCGAACGCCGATGATGAACTGCTGCGTCAGATAGCTTCCCACGGTCGCGGTTATACCTATCTGCTTTCCCGTGCTGGCGTAACGGGTGCGGAAAACAAGGCAGCACTGCCGCTGCATCATCTGATTGAGAAGCTGAGTGAATACCATGCCGCCCCGCCGTTGCAGGGCTTTGGCATTTCCGCGCCAGATCAGGTGACCGCCGCCATTGGCGCGGGTGCCGCAGGCGCAATTTCCGGTTCGGCTATCGTCAAAATTATCGAGAAGAACGTCGATAATCACCCGGCAATGCTGGCAGAGCTGAAAACGTTCGTGCAGAACATGAAAGCCGCGACCCACAGCGCATAACATTCCGCCGTCTGGCTAGCAGTCAGACGGCGTTTTTCCCTTCACACTTTCCGCATATTGCCTTACCAGACGAAATAACGCCTTCACGTCTTCCTCCGGCCACTCGGCAAAAATTGCATTCATCAGCTTTTGTCTTGCGCCGTCAATCGCGTTCGTCAGCGCTTTGCCCTGCTCTGAGAGCGTCACTTCGCTGATACGCTTGTCCCGTTCGGCAGGCTGCTTTAGCGCCAGCCCCTGCTCCTGCAACTTCTTCACCTGACGACTGACCGTGGTGTAGTCGCGCCCGAGGCTGTCCGCCAGTTCCACCACGCCCACCGGCCCATAGCGGCCAATTGTGACCAATAGCGGGAACAGCACCTGATCCAGCTTGACGTCTGCCGCCGCCAGCAGCGTTTCATCGCGCTTCGGCTGATTCATCACGCTCAGGATGTCGAGCAAAGCGCCGTGAAAATCCGTCACGTCATATTGTTTATGTGCATATTGCATATAATTTCTCTTCGGCGTAGAGTGGCCTTATTAATTATGTGCATTTTACACATAAAACCGATTAAGGAGAAACAGGATGAAAGCAGCCGTAGTATTTGATCCCTCACAGGGGCCGGTTTATGCCGATTTTGCTGAACCGGTTGCCGCTGAAAATCAGCAGTTGATTCAGGTTACCGCGTCGGCAATCAGCCACGTGGTGAAAAGCCGGGCATCCGGTAAGCATTACAGTTTTGACGGCACGCTCCCGTTTATCGCCGGGATCGACGGCACTGGCGTCACCCGGGACGGTCAGCGCGTTTATTTCGTATTCCCGCCAACGCCCTGGGGCAGCATGGCGCAGCTTGCGCCTGTCGATGTTGCTCATTGCCTGCCGCTGCCGGACGGGCTGGATGATGCCACCGCTGCGGCAATGGCAAATCCTGGTATGTCGGCCTGGGCCGCGCTGGTTAACCGTGCTGGCTTTAAGGCAGGTGAAACCGTGTTGATAAACGGTGCGACGGGCAGCGCCGGACGGTTAGCGGTACAAATCGCCCGCCATCTTGGCGCTAAAAAGATCATCGCCACCGGGCGTAACCCACAGGCACTGGCCTCGCTCAACGCCGATGCCACCGTTTTGCTGACCGAAGATGAAAGCGTGCTGGCGCAAACCCTCGCGACACATGCCGCCGGGCAAATTGACGTGGTCATTGATTATCTGTGGGGCCGCAGCGCCGAACTGCTGCTGAAGGCGCTGGCAAAACATGTGCCGGGTACAGCTCCCGTGCGCTATGTCCAGGTTGGATCGCTGGCCGGGCAGGAGATTACGCTGCCGGGCGCCGTGCTGCGATCCTCCCCCATTCAGCTGATGGGCAGCGGGATTGGGGGCCTTTCCCTGCCCGCGCTGGTGAAAGCCACCGGCGAGATGCTCAATGCGGCGGTAGCAGGCAGCTTTTCCATCGCCCACCGCACGGCGCTGCTGGCCGACGTTGCGGAGGCCTGGCCACTGGATGACAGCCAGAATCGTACCGTTTTCCAGATTGGCTAACATCCCCAGAAAAGAAGGGGTTGAACTTCTTAATGAGAAGTATTATCTTTCTCAACACCGAATAGTTGAGCAAATCACTCAGGTATTCGGCACGACATTGCTCACATTGCTTCCAGTATTGTTTGCCCGCCTTGCGCGGGCTTTTTTTGCCTCTCAGAACTGTACCTGATTCACGTTCAGTGCCCTGTCTACAAACATGCAGCGATTTCTTCCGCTCTGTTTTCCGCGATACATAGCGCAATCTGCCCGCTCCAGCACCCGATGCAGCGTTTCGCCCTGATGGGCTCGCGTCAGCCCTGAGGTGACGGTTATCGACAGCTGCTCTGCGCCAAATCGGATGCGGTGTGCCGCAATGGCTTCGTTGATGCACAACCCTGCGTGACAGGCATCCCGGTCGTTTCTTGCCTTCAGCAGCGTGATGAACTCCTCACCGCCAAAACGGTACGGTGGCTCATAGCTACGGGTACATTCACGCAGCTTTAACGCCAGTGCACGCAGCACCACATCGCCCGTCATGTGTCCCCAGGTATCGTTCACCTGCTTGAAATGATCGACGTCGATGATCAGCACATACACGTTGTCGCCGTTTTCTTCGGGAAGATGGCTGTCGAAGGATTCATCAAGAATGCGGCATCTGTTGCAGCTCCGTCAGCGCATCGTAGCCGCTGCAAAGCTTGCTTGAGGACATCAAAGAGAGCCAGCTTAAGTCGCTATTGACGATGGAAGTGACCAGCTCACGGCAGACGTTATGCGTCTCTTCATGGCGCTGAGGTATGGCCAGTACGAATCCCCTGTGTCGGAGTTTTCGCTCAGCTAACCGTTGATCCAGCTACCGAAAGCACAAAGATTATGCGACGCCTGGTAAGTAATGGCTGGCTGTTCCCTGTCACGCACTGAAATATAGCGGAATACCTCCACCAGCCACTGATAATGCGCCTCAACGGCCAGGTTCAAATCACCAATCAGTTTATCGATTTCATTGAGTTTTTTGCTCATGGAACCTCCTGTTCCGTTCGCTGATATGCCCCCTGAGGGTAGCAGGCAAAACTTACAGAAGCGTAAAGCGCAGGCAAATCAGACGATCCGCTGAGCAATAATGAATACGGGAAAGACTGCGAAGCAAAAAAACGACGACGGCGTTGTCGACATCGGGAAAATTATCGATTGAGGTCCGTGTTCGGGCGGCCTGGTTTAGGCAGAGCGCAAAATGATGCGAGAGAAGCAATAGGCGTAACTATAGGAAATTTAATAATAAATTTCAGGATAGCGTGTTTATCGTTTATAAAGAGTGACCGCAAAGCGGCCACTCATCTCGTTATCAGAAGCGATAGCCTGCGGAGAACATAAACACCCAGGGATCGATACGGACTTTGTCGTTATAGCTCTGCGCCGGGAGAACCGAACCATCGGACTTGTAGCGCGCTTTGGTGTCGATATCCATGTACCACACGGAGGCGTTGAGCAGCCAGTCGCGGTTAATGAGATAATCCACGCCCACCTGCCCGGCAACGCCCCAGGAATCCTTCAGGCTCAGATCGGAAAGACCTGCATCTTTACCGTTGTCGTTGAATTTCTCATCAAAAAAGGTGGTGTAGTTAACCCCAACCCCAACATAAGGGCGGAATTTGCTGGTAGCCTCACCGAAGTACCACTGCGCCATTAACGTTGGCGGAAGCTGGTGTACCGTGGCGATATCGCCGGTCGCGCCGGTGCCAATTTTATGGCGGAACGGCGTTGCTGCCAGCAGTTCAACACCGAGATTATCGGTCGCCATGTAGGTAAAGGTCAGCCCGAGCTGTGTGTTATTGCTGACGTTAAAGCCATTGAGGCTCCCGAGGGTACCGTTCGCGCCTTCCGTTGGTCTGACGGTGGCCGTACCCGCACGAATAAAGAACTCACCCGCTTCATGCGCCCAGGCTCCGCCAGAAAGACTGCCTAAAACCAGCGCTGCCACTGCTAACTTTTTCATATCCACTCCTTCGTTATGGTTTTATAAGCGCGATGAATATACCCACAAAAGAGTAAAAACGATCCAACTCAGATCACATTCAATCCTGAGATTTAACATTCATTGATCTGGATTAATTTTTCGTAGCAATTGCATTAAGGGAAAAGCATATCCATATCAATTTTCTGTCTTTTCTTCGTGACAAAATAAGCAGCGCACGCAGTACTCACCCAATCCTGACCTTTTACGGCTTACCGCCTCTTTACAAAGATATGCTTTTGCATACAGGTGTTGATGCTGCCACTTTGGCGTCGGGTGAGTTACAATTGCTGGCTTATTCATACCAGCCAGACTCAAGGAGAGTGCATGTCTATCACGGCTAAGTCGGTTTACCGTGACACGGGTAATTTTTTTCGCAATCAGTTCGTTACGATACTGCTGATTGCGTTGTTGTGTGCGTTTATCACGGTGGTGCTTGGCCATGCGTTCTCACCGAGCGACGAGCAGCTCGCCGTTCTGAAAGAAGGCGATAATCTCGCGGGCAGCGCGGGCCTGTTTGAACTGGTGCAGAACATGACGCCAGAGCAGCAGCAAATCCTGCTACGGGCGTCGGCGGCGTCCACGTTTTCCGGACTGATTGGCAACGCCATTCTCGCGGGCGGCGTACTGCTGATGATTCAGATGATCTCTGCCGGGCAGCGCGTCAGCGCCCTGCGTGCGATCGGTGCCAGTGCGCCGGTCCTGCCGAAGCTGTTACTCCTCATCTTCATTACCACTTTCCTGGTACAGATGGGCGTAATGCTGGTGGTCGTTCCGGGCGTGCTGCTGGCCATCGTGCTGGCCTTTGCACCGATCATGCTGGTGCAGGACAAAATGGGGATCTTTGCCTCAATGCGTAACAGTATGCGCCTGACGTGGAGCAATATGCGCCTCGTCGCCACCCCGGTGATGGCCTGGCTGCTGGCGAAAACAGCGCTGCTGATGTTCGCGCCGAACTTTGCCGTATTGACGCCAAACGTTGGCGCGGTGGTGGTGAACTGCATCAGCAATCTCATTTCCGCATTGTTGCTGATCTATTTATTCCGCCTGTATATGCTTATTCGTAACTGATCCCCTCAAGGCCCGGCATGCCCGGGCCCTTACTGAAATACGGAACCGATGTATGAAGCAGTTTCTGGATTTTTTACCGCTGGTGGTGTTCTTTGCTTTCTATAAGCTTTACGACATCTACGCTGCGACCACGGCGCTGATCGTTGCCACCGCCATCGTGCTGATTTACAGCTGGGTGCGCTATCGCAAAGTCGAGAAGATGGCGCTGATCACTTTTGTCATCGTTGCCGTGTTCGGCGGCCTGACGCTGTTCTTCCACAACGATGAATTTATCAAATGGAAAGTCACCGTCATTTACGGCCTGTTTGCCATCGCCCTGCTGGTCAGCCAGTGGGTGATGAAAAAGCCGCTGATCCAGCGCATGCTCGGCAAAGAGTTAACGCTGCCGCAGTTCGTGTGGTCTCGTCTCAACATCGCATGGGCGCTGTTCTTTATCCTGTGCGGGCTGGCAAACATCTATATCGCTTTCTGGCTGCCGCAGAACATCTGGGTCAACTTCAAAGTGTTTGGTTTAACCGCGCTGACCCTGATTTTCACGCTGCTGAGCGGCGTATACATCTACCGCCACATGCCGCAGGACGAGAGTAAATGAGTACGAGCAGTGATGCGCCAGTTGGCGATTTAGTTCTTCGCACGCTGGCTATGCCCGCTGACACTAATGCCAACGGCGATATTTTTGGCGGCTGGATCATGTCGCAGATGGACCTCGGCGGCGCAATCATGGCCAAAGAGATTGCCCAGGGCCGCGTTGTCACGGTTCGAGTGGACGGCATGACGTTTCTGCGGCCGGTCGCGGTGGGTGATGTGGTGTGCTGCTATGCCCGCTGCACCAAACGTGGCACAACGTCGATTACGGTAAACATTGAAGTCTGGGTGAAGAAAGTGGCGTCCGAACCTATCGGGCAGCGCTATAAAGCCACTGAAGCACTGTTTATCTATGTCGCGGTAGACAGCGAAGGCAAACCAAGACCTTTCCCTAAGCCGTAATCCCTTTCCGGGTGGCGGCTTTCGCCTGACCCGGCCTGCGAATCAAGCAGGCCGGGTAAGCACAGCGCCATCAGGTACGCTTCAAAGAAAGCCCAACAGCTTAAAGAAGAAATACCCCGCCACAATCACGATCGCGGGCAGCACGTACAGCGGGAATATCTGCAAAAAGATAGTGTGGTGCGGCACCACAATTTTCGCGTCAATTTGCTCTTTGGTTAATCCTTCGGGCCCTTTCGCCTGCTCCAGAATCAGTTGATCCTGCACGCCCTCACGCAGAAACTTCGCCTGGCGGCCCATTCGCGCCCCGGAAGCCTGTAACGCCATGCCAATAAACACCAGCGCAAAGATAATCCAGAAGCCGATATTCAGGCTGCGGTGGAAATCCGGCAGCGGTGAGTTGAACCAGAACACGTTCAGGAACGGCGTATTGAAACGGATCATTTCAATCATCACGTGGGCGAAATCCAGCAGCACTGCGTCGATACCTGGCTGCTTTTCACTGTGTTCAAACATAAATTTGAACAGTGAGATAAGTGTTGAAATCACCGCCGGGATGAAAATAACCCAGCCCAGAATGCGTTTTAGTATGGCAATGCGTCCAGCTTGTTGATACGTCATGGATTCCCCTTGTTCAGACGCGCTGATGTTTCGCCGTAAGTCTACCCTGAGTTACCCCTTTTCGCCTGCGTTTTAACAGCGATATGATGTAGGATGAAGCCCCTGGCGCTGGCCTATTACCTTACAGGAGTTGCATTATGACAGCCTCGCGACAAATTGTTGCCGCTATCTTCGATATGGACGGATTGCTGATTGACTCTGAGCCGCTGTGGGATCGCGCTGAGCTGGGCGTTTTAGCTGAAATCGGCGTCGACATCAGCCGCCGTAGCGAACTGCCGGATACCCTTGGCCTGCGTATCGATATGGTCGTCGAACTGTGGTTCGCCCATCAACCCTGGAGCGGCCCGAGCCGCACGGAAGTGACCGACCTGATAATCAACCGCGCCATTTCCCTGGTTGAAGCAGAACGCCCGCTGCTGCCAGGCGTACGTGAAGCCATTGCGCTGTGCAAGGCTCAGGGGTTGAAAGTGGGTCTGGCTTCGGCCTCTCCGCTGCATATGCTGGAAAAAGTGCTGGCGATGTTCGGTCTGCGCGATCAATTTGACGCCCTTGCCTCGGCGGAAAAGCTGCCCTACAGCAAACCGCATCCGCAGGTGTA
Source organism: Pluralibacter sp. UBA7423 (assembly GCA_002470465.1). Lineage (GTDB taxonomy): Bacteria > Pseudomonadota > Gammaproteobacteria > Enterobacterales > Enterobacteriaceae > Scandinavium. The sequence continues at coordinate 133,764 of DKMD01000026.1, forward strand.
TCTCGACTGCGCGCAGAAGCTTGGCGTATCTCCGCTTAACTGCGTGGCGCTGGAAGACTCTGTTAACGGCATGATCGCCAGTAAGGCTGCGCGGATGCGCTCCATCGTTGTGCCCGAACATACGAATTTTGCCGACCCGCGCTATGTGCTGGCGGAGGCAAAACTGTCCTCTCTCGAACAACTCACCTCCGCGCATCTTCTTGGCTGAATCCTCTCCCGCACAACCCGGCTGAACGTCGGGTTGTGACAAAGAGTTACACCGTCACCTCTTCCACCTACTGTATAAAAACCCTATACTGTATGAATTGACAGTTTTACGGGTGTTATCATGACGGCGGAAGGTCACCTGCTCTTTTCAATTGCCTGTGCGGTGTTTGCCAAAAATGCCGAGCTGACCCCGGTTCTGGCACAGGGTGACTGGTGGCATATTGTGCCCGCCGCGGTACTCACCTGCCTGCTGCCGGACATCGATCACCCCAGGTCCTTCCTTGGTCAGCGGCTAAGCTGGATAGCCAAACCCATAGCGCGAATGTGTGGCCATCGTGGCTTTACCCATAGCCTTCTGGCGGTGTTCGGCGGCCTGACGCTGTTTTATCTCAAAGTTCCGGAAAGCTGGATTGTTCCTGCCGATGCTATTCAGGGAATGGTGCTCGGCTACCTGAGTCATATCCTTGCGGACATGCTCACGCCTGCGGGCGTGCCGCTGCTGTGGCCCTGCCGCTGGCGGTTTCGTCTGCCCATCCTCGCACCACGCAAAGGCAATCAGCTGGAGCGCGTGCTCTGCATGGTCCTGTTCGTTTATGCCGTCTGGATGCCGCAGTCGGTCACCGATAACAGCGCCGTACGCTGGTCATCTGGCCTTATCAGTTCGCTGCAGTGGCGCTTCGATCGCTTTATAAATCAGCAAAGCGGCCACTAAACCGGCAATCATGGCTGTTTTGGCATAACCCATTCCATTTGGATATAAGATGCGCATCACACTTCTGCTACTCTTTGCGGCATTACAGTCGGCCTGATTCTGGGCCGTATAACGACATCAGGAGAACGGGGATGAATTTTCCACTTATAGCGAACGTTGTGGTGTTCGCGGTATTACTTTTTGCTCTGGCACAGACACGACACAAAAACTGGAGCCTGGCTAAAAAAGTGCTGGTCGGCCTGGCAATGGGCGTGGTCTTTGGCCTGGCGCTGCAGCTGGTTTACGGTGCGGACAGCGCAGTACTGAAAGACTCAATTCAGTGGTTCAACATTGTGGGTAACGGCTACGTCCAGCTGCTGCAGATGATCGTTATGCCGCTGGTATTCGCCTCTATCCTTAGCGCGGTGGCACGTCTGCATAACGCGTCCCAGCTGGGTAAAATCAGCTTCCTGACCATCGGCACCCTGCTGTTCACCACGCTGATTTCTGCGCTGGTCGGCGTGCTGGTGACCAACCTCTTCGGCCTGAGCGCTGAAGGTCTGGTGCAGGGCACTGCGGAAACCGCGCGCCTGAACGCCATCCAGAGCACCTACGTCGGTAAAGTGGCTGACCTGAGCGTACCGCAGCTGCTGCTCTCCTTCGTGCCGAAAAACCCGTTTGCAGACCTGACCGGTGCGAGCCCGACTTCAATCATCAGCATCGTGATTTTCGCCGCCTTCCTCGGCGTGGCCGCGCTGAAGCTGCTGAAAGACGATGAAGCAAAAGGCAAACGCGTTCTGACCGCCATCGATACCCTGCAAAGCTGGGTGATGAAGCTGGTGCGTCTGGTGATGCAACTGACCCCTTATGGCGTACTGGCGCTGATGACCAAAGTCGTTGCGGGTTCTAACCTGCAGGACATCATTAAGCTTGGCGGTTTCGTGGTGGCATCCTATCTGGGCCTGGCTATCATGTTTGTGGTTCACGGCCTGCTGCTGGGTGCGAACGGCGTTAACCCGTTGAAATACTTCCGTAAAGTATGGCCTGTGCTAACCTTCGCGTTCACCAGCCGTTCCAGCGCCGCGTCTATTCCGCTGAACATCGAAGCGCAAACTCGCCGTCTGGGCGTGCCGGAATCTATCGCCAGCTTCTCCGCGTCCTTCGGTGCGACCATCGGCCAGAACGGCTGTGCGGGCCTGTACCCGGCTATGCTGGCGGTGATGGTTGCCCCAACCGTCGGGATTAACCCACTGGATCCGCTGTGGATTGCGACTCTGGTTGGCATCGTGACCGTCAGCTCCGCCGGCGTGGCGGGCGTGGGCGGCGGCGCAACCTTTGCTGCGCTGATCGTGCTGCCTGCGATGGGCCTGCCGGTGACGCTGGTTGCCCTGCTGATCTCCATTGAACCGCTGATCGACATGGGCCGTACTGCTCTGAACGTCAACGGCTCCATGACCGCCGGTACCCTTACCAGCCAGTGGCTGCGTCAGACCGACAAAGCGGTAATGGCAAGCGAAGATGAAGTAGAGCTGGCGCACCGCTAAGCCCACTTCTTCCAAAAAAAACGGTGAGCCAGACACGTTCTGCTCACCGTTTTTTTATGTCTCCGTGCCCCGGTAGCTGCGCTGCGGCCGACCAACCTTGCCGTAGACAATCTCAGCCCGAATCTGCTGCTGGCCTGCGGCATACTCAAGATAGCGCCTTGCCGTCGTCCGGCTTAGCTTAAGCGTCTGAGCAACCGTTTCTGCGGTGTGGCTGGTTTCACGGTCGGCAAACAGCGCGAGGACCTTCTCAAGCGTCAGGCCATCGATGCCAACCGGGAGCTCAGCCCTGGGCTCACCGCGTGCGTAAGCGTTAAACATCTGGTCAATCTGACGCTGGCTGGCGCTGGCGGTGTATGCCAGCATCTGCATCCTCTGCTGATAGCGTACCAGCGTCTGATGAAGCCGCTCGTACGAAACCGGCTTCACCAGATAATCAAAGACTCCGCCGCGCACCGCTTCGGAGACGGTATCCATATCGCTCGCTGCGGTAGTAAAAATCACGCCGCATGACGTATGGGCCTCGATCAGCTCATGCAGTAAGGTGATACCCTTCCCGTCCGGCAGGTAGTTATCAAGCAGAATCAGCGAAGGATGCAGCCGGGCGATCATGGCACGCGCCTGAGCCAGATTTCCTGCCAGCCACACTTGACTGCATTCGGGATACTGTTGAATAAATTCTGCATGCATTTCGGCCAGCGCCGTTTCATCTTCAACAATCAAAATCGTCAGAGGTTGTGCCATCATTGCATTTCACTTTCGGTATAAAAACGGAAAACAGAGCGCCAGTGGGATCGTTATCTTCAAGCGTAATAACGCCGCCGCAACGCTCCACATAGCCAGAAATCAAATACAAGCCGAGGCCGTGTTCACCGGCATCTTTCTCCCGGGTGCTCACGCCCTGGCTAAAAATGGCGTGACGCAGCTCATCCGGAACGCCGCAGCCGTGGTCACTCACTTCAATCACTACCTCCGGGCCCTCATCGCTGAGATACAGCTCGACAGTTTTATCGCCCTTCGGGTTGTGGAGGCTTGCTTCGAATGCGTTATCCAGCAGGTTGCCGACGATGGCGGAAAACTCGGTGCTGTCCAGCCCTGGCGGTAACTGACGGAGCTGGCTGCCTTCCACAATATGCAGATTAAGCCCCAGCTCGTGCGCACGTTGTACCTTGCCGAACAGTAACCCGGCGACCTGGCGATCGCAGAAGGCGCTGCGCAGGCGGTCTATCAGCGCCTGCTGGGCCTGGGATTCCCCCTTCACCATCTCCAGCACACGGTCATACTCTTTCATCTGCAACAGGCCGCTTAGCGTCGACATCCAGTTCAGATGCTCGTGCCGCAGCACCCGCAGGCTCTCCACGTACTGTTTAATCTGCGTCAGCTGAGCGTTCAACGCGCTCATTTCATCCTTGCTGCGAAAGCTGATAATGGCCCCCAGCATTTCCGCCCCGGAACGAATCGCCCCCCGATTGGCGATCACGTTCAGCCCGTTAAACGTACACATCACGTCCTGCCTTTTGTCCGCGATGCTGTCGGTGAAAAACGCGCTCGGTTGGACCACGTCGGCAATCGGCCTGCCGAGCCACTGTCGCCCCGGCGAACTCAGACCGAGCATTTTTCGGGCGTTACGGTTAATCGCGGTGATTTGTCCATCGGGATCCACCGCAATCAGCCCCTCAAAAACGGAGCCGAACAGCGCCTCCTGCTGACGAACGACCCTCGCAATCTGCCGCGGCTCCATACCCAGCATCTGGCGGCGAATATGTGCGGCAAACAGCCACGACAGCAGCAGTAAAATCAGCAACAGCAGCACAAATACGCCCGCCATCGGCAAAATAAAATCCAGCCACCAGCTGTCGATTTTGCTGACCAGATAGCCCAGCGACACCACGCCGATAATCTGCCCGTGCTCATCAAACACCGGCGTTTTTGCACGCATCGCCATGCCTATCGAACCTTTGCCGGTAATGAAGTAGCTTTCGCCCTTTTCCAGCGCGCCGGGTTTGGTCCACTGCATCGGCTGACCTATTTTCTCCGGATTAGGGTGATACAGACGAACCGAATGCTTATCGCCAATGACCACATAATCCAGGTCTGAGCCCCCTGCCAGCTTGCTGGCTATCACCGAGAGCCGTGCGGTATCCCGGCTTTTCACCGCCGCCACGACGCTGTCGTTTGCCGCGATAATTTTGGCCTGATTCATCGCCATATCCCTGACCTGGCGGGTGAGATAGTCTTCAAAGCTTGCGGAGAGGTACTGGCCGAGGGCCGCAACTAATAGCGAGGACATTAACAGCAGCAGCAGAAAAATACGCAGCGGAAACGCGAGGCGATAAAAGAACGCCAGGCTTCCTCCCGCTTTTACCTCTGACATGATCGTTTCCTTGTGTCGGAACAGGCTTCTCCCTAATGACCCTTAAAATGTAATGGTTTTGTTTTCGCGGCGTCCAGCGATTCGCACCGGTTTCGTTAAGGATTGCACAAATAAAATCAATTACGAAAATAAACGTCACGCCATTAGATGCATTAAAGATAATTAAACAAATAAAAACCATTAAGCCAATTTAAAACAGCCCTGCGTTTGTGAAACAGGTCAATAATTAAAATAAAAACAGCTCGTACTATCGTCGCATGAGTAAGGAATAACCCGTACTGAAGTCGCAAATGTTATTCATTTGCAAAGCATTATTATCAGTTTCGTTGCTACTTCGGCAGCGTAAAAAAAACAGGATGTTTTGATCCATGCAGGCCCAACCCGTATTTACGCAGGTCAAACGTGCGGAAAATAAAAAAATCGCCGCCGTGACGCAATTCCTGCGCGAAAACGACCTGAGCATAGATACCACGGTAGAGGTTTTTATTACCGTAACCCGCAATGAAACACTGATTGCCTGCGGCGGTATTGCCGGGAATATTATTAAATGTGTCGCCATCAGTGAATCAGCGCGCGGTGAAGGCCTGGCATTAAAGCTGGCCACCGAATTAATAAATCTGGCGTATGAAAAGCAGCGCACAAATTTATTCATTTACACCAAAAGCCATAACGAAGCCCTGTTTAAGCAATGCGGTTTTTATACGATCGCCAGCGTGCCCGGCGTGATGGTATTGATGGAAAACAGCGCCACGCGACTGCAACGCTATGCCAGCTACCTCACAACGCTCCGCCAGAGCGGCGAAAAAATTGGCTGTATCGTCATGAACGCCAATCCCTTTACGCGTGGACACCGATATCTGATTCAGACCGCAGCTGCGCAGTGCGACTGGCTGCACGTGTTTCTGGTGAAAGAGGACACCTCACGTTTTCCCTATGAGGACCGCCTGGCGCTGGTCCGTGCCGGAACAGCGGATATTCCGGGCATTACCGTCCACCGGGGGTCGGAATACATGATCTCACGCGCCACTTTCCCCTGCTATTTCATCAAAGAGCAGAGCGTGATTAACCACTGCTACACCGAAATTGACCTGCAAATATTTCGGCAACATCTCGCTCCGGCGCTGGGCATTACGCACCGCTTCGTCGGCACCGAGCCGTTCTGTACGGTCACCGCAGGTTACAACCACGATATGCGCCAGCGGCTTGCCGATCCGGCATGGGACTCACCGCCCATTCAGCTGATTGAAATCGAGCGCCTGCAGTACCAGGGCGCGGCGATTTCCGCCTCCTGGGTGCGTCGGCTGCTGGTGAAAAAAGATCTGGCGACCATCGCGCAGCTGGTCCCCGAGGCGACCTACAGCTATCTGCAACGGATGATCGCCGCGAATAAAGAATCCCTTTGCGCATCAATGACAGGTGAAAAATGAACGTTACCCAAGCAGCCGTCGCCGGCACCCTGGAGTCTGGCGATGTCATGATACGAATAGCCCCGCTCGACGGTCAGGAGATTGACCTGCAAATCAGCAGCAGCGTCGAGAAACAGTTTGGTGAGGCCATTCGCGCCACGCTCTATGAAATCCTCCACCGCCACGATGTTCGCGGCGTACAGCTGATCGTCGATGATAAAGGCGCGCTCGACTGCGTACTACGCGCTCGTCTGGAAACCCTGCTCGCCCGCGCCAGCGGGCTCAGCGCCCTGCCATGGGAGGATCGCCCATGACCTCGACTTCCGCCCAGCTGCGCAGATCCCGAACCCGACGCAGCATGCTGTTTGTTCCCGGTGCCAACGCTGCGATGGTCAGCAATAGCTTTATCTACGGCGCTGATGCGCTGATGTTCGACCTTGAGGACTCGGTCATTCTGCGTGAGAAAGATGCCGCACGCTGCCTGGTGTACCACGCCCTTCAGCACCCACTTTACCGGGAGCGTGAAACCATCGTGCGGGTCAACGCCCTGGATTCGGCGTACGGTCTGGCTGACCTCGAGGCCGTTGTTCGCGGCGGAGCCGACATTGTGCGTCTGCCGAAAACCGATACCGCGCAGGACGTGAAGGATATTGAAAGCGAAATCGCCCGCATTGAGGAACAGTGCGGCCGCGAGTCCGGCAGCACAGGGCTGCTGGCGGCCATCGAATCGCCGCAAGGGATCACCGAAGCGGCCGCCATTGCCAACGCTTCGCCACGTCTGATCGGCATCGCGTTAGGCGCTGAAGACTACGTCAGGAATTTGCGCACAGAGCGTTCAGCGGATGGCGTAGAGCTGCTCTTCGCGCGCTGTGCCATTTTACAAGCCGCCCGTGCCGCCGGGATCCAGGCGTTCGATACCGTCTATTCCGACGCCAGCAACGATGCGGGGTTTCTCCACGAGGCCGCGCACATCAAACAGCTGGGCTTTGACGGTAAATCCCTGATCAACCCGCGCCAGATTGAACTGCTGCATAACCTCTATGCGCCTACGCAGAAAGAGATTAACCACGCACAGCAGGTTATTGAGGCCGCTGAAGCCTCTGCGCGCGAAGGGCGTGGCGTAGTGTCACTCAACGGGAAAATGGTGGACAGCCCGGTTATCGAACGTGCGCGTCTGGTGCTATCACGCGCTGCGCTCTCAGGCATTCGTCAAGAATAAGGATTAATCATGACTCAGATCTCCCGACAGGAACGGGTTGCCGCCTGGCGTCGCCACGCGGACGATATGACCCCGCTCTATGCCCCCGTCTCTAAGCTAAACCTGCAAACGCAAAAGCCCCGGAATCGCAAGCTTTGCGCCAGCCTTGAAGAGGCGATTCGCCGCTCCGGGCTGCAGGACGGCATGACCATTTCGTTTCACCACGCCTTTCGCAATGGCGATCTGACGCTGAACCAGGTCATGGACGCGATTGCCGCTCTGGGATTCAAAAACCTGACGCTGGCCTCCAGTTCACTCAGCGACTGCCATGCCCCGCTGGTCGAACACATCCGCAATCAGGTCATTACCCGGATTTATACTTCGGGCCTGCGCGGCCCGCTTGCCGAGGCAATCTCTCGCGGCCTGCTGGCTGAACCGGTGCAGATCCACTCCCACGGCGGGCGCGTTCATCTGGTCGAAAGCGGTGAGCTGAACGTTGACGTGGCCTTTCTTGGCGTGCCCTCCTGCGATCCCTTTGGCAACGCCAACGGTTTCACGGGCAAAGCCTGCTGCGGCTCACTGGGCTATGCCAAAGTCGATGCCGAAAACGCGCAGCAGGTAGTGCTACTCACCGAAACGCTGTTGCCCTACCCGCACACGCCCGCCAGCCTGCGCCAGGACCAGGTCGATCTGATCGTACAGGTTGAACAGGTCGGCGATGCGGACAAAATCGGTGCCGATGCCACCCGTATGACGTCCAATCCCCGCGAACTGCTGATTGCTCGCAGCGCCGCGGACGTGGTGGTTAACTCCGGCTTTTTCAACGATGGGTTCTCCCTGCAAACCGGCACGGGTGGTGCGTCACTCGCGGTCACCCGTTTTCTGGAAGATAAAATGCGCCAGCGCAACGTCCAGGCCGCGTTCGCGCTGGGCGGCATTACCTCCACCATGGTCGAACTGCACGAAAAAGGGCTGATCCACACGTTACTCGACGTGCAGAGCTTTGACCGGGCGGCCGCTGAGTCCCTCGCCCGCAATCCGAATCACATTGAAATCAGCGCTAACGAGTACGCCAACCGGGGTTCAAAAGGTGCCAGCGTTGACCGGCTGGATGTCGTTGTCCTCAGCGCACTTGAGATTGATACACAGTTCAACGTTAACGTGCTGACCGGCTCCGACGGCGTCCTGCGTGGCGCATCCGGGGGTCACTGCGATACGGCCGTCGCCGCAGCCGTCTCTATCATCGTTGCCCCGCTGGTACGCGGCCGTATCCCCACGCTGGTTGATCAGGTCACCACCTGCGTCACGCCGGGTTCGAGCGTGGATATCCTCGTCACCGATCATGGTATCGCCGTCAACCCCGCTCGCCCAGAGCTGGCCGAGCGCCTTAAGAATGCCGGACTGAAAGTGGTGTCCGTTGAGTGGCTGCGCGAGCGGGCTGACATTCTCACCGGAACACCGCAACCCATTGAATTTACCGATCGGATTATCGCCGTCGTGCGCTATCGCGATGGTTCGGTAATTGACGTCGTCCATCAGGTGAAGGAGTAAACCATGCCGCTCTATCTCAGCTGCGCGAGCAATCGTGTCATCGCGCTGCCCGAACTGCTTGCCAGCCGGGATGATCGTCAGGCACGCCAGCAGCAGTGGCAGAAAAAGTATCCCACATCACTGATTTCCTTTACCACCGTGGCGCCAGGCCCGGTCAAAGACAGCGAACTGTCGCGCCGTATTTTTAACCACGGTATCCGTTCACTTCGCCAGATGCTTGCCGCATCCGGCTGGGAAATTGTTCACCAGCGCTGCTACGAACTGGCGACGGGGGCAGAAGGATTGCTGGCCGTTGATGCCCCAGCGCTGGCGCTCAAGCGGGCCTGTATCACGCTGGAGCAGCATCACCCGCTGGGCAGGCTATGGGATATCGACGTCTTCACGCCGCAGGGAGAGCTGCTGTCCCGCCAGGCGCTTGCTCAGCCAGCCCGCCGCTGCCTGCTTTGCGAAAGGGATGCCCGCATTTGTGCAAGAGAGCGTTCCCATTCAATCGCGGAGTTGCTCAACCACATGGAGAGGCTGCTGCATGATGCCGAAAACGCACAGCAAAGCTGACTGCACGCTGGCAGAACGGGTCGCTGAACTGGCCTGGCGGGCAATGATCGCCGAAGTGGAACTTTCACCCAAGCCCGGCCTTGTGGATCGCCACAACAGCGGCGCGCACCAGGATATGACGCTGGAGGATTTTTATCTCAGTGCAAATGCCATTTATCCCTGGCTTGCCGATTTTGTGCGCTATGGCGCCACCAGCGCGGGGCTGGCTGAAACATCCGTTTTGTCCGGTTTGCGGCACATCGGCCTTGCCTGCGAAGCCGATATGTTTCGGGCAACGGGAGGGGTGAACACCCATAAGGGCAGCATTTTTTCGCTCGGACTGCTCTGTGCGGCAGTTGGACGCCTGCATGAGCATCGCCGTCGTCTCACGCCGGAAAGCATTTGTGCAACCGTGGCATCATTTTGCCATGGGCTTAGCGCCCGTGAATTGCAGCTCGGCAACCAGCAGAAAACCGCGGGCCAGCGTCTGTATCTGACGCTGGGCCTCACCGGGGCGCGAGGTCAGGCGGAAGCCGGTTATCCCCTGGTGCTTAAGCTCGCTTTGCCGCACGTGAGAATAATGCGTAACCGGCATCTTCCCACCGAGCGGATATGGCTCGACACGCTGCTGGTGCTGATGGCGCACAACGGCGACACCAACGTTGCTTCGCGAGGCGGTCTGCAAGGGCTGCTATGGCTGCAACACCAGGCCAGAGCCCTGCTGCATCGCGGTAGCGTCCGCCGGGATAAGGATATGCATGCCCTGCGTGAATTCGACCAACAGTGTATTGCCCGTAATCTGAGCCCCGGCGGCAGCGCCGACCTGCTGATTGTCACCCTCTTTTTAGATGAACTGTCCCGATTAGCGAAAAGATAACGCTATTAAAAATCCTTACAGGAGTTTCAGCTATGTCCGTTTCAAAAGAGAATATATGGAAATTGATAGCCCCTCTGCTGGTGATGGCCGTCATGCTCATTATCCCGGTTCCCGACGGCATGCCCCCGCAGGCATGGCATTTTTTTGCCGTGTTCGTGGCAATGATTGTCGGCATGATCCTCGAACCGATTCCGGCCACGGCGATAAGCTTTATTGCCATGACGATATGCGTTATCGGCAGTGATTATCTGCTCTTTGATGCCAAAGAGCTGGCCGACCCGGCGTTTAACGCGGGAAAAGAAGCGTTGAAATGGGGGCTGGCTGGCTTTTCCAGTACGACCGTCTGGCTGGTGTTTGGCGCCTTTATCTTCGCGCTGGGCTATGAAGTCACGGGCCTCGGCAAACGCATCGCTTTATTCATGGTTAAATTTATGGGGAAGCGTACGCTGACCCTCGGCTATGCGATTGTGATAATCGATATCCTGCTGGCACCGTTTACGCCTTCAAACACCGCCCGTACCGGCGGCACCGTTTTCCCGGTGATCAAAAACCTGCCCCCTTTATTCAGGTCTTTCCCCAACGATCCCTCTTCCCGCCGCATCGGTGGGTATCTGATGTGGATGATGGTAATCAGTACCAGCCTGAGCTCCTCAATGTTTGTCACGGGCGCGGCACCCAACGTGCTCGGCCTGGAGTTCGTCAATAAAATTGCCGGAATTCAGATAAGCTGGCTGACGTGGTTTCTGAGCTTTTTGCCCGTCGGCATTCTGCTGTTGATCGTTGCCCCCTGGCTCTCGTACGTGTTGTATAAGCCCGAAGTCACCCACAGTGAAGAGGTCTCCGGCTGGGCGGGCAATGCGCTTAAAGAGATGGGGGCCCTGTCGCGAAAAGAAATCACGCTCATTTGTCTTGTCCTGCTGAGCCTTGCGCTTTGGGTATTTGGCGGCGGCTTCATTGATGCCACGGCGGTTGGGCTGCTGGCCGTTTCCCTGATGCTGACGCTGCACGTAGTCCCGTGGAAAGAGATAACCCGTTACAACAGCGCCTGGAATACGCTGGTGAATCTTGCGACGCTGGTGGTCATGGCCAGCGGCCTGACCCGCTCCGGATTTATCGGCTGGTTTGCCGCAACGATGAGCACGCATCTGGAAGGCTTCTCCGCCAATACCACGGTTATCGTGCTGGTGCTGGTGTTCTATTTTGCCCATTACCTGTTTGCCAGCCTGTCCGCGCACACCGCCACGATGCTGCCGGTGATCCTGGCGGTAGGCAAAGGGATCCCTGGGGTGCCGATGGAGCATCTCTGTATTCTGCTGGTGCTGTCGATTGGGATTATGGGCTGTCTGACGCCTTACGCCACCGGTCCTGGCGTTATCATCTACGGCTGCGGCTATGTGAAGTCGAAGGACTACTGGCGGCTGGGAGCCATCTTTGGCGTGATTTACATCTCGCTGCTGCTGCTCGTCGGCTGGCCCATCCTTGCGCTGTGGAATTGATCTCTGTTGAAGCTTCCCCGTCGGGGAAGCTTTTACTCTTCTACTTCCCCTTCCTGTCGCATCTGCGCCGCCCAGCGCTGAGCCGACTCCGGCACGCTGAAGGCCTGTGAGCGCCGGAAGCAGTCCCCCATCAGCACGAAGGCCACGTATTTCCCACGCAACAGCCAGACGTCACGAAACCCCTCCACTTTGGAGGCGTGATCGGGCGGAGCCGGTTCGACGCGCGGCACGTAGCTGATAACAGGGCGGTTGTTTTGTTGACGCAGCGGTTTCATAAGCGGAAAAGCACCAGAACGAAAAACAGAGTCAGGAATCCCCTATGATAGCCGATTGCGGCAGCCAACGTCGCGCCCTGTGTGCGGTTGCCTGGGATAAACGGCGCGATGGCAAATAACGGGCAAAAAAATGCCGGGCATATTCACCCGGCCTAACCCCTAACACGGCGCCCGCAACGAAACCGGGCGCCAGGCGTGACATACTATACGTCGCGGTATGTGCCGAGACGGTAGCCTCGCTCTGCCACCGCGTATTTCAGCGACGGAGACGTGAGGACGTCCAGTTCAGTTAAACGCGGGTAGCAATAGGCGCTGCCCATAATAGTGTTATCGACGAAGGCCGGATGGCACATCACTTCCAGCGATGATTCGCCAGCCTGAGCGGAGGCTTCCAGCGTTTGCAGGAACAGCGCTTCGGTGATGGCCTCGCCGTAGAACTCGCTGGCAAAACCGTCGCTGCTGCGCACGCCCTGCTCGTCCAGACCGTGCAGCTTCTGCACCTGGCGATCAATACGCATCGCGACCCCTTTTGCTTTAGCAAACGCCGCCACAATCGGGAATATCTGCGGGATCATATGCACATGGTGGTGGCTGTCGAAATGGGTTGGTTCACAGCCGAACAGATCGACAAAGCGGTGATACTGACAGTCCAGCTCGCGGGCAATTTCATCCAGCGGCAGCGTGTCTTCTTCAGCCATTTGCCAGATCCACTTCCCGAGCTTGCCTTCACGCGTCAGGCCCGGCATAGCGGAAAGCGGCATGCCCAGCGTCAGCACAAAGTGCATTCCCACGGCCAGCTCCGGCAAACAGCGGCTCAGCTGAGCCGCGTGTTCGATAGCCGCGCCGTTGACCAGCGCGGTAGTAGAGGTGACCAGACCGTTTTTGCAGGCATCGACAATGCCGTAGTTCTGCCCTTTGCTCAGGCCGAAGTCATCGGCGTTGACGATTAGCACACGTTCCATCTGCAACTCCTTTTACTGCTTGAGGGTTTTCACCGTTTCGGCAAAGTTCGGCAACCACTTCTCGTGAGCAAGGATCATCTCGCGCGCCAGAATTTCCGCATCTTTGTCGGAATGAATCAGCGGGCTCAGATTCAGCGCCAGCAGCACGTCGTTGAATTCACCGCTCAGCGCCGCATGGCTTGCCGCCACTTCAAAGCCCTTAATGGTGTGGATAAGGCCCAGCACTTTATCATCGAAATGGGTCAGTCGCGGATGCGGCTTCGCCCCTTCGTGGCCCAGAATGCAGGTCATTTCTACCGCCCAGTCCGCCGGAATATTGTCCACGTGGCCGTGGTGCGGCACGTTAACGTAATGCTCGGTCTGTTTGTTATTGTAGATAGCGTTAATCACTTCACACGCCGCGTCTGAGTAGTATGCTCCGCCGCGCTGCTCCAGCTCCTTCGGCTTGATGTTCAGGTTCGGGTCTTTGTAGAGGTCGAACAGCTGCTTCTCAACCTTCTGCACCACCTGCGCACGCGCGCCGCCTTTGTAGTATTCCCCCATTTCAATCGCCAGCATCTCTTTCTGCTTGAAGTAGTACAGCAGATAAGAGCACGGCAGCAGATTCAGGGAGCGAATCAGCCCTTCGCTGAACGGCATATCGAAGATGTTCTTCACGGTGTTGGCGGTGAGCTTGCCGGAGGCAACGCCGTCCAGCAGCTCCGCAAAGCGGGATTCACCGTTCACGATCACGTCGCGGATGAACACCATATGGTTCAGGCCGAACAGATCGATGGACAGATCGTCACTTTCAGAGAGCTTCAGCACGTCGGTGATGAACATCTTCATGCCAACCGGAATGTTGCACACGCCGATAAAGCGCTTGAAGTTTGTGTGGCGATAAACCGCTTCGGTCACCATCCCTGCCGGGTTGGTGAAGTTAATCACCCACGCATCCGGGCAAATCTCCTCCACGTCTTTAATAATGTCGAAAACCACCGGAATGGTGCGCAGCCCTTTGAACAGGCCACCTGCACCGTTGGTTTCCTGGCCGAGATAGCCGTGGCTCAGCGGAATACGCTCATCTTTTTCACGCGCTTTCAGCTGGCCGACGCGCAGCTGGGTGGTGACAAAATTCGCACCTTTCAGCGCTTCACGGCGGTTGAGGGTTTTGTGTACCGTCATTGGCACACCGGCTTTTTGCACCATGCGTTCGCACAGAGCGTGGATAATATCGAGCTTCTCTTGCCCTTCTTCCACATCAACCAGCCACAGCTCGGTAACCGGCAGCTCGTGATAGCGCTTGATAAATCCTTCGAGTAATTCCGGGGTATAGCTGCTGCCGCCGCCGATAGTCACAACTTTTAATTTCTGGCTCATAACTTTCTCCCTCGTGATCCGCGCCCGGAATGTGGAAAACCCTCCACGAAAGCGGATAGCTAAACGAATTCGGTGCGCGCGGCAAACCGCGCGGCGTTAATTAATCACGGTGAGCTGTTTACGATACTGGCTTGGCGTGAATGAGGTCAGCTTTTTAAAGGTCTTAATAAACAGACTTGGGCTGCTGTAACCTGATTCATAGGCAATATCGGTCACCGAATAATTGGTTATTTCCAGCTGCTTCATGGCGAAATTGATGCGGATATCATTAATGATCTGCATTGGCGTTTTGCTGTAATAGCGCTGAGTTGCCCGGGTCAGGTATTCCTGGGATTTTCCGGATAACGCCACCATATTTTCCAGCGCGCCTTCGCCAAATTTATGTTTATCGTGCATCTCTTCCACGGTGATTTTTAACCACTGAGGAATGACGTCCTGCGTCTGCTCTTCGCGGAAATGGCGCAGGCGGTTAATCACATAAAAAGAGACAACTTCAATAAACTCATCAAATTCACTTTCGCGGAAATTGAGCGAGGCAATAACCGATTCTATATAGCTGAGAAAGGTACTTTTTACCGAATAGACCTGAGAGGCAACCAGAAAGCCCGGCAGCAGCGGCTGATAATGCTCTTCAAAGAAGCGCTTGCTGATGCCGACGTTCAGTATGCGGGTCGCGCCGAACTCATAAAAGCTCTGGTGGTGCGACCCCATCGGAATGAAGACGAAATCTCCGCGCTCCAGCATCACCCGTTTGCCATTGATCTCCTGATAATAGCGCCCGGTCAATACGAGGGTGTACTCGTAGTAGTCGTGCTGGTGCAGTCCACTGATGCTTTCGGTTTTGTTGTAGATGAAGACATGGAAGTTTTTCCCGTTAAAAAGCTGTTGTTCCAGCGCGGTACTGATTTCCAGGGTCGTCATCTTCGGTTGCCTCATCGTGATATCTGCCCGTTATTGTACCTTCTCGTGAAGCTCAATCAATTCAGCGACCAGCTCGCGAGCGAGCATTGAGGTCATAAGGTGATCCTGCGCATGAACCAGCACCAGGCTGACCTTCATTTTGCCTTCGCCTTCATCGCTTTCGATAAGCTGAGTCTGCACGCGATGTGCTTCACTCAGCGCTATGCGGGATTGCTCCATGGTGGCTTTTGCGGTGGCGAAATCCCCCTGTTTGGCCTGCTTTAGTGCGGTATAAGCAAGGCTACGCGCCTGCCCGGAGTTGATAATCAGCCCCATCACCACTTCTTCGAGGTCGCTCTCCTTAACCTCTGTTTCTGCCACGATATGATCCAAATCGAACATACTTTCTCCCTCATTACGTCTGGCGGTACAGGGCATAACCCCGTACCGCGTTACATCAGAATTTCAGTGCGTTAGCGATATCTTCTTCGCTCTCTTCTTCGTCAATGACGGCCTGTGCTTTGTTTGACACCACCACGAATGGCAGGTAGACCAGCACCGAGACACCGAGGTTGAAGAGCGCCAGCAGCAGTGCGGCAACGCTTCCGTTAGTGTTAAAGAATGCACCCAGGCCGGTTGGCATCGTCCACGGTGCCAGATTGGTGATTGGTGGGATAAGTCCCAGGCCGTAGGCAGACATGGTAATCGCGGCCAGCAGCGGCTGAATCAGCACGAACGGGATGAACATGACCGGGTTCATGATGATCGGCAGACCGAACAGAATCGGTTCGTTAATCTGGAAAATGCCTGATGGCAGCGCCAGCTTCGCAACCTGACGATGGTCAGCGCGACGTGAAGCGATAAAGATAGCGATAATCAGACCCAGCGTTGCACCCGTACCGCCGAGGAAGATATAGGAATCCAGCATCGGCTTCGCCCACATGTGGAAGGACTTGCCTGCCGCCAGCGCCGCTTCTACGGAGCCGTATTGCTGATAAATCTGGATGTTTTCCAGCGCCCACGGGGTCATGATGCCGTTATCCAGAGCGGTAAGCGCCAGAGAGCCATGTACGCCGAAGAACCACAGCAGCGAAGTGAAGATGACGTACGCCCAGCCCACAACGGTCCCCATCGACGCCAGCGGCGTAGAAATGGAATCCATGATGATCTGGTGGAAATTGGTCTGCCAGTGGGTCAGCGCCCAGGCAATCACGCCAAAGATGGAGAGGATAATGAAGCCCGGAATGACCGCAGAGAACGAGCGGGACACGGAGCCCGGTACGCTTGCAGGCAGCTTAATTACCCAGTTACGGCGAACGATAAAGGTAAACATCTCCGCGACCACGAGGCCGATAACAATACCGGAAATGATGTTTGCCCCACCCAGCCAGTTGGCCCCGACCGCATAGGCTTCACCTACGCTGTACGGCGTCACCGTCATAAAGGCCGCAACGGACAGCAGCCCGGCAGCAAAAGGATCGACTTTACGTTCTTCAGCCAGCGCCATACCAATGAAAAAAGGCGCCATCAGCGACATAATGCCCAACGTACCGTTGTACACGTTGCCGCCGATGGCTTTAAAACCATTCAGGGTCTCAATGGTGGAGGCGTCTAACCGAATGCCCATCGAATAGAAAAACGAACCTTCGCCAAAACTTAAAAACACGTTGTTAATAAGAACAAACATGGCCCCTGCGAGGGTCAACGGCATTAATTTAATAAAGCCGTTTTTAATCGCATTGACGTGTGGCTGCTTTCCTATTTTGACAGCAAAAGGAAGGAGTACCTTTTCAAGAGAGCTAATAACTTTACTCATAGAAAATACCCTTAAAGGCCGTCATCCAGCGATGACGGCGATTGTGTGTGAAATAACTCTTTGACGGGAAAATTAAATCAAATAAAAAAATTATTGCGCTGCAGCTTTCTTAATTGCGGCGACAGCGGCTTTAAGCACACCTAAACCATCTACTTTGCCGTACAAAATAGAATCGATCACTTCCACTGGCTTATTTGGCAGCAGACGTTGAATTTCTGGCAACATATAGGCAATTTGTGGGCCCAGTAATACGACATCGGCCGCTTCACCTTTTTCACCGGCGAGGGTTTCGGGGAAAGCTTCAATCACTACCGGCACTTCGTATTTCTCAGCCTGCGCGCGCATTTTGGACACCAGCAGAGAGGTGGACATGCCTGCAGAACAGAACAGATAGATATGTTTCTTTTCCATACTCGCTTCCTCAATTTGCATTTTCTGACCGTCACGTGAGGCATCCGGCTCTCAACGCGACGACATAATGATGGTAACGAATTGTTACTTTGTGTTTATGAGGTGAGTATACGGCATCAAACTGGCGCAGGATAATTCCTGGCAAACCTGAATTGTCTCTCATTGACCTCCGGTTATGACTACCCTCACATTTTGGCCAAATAATTCGCGCAATTAAATAAGCACATTCAGGCAGTAAAAAGCCCGACCAAAAGGCCGGGCTTGCGCAGAACTCAGCAGATTATGGGAGTTGGTTACTTGGCAGCCTGTGGGTCGGTATCGTACTCATCACAGGACTGATAGCCGGAATTCATCACGTGCCCGGTGTTATCAAGGGCAACGAAGTAGGTCTCAGTTTTACCATCGCGTTGACCCAGGATATAAGTCTGACAAGTCCCCTTCGCATGAATCATCGTAATTTCGGATGATGGCTTACCGGCAATCTGCATAACCTGGTCTCGGCTCATGCCTTTTTTCACGTCTTTGACCACCGGCTGGGTGAACTGGTCTTTGGTACGATCGTAAGCGGTACAACCCGCCAACATAGTCAGTACTGCTGCTGCACCTAAAATTCCCGCTACGTTCTTGTTCATATTCCGTCCTCTTTTTTATCAGTGTGTTATAAGCCTGGAATAAAGAGTGATATTTTTCAACCCAAGGGCAAAGATGGCATAACTTTAGGAAAATTCTATTGAAATTACGATTTACTGCTGAATCGCGCTATTTTGCGGCACTCAAAACTGTGATCCTTGTCGTTTTCCCGGCAAAGAGGTAGCTTTAGCGAAGACACGACAACTTTTCGGGGAGGGGTAAATGGCTCTGCAACAAGAGATTATTGCTGCACTCGGCGCGAAGCCGCAGGTCAACAGCGAAGAAGAGATCCGCCGCAGCGTGGATTTTCTCAAATCGTATCTCACGACTTATCCATTCATAAAATCACTGGTACTCGGCATCAGCGGCGGCCAGGACTCTACGTTGACCGGCAAACTCTGCCAGATGGCCATCAGCGAACTGCGCGAAGAGAACGGTGACGCGAACCTGCAATTTATTGCCGTGCGCCTGCCCTATGGCGTGCAGGCAGATGAGCAGGATTGCCAGGATGCCATTGAGTTTATCCAGCCGGATCGCGTGCTGACGGTCAATATTAAGGGCGCCGTACTGGCAAGCGAACAGGCTCTGCGCGAAGCAGGCATTGAGCTGAGCGATTTTGTCCGTGGTAACGAGAAAGCGCGCGAGCGCATGAAGGCACAGTACAGCATTGCAGGAATGACCAAAGGTGTGGTGGTCGGCACCGATCATGCCGCAGAGGCCATCACCGGGTTCTTCACCAAATACGGCGACGGCGGCACCGACATCAATCCGATTTTCCGTCTCAACAAGCGCCAGGGCAAACAGCTGTTAGCCGCGCTCGGCTGCCCGGAGCATCTGTATAAGAAAGCCCCGACAGCGGATCTCGAAGACGATCGCCCTTCTCTGCCTGACGAAGCCGCACTCGGCGTGACCTATAACAACATCGACGATTATCTTGAAGGCAAGCAGGTTGATCCCGGCATCGCCAACATCATCGAAGGCTGGTACCTGAAGACAGAACACAAGCGTCGCCCGCCGATCACGGTATTTGACACGTTCTGGAAGCGCTGAGCCAGCCAATCATTGCCGGGTGGCGACTAACGTCTTACCCGGCCGACTAAATTTACCTGTTAGCCGGGCAAGTGAAGCACCGCCCGGCAATTCTCTTTTCTGCATCGTTCTTCATTGCTACACTGTATGCATAAACAGCATCAGGAGAGAATGTGGCCCGGCGTCAATTCGCCCCGCGTCTGGAATTTGAAGCGGCGGCAATTTATGAATATCCCGAACATCTGCGCCCGTCGCTGGAAGCCCTGCCTTCTCTGCCCGGGGTTTACATTTTCCATGGCGAAAGCGACACGCTGCCGCTTTATATTGGGAAAAGCGTCAATCTGCGCAGCCGTATCCTGTCACACATGCGCACGCCCGATGAAGCCGCCCTGCTGCGCCAGTCACGGCACATCACCTGGATCCGCACCGCCGGGGAAATCGGTGCATTGCTGCTTGAAGCCCGACTCATCAAAGAGCGGCAGCCGCTATTCAACAAGCGCCTGCGACGCAACCGTCAGCTCTGTTCTCTGCTATTGAAAGATGCACAGCCCCAGGTGGTGTACGCCAAAGAGATTGATTTTGCACACCAGCCCGGCCTGTATGGCCTTTTTGCCAACCGGCGCGCAGCGCTTCAGGCATTGCAGGCCATCGCCGATGAACACCAGCTGTGTTATGGCATTTTGGGGCTTGAAGCGGTCACGCGGGGCCGCGGCTGTTTTCGCTCGGCGTTAAAACGCTGTGCAGGAGCCTGCTGTGGGAAAGAAAGCGTTGAGGCGCACCAGCAGCGGCTGCTGGCAGGACTGGCAAAACTTCAGCTGACCTGCTGGCCGTGGAAAGGTGCGATTGCGTTAAAGGAGAGCAGCGAAGGCATGACCGACTACCTGATCATCCACAACTGGCTGTGGCTGGGCTCGGTCAGCGCATTAGCCGATGCAGACACGCTGCGTCGCCTGCCTGCCGGGTTCGATCACGACGGCTACAAAATTCTCTGCAAGCCGCTGTTAGCCCGCGAGGCTGAAATTATCGACCTGGCTGACGCTATCTGACGGCCAGGTCGGGTTCAGGCTAATCGCACTGTAGAGAATTTTTCCTTCGTCTTTCAGCAGGCGTATCGTGTGCTGCTCGTCCTGCCAGAACGCCCCCTGGTCGGCGGTGAGCAGCTTATCGCCGAGCTGCCATGCTCCGCTCAGCACCAGCACCATGCCGCCGCGCGCGCCAAAGCTGGTGAATGTCCTGTCCGCCACGCGCACCTTTGCCTGACAGCGCTCACGGCGGGTCATGATATTCAGCTCCATTGACATCTGTCCTTCGGAAAGCTCGGCTCGCACCGTCTGCTCACCGGCAAATCCGAATGGCTGAAAGCGTTTCAGCGTATGGTGAAAGTCCTTCCCGCCGTCGAGCGTCACTTCACCGCCCTCCAGCAGCGTCATGACACGATCTACGCCTGGAAATGCAGAAAACTCGCCGTTGCCCGCAATAGAAGCAATGCTGGCACGCCATGTAAAATCGCGTGTGCCGGGTGGAAAACAGCACAGTTCGCGCGTTTCTCCTGCGCCATTTTTCCACAGACTGACCGGCATCTTGCGAATATCAAAGTATTCCATCATCACTCCTGAAGAACGACTCAGGCCGCGACGAAGGCAGCCCTGTTTATTGTCTTTTTTTGTTCACCACGGACGGAGTATCGGCACAGGACGGCCATTGCCTTAGCGGCTTTACGCAAGCATGAAGGTAAGATACTGATATTGCATAAAAAAGAATCAAATGGTGGCTGCTAAGGCAGCATACCGGGAATGCGGCAACAGGCAGACAAAGAAAAACCGCCGGTTCTGCCCACAGCCTGAGCGGCGTATGGGCAGGACCGGCGGTCTTAAGACTGTGCGACCGAATTATTCAGCAGCGGGGGCCATTTTACCTTCCGGTGCGTGACGTTCTGTCAGACGCTTCTCAAAATTGGCATTAAACTGCTTTTTCTGTTCCGGGGTCAGAATGTTGTAAATCTTGTTCTGCGTTTCCATGCGGGAAACGGCCATCTCTTTGTGCTGCGCTTCCATTTTGCTCACCATCTCTTCGGCTTTCGCTTTATCGAAGGTGTCGCTGGCAATCAGGCTATGCATGGCGCGACGTTCGTCGAGGGACGGACGCTGCATTTTGCCGCGCTGCTCTTTCATGATGTCACGGATTTGCTGCTTCTGCGCATCGGTCAGGTTCAGGCCTTTGAACATCATGTCATGATGCATGCCCGGCTTACCTTTGTGATGCATCATTGGTGCAGCGTCTGTGGTGCCCGTTACCGAGGTTTCAACCGCGTGAGCCAGGCCGGTTGCGCCCAGAGCCAGGGTAGAGGCAAGAATCAGAGTAGTCAGCTTTTTCATCGTATATTCCTTACTTTCAGTTATTTTTTACGGCAATGTTTACAACAAGATTTTTACTGCACATCGCCGTGTTGACGTGATTAACTTTACGGGGTTCAACGTCAATTAGTCAGAGCAAGCGTAAAACAATGAAAGTACAAAAACGCTGTTTTAACCAATTATGAAGAAAATAAGGAAAAATGATGGAGAGTTGCGAGGAATAATAACTAATAGACTGTTATTAAAGAGATTATGAAGAAGTTTAGCGCAGTCCTGATTAATTAAAAAGCGGTTTATAAGAATAGTCCGCAATTGTTCGTAAAAACATTTTTGGTTCAGCAATGATAAAACGGCGCAGATTGTGTTCCACGCCCTTTATTAAACACTAATTCTTTTCACGAACCAGCATCAGACCCGCCCGCAGGCCTGGCGCAACGTTGGGATTAGGGAACAGCACATATTCCGTTTCGTACTTCACCTGCCAACGCATGTCCCCCTCCTCCGCCAACAGAGTACCTTCACTAAACGGCGTAAAGTTCAGCGTGTCATTGGACATATGCAGCACAAAGCGGTCGTCGTGCCGGGTGATTTGTTGCGCCACCCTGTACTTCTGCGGCAAAGGTGCCGAAGCGATATCACCGCCAAGCAGCCGCGCCATCGCCCGCTGCGTCGTGGAGAACTGGTTTAAATCGTTCTGACCAAACGGCAGCGCTTTACCGAGTTCCAGCGTGCAGGCGAGCGCGCTGAAACGCTCGGTGCTGTAATGCGTAAACGTTCCGCCAGGGCTTTGATGAAACACCAGCGCCTCGAGCCCCGCCGCGCCAAGCCAGTGCAGAAATGCCTCGTCCCAGGGTTCTTTGCGCAGCGGCAGCACGCCAAACCGAACGTGGTGCGACCCGCGAATGGCAGTATGCAGATCGAGATGCCAGCGCTCGCTGTCCAGCGGCTGCCAGAACTGTGACAGCGCGTGCTCCAGCCGCGCCGCCCGCGCCGTTTCCAGCGACGGGACAAACTCATGCCAGCGTCCGCCAAACATCCGGTTCAGATCGCTGTGCAGATAGCGCTTATTCTCTGCCAGAGCGGGAGGATTGCCGAGCACCACCAGCAGGCGCCAGCTTAGCGTGATGGTGCCAGCAAACAGGGCCTTCAGCAGCGCATCCAGCATTTCAACCGGGGCCGTTTCGTTGCCATGAATGCCCGCAGAGAGCACCATTGCACGGGCGCTGGAGACAAACGGCGTCAGCTCCAGCAGGCCAGTGTCATGCCACTGCCAGTGAAACAGCTCCGTTTCTCCGCGCGTCTGCGTCGGTTGTTCGCCGGCCAGAGTCAGCGCCAGAAAGTCCATCATTACGCCTCCTTTTATTGCTGGAACGGATAAACCGAGCCCAGCCCCAGAATTTGCGTCAGCTGATCCAGTGCCTCGCGCCCTTCGCGCAGCAGCTGCGGATCGGCTAAATCGGCCTGCGTCAGGCGATCGCGATAATAGCGGTCAACCCAGGTATTCAGGGTATCGAACAGGCGATCGTTCATCAGAACCGACGGGTTAACCGCCTGCATCTCCGCTTCATTAAGCACGACACGCAGGCGCAGGCACGCCGGGCCGCCGCCGTTGGCCATGCTTTCACGCAGGTCGAACACCTTCAGCTCGTTAATCGGGTTATCCTGCACCAGCATATCGTTAAGATAAGACCAGACCCCCTGATGCTCCTGGGACTCTTTTGGCAGCACCAGCATCATGCTGCCGTCGGGTTTGCTCAGCAGCTGGCTGTTGAACAGGTACGTCGCCACCGCGTCATTGACTGACACGCGCGAGGTGGGCACTTCGATCGGCGTGAAGCCCGGTACGCGCTCAGCCAGCTGTGCCAGAAGCTGCGGCTGATTGAGGAATGCCTGCTCATGGCAGAACAGCACCTGGCGGTTGCTGACGGCGATCACGTCATTATGAAACACGCCCTGGTCAATCACCGACGGGTTTTGCTGAGCGAATACAACCTGCTGCGGATTGACCTGATTGAGCCGCGCCACGGCCTGACTCGCCTCCAGCGTCTGGCGTGCCGGGTAGCGCAGAGGCTGATGATGGCCGTTCTCTTCCCGACCATAGACGAAAAGCTGCAGGCCGGGCTGGCCGTACTCACCGCCGAGGCGGTTATGGTTCGCCGCCCCTTCATCACCGAACATCGCCACCTGCGGCAGCGCACCATGAACGGCAAAGGCCTGCTCATTGCTGAAAATCGCCCTCAGCACCGCCTCAGTGGTCGGCGCTTCGCTGGCGCGATGGAATTTGTTATTGAGGTTGGCCACCGTCAGGTGCACTTTTCCGTCGAGCGCGTCTGCGGAAGGGCAAACCGTGGCGGCATTCGCCACCCACATTGAGGAAGCCGAACTGACGGAAGAAAGCAGCTGCGGCGCCAGCGCGGCGGCCTTTGCAATCACCTGCTCGTCGCTGCCGCTGAAGCCCAGCTGGCGCAGCAATGACACATTAGGGCGCTCCTGCGGAGGCAGAACCGCCTGTTTATAGCCGAGATCCGCCAGCGCTTTCATCTTCAGCAGCCCCTGCTTCGCGGCAAGCTGCGGATTAGAGACGCGAAAACGATGCTTCGTTGACGCCTCATTGCCAAATGACAGCCCGGCATAGTGGTGCGTCAGCCCCGGCAGGCCATCGAAGTTCACTTCCCAGGCCTTCATGATGTCACCTCAGCGGAAAAATCGAGGCCAGGATTCAGCGTGCCCGGCAACACTAGCGCAGGAGACTCAAGGCTTGCCATCGGCCACGCACAGTAATCCGCGGCATACCATGCCCCCGGACGGTGATTGCCCGAAGCGCCCACGCCACCAAACGGCGCGGTACTTGCGGCACCCGTCAACGGCTTGTTCCAGTTGACGATTCCGGCCCGGGCTTCCAGCAGCAGCTGGTCGAATTTTTCACGTTCAGCGGAGACCAGCCCACAGGAAAGGCCATAGCGGGTGTTATTGGCAAGCTGGATGGCCTCATCAAATTCGTCGTAGCGCCACACGCACAGCAGCGGACCGAACACTTCTTCATCCGGCACGTTCTGCACCTGCGTCATGTCGATAATCCCTGGCGTCACAAGCGACGTGCCTGGCTCCAGCAGACGAGGCTCCAGTAGCGTCACGCCGCCGTTAGCCACGTGTTGCAGCCATGCGGTACGAACGTTTTGTGCAGCCTGTTCGGAAATCAGCCCACCGATAAACGGCTGTGGTTCCGCATTCCAGCTGCCCGGAATAATACGACGGGTCACGTCGACAAGGCGTTTGAGGAAGGCGTCGCCCGCTTCACCGCGTTTTACCAGCAGACGGCGTGCGCAGGTGCAACGCTGCCCGGCGGTAATGAACGCAGACTGCACAGCGACGTGAACAGCGGCGTCAAGATCCTGCGGCTCATCGATAATCAGCGGGTTGTTGCCGCCCATTTCAAGCGCAAGAATTTTCTGCGGCTGCCCGGCCAGCTGGCGGTGCAGCGTGAAGCCGGTGTTTGAGCTGCCGGTGAACAGCAGGCCATCGAGATCGGCCTGTGAGCTCAGGGCTTCCCCCACAGCACGACCGCCCTGAATCAGGTTCAGTACGCCCGCCGGTAATCCCGCCTTCTCCCATAGCTTCACGACCGCTTCGCCGCTCATCGGCGTCAGTTCGCTCGGTTTGAAAACGACGGTATTGCCCGCCAGCAGCGCAGGGACGATATGTCCGTTCGGCAAATGGCCGGGGAAGTTGTAGGGGCCGAATACCGCCAGCACGCCATGCGGACGGTGGCGCAGGGTTGCCGCGCCGTCAGGCATTGGCGTTGCCTGTTCGCCAGTGCGGCTATGATAGCCCTTCACCGAAATGGCAATTTTGTTCATCATCGCGCCGATTTCCGTCGCCGCCTCCCAGCGCGGTTTGCCGGTTTCGCGGGCGATGACTTCGGTCAACGCTGCTTTATGTTCTTCCAGCAGAGAAGCAAATTTTTCTGCAATTTGCTGACGAGCGCTGAACGGCAGTTTTGCCCATGCAGGGAATGCGGCACGGGCAGCCCGGACGGCCTCAGCGACCTGTTCAGCATCCGCATCATTTCCGCGCCACACCGCTTCGTGTGTGACCGGGTTGGCTTTGCTGCGTGCCTCTGCGCGCCCGGCGACCCAGTCGCCGTTGATCCATAGACTCATACTTTTTTCTCCTCAGGGCAAAGACGCACCAGCCGCACGCGGTCACCCGCATGACACTTCAGGGCATCCAGCTGTTTCGCGCTCAGTAACAGTTTGTCGGTGTGCGGATCGGCCTGCACCAGCATCGCGCGAAAGTGCTCATAGTTTTCGTTCGCCACCAGACAGGTTGGCAGCTCGCCCGGCGCGGGCTGACCTTCCCCCACTTCCACCAGACGGCTTTTACGGATGGCCCGGATGCGATCCACGTCGCATTCCAGCGTCGGACCGCCGTCGAAAATATCAACGTAGTTACGGTAGCGGAATCCTTCTTTCTCCAGCACCGCACGGGCGGGCGCGGTTTGCGGATGCACTTCGCCAATCACCGCACGCGCTTCCGGCGTCAGGAAATCGGTGTAGATCGGGTGCTTCGGCATCAGCTCAGCGATGAATGCTTTCTGCCCGGTGCCGCACAGGTAATCAGCGCGCGCAAACGGCATGGAGAAGAAGCGCTGGCCGAGGCTTTCCCAGAACGGGGAGTAGCCATGTTCATCGATAACGCCGCGCATCTCAGCGACAACTTTTTCGTTGAAGCGATCGCGGAACGCCGCCATAAACAGAAAACGGGATTTCGACAACAGATAGCCGTTACCCTCTTTACGCCAGTCCGGGTCAAGGAACAGCGTGCAAAGCTCGCTGCTTCCAGTGTGGTCATGAGTAAGGAATAGCGTCGGTAATGCGTTGTAAACGTTCAGCTCTTTTGAAGCGTGGACCAGCGTTCCCACGCGGTAGTTGTACCACGGGTCATGCAGGCCGACTGCAACTTCAATGGCGCAGATCCCGGCCACGCGCCCCTGTTCAGTATCCTCCAGCACGAACACATAACCCTGATCGCCCTTCTCCAGGCTGCCGCTCCAGGTATTAATAGAGCGCTCAATGCGGTCGGCAAGCGTTTTTTCATCCACGGGAAGCGACGTCAGGCCGCCGCCGGTTTTCCCTGCCAGAGCCAGCACGCCGGACAAATCCTCGCGTCCGACCGGGCGAATCACCATCATGATGTCACCCCGGCGACAAAGCGTTCACAGGTGCTGGCGAAGCGGTCAAGGCCGGTCTTCACCTCTTCTTCGCTGATGATAAGCGCTGGCGCAAAGCGCACGACGTTGGCCCCTGCAATCAGCACCATCAGGCCGTTTTCTGCGGCAAGCTGGCTAATTTGCTTCGCTTTCCCGGCATACTCAGCCTTCAGCACGCAGCCAATAAGCAGGCCCATGCCGCGAATATCGTCGAACAGAGCAAATTTCGCATTGATCGCCGTCAGGCGTTCAGTAAACCACTGATGGCGTTGCTTCACACCGTTCAGCACCTCATGGGTATTGATCATGCCGAATACCACACCCGCCACCGCACAGGCTAGTGGGTTGCCGCCGTAGGTGGTGCCGTGGGTGCCGACGGTCATAACGCGGGCGAACTCATCACGAGCCAGCAGCGCACCAATCGGGAAACCGCCGCCCAGCGCTTTTGCCGTTGAGAGCACGTCCGGGGTTACGCCGTAATGCATGTAGGCATAGAGCTCGCCGGTGCGGCCCACGCCGGTCTGAACTTCATCGAAAATCAGCACTGCATTGTGCTTATCGCACAGCGCACGCAGCTCTTGCAGAAACGCCGGAGTAGCCGGAACCACACCGCCTTCGCCCTGCACGGGCTCGACGATCACCGCGCAGGTGTCGTCATTAATCAGTGCGCGAGCCGAGTCGATATCGTTATAAATCGCGTGCTGGATCTGCGGCGGCAGCGGTGCAAAATCCTGGGAATAAGAAGGCTGACCGCCCGCACTCACGGTGAACAACGTCCGGCCATGGAAGGCATTTTTGAAGGCCACGATGCCGCTTTTCTGCGGGCCAAATTTGTCATGGGCATACTTGCGCGCCAGCTTCAGAGCAGCTTCGTTGGCTTCAGCACCGGAATTGCAGAAGAAAATTTTGTCGGCAAAGGTCGCATCGATAAGCTGCTTCGCAAGCTTCAGCACCGGCTCGTTGCTGTAGCCGTTGCCGGTATGCCAGAACTTGCCTGCCTGTTCGGTCAGCGCCTGCACCATCGCCGGGTGCGCATGCCCCAGCGCGTTCACCGCGATACCACCTGCAAAATCAATGTATTCTTTCCCCTGCTGATCCCACAGGCGAGAACCTTCCCCACGTACCGGAATAAAAGGCGCCGGGGCGTAAACCGGCATCATCCAATCGTCAAAATTTCCACGCGTCACTGACTGATTCATAGCAACCTCTTCCGGTAACAATTACGTTATTGTGATGTTAATAAAAATGAGTGTTTGTGCTGTAAATGTATATTGCACGCATCGTGCCAGCCAGCGACAAAAGTGCATAAACGGAAGTGGGCAACTTAATATCAATAAGTTACAGCCAAACGCTATTCACCGAATCTGCATATAAAGTGAATAGAAAGGGATTTCTGTGCCATTAGCAGCGTTAATAATTGCAGCATTATGCATTAGAGGAACTTAATTCACGTTCTGTGAAGGCAGCGACATTTATCGTAAGTCTGCGCCCCAAAATGGAGCGGAATGCCCTGTAAAAGAGCAGGTTTGTCACCCTTACCGCTCTGCACTACGCTGAATCTGATTATTTCGTGAACAGCTGAGTGGGGTATCAATGCGGCACTTTGATGCAATTCTGATTGGTGCAGGCCAGGCAGCGCCCTCGCTTGCCGTTGAGTTAGCAGAGAGAGGCCAGCGGGTCGCGCTGATCGAAGGCAATTTACTGGGCGGAACCTGCGTGAACGTGGGCTGTACGCCGACCAAAACGCTGCGCAAATCCGCCCGCGTGGCGCATATGGTAAGCCGGGCCGCGGAATTTGGCGTGATGACAGGGCCGGTCAGCGTCGATTTTGCAGCAGCGATGCAGCGCATGCGGGCGCGGGTTGAAACTTCGCGGCTTGGCCTGACGGACTGGCTTGACGCGACGGCGAATGTCGAAACTCTCCACGGCTGGGCGAGCTTTCAGGGGCGCGACGGCGACCGATTTCTGATTGAGACCAACGGCGAAACCCTTTCTACGGCGCGCGTCTACCTGAATACCGGCACCCGTGCGGTCATTCCCGATGTGCCTGGAATCGAGAGCGTGCCGTATCTGGATAACGTCAGCATTCTGGCGCTGACCGAATGTCCAGCACATTTAATTATCGTGGGTGCCAGCTACATCGGGCTTGAGCTGGGGCAAATCTTCCGCCGGCTGGGCGCGCAGGTTTCCATCATTCATCGTACCGGGCGGATTGCCGAACGCGAAGATGAGGACATCAGCGAGCACATTGCAGAGTTCCTGCGTGCCGAAGGGATCGCATTTTACCTGAACAGCAGCGTCAATCAGCTAATGCGTAGTGATGAAGGCCTGAGCGCCCGTCTCAGCGATAACCAAGAAATTCACGGCAGCCACATTCTGTTTGCTACCGGGCGGCAGACCAACGTTGAACGCCTGAATCTTAGCGCCGTGGGTGTGGAAACGAATGCGCGTGGCTTTATTCGCACCGATGCACGCTTCAATACCAGCGTGGCCGGTATCAAAGCGCTCGGCGACGTTAACGGACGCGGCGCGTTTACGCACACCAGCTATCACGATCACCAGATTGTGTTGGCGGAATTCGACGGTCAGCATCCCGCAGGGCAATGGCAGGATGCCGACAGGCGCGTGCTGAGCTACGCCATGTTTACCGACCCGCCTTTGGGTCGCGTGGGCATCACACTTTCTCAGGCAAAGGCGCTTGCAAACAAAGGGCAAAAGATTCTGGTAGCGGAAATCGCCATGGCCGACGTCAGCCGCGCGAAAGAGGAAGATGAAACCTGGGGCATGATGCGGTTTATCATCGATGCCGAAAGCGAGCGTTTTCTCGGCGCAGCCATCCTCGGCATTGGCGGGGACGAAATTATCGCGGTCATCACTAACTTTATGGCGACAGGCGCGAGCTACAGGCTGATGCAGCAGGCCCTGCCCATCCATCCGACCGTAGCAGAATTCTTCCCGACGGTGCTGGCAAGGCTGCGGGCATTGAAATGACATGGCCCGGCTATCAGGCCGGGGCCGCAACAGCATAACACTGCAGAAGTCAGGCGCCACAAATTCTGCTAACATCCCTGCATCATTCACCTTACACAGTAACAGCAACTATGAAATTCGTCTCCTTTAATATCAACGGCCTGCGTGCCCGCCCGCATCAGCTGGAAGCCATCGTTGAGAAGCATCAGCCTGATGTGATCGGCCTTCAGGAAACCAAAGTTCACGATGATATGTTCCCGCTCGAAGACGTGGCAAAGCTCGGCTACAACGTGTTTTATCACGGGCAGAAAGGCCACTACGGCGTGGCGCTGCTGACCAAAGAGACCCCGGTTTCCGTTCGCCGTGGCTTTCCAGGCGACGGTGAAGACGCGCAGCGCCGCATCATTATGGCGGAAGTCCCTTCTGCATTCGGCAACGTGACGGTGATTAACGGCTACTTCCCGCAGGGCGAAAGCCGCGACCATCCGCTGAAGTTCCCGGCCAAAGAGCTGTTCTACCAGAACCTGCAGAACTACCTGACGGGCGAGCTGAAAAAGGAGAATCCGGTGCTGATCATGGGCGACATGAACATCAGCCCGACGGATCTCGATATCGGCATTGGCGAAGAGAACCGCAAGCGCTGGCTGCGCACCGGAAAGTGCTCGTTCCTGCCGGAAGAGCGTGAATGGATGGAGCGGCTGATGGGCTGGGGTCTGGTGGATACCTTCCGTCACGCCCACCCGGAAACGCAGGATAAATTCTCGTGGTTTGACTACCGTTCGAAAGGCTTCGACGACAACCGTGGTCTGCGCATCGATCTGCTGCTGGCAAGCCAGGGCCTGGCGCCGCACTGCGTTGAGACCGGTATCGACTATGACATCCGCAGCATGGAAAAACCGTCCGATCACGCGCCGGTCTGGGCGACGTTTAAGGGCTGATTTAGCGCGACCTGACGCCCCCCCGGCGTCAGGTTTTTCGCAGGCAATCGGCTTTATTTGCGCCATATCAAAGACGTGAATCAGGCAAAGCTTGCTAAAATGCCGCCCCTCATTGCCTGAACCACGGAGAAACGGATGCCAAAGAAGTTCTGAAAGGGAAAGTCGTTAAGCTTCTGCTCTTTATTGCCCTTTCCGGCATTCTGATTTTCGCACTTCACCACGGCAGGATGACCGATCCCCTGCTTCATCTGTCACAGCTTCAGACGCTTATTCGCCAGAGCGGCACATTCGGTGCGGCGCTCTACGTTCTGCTGTTTATTCTCGCGGCGGTCTGTTTTATGCCAGGCAGCCTGCTGGTGATTGCCGGAGGCGTTATTTTTGGCCCGCTTTACGGCACGCTGCTTTCCGTGGTGGCATCGACGCTGGCAAGCTCCCTCTGCTTCTTGCTTGCGCGAGCGCTGGGTCGCGATCTGCTGGTACACGCCTTCGGGCAGAGCGCCGTTTTTCAGGCCATAGAAAACGGTATCCACCGACACGGCGTGGACTTTCTGCTGTTTACCCGCCTGATTCCGCTGTTTCCCTGGACGCTGCAGAATTACGCCTACGGCCTCACCGCCATCGCCTTCTGGCCGTTTACCCTGATATCCATCCTGACCACCTTTCCGGGACTGCTGATTTATACGCTGATGGCTGACGATCTCGCCACTCATGGCGTTACACACCTGTTTTTCCTGAAGCTCTGCGTGGCGGGCGCTCTCCTTTTCATGCTCGTCCGGACTGCGAAAGCGTGGGCGCGCCGCAAGGGCGTAAGCGCCACAGGGTTATCGCAATGAACCGGGTTTACCGCATCGCTTTGCTGGTGCTGCTCTGCGCGCTGGTGGCGGCCTGGTGGATTTCCCCGACGGTCAGAACGCTGGTGAACGGCAGCCTCGCCGCCTTCGCCACCCTCGATCAAGCGGCAATCGAGCGCTTTATCCGCGCATGGGGGCCGCAGGCTGCTGCCGTGTCGTTCTTCCTGATGATTTTGCAGGCTATCGTTGCCCCGCTGCCCGCCTTTCTGATTACCTTCGCCAACGCCTCGCTATTTGGTGCCTTCTCGGGCGGTATATTGTCCTGGACCAGCTCCATGGCGGGTGCCGCATTCTGCTTTTATCTTGCCCGTATTCTCGGACGCGATGCGGTGGAAAAACTCACCGGCAAAACCGTACTGGAAAGCGTGGACAGCTTTTTTACCCGCTATGGCAAACACACTATTCTGATTTGCCGCCTGCTGCCCTTCGTGCCGTTCGACCCGGTGAGCTACGCCGCCGGGCTGACGTCCCTGCGCTTTCGCGCCTTTTTTGTCGCGACCGGAATCGGCCAGTTGCCCGCCACCATCGTCTATTCCTGCGTCGGCAGCATGCTGACCGGCGGCACTTACTGGCTGGTTACCGGCCTGCTGATCGCTTTTGCCCTGGCTATCCTCATTGTGATGGTCAAAAAAATTACCCAACAACGCCAGAAGAGACGCCACTGATGCCAACATTTTCCCGGAGTATGTTATGGATGACGCTGCTGGCGGTTACGCCGTGTGCATTCGCATCCACGCAGTGGCAGCAAACTGAACAGGAGGCGCGCGGGCAGACCGTGTGGTTCAACGCCTGGGGTGGCGACCCGGCGGTTAACCGCTATCTCGACTGGGCCAGTAGCGAGGTCAAACGCGACTATGGCGTTACCCTGAAAATCGTGCGCCTTGCCGACGCCGCAGACGCAGTAAAGCGCATTCAGACGGAAGCGAAGGCCGGGCGGACCAAAGGGGGCTCGGTGGATTTGCTGTGGGTCAACGGCGAAAACTTCCGTACCCTGAAAGAGGCAAATTTACTGCAAACGGGCTGGGCGCAGCAGCTGCCAAACTGGCGCTATGTCGATCTGCAAAAGCCGGTGCGGGAAGATTTTTCCATACCGACCGACGGGGCGGAATCCCCCTGGGGCAGTGCACAGCTGACGTTCATTGCCCGCCGGGAACAAACCCCGCAGCCGCCGCAAACGCCTCAGGAGTTACTCACTTTTGCCACGGCGCATCCGGGCACGGTAACCTATCCTCGCCCGCCGGACTTCACCGCCACGGCTTTTCTGGAGCAGCTCTTGCTGACTCTGACGCAGCAGCCTGATGCGCTGAAACAACCTCCTGACCAGGCGACATTTGCTAACGTCACTGCGCCGCTGTGGTCGTATTTAGACAAGCTCCACCCGCAGCTATGGCGTAAAGGCAGCGACTTCCCAGCATCGCCCGCCCGCATGGATGACATGCTTGCCAACGGCACGCTGCACCTGTCGCTGACCTTTAATCCTGCACACGCCAGCCAGAAAGTCGCTCGCGGCGAACTGCCAAAGGACAGCTACAGCTTCGGTTTTGCCCAGGGCATGATTGGCAACGTGCATTTTGTCGCCATTCCGGCCAACGCCCGTTCTGCGGCAGGGGCAAAAGTGGTGGCGAATTTCCTGCTTTCACCGCAGGCTCAGCAGCATAAAGCCGATCCTGCCGTCTGGGGCGATCCGACCGTCCTTGATATCCAAAAACTCCCCCACCCCTGGCCTGCCGCACAGGCAGAAACTGCTCCGCCGGTACTGGCTGAACCGCACGCCGCCTGGGTTAACGCGCTGGAGCAGGAATGGCTGCGCCGCTACGGTACGCACTGACTGGCCTGCTGTGGGCCGCGATGGGGCTGATTTATCTGCCGCTGCTGCCCGCCGCCGTTCAGCTTCTCACGCCCGCGTTTTCGCCTGGTAACTGGCAATCGCTGTTCAGCGATCCGCAGCTTTGGCAGGCAACGCTTGCAACGCTGATATCCACGCTGACGGCCGTTTTCGGCGCGTTGATTATCGCGTTCTGCGTAGTGGCGGCCCTGTGGCCTTCCCGTGGCTGGCAGCGGCTGGCGGTGCGCCTTCCGCTCATGCTGGCGGTGCCTCACGTGGCCTTCGCCAGCGCAGCCCTTCTGCTGTTCGCTGAAGGCGGCTGGCTGTTTCGCCAGTTTCCCCAGCTCACGCCGCCGATTGACCGCTACGGCATTGGACTCGGCCTGACGCTGGCGGTGAAGGAGAGTGTCTTTTTGCTGTGGGCGATGTACGCCCTGCTCGGGGAGAAACGGCTGGCGGAGCAAAGCCTGACGCTGCGCAGCCAGGGCTATGGCCGCTGGCAGTGCCTGGCCTGGATTATCCTGCCGCAGCTTTTGCCACAGCTACGCGTCGTGCTACTGGCGACTACCGCCTGGACGTTGTCGGCGGTGGATGTCGCGTTAATTCTCGGGCCTGGCAATCCGCCGACGCTTGCGGTGCTGGCGTGGCAGTGGCTTTCGCAGGGGAACGAGCAGCAGCAGGCCCTGGGCGCTCTGGTCTGCCTGCTTTTGTTATTTCTGCTGGCAACGCTGATGCTGCTGGCTCATCTACTGTGGCGTCTGTTTCGTACCCAAATCCCTGACTTTGGCGGCGTTCGCCATTCCCGGGCGTTTGCCCTGCCGGGGATAGCCCTGAGCGGTCTGCTGTCTCTGAGCGGCCTGCTTTGTGTGGTGACCCTGGCGTTACTGGCCGATGGTGAAATGGCAACCACCGACAATATCGCTGCCAGCTTATGGCTGGGGCTGGCGTCCGCTTCGATCGGCGTAGTGCTTTGCTTACTCTGGCTGGAGTTCGGGGCAAAGCGCTTCACCGCCTGGGTGTGGCTGCCGCTGGTGCTGCCTGCCCTCCCGCTCGCCGCCGGGCAGTATCAGCTGGCGCTGCTAAGCTTTCAGGACGGTGAGTGGCTGACGGTGCTGTGGGGGCACCTTCTGTGGGTCGTGCCCTGGATGCTGTTTATCCTGCAACCGGCCTGGCAGCGCCTTGACCCCAGGCTCACGACCATTGCCCGGACATTAGGCTGGAGCCGCTGGCGCGGCTTCTGGCTGATGAAATGCCCACTGCTACTGCGCCCGCTGCTGGCGGCGCTGGCGGTCGGTTTTTCGGTCAGCATCGCGCAATATTTACCAACGGTCTGGCTCAGCGCCGGACGTATCGCCACGCTGACTACCGAGGCGGTGGCACTCAGCAGCGGCGGCAGCACGCCGATGCTTGCCGCTGAGGCCCTGTGGCAGCTTTTGCTTCCCGGCATGATCTTCCTGGCTGTCGCGCTGATGCTGCGCATAGTGGGACATTATCGACAAGGACTTCGCTGATGCTAAAAGTAGACAACCTCTCTCTGAGATATGCGCACGAGACGCTGCTCAACAACGTCAGTTTTCACGCCAACAACGGCGAGATTCTGACCCTGATGGGCGTTTCCGGTAGCGGTAAATCTACGCTGCTTAACTGGATAGTGGGAGCGTCGGAGAACAACCTGCATGCCAGCGGAGCGCTGTGGCTCAACGACAGGCGCTGCGACATCCTGCCAACGGAAGCGCGGCGGATCGGCATTCTGTTTCAGGATGCGCTGCTGTTTGACCACTTCAGCGTTGGGCAAAATTTGCTGCTCGCCCTGCCCGGTTCCGTGCCCCGTAGCCTTCGTCGGCAAAAGGCGGAGGCCGCACTTGAGTACGCCGGGCTGAGCGGCTTTTATTCCCGCGATCCGGCCACGCTTTCCGGCGGCCAACGGGCGCGCGTCGCGCTGCTGCGTTCGCTGCTAGCTGAGCCCGAAGCGCTGCTGCTTGATGAACCCTTCAGCGGGCTGGATGCCGTCCTGCGCGACAGCTTCCGCCAGTGGGTTTTCGCTGAAATTAAGCAGCGGCAGATCCCGGTCATTCTGGTGACCCACGACGTCGCCGACATCCCGCCGGGAGGACGCTGTATGCGCCTTGAAAGCTGGCGCTAAACTGCGCTAACGCAAGGATTTTCTGCATCCGGAGGTTCAGAATGTCGCTTCAATTTTCTTCTGACGGGCAATTCGATGAAACGTGTTTCTCAACTGACCGCGCTGGCCCTGCTGATCGGGCTTTCCTCTTCGGTTTCTTTCGCGGCTGATATGGCCTCTTCCCTCACGCTCAGCGAGCTGCAGCAGCAAAAAGGTGTCGCTATTGATACGCGCCTCAGCGCTTTTTACAACGGCTGGCCGCACACGCTGAACGGGCCGGAAGGCCATGAACCGGCGGCGCTGAACCTCTCGGCAACCTGGCTTTCTGCAATGAACGACGCGCAGCTGACCGACTGGATTAAACAACACAAGCTTCAGCCGTCCACGCCTGTCGCTTTGTACGGCGCGGAAAACGATAACGCCGCCGTAGCTGAACGTCTGAAAAAAGCCGGTATCGCGCACGTTAGCCTGCTCGGCGATGCGCTGACTCAGCCCGATCGTCTGCAAAAGCTGCCGCACTTCGAACAGCTGGTGTACCCGCAGTGGCTGCATGATTTGCAGCAAGGAAAAGCCGTAACCGCGGCACCGAAAGGTGACTGGAAGGTTATTGAAGCCGCCTGGGGCGCGCCGAAATTTTATCTGCTGAACCACATCCCGGGCGCGGGCTACATCAATACCAACGACGTCGAAAGCGAGCCGCTGTGGAACAAAGTGTCTGACGACAAGCTGAAGGCGCTGATGGCGAAGCAAGGCATTCGCCACGACACCACGGTAATTCTCTATGGCCGTGACGTCTACGCCGCCGCGCGCGTGGCGCAGATTCTGCTGTATGCCGGGGTGAAGGACGTTCGCCTGCTGGACGGCGGCTGGAAAACCTGGTCCGACGCGGATCTCCCCATCGAACGCGGTACGCCGGGTAAAGTGAAAGCGGAACCGGATTTCGGTGCCACCATTCCGGGTCAGCCACAGCTGATGCTGAATGAAGAACAGGCGCGCAGCCTGCTGCATCGCAAGGACGCCTCCCTGGTGAGCATTCGTTCCTGGCCTGAGTTTATCGGCACCACCAGCGGCTACAGCTACATCAAGCCAAAAGGTGAGATTGCCGGGGCTCGCTGGGGCCATGCAGGCAGTGACTCCACCCATATGGAAGATTTTCATAACCCGGACGGCACCATGCGCAGCGCCGACGACATCGCTGCAATGTGGGCCGAATGGCACATTCTGCCGTCGCAGCAGGTCTCGTTCTACTGCGGCACCGGCTGGCGTGCGTCAGAAACCTTTATGTATGCCCGCGCCATGGGCTGGCAGAACGTTTCGGTGTACGACGGCGGCTGGTACGAATGGAGCCAGAACGCGAAAAACCCGGTCAGCAGCGGCGAACGCGGACCGGATTCAACGCTTTAATGTTTTTTGCGCGGTGATGAGATAAAGCAAAGCGGCAACTCAGGTTGCCGCTTTGCTTCCTCTCCAATAGAGAGAGCGTCGAGTATGAGCATCAGGCCGCCAGGCATTACAAACGTGACAACGTTAAATACCCACTCCACACCCGCGTCAGCGTCGTCAGCCAACACAGCGCGCCAAACACCCACGCCAGCCAGGCAAACGCCTGTGGGAAAAGACAGCCCAGCACAAACAGCGCGATAGTTTCCGTGCCTTCCGTTAAGCCGCCAAGATAATAAAACGACTTATGTGCATAGCCAGGGTTGTCGATATTGTGCTTAGCCGCCAGCGCCGCAAAAGCTAAAAAGCTGCTGCCGGTCCCGATAAAGGCAAACAGCAGCCAGCCGCCTGCCAGCGCATTGGCCTGCGGATCGGCCAGAATAAACCCGAACGGCACCAGCGCATAAAACAGAAAATCCAGCGCGATATCGAGGAAGCCTCCGGCATCGGTCAGCCCTCGCCGTCGCGCCAGCGCGCCGTCCAGCCCGTCGAGCACGCGGTTAAGCGCAATCGCGACCAGAGCGGGAAGATACCAGCCAAGCGCCAGCAGCGGCAGCGCCAGCACGCCAATAGCGAACCCAACCAGCGTAATGCCGTCTGGCGTGATGCCCGGCCTGTCGAGCTTTTCCGCCAGCTGATTGAGCCGCGGCTTGATGCGGGGATGAAGATGATGGTCAAGCATGCGGTTTCCCCTGCGCGTCGCATAATCCCTGCGAAGGGATCTCCAGCGCAGCGTTAAAGCGCGCGGAAAGGTTCTGGAACGCCACCAGCGCGGTCATCTCGCAGATAGCCTCATCATCGTAATACTGTTTCAACGCCGCCTTTTGCTCATCGCTAATCCGCGGCGGCGTGGCGGTCATCGCTTCGGCATAGTCCAGCGCCGCACGCTCCCCACCCGTGAACAGTGCTGAGCTACGCCACTCTGCAACCGCCTGCACTTTTTCCAGCGCATTGCAGCGCTGTGCCAGCCGGAGGCTGTTAGCATCAATGCAAAATGCGCAGTCGCACTGCTGAGAAACCCGGGTCATCAGCAGCGCGCGCAGTTCGGGGGAAAGGCGCGCTTGCTTTCGTTCCAGCCAGCCGACAAACAGCGCCACCAGCCAGAACAGGCGCGGCATCCTTCCCCACAAGCGTGTGGGATTCAGTACGTCACCATAATGTTTCTTCTGCATTTTCACGACAGGCGCAAGCGAGGCAGGAATTTTGCTCAGCGGCGGCACCCACGGTTGACGGTTTTTCACCCGAACACTCCAGTCGATCTTCTGATTTTTCAACGGCAGAGATAGTATGACACGCTCATTAAAGGAACCTTGACCTCAATGCTGAAAACAATTGATGTGGTAGCGGCAATTATCGAACGCGACGGGCTGATTTTACTGGCTCAGCGCCCGGCTCATGCCGACCAGCCGGGAATGTGGGAATTTCCGGGTGGAAAAGTCGAACCCGGGGAAACGCAGCCCGAAGCCCTGATACGTGAGCTGAAGGAAGAACTGGGGATTGAGGCTTGCCCTGCTGCCTATGTGGCGAGCCATCAGCGGGAAGTTTCCGGACGTATGATTAATTTGCACGCATGGCACGTGCCTGACTTCAGCGGTGAACCGATCGCCTTTGAGCACAGCGAACTGGTCTGGGTGAGGCCCGAAGCGGCGTATCAGCGGGATCTGGCTCCCGCCGACGTTCCGCTGCTGGATGCGTTCATTACAGCGAAGCGGTAAAGCATCATGAGTAACAGGTGAATCAGCTATGAAGATAAAACTGCCGCCAGGCGGTTTAACTGTTTCACTTCAAATCAATAAAATGCTGAAGCTGATGATGCCATTATTTTTACCAGTTCAGAAATACATTATTGCTTTACCATCGGGAAAATCAGGGTCTTTCCCATCAATGCTCTATATCCTGCATCACCATGAATAATCATCTGTAACGTCCCTGTTGATTGCATGAAAATATTCTACAGTGCCTGATGAGGTTCATTTAAGGATATATCTTCTGAATAAACAGGTCTTAATCTACCCCACAATCCTGAAGCAGTATTCACTAAACCGACATCACATGACAGATTGAAAATGTTAAATATCCAGTAAAAGCATCCTTTTACTGCCTGACAGGTCACCTGGTGATTACAATTTTTTACATTTATAAAAAATGGATTGAATGCATTCTCATTGTTAACCACCCGATCTCGACTAACATTAAATTATTCACTCGAGCGTTTAAACATGCCGTTAATTTTAATAGGGAATGTTACAATAGAAGCGGTGGCGCAATCATATTGTGGAGTATATTCTGCACGTATTTTTAGTCCCAACGTTCGTTTCTGTTTTTCTTTTTGTTAACCCTCACAACGCAGAATTTATTTCTGTGTCAGGATTTCATAACTATTTATCAGGACATTCGACATGACCAACAGTTACGATGCATCAAATCAAGTCCCTGTCCAACCCGAGTACGGCGACAGACGCTTTGCGGGCCCGCTCGAAAACAGCGCCAGCGCCGTGTCGTGGGGAGCTATCTTTGCCGGTGCGGTAGGGGCTGCGGCTTTAGCGATGATACTCCTCATGCTGGGAACCGGACTGGGATTATCATCCGTTTCCCCCTGGGAGGATCACGGTCTCCAGGCCAGCACGGTCGGTAAAGCAACCATTGGCTGGCTGATATTTACCCAAATCGCCGCCTCAGGCATGGGGGGATATCTGGCCGGACGACTTCGTACGCGTTGGGCAGCAACCCATGTGGATGAAATCTATTTCCGCGACACCGCGCATGGTTTCCTGGCATGGGCGGTCGCCTCCCTGATTTCTGCCGTCCTGTTGACCAGCACGCTCGGCGCCATTGTCGGAGGCGGTGCAAAAGCGGTCGGCTCTGTGGCAGGGGGGGCAGCCAGCACATCTGCGAATGCCGTATCAACGGGCGCGTCAGGCATGTCAGGCTCCTCAATGGGCTATTTTGTACATTCTCTCTTCCGCACGACCGCTAATCCCTCTGTAACGGATAACGCACCAGCTGCTGAGCCTGCAGGCATGCCTGGCGCGCAGCCACAAACCCCGGCAGTGACCCCTTCTCAGCTTGGTGAAGTCACGGGGATTTTTGCCAACAGTCTGCGTACTGGCGCTTTATCTCCTGAAGATCAGCAGTATGTTGCGCAGCTCGTTGCTCAACATACGGGAATGAGCCAGAAAGATGCAGAGGCTCGTGTGCAGGCCGTATATGGAAAAGTCCAGACTACGTGGCAGGATGCGAAAACTGAGGCGAAGAAAGCTGCTGATGCTGCCCGTAAAACAGCCATTCATCTTACGCTCTGGACCTTTATTTCACTGCTGATTGGGGCTTTTGTTGCCAGCCTGTGCGCGACCTATGGTGGCCGCCAGCGCGATTTATAATCACTTATTCAACTGCACCGGAGGATCCTGATGCGCTCATTACTGCTGTTTTTTCTTGGGGTACCGATCCCGATTATTATTCTGATTGCCCTGTTTGTTCATTAAACGGCAATTCATTAAGTTGTCCGTTCTACTGAGTCTGCGTAAGCGACGATGCATAAGAAAGCAGAAATGCCCTCCAGGGGCATTTCTGCTTCTTTTCAGTTCCCGACAAAAACCTGCCTTACTGCCTTACGCGCCGCCAGACCAGCGGATTCGTGCTGATGGTTTTCTCATCGCGCTGGCACTGCAACAAAATACCTTCAGCCTTCACCACGGCCCCTTCGCTGTAGTTCTGATCCTGATAAATGCAGCACCGGGAGCACGGCTGGCTGCGCTGGCCGCCGCTGCTGAAGACTTCTGGCGGCACATTGACCTCTACGCCGGAGCCATAGCGTTCTGCCGCCTGCGCGCTGAAGCCCGCCAGCAGTAACAACCCCACCATCAGATATTGTTTCATTGTCGTTCCTTATTGAGCATCCTCTGTTAACTATATCGACCCTGGCGACGTTTTCTTAAATTTTCGTCTTCATCGCTTTTGGTTATGACAGCCCGGCCGTTATAAGTTTTCCCCCACCGGCTTGATTTTTCCTTGCCTGCCGCCGCGTCAGCGGAGATAGTCGAAAGAAAGCGAATCGCAAAGAATAAACACACAAACATCATACCGTTAATGCCATAAGAGGAACTTATCGTAATGGAATCGACTCTCTCTCTGGAATCTTTCCTGTCCCGCGTTCAGCAACGCGACCCGCACCAGGGCGAGTTCGCCCAGGCCGTGCGCGAGGTAATGACCACGCTGTGGCCGTTCCTTGACGCCAACCCGCGCTATCGTCAAATGGCATTACTGGAACGTCTGGTTGAACCCGAACGCGTGATCCAGTTTGGCGGCAGCCTGATTCGCCCGGAAGCAACGGGCTACGGCCTGATTTACTTCACCGATGCAATGCTCAAGCGTCACGGCCTCGGCTTTGAAGGGATGCGCGTAGCGGTGTCCGGTTCCGGCAACGTCGCGCAGTATGCCATTGAAAAAGCGATGGCGCTTGGCGCGCGCCTGCTAATTGCTAACGGCGTAAAAGCCGTCGCCGAAGGAGCAAACATGCCGACCACCATTACGGCTACGGATCTGTTTCTCGAGGCTGGCGTACTGTTTGCGCCGGGCAAAGCAGCAAACGCAGGTGGCGTGGCAACTTCAGGGCTTGAGATGGCGCAGAACGCCGCGCGTATGGGCTGGAAGTAGACGCTCGTCTGCATCACATCATGCTGGATATTCACGAGGCGTGCGTCGAGTTTGGCGGGGAAGCGAAGCAAACCCATTACGTGCGCGGAGCGAACATCGCCGGGTTTGTGAAAGTAGCCGATGCGATGCTGGCTCAGGGCGTTATCCAGGAAAGAATCGCCCGGCGGCAAGCTTGCCGGGCCTACAGAACCGCTCGATCCCGTAGGTCGGGTAAGGCAAAGCCGCCACCCGACACTCCTACGACTCGGCTGGCGTCTCCGGTTTTTTCTTTCTCGCCTTGCTGAACGTTTTCTTCTTCGTTTCGCTGCCCGGCGCCACCAGCCCACGGAACTGCTTCACCGGCGTACTGCGCGCCTGCTGAATCAAATCAAACAGCGTGCCCACCAGCGGCTGCATGAAATCCTGGTACCGGCACTGCTTTTCGCTGATTTGCGTCAGCACTGATTCCCAGTGCGCGGTCATGTCCGGGCGTCCTGCCATTTCCGGCAGCGAATGGATAAGCGCCCTTCCGGCTTCAGCGGAATGAATATAGCGTCCTTTTTTGACGAGGAATCCGCGCTTAAACAGCAGTTCAATGATGCCTGCACGTGTAGCTTCAGTGCCTAAACCGTCCGTTGCACGCAGGATCTTCTTCAGATCTTTATCCTGCACGAAACGCGCGATCCCGGTCATCGCCGAAAGCAGCGTGGCGTCGGTGAAATGGCGCGGCGGCTGCGTTTGCCGCTCCACCACTTCGCCTTTCTCGCACAGCAGTTCATCACCCTTCGCAACGACGGGCAGCGGCGTGCCGTCATTCTCTTCGTCGCGCTCTTTATTGCCAAGCAGCGTGCGCCAGCCCGCTTCCGCCAGGAAGCGCGCTTTCGCCACGAATTTACCGTTGGCAATGTCCAGATCTATCTGGCATTTGCGGAACACCGCGTCCGGACAGAACTGCATCAGATACTGGCGCGCCACCAGCTCATACACCTTCGCTTCGTTGTCGGTCAGATGTACCGAAGAACTGCGCGCCGTCGGAATGATGGCGTGGTGCGCATCAACCTTTTTGTCATCCCAGCAGCGGTTGCGAATTTCAGGGTCGACGACGGGCTGCGGCAGCAAACCGGTCGCGTGCACGCTGATGGCGTTCATTACCGCCTGGCGCCCGGCAAAATGCTCTTCCGGCAGGTAGCGGCTGTCGGAACGCGGGTAGGTAATCAGCTTGTGGGTTTCGTACAGCTTCTGGCAGATATCCAGCACGTTCTGAGCGCTGAAGCCAAATTTTTTCGCCGCCTCAATCTGCAAAGCGGAAAGAGAGAACGGCAGCGGCGCGGGTTCGGAATCCCGCTTATCGTTGTACGCGGTGACAATTGCCGGCTGACCGGCAATGCGCGCCACCACGTGATCCGCCAGCGGGCGATGCAATAAGCGCCCTTCTTCATCCTGATACGGCTCGCAGGCTTCGCTGGGCTGCCAGGTTGCCGTGAAGCGCTCATCGGCAGGCGTAACGATGTGCGCCTTCACGTCGAAAAAATCTTTGGCAACGAAGTTTTCAATCTCTTCATCGCGCCGCACAACCAGCCCCAGCACCGGCGTCTGCACGCGGCCAACGGAGAGCACGCCCTGATAGCCTGCATTGCGGCCCAACAGCGTGTAGGCGCGGGTCATGTTAATGCCGTAGAGCCAGTCGGCGCGAGCGCGAGCCAGCGCCGAGACGCACAGCGGAATAAAGTCGTTATTGGGACGCAGGCGGGAAATGGCTCGTTCCACCGCCTGTGGGTTGAGATCGTTGATCAGACAGCGCTGAACCTGACGGCGCTTTTCCGCCGGCATGTCGAGATAGTCCAGCACTTCATCCACTAACAGCTGCCCTTCACGATCCGGGTCACCGGCGTGGATCACTTCGCTGGCTTCCCCCAGCAGGCGTTTGATCGCGTTCAGCTGTTTAGTCACCGACGGCCTCGGCTGAAGCCGCCACTTTTCCGGCACGATCGGCAAATCCATCAGGTTCCAGCGCGCGTAGCGGCTGTCGTAAACATCCGGCTGCGCCTGTTCGAGCAGATGGCCGATACACCAGGTCACCACCTGGCCGTTGCCGCATTCGATATAGCCGTCGCCGCGACGATGCGGTTTGGGCAGCACATCAGCAATGGCGCGAGCCAGGCTCGGCTTTTCCGCAATAAACAAACGCATGCGGCTAGCGGATCTCAATCATCGGGCGACCACCGCGGGCAGTAACCAGCTCGCCAATGGCGGTCAGCGTGATGCCGTATTCTGCCGCCGTGGCTTTCGTTTCATTTTCCGCTTCCGGCAGCACCGCCAGCAGCAGGCCGCCGGAGGTTTGCGGATCGCACAGCAGGTTGCGCCACTCTTCCGGCATTTCGCCCATCAGGTGACCATAGCTGGCAAAGTTACGCGAAGTTCCGCCCGGCACGGCGCCCTGGGCAATGTACTCTTCCACGCCCGGTAGTTTTGGCACGTCGGCAAAGCGAACCTGCGCCTGAACGCCCGCGCCCTGACACATTTCGCTCAGGTGACCCAGCAGGCCAAAACCGGTCACGTCGGTCATCGCTTTAATGCCGTCGATGTTGGCAAAAGCCGCCCCGGCGAGGTTCATCTGGCACATCACCTCTGTCGCCAGGCCTTTGTGCTCAGGCTTAAGCAGCGATTTTTTCTCCGCAGTGGTCAGCACGCCGATGCCCAGCGGTTTGGTCAGATAAAGCTTGCAGCCCGCCTGCGCGGTGCTGTTTTTCTTCACCCGCTCGGTCGGCACGATGCCGGTCACGGCGAGACCAAAAATAGGCTCCGGCGCGTCAATCGAGTGGCCGCCTGCCAGCGCAATACCTGCCTGCTGACATGCAAAGCGCCCGCCTTCAATCACTTCGCGAGCGATTTCCGGTGCAAGGGTGTTAATGGGCCAGCCGAGGATCGCAATCGCCATGATCGGTTTACCGCCCATCGCGAAG
Source organism: Pluralibacter sp. UBA7423 (assembly GCA_002470465.1). Classification (GTDB taxonomy): domain Bacteria; phylum Pseudomonadota; class Gammaproteobacteria; order Enterobacterales; family Enterobacteriaceae; genus Scandinavium. Next base: position 178,328 of record DKMD01000026.1, read on the forward strand.
ATGTCGCTGATGGCGTTAGTGGCGGCGATGCGCCCGAAATCAAACGGGTTATCGACAATCGGCATAAAGAAGTCGGTGGTGCTGATGACCGACGTGCCGTTACCCAGATCGTAAACGGCCGCGTCATCGCGGGTTTCGTTGCCGACAAGCAGGTTCGGGTCGATAAACTTCGCCTGCTCGCTGTGCAGGATGGTTTCAAGCACTTTGGGGGAAATTTTACAACCGCAACCGGCTCCGTGGCTGTATTGCGTCAAACGAATGGCTTGCTCGCTCATGGACATCTCCTGTCATTGCAATCCTGCTATGTTAGCGCCCATTTGCGGAGGTGATAAGTACGACAATCTGATTTCGCGCGCTGTTGCTCATTAAGCGCACGATTGATGCCGAAAACGGATGGGCTGGCTTGACGCTTTCGGAATCCATTCATTCACAAAATTTATGAATCCCCCGTTTTGCGAGTTGCCGCACCCTTTTTTGCCGCCATTTATGACAGAAATGTGACAGTTTTCCCCCTGGACGATTTCAAACAATAAGGATCACTCATGAAGAAAAGTCTTTTGGCGTTTTGCGTGGCCAGCCTGTTTTCCGTCAACGCCCTTGCCCTTGTTCCCTCTGGCAACGATGCCACCACCAAACCTGACCTCTATTATCTGAAAAATGCACAGGCTATCGACAGCCTGGCGTTGCTGCCACCGCCTCCGGAAGTGGGCAGTATTGCTTTTCTGAACGATCAGGCGATGTATGAGCAGGGCCGCCTGCTGCGAACTACCGAGCGCGGGAAGCAGGCAGCAGAAGATGCCAACCTCAGCAGCGGCGGCGTGGCAAACGCCTTCTCTGGCGCATTTGGTTCGCCGATTACCGAGAAGGACAGCCCGGAACTGCACAAGCTGCTGACCAATATGATTGAGGATGCCGGCGATCTGGCGACCCGTTCAGCCAAGCAGAAATATATGCGCATTCGCCCGTTTGCCTTCTACGGCGTACCAACCTGCAACACCAAAGAACAGGATGAGCTGGCAAAGAACGGCTCTTATCCGTCCGGCCACACCTCTATCGGCTGGGCGACGGCGCTGGTGCTGGCGGAAGTGAACCCGGCGCGGCAGAACGAGATCCTCAAACGCGGATACGATCTGGGCCAAAGTCGGGTGATTTGCGGATATCACTGGCAGAGTGATGTCGATGCGGCGCGCATTGTGGGTTCGGCGGTCGTGGCAACCCTGCACACCAATCCAGCCTTCCAGCAGCAGCTGCAAAAAGCGAAAGAGGAATTTGCGAAGGTGCAGAAGTAAATTTTCTTGCCCGGCGGCGCGAGGCTTGCCGGGCCTACAAGCCCCGTATTTCGTAGGCCGGATAAGCAGAGCGCCATCCGGCAGGAAATCAGAACCGAACCACAAACGGCGCGATATCCGGCACGGATATGTTAGCTGAAGCCTTCAGCTGCGGCGTGCCCAGGTAAAGAAATCCTACGATTTTATCCTGCTCGCGGCACTGTAACCCATCGCGCACCACCGGGCTGTCGGTTAACGCCCCGCTGCGCCAGATCCCGTTAAACCCTTGCGCCACTGCCGCCATCTGCATCGCCATTACGGCGCAACCAGCAGACATTTCCTGCTCCCATTTAGGCACTTTATGGTGCTCCTGGCATTTAGCAACCACGGCGATGATCATCGGGGCGCGGAACGGCGCATTACGGGCTTTCTCAATCGCTTTTTCATCCTGTCCGGCTTCGATTGCGCCTTTCTGCAGCAGCTGGCTGAAGCGTTCGCGTCCTTCACCTTCAATGACGAAAAACTGCCACGGCGTGAGCGTGCCGTGATCCGGTGCCCGCAGGCCTGCGCGAAGAATATTTTCCAGCTGTTCGCCTGCCGGTGCCGGATCGGCCAGACGAGAAGCGCTGCGGCGGTTGACCAGTAAGTCGAGTGCATCCATTAAGGGATCTCCTGTCATAGTGTTTTCACAAAATTAACATGACGGCAGAATTTGTTACAGCGGCGGAGGCGATTCCTGCTGACAACCGTCGGCGGTGTCTTTAGGATAGCCTCACGTCGCGCCTTTGCGGGCGGACCTCTATTTCATTCAGGCAGGGAGAAAACATGCGAACCCTTTGGCGATTTATTGCCGGATTCTTTAAATGGACATGGCGTTTACTGAACTTCGTCCGCGAACTGGTGCTGAACCTGTTCTTTATTCTGTTGGTGCTGGTGTGCGCGGGTATCTGGATGCAGTTCAGCGGCAGTTCGACCGAAAGCACTGGCCGCGGCGCGCTGCTGATGGATATCACCGGCGTGGTGGTCGATAAGCCCTCTTCCACCAGCAAATTCGGCGCTATCAGCCGCCAGCTGCTCGGAGCAAACTCCGATCGTCTGCAGGAAAACTCGCTGTTCGATATCGTGCAGACGATTCGCCAGGCGAAAGACGACCGCAACATCACCGGGATCGTACTGGATCTGAAAAACTTTGCCGGGGCCGATCAGCCGTCTATGCAGTATATCGGCAAGGCGCTGCGCGAATTCCGCGACGGTGGCAAACCTGTTTACGCCGTGGGCGACAGCTACACTCAGGGCCAGTACTACCTGGCGAGCTTCGCCAATAAAATTTATCTCTCGCCACAGGGCACCGTGGACCTGCACGGCTTCGCGACCAACGGTCTGTATTACAAATCCCTGCTCGACAAGCTGAAGGTCACCACTCACGTGTTCCGCGTCGGTACCTATAAGTCAGCAGTCGAACCATTTATTCGTGACGATATGTCTCCGGCAGCGCGTGAAGCAGACAGCCGCTGGATTGGCGAACTTTGGCAGAACTATCTGACGACCGTTGCCGCCAACCGTCAGACCACGCCAGAGCAAATTTTCCCGGGCGCACAGGGGATGCTTGACGGCCTGCGTAAGGTCGATGGCGACACGGCGAAATACGCGCTGGATAACAAGCTGGTTGACGTGCTGGCCTCCAGTGCAGAAATCGAAAAGGCAATGAGCAAACAGTTCGGCTGGAGCAAAGCGGATAACGATTACCGCGCCGTCAGCTACTACGACTATTCGCTGAAAACCCCTGCGGATAAAGGCGCAAGCGTAGCGGTCATCTTCGCTAACGGTGCAATCATCGACGGAGAAGAAACCCCGGGCAACGTGGGAGGCGACACCACAGCTTCGCAGATTCGCGATGCGCGTCTTGATTCAAAAGTGAAAGCGATTGTGCTGCGCGTCAACAGCCCTGGCGGCAGCGTCAGCGCCTCCGAGGTGATTCGTTCTGAACTGGCGGCAGCCCGCGCGGCCGGTAAGCCGGTTGTCGTTTCAATGGGCGGTATGGCAGCCTCTGGCGGCTACTGGATCTCCACGCCTGCCGATTACATCGTGGCTAACGCCAGCACGCTCACCGGATCTATCGGTATCTTTGGCGTGATCAACACGGTTGAAAACAGCCTCGGCACCCTTGGCGTGCATACCGATGGCGTCTCCACTTCTCCGCTCGCCGATATTTCGGTGACCAAAGCGCTGCCGCAGGAAGTGCAGGACATGATGCAACTGAGCATCGAGAACGGCTACAAGCGCTTTATTACGCTGGTGGCGCAGTCCCGACACAGCACGCCTGTGCAGGTGGATAAGATTGCGCAGGGCCACGTCTGGACCGGCCAGGACGCGAAAGCTAACGGTCTGGTCGACAGCCTGGGTGATTTCGATGATGCCGTGGCGAAAGCCGCAGAGCTCGCGAAGCTCAAGCAGTGGCACATTGACTACTATCAGGAAGAGCCATCGCTGTTCAGCTCGGTAATTGACAGCCTGAGCGGATCGGTGCGCGCCGCGCTGCCGGAAGCATTGCAGGCTTATCTGCCCGCGCCGCTGGCGAGTGCTGCAAGCGTGGTAAAAGCGGAAAGCGATAAGCTCGCCGCCTTCAACGACCCGCAGAACCGTTACGCATTCTGTCTGACCTGCGCTAACATACGTTAATTCCTGTCCCCTCCGCCGGAGGGGATTTTTTTATCTGATTCAGTCACTCCAACATGCAAAAAAAATCAATTTACGTGGCCTACACTGGCGGGACCATCGGGATGCAGCGCTCTGAGCAGGGCTATATTCCGGTGTCTGGCCATCTTCAGCGTCAGCTGGCGCTGATGCCAGAGTTCCATCGCCCGGAAATGCCGGACTTCACCATCCACGAGTACGCCCCGCTGATGGACTCCTCAGATATGACGCCAGACGACTGGCAGCATATTGCTGACGATATTCAGGCGCATTACGATGAGTACGATGGATTCGTCATCCTGCATGGCACGGACACCATGGCCTTCACCGCCTCGGCGCTCTCTTTCATGCTGGAGAACCTGGGCAAGCCGGTAATTGTGACAGGGTCACAAATCCCACTGACGGAACTGCGATCAGACGGGCAAATTAATTTGCTGAATGCGCTGTATGTGGCGGCTAATTACCCGATTAACGAAGTCACGCTGTTCTTCAACAATCGCCTGTTCCGCGGCAACCGCACCACCAAAGCGCATGCCGATGGTTTCGACGCGTTTGCCTCACCTAACCTGCAACCTTTGCTGGAAGCCGGGATCCACATTCGTCGCTCCGGCACGCCGCCTGCTCCGCACGGTACGGGTGGTCTGATCGTTCATCCGATCACCCCGCAGCCCATTGGCGTGGTCACTATCTATCCCGGCATTTCCGCCGATGTGGTACGTAACTTTCTGCGCCAGCCGGTAAAAGCGCTGATCCTGCGCTCTTATGGCGTGGGCAATGCACCGCAAAATGGTGAGTTCCTGAAAGAGCTGGCCGAAGCCAGCAGCCGTGGGATTGTGGTGGTCAACCTCACGCAGTGCATGTCCGGCAAGGTGAACATGGGCGGATATGCCACCGGCAACGCACTCGCCCACGCGGGCGTCGTTAGCGGTTTCGATATGACCGTCGAGGCCACGCTGACCAAGCTACACTTTCTGCTAACGCAGGGGCTGGATTGCAATGCCGTGCGTACCGCAATGCAGCAGAACCTGCGCGGCGAACTGACGCCGGACGAATAAGGAGCAACGATGAACGGACAAGCGCTGTTACTGGTTGATATCCAAAACGATTTTTGTGCTGGCGGTGCACTGGCTGTACCGGAAGGCGACAGCACAGTGGATGTGGCGAATGCGATGATCCATTGGTGCCTGGTGCGCGGCGATGCGATTGTCGCAAGCCAGGACTGGCACCCGGCGAACCACGGCAGCTTTGCCAGCCAGCATGGCGTTGAGCCCTACACGCAAGGCACGCTAGATGGCCTGCCGCAGACGTTCTGGCCCGATCACTGCGTGCAGAACAGTGAAGGCGCGGAGCTGCACCCCATGCTCAATTCACAGCATATCGATGTGGTTTTCCCCAAAGGCGAAGCGGTGAATATCGACAGCTACAGCGCATTTTTCGATAACGGTCATCGTCAGAAAACCGGTCTGGATGAGTGGCTGAAGGCGCAGCAAGTTTCAGAGCTTATCGTGCTGGGCCTCGCGACGGATTATTGCGTCAAATTTACCGTGCTGGATGCGCTGAAGCTCGGCTATGAAGTCAACGTCATCACCGACGGCTGTCGCGGCGTTAATCTTCAGCCGCAGGACAGCGCGCAGGCGTTTATGGAGATGGCAGCCGAAGGCGCTACGCTTTATACCTTCGCCGACTGGCAGGAAACGCAGGCCTGAGTTTTTGAGATCGCCGGGCGGCACTCCGTTTGCCCGGCCTACGTGGCTGGTACGGCCTGAGCCCTCACCCGTCCCTCTCCCACAGAGAGAGGGAGCAACCGTACAACGTCCTCATTTTTCTCCAATTTGAACCCTTCTCGCATTTTTTGCGAAGCGGCACTGCTACTCTGTCCTGGCTATTTTTTCGTCACGCCGCGTTGTGTGGCGTGCTTATTTTTTTAGTCAAAGAGGAAACTGTATGAAGCTATTGCCTGTTCTGGCAGCCTTACCCCTGCTCTGCGCGCCGTACGCCTTCGCCGCCGATATGATGTCCGTCGGCTACTTCAACGGCGGCGGTGACGTGACCGCCGGTCCCGGCGGCGATATCGATAAGCTGGATGTCCGTCAGATAACGCACCTCAATTACTCCTTTGGTCTCATCTACAACAACGAAACGGGCGAGACGAACGAAGCGCTGAAGGACGTCAGCAAACTGCATCAGATCTGGCTGTCGCCTAAAGTGATCGCCGACCTGAAAAAAATCCCTGAGCTGCGCAAGCAAAACCCGAACCTGAAGGTGCTGCTGTCGGTGGGCGGCTGGGGAGCCCATGGGTTCTCAGGCGCGGCGGACGATAAAGAGAGTCGCGAAGTCTTTATCCGTTCAGCAAATGACATCGTCAATACCTACGGCCTGGACGGGATCGATCTCGACTGGGAGTACCCGGTCAACGGCGCGTGGGGGCTGGTGGATAAAAAGCCGGAAGACAAGGACAACTTCACCGCCCTGCTGAAAGCGTTACGTGAAGCGCTGCCGAAGGAAAAACTGGTCACCGTCGCACTCGGTGCGAATGCGGAAAGTCCGAAAAGCTGGGTCGACGTGAAGGCCATTGCGCCGTATCTGAACTACATCAACCTGATGACTTACGATATGGCCTACGGTACACAGTACTTTAACTCCAACCTGTATGACTCCCAAACATGGCCTACGGTGGCGCAGGCGGATAAGTACAGCGCTGATTTCGTGGTGAACAACTATCTGGCGGCCGGGCTGAAGCCTGAGCAGATGAATCTGGGCATTGGTTTCTATGGCCGGGTGCCGAAGCGAGCCACTGAGCCAGGTATCGACTGGAGCAAGCCGGATGCCCAGAAGAACCCTGCCACTCAGCCCTACTTTGGCCCGAGTGAAATCGCCCTGTTTAAATCGCTCGGCTTCGATCTCAGCAAAGACACCTACGTGAAGTACAACGACATTGTCGGCAAGCTGATTCACGATCCGCAGAAGCGCTTTACCGAACAGTGGGATGATGAGGCAAAAGTACCTTGGCTGTCGCTGAAGTCGGCGGAAGGGAAACCGCTGTTTGCGCTGTCATACGAAAACCCACGCTCGGTGGATTTGAAAGCGCAATACATCAAGGAGAAAGGCCTCGGCGGCGCGATGTTCTGGGAATATGGTGCGGATGACCACAACCAGTTAGCCAGGCAGTTGGCGACGTCTTTAGGGATTAAGCACTGATAAAGCAGAGTGCCCGGTGGTGGCTTCGCCGTATCGGGCCTACAGGCAAACGCTATCTGTAGGCCCGCGCAAGCAATGCGCCGCCGGGCATCAAATCACAAAACTTACTGCATTTTCAGCGTTGCAATCGGCTTCGGTGCGATACCGAAATCCTCTTTCAGCTGCTGCTTGCTCTTCATCACCATCTGCCCCTGCGTGTCGATGGTCATGTGCTGCGCGTCGGTATTATTGCGCGCCTGCCACAGCATCACTAACTGCAGGCAATTCTCTTTCTGTTCCGCCGTCAGGGCGACGCCATCCGGCCATTTTCCCAGCTCAACGGCGGTTGCCAGACGCAAATACACTTCCTCTGACATGCCGTCGATCATTTGCTCAATATTCACCCTTCACTCCGTAACGCAGGAATAATTTGCTGAATCGTTTCTTCAGCCCTTGGTTTGCTCGCCGTTTTGCTCATCGGTGAAGCTCAACGAGGCCGAATTCACGCAGTAGCGCTCCCCTGTAGGCTGCGGGCCATCCGGGAATACGTGACCAAGATGCGCGTCACAGTTTCCACAGCGGATTTCAGTGCGCTGCATGCCGTGGGAGGAGTCGTTCAGGTAGCGGATCGCCGTGTCGCTGACGGGTTCATAAAAGCTCGGCCAGCCGCAGCCAGAGTCGTACTTGCTTTCGGCGGTAAACAGCGCGGCATCGCACACCAGGCAGTGATATACGCCGTCGCGCTTGTTGTGCAGCAGGCGGCCGGTGAACGGCGGTTCGGTCCCGTGATTCTGCGTCACGTAGAACTGCATTTCGCTGAGCGAGCCTTTCAGCTGCTCCGGGGAAGGTTTGTTGGTCATGGGCTCACATCTCGCTGTATTAAGGACCACTTCAGCGTCGATTCTAACAAAACATTAACAATGAAGCGTGAACTTTTGTTCTAAACTTAGTCGTTGCGAAAGGGTCGCCAGATAATCGTGATCTGAATCACATTTTTATCTCTTATGGCCTTTAAAATTCCGGGCGCAGCCCCCATGTGGAATTTGGCCCAATGGATGAGTGAGGCGGTCAATCGTGCAAAGGCTATGCAGAGGATTGATTTGTCGCAATGATTGACACGATTCCGCTTGACGCTGCGTAAGGTTTTTGTAATTTTACAGGCAACCTTTTATTCACTAACAAATAGCTGGTGGAATATATGACTATCAAAGTAGGTATCAACGGTTTTGGCCGTATCGGTCGCATTGTTTTCCGTGCTGCTCAGGAACGTTCTGACATCGAAATCGTTGCAATCAACGATCTGTTGGACGCTGACTACATGGCGTACATGCTGAAATATGACTCCACTCACGGTCGTTTTAACGGCACCGTTGAAGTGAAAGACGGTCATCTGATCGTTAACGGTAAAAAAATCCGTGTTACCGCTGAGCGTGATCCGGCTAACCTGAAGTGGAATGAAGCAGGCGTTGACGTCGTTGCTGAAGCAACGGGTCTGTTCCTGACTGACGAAACCGCGCGTAAACACATCACCGCTGGTGCGAAAAAAGTTGTTCTGACTGGTCCTTCCAAAGACAACACCCCAATGTTTGTTAAAGGCGCTAACTTTGACAAATACGAAGGTCAGGACATCGTTTCCAACGCATCCTGCACCACCAACTGCCTGGCACCGCTGGCGAAAGTTATCAACGACAACTTCGGCATCATCGAAGGTCTGATGACCACCGTTCACGCGACCACCGCAACTCAGAAAACCGTTGATGGCCCGTCTCACAAAGACTGGCGCGGCGGCCGCGGCGCAGCTCAGAACATCATCCCATCCTCTACCGGCGCTGCTAAAGCAGTAGGTAAAGTACTGCCAGAACTGAACGGCAAACTGACTGGTATGGCGTTCCGCGTTCCAACTCCAAACGTATCCGTTGTTGACCTGACCGTTCGTCTGGAAAAAGCAGCGTCTTACGAAGAAATCAAGAAAGCAATCAAAGCGGCTTCTGAAGGCGCAATGAAAGGCGTTCTGGGTTACACCGAAGACGACGTTGTTTCTACCGATTTCAACGGCGAAGTTTGCACTTCCGTGTTCGATGCTAAAGCGGGTATCGCACTGAACGACAACTTTGTGAAACTGGTTTCCTGGTACGACAACGAAACTGGCTACTCCAACAAAGTTCTGGACCTGATTGCTCACATCTCCAAATAAGTTGAGATGAGACTCTGATCCAAAAAGGCGACCTCGGTCGCCTTTTTTTATGGCTTTACGTTTACGGCTCACCTTTAGGATTGCACCATGATTAATAAAATTTTTGCTCTCCCGGTAGTTGAACACCTTACCCCTGTCCTCTCCCGCCGTCAGTTGGACGATCTCGAGCTGATCGTTGTCGATCATCCACAGGTCAAAGCCTCTTTTGCGCTGCAGGGCGCTCACCTGCTTTCCTGGAAACCAGCGGGCGAAGAAGAAGTGCTGTGGCTCAGCAACAACACGCCTTTTAAAAATGGCGTCGCCCTGCGCGGCGGCGTGCCAATCTGCTGGCCATGGTTTGGCCCGGCTGCGCAGCAGGGTCTGCCGGCTCACGGCTTCGCCCGTAATCTACCGTGGACGCTGAAAGCGCATAACGAAGATGACAACGGCGTAGTGCTGACCTTTGAACTGCAAAACAGCGAAGAGACGAAGAAGCTGTGGCCGCACGACTTCACGCTGTATGCGCGCTTTAAGGTCGGTAAAACCTGTGAGATTGAGCTTGAGGCTCACGGTGATTTCGAGACCACCTCTGCCCTGCACACCTATTTCAACGTCGGTGATATCAGCAAGGTGAAAGTGAGTGGCTTTGGCGATCGCTACATCGACAAAGTGAAGAATGCTGAAGAAGGCGTACTGGCTGATGGCGTGCAGACCTTCCCGGACAGAACCGATCGCGTTTATCTCAACGCGGAAGCCTGCAGCGTGATCCACGACGGTGCACTGAATCGCAATATCGACGTGGTCCATGGTCACCACAGCAACGTGGTTGGCTGGAACCCGGGCCCGGCGCTCTCCGTCAGCATGGGCGATATGCCGGACGATGGCTACAAAACGTTTGTCTGCGTGGAAACCGCCTGCGTGACTAACCCGCAGAAAGCGTCCGAAGAGAAGCCTTCACGTCTTTCTCAGTCGATTCGCGTCGCTAAGCGTTAATTCCTCGCACTGTCATAACGCAAAACAGGGCGTCTCCGCCCTGTTTTATTGCATTCCACGCATCTTATTAGTGCATCATCAGAAGCTGTAGGTGATCCCTGTGGACAGCAGACCCGTCCAGCTCTTGTCGATCATTGGGCTGTCAGTGACCTCATCTGACAGACGGGTGTAGCGCCCGATGCCATACACGGTCCAGTCGTCCGTCAGCTTATAGCTCATCGAAAGCTCTACGTACGGGTTCCAGCCGCTGTCCGGATCGTAGCTGCGCAGGCCACTTTTCCGGGATTCATTTTTGGAAACGCCGTAGTAGTACTCGTTCTGATTTCCGCTGTTCCACTGCACACCGATGCCCGGCGTTACCGTCAGCTTGCCCGCGTTGTAGCGGTAGAGCCAGGCGGTGTCCCAGGTGATGCCGTTGCTTTTATCCAGCGTATCACCCGCGAGCGTGGTGCGCAGGAAGCCATACTGGGTAAAGTGCATATACGACAGGCCAGCCATCATCGTTGACTGACGACGATCGAGCTTGCGGAGCTGATGATTGTCGCTGTCGCCCGGCTTGAAGTACAGCGGCGACCAGTAAGCGGTGATGGAGAGCTTATCGGCCTGGTCATTCCAGAGGTAATAGCCCCCGCCAAGACCGTGGAACCAGAAATTCTTGCTTTCGTAATCGATAGCCGGCACCGGATAATAATCAGTGTGATACTGCTTATACGGATGCCCGACCACGCCAACGCCTGCTCCCAGCGTCAATTTGCTGTCTTCAGCGTGCACAACGGTAGCTGCTGTTGCGAGAAGCAGGCCCGTTGTTAAAAGTTTAATTGTCTTCACGTTGCATATCCCTTTAAAAATACAAGCGGCTGAAGTTTACCCGCCCGACCCGCTTACCTCAAATTCTTTACTTCCACTGACACTGTTTAACCTGCCAGGCTGCCACCTTTGTATGACGCGCTGCTGACAGCCGGATGACACCCCGATGAAACCCTGAAATCTCTTCATCTTTAAGTCGCGGTATTTTTTGATGAGTTATTGATAAGTCATTGAAATTGATTTTTCTCAACATGCAAGTTTTCCAAATGCCATCTACGCTTAAATTCAGAAGGTGTAATCGCGGGCCACGCTATCTTTTCAGTGCTGGCAACCTGGCACAAGGGTTGCTGCAATCTGAGTGAGCGTCGTTCAGCTTACGGCTTCCGGGAGCCTCTACTACTCATATGAACGGCTCTCATCCTGTGCTAAAAAACGAAAGGACGGCATGCCATGAATATATTCGATCACTATCGCCAGCGTTATGAAGCTGCCAAGGACGAAGAGTTCACACTGCAGGAATTTCTTGC
>DKMD01000017.1 GCA_002470465.1 Pluralibacter sp. UBA7423
CCTTAAGTGACCAGCATTAGGACATTCTCCCGGCTTTTTTACGCCTGTACTTTCTTCATCAGCGCCTGTTTTTCCTGCGCCGAAAGAAACGCGATTTCCAGCCCGTTAATTTGCGCCTGGCGAATTTGTGCCGCCGACAAACCTGCTGCCGGAGCCGCAACCTCATATTCATGAATCAGATCAACGCCCTGAACTGCCGGATCGTCGGTATTCAGCGAGGCCAGCACGCCGTGCTCGAGGAATGTTTTCAGCGGATGACGCGCCAGCTCTGCTACGGTGCTGGTCTGAATGTTGGAGGTCAGGCAGGATTCAATCCCGATGCGCTGTTCAACGAGGAAATCCATCAGGGCAGGATCTTCAACGGCCTTCACGCCGTGACCGATGCGCTCCGCGCCCAGTTCACGAATCGCCTGCCAGATGCTTTCCGGGCCAGCGGCTTCGCCGGCGTGTACGGTAATGCGCCAGCCTGCATCGCGTGCGCGGTTGAAATGATTCAGGAACAGGCTGCCCGGGAAACCGAGTTCATCGCCCGCCAGATCGAGCGCGGTAATGCCATCGCGGTGGGCAAGCAGGGCATTAAGCTCCTGTTCGCAGGCGGCTTCGCCAAAAGTGCGGCTCATGATGCCAATCAGGTTTGCCTTTACCGGGAAATCACGGCAGCCTTCCTGCACGCCGGCGATCACAGCTTCCACCACGCCAGCAACGGGCAGATTGTGGGCCATTGCCATGTAGCGTGGGGAGAAGCGCAGCTCGACGTAATCAATGCCGTTGCGGGCAGCGTCTTCAATGTTTTCCCATGCAACGCGACGACAGGCGTCTAAATCGGCCAGGACTTTGACCCCCCAGTCGAGTTTGCTGAGGAAGCTCACCAGATCGGGTTCAAGGCTGGTAACCTGCACGTGCGGACGCAACGCGTCCAGCGAGTCAGCAGGCAGGGCAATATTATGCTGGCGACCGAGTTCGAGAATGGTTTGTGCGCGAATGTTGCCATCAAGGTGGCGGTGAATGTCTGTCAGGGGCAGGTCTTTATGAATCATGGTCGCACTCTTTTTTTAGGTAAAGTGCGACACATTATAAAGCCAAAACGGCGCTAAAAGCTATTTTGCGCAACGAAAAACTCTGTTGCGCAACAGAATCAGCGGACGGCGTGCAGTGCGTTAATCAGCGCCTGAACGCCTTTCTCAAGTTTGCTGCGTGGGCACCCGGCATTAAGACGTACAAAACCGTTACCTTCTTCTCCGTAGGTATATCCTGGCATGATGGCGACCTTTTGCTGCTCAATCAGTACTTTTTGCAGTAGCTTGTCGTCAACGTGTAGCGGGCGTAAATCAATCCACGCCAGGTAAGTCGACTCTGGCGGCTGCCAGTTGAGTTCCGGGAAAGCGGTATTCAGCTCGTGGGCGATATAGCGCATATTTTCCTGCAAATAATCCCGCAGGGCATCCAGCCAGGATTCACCTTTTTCGTAGGCGGCAATGTGTGCGATAACCGCCGGAATCGATGGCGAGGAGAGCCCGTCACGGCCTTTCAGGGCATTCAGGTATCCGTCGCGGGAGGATTGTTCACCAATCAGCCCGTAAGCTCCGGTAAGGGCTGGAATATTGAAGCTTTTCGAGCCGGAGGTAAACAGTGCCCAGTCGTTCTGCGCCACCTCGCACCAGGGAATATGGCGACGCCCGTTCCAGGTCATATCCATATGAATTTCGTCGCTGATAACCTTGACGTTATGCTTCTGGCACAGGCTGGCAATCGTGCTCAGCTCTTCGCGCGTCCACACTTTGCCGGTCGGGTTATGTGGGCTGCACAGCAGCAGAATTTTGTTGCGTGGCTCTGCAACAACGCTTTCAAGCAGCGCCATATCGCAGAACCAGCCTTCGCCGGTGTGGTGCAGCGGCACGGCGGCGATATTGCGCTTATTGCCTTCAATGGCTTTGTAGAAGGCATCGTAAGCGGGGGTATGCACCACGATGCCGTCGCCTTCGTCGGACCACTGACGGATCATCTGCGAAACCATGTAGATAACCGACGGGCCGTACACGATATGGTCGGTATCGATGATGCTGTCGAAACGCTTGCGGAACCAGTGCTGGATTGCACCGAGAAACTCATCGTTTTTCCAGCGGCTGTAGCCGAGCACGCCGTGGCTGAGACGCTGGCTGATGGCCTCCAGCACGCAAGGCGCGGTGGCGAAATCCATGTCGGAGATGGTGAAGGGTAGCAAATCGGCGGTGCCAAAGCGGTCGGCAACGTAATCCCACTGGGTACACCAGGTGCCGTGGCGATCGATAACCGTTGAGAAATCAAACATGGGAAACTCCATTTCGGTCAAACGAGGAATAACACATTTTCCCCCTCCAGGACGAAGGGGGAAAGGGGATTTACGCCTGAACAGGGCTCATCAGTGAGGATAATTCATCTTTTACCGACTGAACCTGCGGCCCAATCACAACCTGCAGGCTGTGCTCGTTGAGCTTAACCACACCGATAGCGCGGTTGGCTTTCAGCGCATCAGCGTCAACTTTGCTCATATCCTCAATGGACAGACGCAGACGGGTCAGGCAGTTGTCGAGGCTGGAAATGTTCTCCGCGCCACCGAGCGCAGCGAGGATCGCCGGGGTGTTGTAGCCGGATTTCCCGGTCACGCCTGCGACCGCTTTTTCTACGCTGGACGCAGTTTCGATATCCCGGCCCGGCGTTTTGATGTTAAAGCGGGTGATGGCGAAGCGGAAGATAACGTAGTAAACCGCAAACCAGATAGCCGCAACAACCGGCACCAGATACCACTTGGTGGCCAGGCCGTGCAGGATCCCGAATACCACGAAATCGATGACGTTGCCGTCAGTGTTACCGATGGTCACACCCAGAACAGCCATCACAGTGAAGCCAAGGCCGGTCAGCAGCGCGTGGATAACAAACAATACCGGAGCCACGAACAGGAACAGGAATTCAATCGGCTCTGTAGTCCCGCCCACGACGCAGGCAATCACGCCGGAGATGAGCAGCCCTTTAATTTTGTGACGGTTTTCCGGACGAGCACAGTGGTACATCGCCAGTGCCGCACCCGGCAGGCCGCCGAGGAAGGCAGGCATTTTCCCCTGAGACAGGAAGCGGGTGGCGCTTTCAGAGAAGCCGTGAGTGGTCGGGCAACTCAGCTGCGCCTGGAAGATAGTCAGCGCGCCGCTGACGGAATGACCGCAGACGTCCATGGTGCCGCCCGCTTCGGTGAAGCGAATCAGGGCAACCAGAATATGCTGCAGGCCGAACGGTAACAGCAGGCGTTCACCGGTACCGAAGATCATTGGCCCGAATTCGCCCGCGCTGTTAATCACATAGCCCAGGCCGTTAATGCCTTTAGCAAAGAAAGGCCAGATAAGCGGGATAGCCAGACCGACCAGGCCGAGCACCAGGGTGGTGATGATTGGCACAAAGCGGGTGCCGCCAAAGAATGCCAGCGCATCCGGCAGACGAATGGTGTGAAAACGCTCGTGCAGCATCCACACAATAACGCCGCAAATTACCGCACCCAGGATACCGGTATCGATGGACTGGATACCAATAATGCTCTGGATGTTGTTGGCTTTCAGGATAGCCGCATCTGTTGTCGGCAGAATACCTTTCGCGGTCAACCAGAAGTTGACCGACAGATTCATCACTGCGTAACCCACAAAGCCCGCGAATGCCGCGACGCCTTTGTTATCGCGCGCCAGCCCCAGCGGGATGGCGATACAGAACATCACCGGCAGGAAGCTGAAGGCGAACGAGCCCATTTTGCTCATCCACATGAAGAGCGCCTGCAGGAACGGAGTGTCCAGCCACGGCAGTAGCGTGGTGACGTCATGGCTGCTCAGCGAGCTGCCGATCCCCATCATGATCCCGCAGAAAGAGAGAAGTGCCACTGGCAACATGAAGGTCTTACCCAGCTGCTGGAAAAATTCCCAGACGGTGGTCTTAGGTGCTGCTTTCGCCGTCATAAAACGACTCCTTGTCCCGATAAAACTGTTGTAGTTGTAGAATGCAGCGGAAAGATAAAACGTTTTACCTAATTTTAGTGCGAGCAAAATCACATAATCAAACGATAATAAGGTTTATAAATATAACCCATTGATAAAACGTTTTATCGCTACACGGGAGTGGCATCGGCGCATGGCCATTGCAAAAAAAGTCACCATCAACGATGTCGCACAGGCGGCGGGGGTCTCCGTGGCCACCGTATCGCTGGTATTAAGCGGTAAAGGGCGTATCTCGATTGCCACCGGTGAGCGCGTCAACCAGGCGATAGAACAACTTGGCTTTGTGCGTAACCGCCAGGCGGCCTCGCTGCGCGGCGGACAAACGGGCGTGATTGGGCTTATTGTTGGCGATCTTTGTGCGCCATTTTACGCAGAGCTTGCCGCCGGGATGATTGAGGCGCTGGAGTCCCGGGGCAAAATGGTGTTTCTCACCCAGGGCGGGCGCAAGGGCGAACATATGCTTCAGCGCTTTGACACGCTGGTCTCACAGGGCGTAGACGGTGTGGTGATTGCCGGGGCGGTGGACAGAGGTGCGGAACTGCGCGATAAGGCTGAAGAGAACGGCGTGCCGCTGGTCTTCGCTTCCCGGGCAAGCTATCTCGACGACGTCGATTTAATTCGCCCGGACAACATGCAGGCGGCGCAAATGCTGACCGAACATCTTATTCGCAAAGGCCATCAGCGCATCGCCTGGATTGGCGGGCAAAGTGCGTCGCTGACACGTGCAGAACGCGTTGGCGGCTACTGTGCCACGCTGCTGAAATTCGGTTTGCCGTTCCACAGTGAATGGGTTATCGAGTGTGAAGCCACGCAAAAACAGGCGTCACAGGCGTTGACGACGCTGCTGCGCCATAATCCGACCATTACCGCCGTGGTTTGCTACAACAGCGTAGTGGCGATGGGTGCATGGCTCGGTTTGATGCGTGCGGGCTGGAAAAGCGGCGATGAAGTTGTCGATTACTACGATAAGCGAATTGCGCTTGCCGCTTTCGCAGAAGTGCCGGAGGCAAGCCTGGACGACGCGCCAATGAGCTGGGCAATTACTCCAGCCAGAGAGATGGGGCAAAGCGTTGCGGAGCGAATGCTGCAGCGTATTGTGGACGGTAAAAGCTCCACGCGAAATCAGATCATGCCGCCGCGGCTGGTCAAACAGATATAAAAAAACCGGCTGCATCATGCAGCCGGTTTGCTGTTTATGGGAGCGATCAATCCTGGCTATCTGCCGGTGGCTCCGGGAAATCCGCGGGCGGTTAAGGCTGTGCGGACTGATCCTGCAGGGCCGGTGCGGCATCTCCCTGCGGGGCAGGAATCGCCACGTCAGGTACGCCAAACATGCCGACAAAATCCGCCAGCGGCATCTTCTGCCCGTTGAGCGTCACCTGGCCGTTGGCATACTGCAGGCTGGTCTGAATGTTGTTGTCCTGCTGAGTGGTGATGCGGAACATCTGGCCCATTGCCGCCAGGCCTTTCACCTGCTGGCTCGCCAGCTTTTCTGCATCGGCCTGCTGATAGCCTTCCAGGCGCGCCACCTGCGTCATAAATTCCGTCGCCATGTCCATCGGGATCACCAGCTTACCGTCGAGCGACTTCACGCTGCGATCGACTTCCTGCGCCAGCGTTTGCGGGGCAACGGTCGCCGTAGACGGATCTTTCAGGAACAGCGAAAGATTAAAGGTGGTTTCGCCTTTGCTGTTTTTCCAGCTCAGCGGCGCGATGGTGATCACCGGTTCGCCTTTCAGCAGCAGCGGCAGGGCGCTGAAGAACGCCTCGGTCACCTTCTGCTGGTACACTTCCGGGTTATCCATCATGCCCGGCTGCGCGAGCAGCGCCTGGACTTCGCCGTTATACTGCTGGCTGAACTGATGCCAGGACTGGCCGTCAATCTGACCGACCTTCAGCGCCAGCTTACTGCTGCCCATGTCCTGCCCCTGCAGCTTCAGGCTGTTGAGGGTGTAATCCAGCGAAGTGTTAATTTTTTTGCCGTCATCAGAAAGTGCGGATTTGCCGTCAAGCGTCATGCCATCAAGCAGCGCCAGCTCTTTACCTTCCACGCCGACCGACACTTTATCGAGGGTGACTTTCTGATTGCCAATGCGCTCAGCAAAAGAGGTGAGCTTGCTGTCGCCTTCGGTCCTGAGGTTGTTAAAGGTGAGCTGGACCTTCTGGTTGTACTCGTTGACCGCGTTAATCACGCCGCTTTCAACGTTACCGTTCAGTGAGAAGACGTTGCCGTCTTTGTCGGCATCGAGTTTGAAGTCACCGCCGCTGAGGGCGACTTTCTCTTCGCCTTTTTCGTAGTTCAGCGGCTTGAGGTTGATGTCTGAACGGGTGTCACCGGCATAGCTAATGCGGGTGCTGATATCGAACGGCGACTGGCCTTTGGCCAGGTCAAACAGCTGTTTGGTGGTGTCGTTGTTCACCAGCTGAGAGTTGACGGTCGCCATTGCTGGCGCAAGGTTGAATGACTTCAGCGAGACCAGCGGGAAGGGGCCGTGAGACACATTTTCATCCAGAACGACGGTCTGCCCCGGCTTCAGCCAGCTGCTTTTCGCGCCGTCAGCGGGCTTCACGACCATCTGTAAGTGACTGCTGAACACGCCGCGCTGGTAGTTCTGATACGCAAGCTGAATACCCGCCTCCGGCGCGGTGCTGGCCAGCTGTGCGTTTGCCTGCGCCACCATATCGGCCAGACGACCTTCCAGTTGTTTACCCGTGTACCAGGAGCCCCCGGTCCATACCACTCCTAAAGCCACAATAATGCCAACTGCAACCAGCGATTTTTTCATAGCGTTTGTCCATAAAATGAAAACAGGCGGAATCAACCGCCTGTGATGTCGTAAGGCAACCTCAAGCTTAGCAAGAGTTCCTCAGATCTTCAGTATTTACTTAAGCTTATTATAAACGCGGGCGACACGACCGACGCCGCTCAGGCGGACCGGTGACTCATTTGCGGCCACAAATGCAGATTCGCCTGGCTTCAGCACCAGCTGCTGTTCGCCTTTGCTTAGCACCGCTTCGCCTTCCAGGCAGAACAGAATTGCCGCGCTCTGCTGAGCCACGTCGGCACCCTGAGTTGTGAGGTCATGCAAAGAGAAGGCAAAATCGTCGACCGGAATAGGGAAGTCCAGCTCAGCGCCGTGCTTAGTCGGTTGCGTCAGCAGTTCTGCGGCCGGTTTTGGCGTAAACTTCACGTTGGCGACCAGCTCCGGGATATCGATGTATTTCGGCGTCAGGCCCGCGCGCAGAACGTTATCGGAGTTCGCCATCACCTCAAGCGCCACGCCCTGCAAATAGGCATGCGGGGTTTCAGCGAACAGGAACATCGCTTCACCCGGTTTGAGCTTCACGACGTTCAGCAGCAGCGGAGAGAAGAGGCCGCTGTCATCCGGGTAGAATTGGGCGATAAAGCGGATGGTTTCCCACGGCTCGCCCTGCTGGCTGTTCAGTGCCGCTTTCAGCACGGCCAGCGCACGGGATTTCTCTTCGCCCTGCATATTGAGCAGGCTGGCGAACAGCTGGCTCAGGCGTTCGGCGTTGGGCTCCTGTAAGAAATGCGCAATCGAGGCGTGTGCGCCAGAGACGGGCTGCAGCAAGGAAACGATATCGGAAAACTCACGGAAGGCGTTCATCGCAAGGAACGGGGTGAGGGCGAAAACCAGCTCCGGTTTGTGGTTCGGATCTTTGTAGTTACGTTCGGCAGCATCCAGTGGAATACCTGCGGCGTTTTCTTTGGTGAACCCTTCTTCGGAGGCTTTCTTATTTGGGTGCACCTGAATCGACAGCGGGTTGTCGGCGCACAGAACTTTGAACAGGAACGGCAGCTCGCCGAAACGCTCAGCGACGTTACGCCCCAGCAGGGTGGCTTTATCGGCGTCGATCACATCGCGCAGGCTGCGGGTCTGACCGCTGGCATCGGTGATTTTTGAGCTGCTCTTCGGGTGCGCGCCCATCCACAGCTCTGCCATTGGCAGATTGTCCGGATTGGCGATGCCGTAGAGTTCCGTTAACGCAGTATGACTGCCCCAGGCGTAGTTCTGCACTGAGTTGATGAGTTTTTGCATTATCAAGCCCTGTATTCATAAGGAAATTAACTGCCCGTATTAAACCAATAAAACCGCGCAGAAGTCACCTTCTCAGGGAAAAAGTCGTCCTTGTCTCAGTTTTTGTTAAAAAATTGTGTAGGATATGCGGACTCGCTTTTCTCCTGGGCAGAACGGAAAGTTGCCCGATAATAATCAGCCAATGTCGTAAGTGAGAGCACAATGTCGAATAAACCTTTTGTCTGGCAGGATCCTTTTCCACTGAAAAAGGATGACGCTGAATACTATCTCCTCAGCTCAGATCACGTCTCCATGGCCGAATTCGAAGGCCAGCAAATCCTCAAAGTTGACCCGCAGGCGCTGACGCTGCTCGCTAAGCACGCCTTCCACGATGCTTCATTCATGCTGCGCCCGGCGCACCAGCAGCAGGTGGCGGATATTCTCAGCGACCCGCAGGCCAGCGAAAACGACAAATACGTGGCGCTGCAGTTCCTGCGTAACTCGGATATTGCGGCCAAAGGCATTCTGCCGACCTGCCAGGATACCGGCACGGCGATCATCGTCGGTAAAAAAGGCCAGCGCGTCTGGACCGGCGGCGGTGACGAAGCCGCCCTCGCTCGCGGCGTGTATGAAACCTACACCGAAGACAACCTGCGCTATTCGCAGAATGCGCCACTGGATATGTACAAAGAGGTCAACACCGGCACCAACCTGCCGGCGCAGATTGATCTCTACAGCGTGGATGGCGACGAGTACAAATTCCTGTGCATCGCCAAAGGCGGTGGCTCTGCTAACAAAACTTATCTCTACCAGGAAACCAAAGCGCTGATCACCCCGGCGAAGCTGAAAAACTACCTGGTCGAAAAAATGCGTACGCTTGGCACTGCGGCTTGTCCGCCGTACCACGTTGCCTTCGTGATTGGCGGGACTTCCGCAGAAGCTACTCTGAAAACCGTGAAGCTGGCGTCGACCAAATACTACGATGGCCTGCCAACCGAAGGGAACGAGCATGGTCAGGCTTTTCGCGATATTCAGCTTGAGCAGGAGCTGCTGGTGGAAGCGCAGAACCTGGGCCTTGGCGCGCAGTTTGGCGGCAAGTATTTCGCCCACGATATTCGCGTGATCCGCCTGCCGCGCCATGGCGCATCCTGCCCAATTGGCATGGGCGTTTCCTGCTCCGCAGACCGTAACATCAAAGCGAAAATCAACCGCGAAGGCGTGTGGATTGAGAAGCTTGAGCACAATCCGGGGAAATACATCCCCGAAGAATTACGCAACGCAGGCGAGGGCGAGGCTGTACGCATCGATCTGAATCGCCCAATGAAAGAGATCCTGGCGCAGCTTTCTGATTTCCCTGTTTCCACGCGATTGTCGCTGAACGGCACTATTATCGTGGCGCGCGACATTGCCCATGCGAAGCTTAAAGAGCGTATGGACAAAGGTGAAGGGCTGCCGCAGTACGTCAAAGATCACCCTATTTACTACGCGGGCCCGGCGAAAACGCCTGAAGGCTATGCCTCCGGTTCTCTCGGCCCGACAACGGCAGGACGTATGGATTCTTACGTCGATCAGCTGCAGTCTGAAGGCGGCAGCATGATCATGCTGGCTAAAGGCAACCGCAGCCAGCAGGTGACGGACGCATGCCACAAGCACGGCGGCTTCTACCTCGGCAGTATCGGCGGCCCGGCAGCCGTGCTGGCGCAGGGCAGCATCAAGAGCCTGGAGTGCGTCGAGTACCCGGAACTGGGGATGGAAGCTATCTGGAAAATCGAAGTGGAGGATTTCCCGGCGTTCATTCTGGTGGACGATAAGGGGAACGACTTCTTCCAGCAGATTAAATCCGGCCAGTGCTCTGCCTGTGTGAAATAACCCTGTTGCCGGGTGGCGCTAACGCTGACCCGGCCTGCATGAGGTTTTGTAGGCCCGGTAAGGCTGTGCCGCCGCCGGGCAATCCAGAGACAAATAAAAGAGCGCACAAAGCGCCATGCACGATTCCTGAAGTCATCAATACTTTATTCTTTGAAGCCCTGTGAGCAAGGCCATTCACATCACTGTGTTATCAAGGAGTAAGACATGACTACCCATCGCCGCGAAAGCGATTCCATGGGCGCGATTGAGGTGCCAGCCGACAAACTCTGGGGGGCGCAAACTCAGCGTTCGCTCGAACATTTCCGCATCTCTACTGAAAAAATGCCCGTCTCGCTGATCGCTGCCCTTGCGCTGACCAAACGCGCCGCCGCCAAGGTGAACCAGGATTTGCAGCTGCTGTCGGATGAAAAAGCCAATGCCATCGTGAGCGCCGCAGATGAGGTGCTCGCCGGAAAGCACGCCGATGAGTTCCCGCTCGCTATCTGGCAGACCGGTTCCGGTACCCAAAGCAATATGAATATGAATGAAGTACTGGCGAACCGTGCGAGCGAGCTGCTCGGCGGCGTACGCGGTATGGAACGCAAAATTCACCCTAACGACGACGTCAACAAAAGCCAGAGTTCGAACGATGTGTTCCCGACGGCGATGCACGTCGCGGCGGTCATTGCCCTGCGCGAACATCTGATCCCACAGCTTCAGGTGCTGAAGAAAACCCTGAGCAATAAATCTCACGCCTTCGCGGACATCGTGAAAATCGGACGTACCCATTTGCAGGATGCCACGCCGCTGACGCTGGGTCAGGAAATTTCAGGCTGGGTGGCGATGCTGGAACATAACCTGAAGCATATTGAGCTCACGCTGCCGCATCTTAGTGAACTGGCGCTTGGCGGCACGGCGGTCGGGACCGGACTGAACACCCATCCGGAATACGCAAAGCGCGTCGCTGAGGAGCTGGCGGCCATCACCCGTCAGCCGTTTGTGACTGCGCCGAATAAGTTTGAAGCGCTGGCAACCTGCGATGCGCTGGTTCATGCGCATGGTGCGCTGAAAGGGCTGGCGGCATCGATGATGAAAATTGCCAATGACGTTCGCTGGCTGGCTTCGGGGCCGCGCTGTGGTATTGGTGAACTGTCGATTCCGGAAAATGAGCCGGGTAGCTCGATCATGCCGGGGAAAGTGAATCCGACGCAGTGCGAAGCGATGACCATGCTGTGCTGTCAGGTAATGGGTAATGACGTGGCGGTGAACATGGGCGGCGCGTCCGGGAACTTTGAACTGAACGTTTATCGCCCGATGGTGATTCATAATTTCCTCCAGTCTGTGCGCCTGCTGGCGGACGGTATGGAGAGTTTCAATGAGCACTGCGCGGCAGGCATCGAGCCGAACCGGGCGCGTATCGATCAGCTGCTTAATGAATCACTGATGCTGGTGACGGCGCTCAATACCCATATTGGCTACGATAAGGCGGCAGAAATTGCCAAAAAGGCGCATAAGGAAGGGCTGACGCTGAAGGCCTCGGCTTTAAAGCTCGGCTACCTGACGGAAGCCGAATTTGACGAATGGGTGCGCCCGGAAGCAATGGTCGGCAGCATGAAGCTCAGTCACTAGCCACGTACAGGTGCAGACGCGGAATAATGAGTTCCAGCGACTGCGCCTCGGGTTTGTAGCGATACTGGATTTTATCTTCGTCGTAATTCAGTAATTCCCCGACGTCCGGCACGCTGACGCCCCGCGTGCCGGATATCAGCGCGATCATCGGACCGGAACAGGCGTACTGCACCTGCTTCTGTTGTCCGGCATACCACACGCGGGCGATCGGCTGCACCTTCACCGGCCGCTTAATTTTTAGCTTCGCTTTCTGCGGCAGCGCAGCGACATCCTGATATTCCCGCTCGAGCTTCGCCTGCCACTGCTCGCGCGTGAACGGTGGCACTGAACGCGGCGAACGCAGGCTGTTTTCCAGCTGCTTAAGCACGTCATCGCGAGTCAGGTTCTTAATGATATGTTTGTTTGCCCAGCCGAAGCGGATTGTCGCCGGATCGCGCAGCAGCGTCAGTGAGCGATAGGCACTGAGCGTCATCAGGCCGGGAAGATGGTGATGCACCCATTCAAAACGGGCGGCAGAAGGCAGGCCCGATTCAACGGTCACCATATGCTCAAATGCCGCCTTCAGCGCGTTGATGCTACCGATCCTGCTCTCCAGCGCCGCAAGCTGGTCTGTACCGGGTTGTAAACAAATTACGCCTGGCAGGCGCACGGCGGCCTTGCTGCTGCGGTGCTCCGACTGCTGCTGAATAAACAGGTGGCTGAAGTGTCTGAGCGCCATCTGCCGTGCGGTTTCTCCCAGGTGCTGGGTGACCGCAATGTTCGACAGCGGATCGTGTTCCTTCTCTTTACTCACTTCCGGCAGCTCAAACACCCGGGCGGTAAGCAGATGGCTGTCGGCCAGCATCTGCTGCAGTTCCAGCAGCTCGTGTTCCATCTGGCGAAAGGTGGTGGTCAGGCGTTCAATCAGATCGTAATCGGCCATGGCGCTCTCATTAGTTACAACATCCTAATTGTTTTAACTGTAGCGCCGTATCGGGCATTGTGCAACGTTCGGTCAGGCAGCGGCGATGGTGGTGCTGACCTGATGACATACCGGCCAGCTGAAGCAAAAACGCGCACCGCCGAGTGGGCTTGCGTCGCAGGTGACTTCGCCGGACATCGCAAGGCCAATGGAGTGCACAATCGCCAGGCCCAGACCGCAGCCGCCAGTGGCACGATCGCGGCTAGGGTCGAGGCGCACAAACGGCTCGAACACGCGTTCGCGTTCATCTGGAGCAATGCCAGGACCGTCGTCATCCACTATCAGCGTGGCGCGCCCGGCGAGCAGGGAAAGACTTACCTGTATTTGCTGACGACTGTAGCGCATGGCGTTGTTCACCAGGTTATCCAGAACGCGTTCCATCAGACGCATGTCCAGCGCGCCGTAATCGCCCCGTGTCAGCTGCACCAGCGTCACGTCGCGCTGAGGGTTGACGGTCTGAATGTCATCAACGTGGGACGTTATCCATGCGGGCAGATCCGGCGTGGTCAGAATCAGTTCGTTCTGCGGACGATCGAGGCGTGCGTAGGTCAGCAGTTCTTCAATCAGCGCTTCAAGCTGGCCGATATCGCGGTTCAGCGCCTGAGATTCGGCATCCGTCAGATTCTCACTCATTTCAAGCCGATAGCGCAGGCGCACCAGCGGCGTGCGCAGCTCGTGGGCAATGCCGTCCGTCAGCTGTTTTTTACTGGCAATCAGGGCATTAATGTTATCGGCCATCTGATTGAATACCACGCCGAGCCGCTCGAAGCTCGACATGCTGTCAAAGTGAATACGTTCGGTCAGGTGGCCCTCGCCAAAGCGCTGAGCTGCCGTTTCGAGGCGTAGCATGTCCTGCCAGTGCGGACGCATCCAGATAAACACCGGGAAGGCGAGCGAGACGGCGATAAACGCCAGCAGCGCTACGTCCAATAGCCGCATCTCGTGCAGATAGTAGAGATACGGCACGGGGCCGACGGCGAGCACGTAGTGGCTGCGCGGAATGCGCTGGATAAAGGTGTACTGATCGTCGAGCGCGACAATATCGCCGCGGCGCAAATGCTCCATGGAGCTTTCCGCCAGCTGGAATTTGTTCAGCGGCTCAATGCGCAGATCGAAGGAGAGATTGAGGTCGAGCTCTTTGAGCGTCTTGCTCCAGTCGCGGGGTGGAATTTCTCGCAGTTCGCTGCGCATCAGGTACAGCGAACTCTTCATCAGGTCGTCAAGGGACTGTCGGCCTGCGCGTTCGGCGGTGAACTTATACACCAGCCCGACCAGCATGGTCATGACCAGAAAGCAGACAAACAGCAGCAGATAAAACTGCACGAACAACTTTTTCATTTCTGGCCCCGTGACGGCAAAAATCAGTTATCCCAGGCGTGGGGCGCGAAAAGGTAGCCCTTGTTACGCACGGTTTTTATACGGTATGGCTCGGTAGCGCTGTCGAGCAGCTTTTTGCGCAGGCGAGAAATGGCAACGTCCACGCTGCGATCCATACCGTCGTAGGTTACGCCGCGCAGATTTTTCAGCAGCGCGTCGCGGTCCATGATTTGCCCGGCGTGGGTAGCCAGCTCCCACAGCAGGTCAAAATCAGCCGTCGAGAGCGTAACGTTGGTGCCGCTCAGCTGAACCTGACGGTTAACGGGGTCGATGGAAAGCGAGCCAAAACGAATGGCTTTGTGTGGCGTAAGGCCGGAAGCAGATTTTTCACTCATCGGCGCGACAACGTGCTGGCGCAAATGCAGGCGCAGACGGGCGAGCAGTACCGCCGGCGGCGTGGTCTTGAGAATATAATCGCTTGCGCCCATTTCCAGTGACAGAATGTGGTTCATATCGCTGTCGAGCGAGGTCAGCAGTACGATAGGCCCTTGCCACTGGGCACGCAGATCGCGGCAAATGGTCATCCCGTCTTTACCGGGCAGCATAATGTCCAGCAGCACCAGATCGGGCTGTTCACGCAGCACCACTTCTTCGGCGCGATCTCCCCTGGGTTCAACGATAACGTCCATATCATGTTTACCGAGATAAGCGGCAATCAGCGATCCGACTTCCGGATCGTCTTCCACAAAAACGATCTTATTCATAACCATTCAGCGCGACGAAAAAAGCTAAAATACACCGCCGTTCTGTAGGGTGCTATTAATCTTTCATAAACAATGTAACTTCCGTTATCCTCAACGCATTCATGAGATAAATTTCAGGCTGAGTCATGGGGTTACTGATTAAAGCGGTGCTGGGCGCGCTGGTGGTGTTACTGATCGGCGTACTGGCAAAAACGAAGAATTATTATATTGCCGGACTGATTCCTTTATTTCCGACTTTTGCTCTGATTGCCCATTATATTGTCGCCAGTGAGCGGGGCACTGAGGCGCTGCGCACGACTATCGTATTTGGGATGTGGTCAATCATTCCTTATTTTCTCTATCTGCTTTCGCTCTGGTATTTCACCGGATTTCTGCGCCTGCCGTTGGCGCTGGCGGGCGCAGTGGTGTGCTGGAGTCTCAGCGCCTGGCTGCTGATTGCGCTCTGGAGCCGGTTTCACTAGCGCAGAGGGCGACCACCGTCGACGCCAAACGAGCGTCCGGTGACGTAACAGCTGGTGAGCAGGTAATCCACCAGATCGAGGATCTCTTTCTCGCCGGGCGCAACCTTCATCAGCGATTTATTCAGCGCGTTCTGGCGGTATTCAGCGTTATCCGTTTCGTTGAACAGGATCATCGCAGGCGCAATCGCATTCACTTTCACTTCCGGCGCAAGCTTGCGGGCAAATGAGCGGGTCATATTATCGAGCGCGGCTTTGCTGGCAGCATAGGCGATGTGCTTGTCGCTGCCTTTTTCGACTACGTAATCGGTGAAGTGAATGATATCGCTTGCCGCATGGCCATGGCCGCGTAAGAGCGGTTCCAGCGCGTGGTTCAGCAGATAGGGCGCGTTAACGTGGATCTGCATCATTTGCTGCATGACGTTGCTCAGGGAGATGCCCGGTTTTTCGGCAATCCAGGCGCTGGCGTTATGGATAATTGCCCGCAGTCCGTCGGTATGAGATTTGACGGCGTCAGCGAAAGCAAGAATGCCTTCATCGGTTGAGAAGTCGGCAGCGATGCACCGTGCACCGGCTTTTTCCAGCACGCCGATCGCGTCATATCGCGTGCGGTAGCTGACGATCACCGGCTGCTGCTGATTCAGAAAATGGTGGGCAAGGGCGAGGCCGATGCGGCGGCCTCCTCCGGTAATCAGGACGGGGCGGGTCAGGCTTTTTCCCATCGTTCTCTCCTTAACGTCGCGATGGGGCAAGTGCCTTACCCCACTAACATCCACGTTGCCGGGATTGCGGCAACCAGTAACAGACCAATCATCGCCATTTCACGGCGTTTGAGCATGTTATCCAACTGGTGCGTATGACGAGCGTAGATAAACACCAGCAGGCCAGGTGCATAAAGTACTACGGAAAGCAGCAGGTGCATCGGGCCGGAAGCATACAGTAACCATAAGCCATAAATGCAGGCCCCGATACCCACTGTTTTGTGCAGCGGTCGGGTCGCCATCTTCAGCAGAAATGCGCCGACGAGGAAATAGGGTACCAGAATCATCTCGGAGGCGATGGTCAGCAGCGTATTGTAATCCGAGCCGGTGAGCCAAATCAGGATCAGGCAAACCTGCACGCTGATGTTGGTCAGCCACAGCGAAGAAGCCGGAGCATTGTTTTTATTCTGACGGCCAAACACGCGCGGAAACGCCTTGTGCGTGGCGGCCAGATAAGGCACTTCTGCGGCCATGATTGTCCAGCTCAGGTACGCGCCGCACACCGACACAATCAGCCCTGCGGCAATGACCACTTCACCCCAGGAGCCCATCATTCGCACCATCAGGCCCGCCATTGATGGGTTACGCAGCTCAGCCAGTTCCGGGCGAGGCACCACACCGAGCGACAGCAGCGTCACCAGCAGGTAGACGCTGAGTGCGGAAAGCACGGCCAGCAATGTTGCTCGGCCTACGTCGTTTTTATTCCGTGCGCGGGCAGAAACGACCACGGCGCCTTCCACGCCGATAAACACCCACAGGGTAATCAGCATGGTGTTTTTCACTTGCTCCCAAACGGGAACGCCCAGCGCCACGCCGCTGAAATCGAGGCTGAACGTTTCGCTTTTGAACGCCATTGCGGCTAATGCAATGAACAGGCCGAGCGGAACCAGCTTTGCCAGCGTCGCGACCAGATTGATGCTTGCCGCCGTCTGCACCCCGCGCAGCACGAGAAAATGCACGACCCACAGCAGTACGGAAGCGCCGATCATCGCCTGCCAGGTATTGCCGTCGCCAAACAGGCGAAGTTCTGGTGTATCAGTAAAGAAGCTCAGCGCTGAAAAGACGATCACCAGATAGGAGACGTTGGCGATCACTGCACACAGCCAGTAGCCCCAGGCGGAGCAGAA
Organism: Pluralibacter sp. UBA7423; assembly: GCA_002470465.1. GTDB lineage: Bacteria > Pseudomonadota > Gammaproteobacteria > Enterobacterales > Enterobacteriaceae > Scandinavium. Next base: position 16,916 of record DKMD01000017.1, read on the forward strand.
TCCAATCAGCTCGCCAAACCCTTCGCGGGCGTAAGTGAAAATGCCGCCGTCCAGATCCGGGCGAATGCGGGTTAACAGCAGCATCGCGAAAGCAAGGAACAAAATGCCGACACCGGTGATTGCCCAGCCGATAAGCAATGCTGACGGGCTGGCCACTTCGGCCATGTTTTGTGGCAGGCTGAATACGCCAGCGCCGAGCATTGAGCTAAGTACCAGGGCGGTCAGTGCACTGAGGCCAAGTTTCTTTTCCATGGGCATCCTGTTGAAGGAACTAAAATCCAGAATATTTATTTGGTAAAAACGCATAATCATGGAGGATTGCGCTATGGCGCGCGATTTTACGGAGAGAGGTGCAGGCATGCAATGCGCGTGGGCAGAAAAAAATAAAAAAGGCAGCCGAAGCTGCCTTTCAGGACATAAAGAGGGGATTACTTGTACAGATCGGCGCTGATGGTCATGTTGCCACCGCGTTCCTGCCACTGGCGAGTAATGTGATAGAACTTCGCACCTTTTTTCGCTGCGCGTTTCGCTACCTGGTAGGAGATCTCGGTCATATTGCCGTAGTTACCGGTGAACTGAACGCTATCGAAAGGCACCATCTGCGCGGCAGCAACTTTGTTCAGCTCTTCGATTTTTGTGCCGTCAGGCAGTGTGACACTGTAACGTCCGCCTGAGGTTGACTGCGTTTCGAAGAAGCGGCCGACGCCTTCGCTGGAGCCTACGGTAGAAGAGGAGGCCACGCCTGGGATTTCCACAGCCGCGGCGGCAGTTCCACCCGCAGCAATAGCGGCTTTACCTGCATCAGAGTTGGCTGGAATAGCGTCCGGGCTCTGGACGACACGTTTTTTCGCGTCTGACTTATAAACGTAAGCCGTGATGCGCTGGTTGCCGCCCTGGTTTGCATCGACCTGGCGAACAATATAGAAGGAGGCCGCGCCTTTCTCTTTCGCTGCTTTGGCAATGGCCTCGTTCACTTCAGGCTGGCTGCGGTAGAAGCCCTGTACGGTTACGGTGTCGAAAGGCTCAATCAGCGCCGCCTGATCCTTTGGCAACTCCATCACGCCGTCGATCATACGGTTTTTAACCACATCGGCTTTTGGCGCATTTTCTTTATAGAAGTCTGCGGTGACGCGCCAGTTGCCGCTGCCGGAGAAATCAGAGGTATCAACGACGTAAAAAGATGCTGCGCCTTCTTTATCGGCTTTGCGTGCAACGGCATCTACAGCGTCACCAATTGCATTAAAACGACCGGTGATCACGACACGATCGTACGGCTTGAGGGCCGCCGCTTGCTCCGGCGTTAGCTCGGTGGCAGCAAAGGCGCTGAATGCCGTTGCGGAGAGAAGAGCGGACGCCAGGAGGGTGTTCTTAAGCTTCATAAAAATAATCCTTCGCCTTGCGCAAACCAGATGCTGGTAGTTGTTAGTGACTAAAACGCCGATGATTATTGCATTTAATCTGCATCACTGTCTGCGTGATTTTGTTCATCTTGTGCGACCTGCGGAGACTCGCGCGATAACTTTTCATGATATGTTGCAGAAATGGGCAGTTGACCAGTAAAACCGATAATCATGATAGCTTTTATAAGTTAATGTAATGTTAAAATGCGGTAACATCGCCGAGAATAATCATGTTTTACCGCTTCGCTTAAGCGAATTATCAGGCCTGCCTGACAAAATCAGGTAAATATTGCTGCCTGAGCGCAGTGAAAGTGACTTTTCCCTAATAAAATCAAAATTACTGTTTACGGGCTGTGGATCACAGCCGTTATTTTCAGTAGGTTATAGAAAGTTTGTTACTGTTTTATTTATTGCGGGTGCTTCGCCTCTTCGAAAGCTGATGCTCTTAGTGACGGAACCCGATGAGACAACAAACCATCATTACACTCGATGGAAGGGAAAACTATGCGTATTGCGGTACCAAAAGAGACGCTGGCCCTGGAAACCCGCGTTGCAGCCACGCCGAAAACGGTGGAACAGTTGCTGAAGCTTGGGTTTACGGTGGCCGTAGAAAGCGGGGCCGGGAAGCTTGCGAGCTTCGAGGATCGTGCTTTTACCGAGGCAGGTGCGGAAGTCGTTAGCGCAGAAGCCATCTGGCAATCTGACATTATTCTGAAGGTCAATGCCCCAACCGATACCGAAATTGCACGGCTGAACGCGGGCACCACGCTTATTAGCTTTATCTGGCCGGCGCAAAATCCGGATCTGATGGCAAAACTGGCCGAACGTAATATCAACGTGATGGCGATGGACTCCGTGCCGCGCATTTCGCGCGCGCAGTCCCTCGACGCCCTGAGCTCGATGGCGAACATCGCCGGTTATCGTGCGATTGTTGAGGCAGCCCACGAGTTTGGGCGTTTCTTCACCGGGCAAATCACCGCCGCCGGTAAGGTTCCGCCAGCTAAAGTCATGGTGATTGGCGCAGGCGTTGCCGGTCTTGCAGCCATTGGCGCGGCTAACAGCCTTGGTGCCATCGTGCGCGCCTTTGATACCCGTCCGGAAGTGAAAGAACAGGTTCAGAGTATGGGCGCGGAATTCCTCGAACTCGATTTCGAAGAGGAAGCGGGTAGCGGCGATGGCTATGCCAAAGTGATGTCCGAAGCGTTTATCAAAGCAGAAATGGCGCTCTTTGCCGCGCAGGCAAAAGAGGTCGATATCATCGTCACCACGGCGTTGATTCCGGGCAAGCCGGCACCGAAGTTAATCACTCGAGAAATGGTTGATTCCATGACGCCGGGCAGCGTGGTGGTCGATCTCGCCGCGCAGAACGGCGGCAACTGCGAATATACCGTGCCTGGTGAAGTCTTCACCACGGCCAATGGCGTGAAGGTGATTGGCTATACCGACCTGGCTGGACGTCTGCCAACGCAGTCATCCCAGCTCTACGGCACCAACCTGGTGAATCTGCTGAAGCTGCTGTGCAAAGAGAAAGACGGCAATATCATCATCGACTTTGACGACGTGGTGATCCGCGGCGTAACCGTCGTGCGCGAAGGTGAAGTCACCTGGCCTGCGCCACCGATTCAGGTTTCCGCACAGCCCAAAGCGGCGGCAAAAGCTGAAGCGGCCCCGGTTGAAGAGAAAAAACCAGCCTCACCGTGGCGCAAATACGCCCTGATGGCGCTGGCGATTATCCTGTTCGGCTGGCTTGCCGATGTCGCACCTAAAGAGTTCCTCGGTCACTTCACCGTGTTCGCGCTTTCCTGCGTGGTGGGTTACTACGTAGTGTGGAACGTCTCTCATGCGTTGCATACGCCGCTGATGTCGGTCACGAATGCGATATCAGGGATCATCGTGGTCGGGGCGCTGTTGCAGATTGGTCACGGCGGCTGGGTAAGCTTCCTGAGCTTCATCGCCGTGCTGATCGCCAGCATCAATATTTTCGGTGGCTTCACCGTGACTCAGCGCATGCTGAAAATGTTCCGCAAAGGGTAAGGGGTAGCACATGTCTGGAGGATTAGTTACAGCTGCATACATTGTTGCCGCGATCCTGTTTATTTTCAGCCTGGCCGGGCTTTCGAAACATGAAACGTCTCAGCAGGGCAACTATTTCGGTATCGCCGGGATGGCGATCGCGCTGATCGCCACTATTTTCGGGCCGGATACCGGCAATGTGGCGTGGATAATTGTTGCGATGATCATTGGCGGCGCAATCGGTATTCGCCTGGCAAAACGCGTCGAAATGACCGAAATGCCGGAGCTGGTAGCGGTGCTGCACAGCTTCGTGGGTCTGGCAGCGGTGCTGGTGGGCTTTAACAGCTATCTGTATCACGAGCCGGGTCTGGAACCGATTCTGGTGAACATTCACCTGACGGAAGTGTTCCTCGGCATCTTCATCGGTGCGGTGACCTTCACTGGTTCTATCGTGGCCTTTGGTAAACTGCGCGGCAAGATCTCTTCTAAGCCGCTGATGCTGCCAAACCGTCACAAAATGAACCTCGCGGCGCTGGTGGTTTCCTTCCTGCTGTTGGTGGTGTTTGTGCGCACCGAAAGCGTAGGGCTGCAGGTGCTGGCGCTGCTGATCATGACCGTTATCGCGCTGGCGTTTGGCTGGCATCTGGTGGCGTCTATCGGCGGGGCGGATATGCCGGTAGTGGTTTCCATGCTGAACTCCTACTCCGGTTGGGCAGCGGCGGCAGCGGGCTTCATGCTGAGCAACGACCTGCTGATCGTCACCGGTGCGCTGGTTGGTTCGTCGGGTGCGATCCTGTCCTACATCATGTGTAAGGCGATGAACCGTTCGTTTATCAGCGTCATCGCCGGTGGTTTCGGTACTGACGGCTCTTCCACCGGTGTAGACGAAGAAGTGGGCGAACACCGTGAAATCAGCGCTGAAGAGACCGCTGAGATGCTGAAAAACTCGCATTCGGTGATCATCACCCCAGGCTATGGCATGGCAGTGGCTCAGGCGCAGTATCCGGTGGCTGAAATCACCGAGAAGCTGCGCGCACGTGGCATCAACGTGCGTTTCGGCATTCACCCGGTAGCGGGGCGTTTGCCAGGGCACATGAACGTACTGCTGGCGGAAGCGAAAGTGCCGTATGACATCGTGCTGGAAATGGACGAAATCAACGACGACTTCCGCGATACCGACACCGTGCTGGTCATTGGCGCCAACGACACCGTGAACCCGGCGGCCCTTGACGATCCGAAGAGTCCGATTGCCGGTATGCCGGTGCTGGAGGTATGGAAAGCGCAGAACGTTATCGTGTTCAAGCGCTCCATGAACACCGGCTACGCAGGCGTTCAGAACCCGCTGTTCTTCAAAGAGAACACCCACATGCTGTTTGGCGATGCTAAAGCCAGCGTGGATGCGATTCTGAAAGCGCTGTAAATCGGCTTACAGGTTTGTGCGCTTAAAGCCGTCTTCCCGTGAAAGGAAGGCGGCTTTTTTGTTATGATGGCCGTCACATTTGAAAACAACGGTGAAGGGAGAACGGCGTGTTTGCGGATTTTGGCGTACTGAATTACTGGACCTACCTGGTGGGCGCGATTTTTATCATTCTGGTGCCTGGGCCAAATACCTTTTTTGTGCTCAAAACCGGGGCAGCGTACGGCATTCGTACAGGCTACCTCGCTGCGCTGGCGGTATTTATCGGCGATGCGGTGCTGATGTTTCTTTCGTACGCGGGCGTTGCCACGCTCATTAAAACGACGCCAGTGCTGTTTAACATCGTTCGTTATCTCGGCGCGTTGTATCTGCTTTATCTCGGCATAAAAATGCTGTGGGCGGTCATCAAACAGAAGGGCGGCGAGCACGCGCACCATGCCGAACAGCGCAGCACCATCTTTAAGCGCGCCCTGACGCTGAGCCTGACTAACCCAAAAGCCATTCTGTTTTACGTTTCGTTCTTCGTGCAGTTTATCGACGTGAACTCAAGTACGCCGGGGCTGGCGTTCCTGATCCTGGGCGTTACGCTGGAGACGGTGAGCTTTATCTATCTCAGCTTCCTGATTGTGTCCGGCACGCTGGTGACCCGCTTTGTGGGTAGCCGCAAGAAACTGGTGAAGCTTGGCAACAGCCTGATTGGCCTGGTGTTTGTGGGCTTCGCCGCGCGCCTGGCATCGTTACAATCTTAATAGCTCTGCTACCATCGTATTTAAAATAACTGACAACAAGGGAAGAGACGGAAGATGAAATCACGTGCTGCAGTTGCGTTTGGCCCGGGCCAGCCGCTGAAAATTGTCGAAATCGACGTCGCGCCGCCGAAGAAGGGCGAAGTACTGGTTAAGATCACCCACACGGGCGTTTGCCACACGGATGCCTTCACGCTCTCCGGTGACGACCCTGAAGGCGTATTCCCGGCGGTATTAGGCCATGAAGGCGGTGGCGTTGTGGTTGAAGTCGGCGAAGGCGTCACCAGCCTGAAGCCGGGCGATCACGTTATCCCGTTGTACACAGCGGAATGCCGCGAGTGTAAGTTCTGCAAATCCGGCAAAACTAACCTTTGCCAGGCCGTGCGTGCGACTCAGGGCAAAGGCCTGATGCCGGACGGCACTACGCGTTTCTCCTTGAACGGAGAACCGATTTACCACTACATGGGCACCAGCACCTTCAGCGAGTACACCGTTGTCGCGGAAATTTCTCTGGCGAAAGTGAACCCGCAGGCGCCACTCGACAAAGTTTGTCTGCTGGGCTGCGGCGTCACCACTGGAATTGGGGCAGTGCACAATACTGCTAAAGTGAAAGCGGGTGATTCCGTGGCCGTGTTCGGCCTTGGTGGGATTGGCCTGGCGGTAATTCAGGGAGCCGTTCAGGCGAAAGCGGGCCGCATCATTGCCGTCGACACCAATCCGGAAAAATTTAAGCTGGCGGGTGAAATGGGCGCGACCGATTTCATCAATCCGAACGATTACGACAAACCGGTGCAGGACGTGATTGTTGAACTGACCGACGGCGGCGTTGATTTCAGCTTCGAGTGCATCGGCAACGTGAACGTCATGCGCGCGGCGCTTGAATGCTGCCACAAAGGCTGGGGCGAAAGCGTCATTATCGGCGTGGCGGGCGCAGGCCAGGAGATCAAAACTCGCCCGTTCCAGCTGGTTACCGGGCGCGTGTGGCGCGGTTCGGCGTTCGGCGGCGTGAAAGGGCGCACTCAACTGCCGGGGATGGTAGAAGATGCGATGGCTGGCAAAATCAACCTCGACCCGTTCATTACCCACCGTCTGCCGCTGGATCAGATCAACAAAGCTTTTGATCTGATGCATGAAGGTAAATCTATCCGCACCGTTATCCATTTCGGCGATAACTGATGCGCAGGCCAGCGGCGTTCGTCCGCTGGCTTTCCTTTTTAATGTTCAAAATGTGACCCACGTAGCGCTTTTACCGGTAAGCAATCGGCGCGCCGGGCCGATGACAATCTTACGGACGTTTTGATACGTCTTTACTATAAGAGAGTCGATAAGCCATGGATAAATCAGCCGTAGGGCAAAAGTCGCAAACCGTCAGTTTTTTACACCATATCCGTCTCGTGCCGCTGTTCTCCTCCATTCTCGGGGGGATCCTGCTGCTGTTCGCGCTGAGCTCGGGCCTTGCGGGCTATTTTTTGCTGCAGGCCGATCGTGACCAGGGTGACGTTACTCAGGAATTAGAAGTTCGCATGGGTTTATCGAACAGCTCAAACCATCTGCGAACAGCACGTATCAACCTGATCCACGCCGGCGCCGCCAGCCGCATTGCCGAAATGGATGATATGAAGCGCAATATCGCCGAAGCGGAGCAGCGCATCAAACAGTCTCAGGAAGGCTTCGCGCAGTACGTGAATCGTGAAGTGAAAACACCGGCTGATGAAGCGCTGGATGGTGAGATCAATGCGCGCTACAAAGCCTACATCGATGGCATGCAGCCGATGCTGAAATATGCCAAAAACGGTATGTTTGAGGCGATCATCAACCATGAAAACGAGCACGCCCGCCAACTGGATGCCGCTTACAACGACGTGTTGCTTAAGGCGATTCAGATCCGCAGCGAACGGGCTCGTCATCTGTCCGAAACGGCACACAGCCGCACCCAGCTTGGTCTCGCCTTTATGGTTGGGGCCTTTGTGCTGGCGCTGGTTTTAACGTTGCTTACGTTTGTTGCGTTACGCCGAACCGTTATTAATCCTCTGCGTCGCGCTCTGCACCGTATCGAGCAAATTGCGGATGGCGATCTGACGCTGGCCGATGAAGCGACGGGCCGCAGCGAAATCGGTAAGCTGAGCCACGACCTGCAAAAAATGCAGCACGCGCTGGCGCAAACCGTTGGCACCGTGCGTCAGGGCACCGAAGAGATCTATCGCGGTACCAGCGAAATTTCCGCAGGCAACACGGATTTGTCCTCCCGTACTGAAGAGCAGGCCGCGGCGATTGAGCAGACAGCCGCCAGCATGGAGCAACTGACCGCCACGGTGAAACAGAACGCCGATAACGCGCATCACGCCTCCAGACTGGCGGAAGATGCCTCCGGGAAAGCTACGCGCGGCGGGCAGATTGTCTCCGGCGTGGTGTCGACGATGGGCAACATCTCTGCCAGTTCGAAGAAAATATCTGAAATTACCGCTGTGATTAACAGCATTGCTTTCCAGACCAACATTCTGGCGCTGAACGCCGCGGTGGAAGCTGCGCGTGCAGGGGAACAGGGACGAGGTTTTGCTGTGGTCGCAAGCGAAGTACGCACGCTCGCCAGCCGCAGCGCCCAGGCAGCAAAAGAGATTGAAGGGCTTATCAGTGAATCCGTCATGCTGATTGAACGCGGTTCCGGAGAAGTCGTTGCGGCGGGCAGCACCATGAGTGACATCGTGGAGGCGGTCAAACGCGTCACCGACATCATGCTGGAAATCGCCGCGGCTTCGGATGAGCAGAGTCGGGGGATTTTGCAGGTGAGTCAGGCGATTACGGAGATGGACAACGTCACCCAGCAAAATGCCTCGCTGGTGGAAGAGGCCTCTGCGGCGGCTGGTTCACTGGAAGAGCAGGCCGCACGCCTCACGGAGGCAGTCGGTGCGTTTCGTTTGCAGCACGCGGGTAGCATAAATCGCCAGCCGCCTGCGCCTTCCGCCAGTCGCTATCAGCCACAGCGCCCGGCACTTGCCGAGGGCGATAACTGGGAAACGTTCTGATGAAAAGGCCGGTGGCACTGTCATCCTTCGAACTCAAAGAAGAGATCAACTACGCCTGGTGTCTGGGTATCCACTGATCCCTCTGTCAGACATAAAAAACCCGGTGAGGAAGCTCACCGGGTTTTTCTTTTTTTAAGAGACTAAGGCTGGATGCTTAGTCGTCTTCTTCGTCGTCAAGCTCGACCGGGGTCTGATACTGATCCGGCTTCAGCGCCAGCAGGTCGCAGCGCAGATGATCGATAACCTGTTCCGCGGTATTCCCAAGGAATGCGGCAGAAAGGCCTGTGCGTCCAACCGTGCCCAGTACCACAATCCCCGCCTGCAAATGCTCAGCCAGATCCGGGATGACCTCTTCCGGCAGGCCTTTCTCGACGTGGGTCATCTCTTCTGAAATGCTGTATTTCTGCCGTAGCGCCTTCATGGCAAGCAGATGCTGGCCGCGAATGGCGTCGTTGTACACGCTCGGGTCGAAATCCGGCAGCTCAATCGCGATATTGATTGGCGTGACCGGGTAGGCGCCCACAAGATGCACTTCGGTGTGGTTGATTTGCTCGGCAAGCTGCAGCGTTTCCCGTACCAGTTTGTCATTGAGGGCGTTGTGATACTCCTCTTCGCTGGCGAGATTGACTGCCACAATCGCTTTGCCGCCTTCCGGCCACGGCTGATCTTTCACCATCCACACCGGGCAGGGGCATTTTCTCAGTAAATGCCAGTCGGTGGGGGTGAAAATCACCGCTTCCAGTTTGTCGTGCTGGTGGGCCATCTTGAGCAGCAGATCGTGCCCGCCGCTCATCACTTCCTGAATAATGGCTTCGAAGGGGCGGTTATGCCAGACGACTTTGATGTCAATCGGCACGCCGGCATCTATGTAAAATTTTGCCTGTTCGCGGATCCACGCGGTCCGCTGGCTGATGACGCCCTGACGCATAGCCGTGCGCTCGTCAGGCGACAGAAGGGTGGTCATCTCATACGAAAAATCGTAGATCGGCAAAAAGGCTTTAATGGTTCCACCAATCCGTTGATGAAGGTACACAGCGCGCCGTAATGCGGGTTGATCGTCCTGGTTAGGATCGATGGCTACCAGCATGCTTTGATACTTTGCCATACAGGGTCTCCTTACAACTGTCACCACAGTCTGTAAATAAAAGATAACCCATCCGGAGTGATTGAAACAGGGGATAACCTTCGCCAGATCAATAAATCACAAAAATTTAGCGATCCGGCGAACGGAAAAAAAGGGGGATCAGGCGACGTTGCGGGCCTGTCCGGCCAGAACGGCCAGCGCATCGCTGTTCTCGATGGTAATGTACTTACCTTTTACCGCTAGCATGCCGCTTTTCTGGAAACGACCGAGCAGGCGGCTGATGGTTTCTACCGTCAGGCCGAGGTAGTTACCGATGTCACCGCGGGTCATGGTCAGACGGAACTCACGCGGAGAGAAGCCGCGCTGGGCGAAACGACGGGAGAGGTTATAGATAAACGCTGCCAGGCGCTCTTCCGCATTTTTCTTCGACAGCAGCAGGATCATATCCTGGTCGCCTTTGATCTCGCCGCTCATCAGACGCATCATCTGCTGGCGCAGGTTCGGCATTTTACCGGAAAGATCGTCCAGGGTTTCGAACGGGATTTCGCAAACCATGGACGTTTCCAGCGCCTGCGCGAAGCTTGGGTGATGACCGGTGCCGATGGCGTCGAAACCGACCAGATCGCCTGCCAGGTGGAAACCGGTAATCTGCTCATCGCCCTGTTCGGTGATGGTGTAGCTCTTGATCGTGCCGGAGCGGATGGCATACAGCGATTTCAGCTCATCGCCTGCTTTGAACAGGGTTTGCCCTTTCTGAATCGGCTTTTTACGCTCGATGATATTATCAAGCTGATCGAGCTCATGTTCATTGAGGGTGAACGGGATACAGAGCTGGCTGATGCTGCAATCCTGGCAGTGGATAGCACAACCGCCAGACTGGATGCGTCGAATAATTCGCTTTTCCGGGATCATAGATTTGCTCAGGCTTTAATTGATATTGGTCAATTTTAACATCTTTTTGGGGAGCAAGTAAGCCTTCAAAATCCGATTCACGTAATATAAGCAAGGGAAATAACCGAAGGGTTATATCCCCATGAAATCTATGAATTTAAACTGGAGCCTGCTGTCAGTAAAGTTGTCTGATATTTCCAGAAAGGCACTAAATATCAAATTAGCAGGTAGCCTTCGTGGCGCAGCAGCCACTCTTTTCGCTGCACGCCGCCAGCATAACCGGTCATGGTACCGTTGCTGCCTATCACGCGATGGCAGGGCACGACGATGCTTACCGGATTCGAACCGTTGGCCGCGCCTACAGCCCGCGCCGCGCCTGGTCGTCCGAGCTGTTCGGCAAGCTGCCCGTAGCGCATCACCTGACCGCAGGGAATAGAGCGCAGCGCCTGCCAGACTTCACGCTGAAAGTCGGTACCGCCCGTAGCGCTTGGCAGGGAGTCGATTATGCTGAGATCGCCGTCGAAGTACTCTCTCATCTTCTGACTCAGCCCGTTAGGATTGCTGGCAGGGATTCGCTCATAGCCCTCCGCGCGATAATGCAGATCCAACAGCTGCACCATACGATCGCTGTGCTCTTCCCACTCGACGGCGCGCAGGTTGAACTGTTCATCACACAGGATCCACAGCGGCCCGACCGGGGTCGCGATTTTATCTTCCAGCAATCTCAGCATCACATTTCCTTAGTTCAGCCGCGGGTAAACCCCCGGCCCAATGGGGAGGCCGACAAGATACCACGCCACCAGCATCAGCAACCATACCCCTAAAAAGATAAGCGGATAGGGTAATACCAGAGAATAGTAGGTACCGAGCTTCGCCTCTGGCTTATAGCGCTGGAGAAAGCCGAGAAACAGCGGCACGAACGGAGATACCGGTGCCAGCGGGATCACAGAGGAATCCGCCACCCGAAACAGGATCTGCGCGAACGCCGGGTGAAAGCCAAGCAGCATGAACATTGGCACAAATATCGGCGCCAGAATCGACCAGATTGCCGAGCCGCTGGCGATAAACATGCACAATAAAGAAGAGAGCAGCGCCAGCCCGACAAACGCAGGCACGCCGCTCAAGCCTGCGGCTTCCAGAATATCGGTCAGGCCAACCGCCATAAACTTGCCCATATTGCTCCAGTTAAACATGGCCACAAACTGGGCGAGCGGGAAGACCATGACGATAAACCCGGCCATCTCCTTCATCGGCTCGATCATCAGGTGTGGAATGTCTCCCTGACTGCGGATTTTCTTTGTCGCCAGGCCATACGCCAGCGAGATCACGAAGAAGAAAAAGATGATCAGCGGCACGATGCCTTTAATGAAGGGTGACGGCAGCACGGTGTGCAGGACCGGATCGCGCAGAATGCCGTTTTCGGGAACGATAAGCAGCGCAATCAGACCGATAAACAGCAGCGAGACAATTCCCGCCACCCGCAGGCCAAAGCGCTGTTCGGCGCTCAGGGTTTCCAGCTTTTCCTCATCGTTGCCTTGCCACAGGCCAAGACGCGGTTCGACGATTTTATCGGTGATGAGACCGCCGACAACCGTCAACGCAATTACCGAGCTTGCCATAAAATACCAGTTGTCGATAACGCTGACGTACATCGCGGCGTCCATGGTTTTCGCGGCTTCGGTGCTGATACCGGAGAGCAGAACGTCGGTGGTAACAATCAGCAAATTCGCAGTAAAACCACAGCCAACGCCTGCAATGGCGGTCAGCAGGCCTGCAACCGGATGTCGACCAACGGCGAGAAAGATCAGAGCGCCCATCGGCGGCATGATCACCAGCGCGGCGTCGGACGAAATATGGCTGAAGAAGGCAATAAACAGCACCATATAGCTTGCGTAACGCGCGCTGACGTGGGAAGCCATCTTCACCATCAGTGCGGGCAGCAGCCCGACGCGTTCGGCAAGGCCTGCGCCCAATACCAGCGCGAGGATGGCACCGAGCGGCGCAAACCCACTGAAGTTCTTAATGACGTTCGGCAAAAACCAGTGCAGCCCCTCCACGCTCAGCAGGTTTTTGACCACAACGGTGGTGCCGTTCGCTGGGCTTTTTACGCTCACGTCGAAAGCCGAAAGCGCGGCAGTGGCTATCATCAATGCCGCAATCAGGTACACAAACAGCAGGAAAGGGTGCGGCACTTTATTACCAATCTTTTCTACCCAGCCATACAGCTTACCGGTGGGGGAATGCGAAGGTATGGAAGACATACTCATGGGCGTTCCTCGGGTGTCGTTGTGTTTGTTGTGTTATGAGTTGTTTTATAATGATTATTTAAGTGGTGACGGTGTCACGTTTTTCGGGATCGGACAGTGATATGGCCGCTCCTCAAGCTGCTGTGCCAGCTCTGTCCGGCAGGCTTCCAGCAGTGCCGGGTCATCAAACAGGTTAATGGCCGTTGCGCCCATGATTTTCCCGGCGTGCAGCATGCCTTTATGCGCGATGGATGTGCGGCCCTGGCTGACCAGCTGCCAGGTATGCAGAGGCGTGCCGACGGCAAAACAGGGACTGAAGCACTGCGCGACAGGGGTTTTCCAACTGACGTCACCCACGTCCGTTGACCCCGGCAACACTTCGCTATTGGGCACATACGGCGCAACCTCATCAATAAGCAGCGTTTTCTGATGACGGCGGGCAAAGTTAATACCTTCCTGCGCGCCGGTGCGAGCGATGTTTTGCAGGCTGTTTTGCAGATCGTTTTCGCTTAGCGTGGTGCGAATCGCATGGGCAAATTCCAGTTCCTCTTCACTCCATACTGGCGTGCCGTAGTGCTGAACCGCCTGATACATTGCCGCCTCCAGCGTGCGGTTGGGCAGGTAGCTGGAACAGGCTTTCTCAAAACGACAGCTGACCGTCGTTTCCGTCATCAGCGCCGCGCCCTGAGCAATTTTCTCAATCCGCTGGTAAATCTGCTGAACGTCGGCCATCTCTGGCGCGCGAATCAGGTACAACACTTCGGCCTGCGCCTGCACGACGTTGGGAGAAATACCGCCGGTGTCGGTAATGGCGTAGTGCACGCGGGCTTTTTCGATAATGTGCTCATTGAGGAAATTTGTGCCGGTGGTCATCAGCGTCACCGCGTCCAGCGCGCTGCGGCCTAAATGCGGTGAGTTTGCCGCATGCGCCGCGACGCCGGTAAAGCGCCAGGCGGCCTGAATATTCGCCAGCGTACTGGTGCTGAACATCCCCGCAAAAGCCTCAGGATGCCAGGTGACGGCAGCGTCCACGTCGTCGAACAGGCCTTCGCGCACCATAAAGGTTTTGCCGGAGCCGCCTTCTTCGCCCGGGCAGCCGTAAAAACGCAGCGTGCCTTCACGACCGTTTTGTTCCAGCCATGCTTTAGCCGCAACGGCGGCAGCAAAAGCCGCTGTACCCAGCAGGTTATGTCCGCAGCCATGGCCGTTCGCGCCTGGGGTCGATGAAGTGGGCTCCGCGCAGTGCGCCTGCTGGTTGAGGCCTGCCAGCGCATCATATTCGCCCAGCACGGCAATAACCGGTTTTCCGCTGCCTACGCTCGCGATAAAGGCATTCGGAATACCGCCCGCTTCGCGCGTGATGCTGAAGCCCTCGGCTTCCAGGGCGCTCGCGAGCCGTTCGGCGGACCAGAACTCCTCAAAGCGCGTTTCCGGATGATCCCAAATCTCGTCGGCGATATCGCTGAACTGTTGATGGCGGGCGTTAAGGGTATCGGCTACAAAATCGTATATCTGCTGCATTAATTGACTCCTTTCTGTGCACAGCCCATCGCTACGCGGGCAAGGGTTTCCACGGCGATGCCGAGCACCTGCTCGTCGAAATCGAATTTTTCGTTGTGATGCCCGGCGCTCAGATCGGTCCCGAACACCATGTATGATGCGAGGCCGTTGCGCGCCTGGACGCGTGCCATCATCAGCGTGGCGTCTTCCGATCCTGCCGGAGCGGGCACGTTGTCTATCGCTTTTTCCACGCCGGGCACCTGAACCGCCTGTTCGCGCAGGAAACTTACCCATTCAGGGGAAGGGGAACTTGCCGTCGCTGCGCCCATCAGTTTTACATCGGCGCTCACTTCGTACATCGCCGCAGCACCTGCAATCACGCTCTGAGCCCGGTCAAAAACGTACTGATTGATGGCTTCGCTCTCGCCACGCGTTTCCACTTTGATCAGCGCTGATGAAGGCACTACGTTGCGCCCGGTCCCGGCCTGCATCACGCCAACGTTCACCCGTGAGGCTCCCGCGCTGTGCGGGGCAATCGCGTGCAGGGATATTGCTGCCTGCGCCGCAGCCAGCAGCGCGTTGCGACCCTCCTCCGGTTTTCCGCCTGCGTGCGCGGCAACACCGGTAAAACGCACGTCAAACTTGCTGGTAGCCATAAAGTTATCGGCACCGCACAGAACCGTGCCAGCTTCCACGCCGGTGCCGATATGCACCGCTGTAAAGTAATCCACATCGTCCAGCACGCCTGCGGCGACCATTGCGCGAGCGCCGCGAGTGCCTTCTTCGGCAGGCTGGAAAATCAGTTTGATCGTGCCGCGGAGTTCGCCGGAAAAGTGCTTCAGCACATGAGCAAGGCCGAGACCGATGGCGGTATGCCCGTCGTGGCCGCAGGCGTGCATCATGCCTGCATTACAGGAGGCGAATCCGTCCCGGTGAGGGCGATGACTGTCGTCCTGATGCTCATTGAGGTCGAGTGCGTCCATATCAACGCGAAAAGCGAGAGTCGGGCCGGGACGCCCGGTATTCAGCGTGGCGACCACGCCGGTAAAACCACCTTCGAAAGCAGGCAGCCAGCGCTCAGGCGCACCCTGCTGGCGGGCTCTTTCATATTGCTGCGCAAGAGTCGTTTCATCCGGCAGACCCATCCGGCTCTGCTCATCCACCACATCGCGACCAACGGCCAGCTGATAACCCAGGCCGTCGAGGATCTCCGCCACGCGCGCGGCAGTGCGAAATTCCAGCCAGCCGGATTCGGCATAATGATGAAATTCACGGCGCCAGGCACGCAGATCCGTCGCCAGCGACGCCACATATTCGGTAAGTAATGACATAACGTTTCCTGTTATCGGTAAAAAGTGTGAATCGCTTCACGGTGCGATAGTTTTTACTTATCAGTAATAATTTTTTAACGTTTCGCTCATTACCCTGCCATATCCCTTTGCATTACAGTAGATGCCAGTTTCTTGTGTCTGATAAACAGTGGTTATCGCGGAGCGGGCATGACCTTTCAGGTAAAAATTCATCAAATTCGGGCCTTCGTGGAGGTCGCGAGGCAGGGCAGTATTCGTGGTGCAAGCCGTGCGCTTCAGCTCTCACAGCCCGCGCTCACCAAATCGATAAAAGAGCTGGAAGAGGGGATTTCAGCCCAGCTCTTTATTCGCCGCAGCAAAGGCGTGGCATTAACCGAATGCGGGGAAAGTTTCTACCAGCACGCTAATTTAATTCTGGAAGAGCTGCGTGCGGCGCAGGAGGAAATTCAGCAGCGCCAGGGGCGATTAACCGGGCAGATAAATATCGGGATGGGCGCAAGCGTGGCACGCACGCTGATGCCGCCGGTGATTAACCGCTTTCACCAGCAGCACCCGGGCGTGAAGGTCAGGATCATGGAAGGGCAGCTGGTGTCGATGATCAATGAATTACGTCAGGGCGAACTGGATTTCACCATCAACAGTTATTATAAGGGCCCTTACGATTACGAATTTACGTTTGAAAAATTATTTGAAAAAAACTTCGCGATATTTTCCCGGCGCGATCATCCTGCGCAGGGTGCGCAATCCATTAGTGCGCTATTGAAATATAACTGGACGATGCCGACTCCGCGCGGCAGTTATTACAAACAGCTTGAGGAGTTATTCAGCCATCGGGCACAAATACCGACCGTCGGCGTGGTATGTGAAACGTTCTCATCCTGTATTAGCCTGGTTGCGCAAAGTGATTTCTTAAGTATTTTGCCGGAAGAGTTAGGCACTGACCCGCTGATTGCGCACCGTCTGGTGATGATCCCGGTGGTGGAGCCTTTACCGAAAGCCGCTTACTACCTGATTCAGCGCCGGGATGCGCAGCAGACGCCGCTTGCCGCATCGCTGATTACGCAATTTCGCCGACAAAGTCAGCAATTATTCCAGGGGTGATTATTTATAGCTAAATAAAAAAACAGGATCTGCCGACATCCGCCAGATCCCACAGTATACACAGCAATATTTCCATACCGTCTTCCTGCCCCTGATTCCCCCGTGCAGGTAATACAGTTATAGCGAATTCAGGCATAAATACCAGTTTCTTGGGTGATATATTTCACGTTTCGTTAATAGTGTGTTGCATGTTAACGTCAATTAATTTTAGTTAAGTAATGGTTAACTATTTTTTCCTTTATTCGCTTCACTTTCGAACCAGAATATATTCTTCAGGAAATCTGTTTCCAGAAATAACCAAAAGCGTTGAGCGCAGGACAGGGCGCGGCTATAGTAGCCTTCCGGCAGTGAAGGTAGCGGGAGGAGGTAACGATGAACCCTGACGACAAATTTCTGTTTCTTGACGCCATGGAGGACGTACAGCCCCTGAAGCGTAACAACGAGGCGAACTGGCAGCCAACCCGTAATACCCGTGCTCCGGCCCACATCGACACGCTACAGCTCGATAACTTTCTCACCACCGGTTTTCTCGATATTGTTCCGCTCGACACACCGCTGGAGTTTAAGCGAGAAGGGCTGCAAAACGGCGTACTGGATAAGCTGCGCGCCGGGAAATACAGCCAGCAGGCGAGCCTCACGCTCCTGCGCCACTCCGTGGAACAGTGCCGACAGATGCTGTATGCGTTTATTCTTCAGGCCCACCGGGACGGACTGCGAAACGTTCTGATTGTCCACGGCAAAGGCAAAGCAGATGGCTCACACGCCAATGTTGTTCGTAGCTATCTGGCGCGATGGCTCACGGAATTTGAAGACGTGCAGGCGTTTTGCTGCGCGCTACCGCATCACGGCGGCAGCGGAGCGTGCTATGTGGCGCTGAAAAAATCCGAACAGGCAAAACTGGATAACTGGGAACGCCACGCCAAGCGCAGCCGCTAATGCCACACTGCATCTGGCGCAGCCGGGCAATATCTTAAACGCTTATGCCGGAATGCTTTCCCCTTTACGCAGCGTCAGCACCTCAAAGCCGTCGGCCGTAACGGCAATGGTATGTTCCCACTGCGCCGACAGCTTTTTATCGCGTGTCACCACCGTCCAGCCGTCCTTTTTGGTTTTGATTTTGCTGTCGCCCTGATTCACCATCGGCTCGATGGTAAAGACCATCCCTTCGCGCAGCACGTCGCCAACGCCTGGCTTGCCGTAGTGCAGGATCTGCGGATCTTCGTGCATCTCTTTGCCAATGCCGTGTCCGCAGTATTCGCGCACCACGCTGTAGCCGTTATCTTCAACGTATTTCTGAATGGCGTGCCCGATATCACCGAGCGTGGCGCCGGGCTTCACCACCTGAATGCCTTTCCACATTGCTTCATAGGTTTTGTTCACCAGGCGGCGGGCCAGTGGGGAGACGTCGCCAATCAGGTACATTTTGCTGGAGTCAGCAATCATGCCGTCTTTTTCCAGGGTGATATCGACGTTGACGATGGCTCCGGCACGCAGATGCTCCGTCTCCTTTGGAATACCGTGACACACCACCTCGTTAACCGAGGTATTCAGCACGTAAGGATAGTCATACTGACCTTTGCTGGCCGGGCGCGAATGCAGCTCGTTGACGATAAAATCTTCGACTTTGTTATTGATTGCCATGGTGGTGACGCCGGGCTGAATAAAGACGTCCAGCATGTCAAAGACGGAGGCCAGCAGCTCACCGGCATGACGCTGGCGGGCGAGCTCATCGGCGGTTTTAATGGGAATTGATGGCATTGATCACCTCCAGTAAGCGGTCAGATCCTGATTTCAGCATCATCATTTTGATTTGCTGATAGTTCAGCTCCGGATAGAGTTCGCTCATCATGCCGAGGCGGATCCAGTATTCCGCTTGTGCGTTGACCGAACGCGACATCGCTTTGCTGGCATCACGAATGTCCTCGTGCAGCAGGTCCGAAATTTTGACGATTCCCATAAATATACACACCGTATATGAAACATATATAAATCGTATATTGTTTGCATGAGGATGTCTTTAGTCAATTGTGCGTGGAACGTCGCTCAACCGGGGGGGGGGGGCCACGCCCCAGACTCCTTCCACCGGCGTACGCGCCATCAGCCTGCGCTGGCGCAGCGGGAGAAAGTATCGCTACAGCAACCGAGCCTGAAAGGCCAGCTCTCGTTCTTATTTAGCGACAGGCAGGTCTGAATAGCGCGTAGTATAAGCCGGGGATAGCATTTCACGCTTCATTGCCCAGGGCTTCTGGATACCTTGACCAGCAAACCAGACTTTCCCTTTTCCCGACGCATTAATACCATCGATTACCGTCATTAGTGCAGTGCTATTAGCCTTGGGGGCGAGATCATCAAAAAAATTAAGCTGTGCAGTGCCGCGACTAAAAAAGTCAGCAAGCATTACGCCAGCTTTCATGTAGCGATAACCATCGACCCATATCCGATCCAGTGATTCTGTAGATGCACGTATAATGTCACGTGTATCATTAGAGGGTATCAGTAGTTTCGTAGATGATTGGTTCCCATAATAAATTTCATTATCTGCGTGCGGGCTGGTGCGTAGAAAGACGCTAACAAAAGCACAAAACTGGTGTTCGCTACGTAATTTTTCTGCAGCGCGTTCAGCATAGGTGCAGATAGCCTGGCGCATATCTGCATACTCGGTAATGCGATACCCAAAAGAGCGGCTGCACATAATTTGTTGTTTATTCGGCGCGAACTCCTCAAGCTCCAGACACGATTCACCGCGCAGCTCACGCAGCGTCCTTTCCAGAACAACGTTGAAATGTTTTTTGATGACCCAGGGTGAGCTATTGGCTAAGTCCAGCGCTGTACTGATCCCCATATTGTTCAGTTTTTTGCTGATGCGCCTTCCGACTCCCCATACCTCCTCCACAGGCACGCGATCTAGCAGCTTCCGCTGACGTGATATGTCGGATAAATCAACCACGCCTCCCGTACCCGGCCATCGTTTGGCTGCATAATTTGCTAATTTTGCTAACGTTTTAGTTTGCGAAGCACCGATTCCGATCGTGAGCCCGGTATTTTTAAGCACCTGGTTCCGCATGGCCTTGCCAAATTCTGTCAGCGACATGTAGTTGGCTACGCCGGATAAGTCGATAAAGGCTTCATCGATTGAATAGATCTCAATGGCTGGCGCCATCTCCATCAGCGTCTGCATAACTCGCGCACTGAGGTCAGCATAAAGAGCATAGTTCGAGCTGAATACGTGCACTGCAGATGAGAACGTTTTCTTTTTCAGTTTGAAAAAAGGCTCTCCCATAGCGATGCCGAGCGTCTTTGCCTCTGCTGAACGCGAAATGACGCAGCCGTCGTTGTTAGAGACCACCACCACGGGTTTTCCCTTTAAATCCGGGCGAAATACCGTTTCACATGACGTATAAAAGCTGTTGACGTCGGCCAAAGCAAACATCGTCATTTATGTGACTTCACTGAAAATGTCACTACGCCAAATATTTCGAGATCTTCTGGGTTATGAAATGTAATCGGCGAGTAATTGTCATTATAAGGAACCAGCTGCAAGGCTGGGTGCGTACGTAATTCCTTGACAGTAAACTCGCCGGCTACAGCAGCAATCACAATATCGCCATGGCTTGCCGACAGCGAACGATCAACGACCAGAAGATCACCATCTCCAATTCCAGCACCCGTCATCGAGTCACCGCTTACTTTAATAAAATACGTGGCGCAAGGATGGGCTATTAAAAGCGTATTGAGATTCAGCCTATCTTCGACGTAGTCTTGTGCGGGATTAGGAAAACCACAAGATACTCGCTCCGTAAAAAGAGGAAGATGGATGGCGGGGGCAATCTCTGTGGGATAAAAAAGCTGCATGGTGAGGAACTCAATGTAACTGTGTTTATATACAGTATCACTGAGTTTTTCACACGTTCAACCCTCTTCTAAGCAGGTTTCTGGAACCGTTTGAAGTTGCGAAGAATTTAGGTTTTACCTTGTAAGCAGTAAGCTGAGTAAGTTTGCAGCAGCGAAGTCGTAAGCAGTCGGTATACGCTTACCCATAAACCATAAAAATCCTAAGCCTTTACTGTTTCCAACTTGCCTTTGATAAATGAAACAACTGCATCTATACATTGATTAATCCCAATACAACATTGGGATTTAATAAGACCATTACGCATATTGTATCGTACTCACGTTTACGTCTGTCCAGAATCACCCTTGCTGTCTTTTCTTCACTTTCTTCCCCGTCAATCATTCTGTTTCCGCTTCCTGCGGCTGCCGTAACATTACAGGCCTATAACCCCGTCGATAACGATCAGTTATATGGACACATGTCGGTCTCGGATGGTCTGCTGGTTGATTTAACCGGTAATCAGCTTTTTCAACCCGGAGTGGATGGCTCGGTAAGTACGACGATTGGCACACGCCAGGGGATCAATCGTATTGTTAACGATCGTGGCGTACTGGGTGCCGATGTGGGGAGTATTCAGGACAACCAGTACATCAATATGCGGATTGCCGACGTGACGAACGGTACGCTGAACGTCAATATTGGTCAGAACAATGCGACATCCAGCGCGTCAACCAACGGCCGGACGCTGGCAGCCAAGCAGAGCACGCTGTTCAACGTCGACGGCGGCAGGGCTGAAAAACTATAACGACTGGCTGATCGCCCAGCTTAAAACGGGCAACCTCGACAAAATGCCCTACCTCACTGAATTCAATAAAGCCTTTACCCGCAGTAGAAGCGCAGTGGATTACCGCATTTCCGCTGATGACCCGACGGACGATGTCGCGCAGGCCATCGGCAATCGCATTGTCATTAATGCCAGCGGTCCGAATGCAAGGGTCAATGTGGCTGCCGGAAAAACCCTGGAGATGATTGGCGCCAACGGGGGCGCAATCTGTACGCAGAGGTGGATTATCGCAAAGAATTCAATAGCAATGGAGCCAAAGGCTGGGGTTATACCGGCGGGGTAAGGTGGCAGTTCTGATCGATGGCTCCAGGAAACGGGTACGACAGTATGACTTTCCGTGAGACAGCGCATCGTCGACAAGGGCGAACATGGTGATAATTTTCCGCGATACTGTATAAATAATCAGTATCGCGGAAAGAGGGGGGGATCAAGGCCCGTTTTACCACAAATACTGCACGCCTGCCGACAGGCTCCAGGCCCGGCTCTGCAATCCGCCGCCGCCAGGGCCGTATTCATGGCCATCTTCATCCCACTGGTTTTCATCGCCGTGCTTGTTCGGGTAATAGGTGTATGCGGCTTCGGTAAAGACTTTGGCCTGTGGAGTGACCCAGTATCCCGCATTGACCACGCCCGCCCAGAGCTCGCCACTGTTGGTGCTGGTGGTGGAGGTCGCGTTGGTCATGTAATGGACGTCATGATCCGTGCCGTCTACCCAATGACTGTATTTCAGCAATCCGCTGAGCTCAAACTGCGCCAGAGAATAGTAGCCCGCGAGGCCAATATAGGGGGTCTTAAAGACCTGGCGATAGCCGACTGCGGGCTGTCCTGCCTTGAAGGAACCCTGCTCACGCGGAGCGTTCGGGTCATAGTCACCGTTGGCATCGGTGCCCGCGTAATCATAGGTGCCACCGCTTGCCAGCCAGTTGGTGCGGCTCTCCTGATAGCCTGCCACCGCGCCGAATTTGTAGGAAGGCTGATTGAACATCCAGAAGCGCAGACTGAGATCGTACTCGTTGGCTTCGTTAACGGTCGCCGGGCTTGAGGAACTGTCGGTGTAGTGACTCGAATTCAGATCCTGCCAGTCGTAGTCGTTCATATGACCGCTGCCGGAGGCGAGCGTCGTCCAGCCCCGGGCATTCAGGCTAAGCCAGGGCAGGGCATCATAGTTAGCTTCCGCTTTAATAATGGCGGCATTTTTCAGCTTCCAGTCCAGGCGGCTGAGCTGCTGCCCCTGATAATAGACAAACTCCTTTGATTCTCCGCTGAGGTAGCCCAGGGACGCGTTCAGCGATAGGCCATCATGTTCATATTGCGTCGGTTCACCGGTGAGATAGGGCGTTGCGCAGGTGGAAAAAGAGGCGGTAACGGAGAGCAGAAAAAGTAGCGGATGAGTTTTCATGAGGTCTCGTAGAGGTCAGGGGGCAACGAAGCCGCTGAAGAATACCGAAAGTTTATACGTGTTTGCCCGAAATGCCATTCTGCTGCTTTCACCCCCCTTGTTGACCCACGGTTCAGTCTTCTGTGGCGTAAAATAGTGCTCTGAACACAAAAATCGATCAGGGAGTTGTTGATGAACAAAGTCACAGGATCGCTCAGGAAAAACCTCCTGGCCTGTCTGCTGCTGGCACCGTTAAGCGCTGCGTTTGCTGCTGAAACGGGACAGATCGTCAGTCAATCCATTCTGGCACAGACGGCAGGCCTGCAGGAGGCAGCCAGCCAGTACCGCGTGGAATACCGCTCAATGGATGGCGTGCGAGGAAGAGGGATGCGTGTGGACAGCGCCGCGGTCTTTTTACCCGAAGGCCCGACCCCGGAAGGCGGCTGGCCGGTAGTTGTGTGGACGCACGGCACCGTGGGCATTGCCCATAGCTGCGCGCCGTCTCTGAACCCGCGCACCGCGCGTGACAGCCAGTATCTCAACACCTGGCTTTCGCTTGGGTATGCCATTGTGGCGCCCGACTATCCGGGGCTCGGCTCCGCCGGGCTGCACCACTATCTGGATGCCCGTGCTGAAGCGTGGAGCACGCTCGACAGCATTCGCGCAGCGCTGGCAGCGTTTCCGCTGAAAAATCAGCTGGTGCTGGTGGGGCAGTCGCAGGGCGCACATGCCGCCTTTGCTACCGCCGGTTACCAGCCCGCCTATGCGCCGGAGCTGAATATCATTGGCACCGTACTAACCGGTACGCCGTACTTCACCGCGCAAAGCCAGGTCTCCGGCCTCTTTACCACCACAGGCGATAAGCAGCGCACCGCCGGCGACCCGAAAATCCCTTACGTGTTCTACATTTATCACTCAGCGGCAGACCGGGATCCGAACCTGAAAGCGGCAGACTATTTCCAGACTGCGGCGCTGGCTCTGCTCGGCGAGGCGAAAAGCCAGTGCATAACGCCATTAACGGAAAGCGTGATGAAAGACAAACTGACGATGGAGAACAGCCTCAGGCCGGGGATTCAGGATTTGCTGAACGCCTCCGTCAGTTCGCTTTCGTACCCGACGCTGCACCTGAAACATCCGGTGTTTATCGGCATCGGCGGGGATGACATCAACGTGCCTACAGCAATGCAGCAGCAGTTTGCCCGCGACGTTCGTGCGGCAGGCACGCAGGTGAGCGAACATCTCTATCCGGGCCTCGATCACAGCGGCACCGTTAATCCGTCATTGCGGGACTCCGTGCCATTTGTGCTGGGGTTGAAGGCAGAGAAATAATCCGGTTCAGTCCGCCTTTCGCGCGGGCTGAGTTTTAGCATACTTTAATTATGAAATAACCCTGCTGGCGGTTTTAAAGCGTATTTTCCAGTAATCGTTTTTCAGATCCGAAATCATAACGCCTTTGCTTGTTGAGGCATGCACAAACTGCTCGTTACCAATATAAACGCCGACATGACGCTCACGGGGCGACATTTGAAAGAACAGCAGATCGCCGGGCATGAGCTTAACAGGAGAGGCCTGAGCTCCCTGCTTGATTTGCTCTGCCGTGGTGCGCGCAAGGCGGGTGCGCAACGTATCCGGAAAGGCCGCATGGAATATCTGCTGCATTAATGAAGAGCAGTCAATTTCCTTTTTTGTAGTTCCGCCAAATTGATATTTCACGCCCTGCCAGTGGGAATATTGTGAGAGTATCTTCTTGCGAATATCCTCTTCTTTGACTTTGGTGTGAGAAGGCGTTCGCTCGACGTTAATATAAAAATTTGAGGCTTTTACATCAGAAGAAAGAAACAGTGATAATAAAAAGCAGAGCGTTATAAATGGATAATACATAGTTAATTAGTTCATGTGAAAAATAAAAAACGGGGTGTGGTTAAAAAGTAACCTGATGGGGAGGGGGGGACAATATTACTAGTACTAAAAAATGGAATGCAGAATATGACTTTCATTTGCCAGCGCCATTTGGCCCACTCCCCCTCGATAGCATTGTGCTGGCAGTATGAGCTGATAACTTCCTCCCGCTCCGAACGTGAAAGCCGCACGTTGGCTCCAGGTCTGCCCCTGAAAAGTGAAAATCATCTCCGGTAAGCCTTCAGGTTGGCGTGATTTCGAACTGGTCAGGTATTTATTTTTAGCCACCCACCGTAATCTTCTCATCGCGCCAAGTCGCAACATTTTCTAAGCAGCCTCAGCCCGGCATGCCTGATGAAAACGGTAAGAGCATCGATCCTTTTATCTTTGATATTGCTCACACCGTTGCGCTACAGGTTATTCCACTGGGGAAACTTTTATGGTTTTGCGGACCATCTTAGAAGCTCCTTTATTTATTATCTGATGATATGTATTTAAATGAAAAACATTACTGACAGTTCTCTCTACTTCTCCGTTATCACTGATGAGTCACTCATTCAGAGTTATTCTCTGGATGCCAGCCAGGCGAATCCGGCACAAAATCTGCTGTACGCCTCCTCCAGTGTTTATGTTATCCACCAGGCCGACGGTCGTGTTATTGAGGAGATCCTGCAGGCAGAACGCGTGGGGGATAACCTGGTTATCACCTCCCGTGATGCGGCGAAATGGGTAGGGCATGAATTTTTGGTCAACCCTACCATTCTGGGGAACCAGGGTGCTGGTTGGGATAATATTGATTTGCTCAATATTATCGATGCCGCTGTACTGGACAATGGCGATATCTTCATCACCTGGCAAAGCGATCAGATCGATGGCAACAAATTCGGTATTGAAGGGGTCACAATTGATATTGATGCCAGCTTCTATTCTGAATTCCAGGTCAACCGGACAATGACCAACGAGCAGTCGAATTCATCAACGACCTCACTGCCAGGCGGTGGCTTCGTTGTGGTCTGGCAAAGTTATCAGACGGGTAATTTTGACGTGATGGCGCAGGTTTTTGATGCCACAGGTATGCCTGTCGGAGATGAATTCCGGGTCAATAACAGCGTTACCTCGAACTTCCAGGGCAAACCGGATGTTATCACCCTGAGCGACGGTTCGTTTGTTGTGAGTTACCACAGCAAGGAAGGGGCGGGCGACTTCATCCGTACTCAGCACTATGGTTACACTTACGATCAAAATGGACAGATCAGCGGGGTGGTTACGTTAGGCGATGAGCAAATCATTTCGCAAGCGGACCTGAAATACAGTCATAACCCGGTAATGACCGCTCTGGAGGACGGTGGCTACATGCTGGTCTGGCAGGCAAGTAATGGCGGAACATGGCAGATTTGCAGTGCTCAGTATACTGCTCAAGGTCAGCAGGTTGCGGGAAGCCAGATGCAGGTCACTAGCATAGACTGGGGCGGGGCAGAACCTGCGTCTAGCGCTGGGGTGACTTCACTGGATAACGGGCTGGTTGTTGTTACATACGCTAAAAATACCACCAGTGGTGATGCCTATTTCCGTATTTATGATACGAAAACAAAAACTTACAGCGAGGAAATTCGGGCAAACCAAACGACTAATGGCACACAGGGAACACCTAACATTGCGAAACTCGCTAATGGTAACTTTGTTGTGACCTGGGATTCTAACGACAATTCTGGCCTTGACCAGTCAGGATGGGGAGCCTGGGGGCGTATTTATAATCCACAGGGCGAAGCCGTCAGCAATGAGTTCCTGATAAACTCCTATACGCCTGGCAATCAGCAGCAGCCGGTGACCATTTACCGTCCGGGCGGCGGGTTCGTGACCCTGTACCTGTCGGCGGCGGACATCGCGCCGGGTGCTAATAGCTACGGTATTTACGCTCAGTTCTTTGACGATGCGGGCCACCGCATCGGCCAGGAGATCCGTATTCATCAACTGATGAAAGGCGATCAGGTTAGCCCTGATGCGACGTTCCTTGATGATGGTCGCTTGTTTGTCACCTGGACCGACAACGGTGTGGGTGACGGCAGTGGCTCGGCGGTGAAAGGTCGTCTTATCGATCTGGATACCAGCCTCGGCCTGGAAGTCACTCCGGATCAGACGTCTGTTCAGGCAGGTATCGATGATTTCAGCCTTACAGACGGCGCGGCCCACGGCGACCTGTGGATGCTGTTTGACGATGGTTCACAGTCCGGTTTGCTGCTCAGCAGCGACTCGCTGACTTCGGTACGCGGTGGTGCAGGTGATGACGTGATTGGCATCTCCAGCACGGCGTTTACCTCCATTAGCGGCGGTGACGGTATCGACACGCTGCTGCTGGACGGCAAAAACATGTCGCTGGATCTGGATGCGCTGGTGAGCCGTATCACCGGTATCGAGAAGATCGATCTCGGCCAGGGGAACGCCAACAGCCTGAGCCTGAGCGCGGGTGCCCTGGAAGGCCTCGGCCAGCAGGACCTGATGGTTGCCGATGGTAAGAACCAGTTCGTGGTGAACGGCGATGGCTCCAACAGCCTGCAGTTGGTTGATACCCAGACGGATAACTGGACGGAAACCGGTGCGGCTGAAGTCGGCGGCGTGGTTTATCACACCTGGGTATCTGGCTCAACGGAAGTACTGGTTGAACAGAATATCCACGTGACGGTGATGTAACTCGTCGTTTTGTAGGCGGGATAAGGCGATAACGCCGCCATCCGGCAACATGAAATCAAACGGTAATCCGCCAGTCGGGTTACCGTTTTTTTTTCGCTCAATCCGGTTGAGTATTAACGGCCAATAACAGACGAAGCTTTTGCTCCAGCCTGGCTATCTGTGTGCTGACTTCAGGGGGCGCGGTAGCGTTCGCCAGTGCAACTATCTGGTCGAGCAACAGATAAACCTCCGGCTTGCTGTTGTGCACTTCAACACTTTCACCTTTCACCACTTTTGCCAGCGCCTGACAAAGCGTTTCCAGCTGCACATCTGCTGCCCGAACACCTGACGATTTCACGACGTGCGCCGCCTCATTCACCAGATCAATCATGCCCTTCATCTCAAACACGCCGAACGCGCCGCTGAGAGAGTGTATCTGCTGGAAGATGGTGTCGGCATCATCATGGTGACGGGCCAGTTCAATGGCAAGCAGGGAATCGGCACAGGTTTTCTCAAAAATAATCTTCACGTCATCGGGAAGAGTGCTGCCGCCGAGAAAACCCGGAGCGGGTGCGGGGCGCGAGGGAATATACAGCGGTAGAGAGTCTTCGTGCGCATCAGTGGCGTTTTCGTCGTCATTCATAATCCCGGACAGCACGTCTTTCAGCTCCGCCAGCAGCAATGGTTTGGTCAGTACCCGCGTCATTCCGGCGACCTCGCAAGCCTGATACTCCTGCTCGGTGGCGTTGGCGGTAATGGCCATTACCGGAAGATCCGGCCACTCGGCTTTGACCCGCCTCGCGAGGGTGTAGCCATCCATACCCGGCATCGACAAATCGGTGAGCAGAATGTCGAACTTTGCCTGCCGCAGCTGTCGTAGCGCCTCTTCTCCCTCCGTAACCAGCGTCGTGTAGCAGCCTAACAGCTGTAGCTGCTCTTCGAAGAGTTGGGCGTTTACCGGGTTATCTTCTGCCACCAGGACGTGCAGCGAGCGGGAAAATCCTGTCTCAGGACTCTCTTCGGCCGGTAAAGGAGCGCCCTGCATCACATGCCCCAGGGCCTGCGCCAGGCCTCTCAGGCCATACACCGATGTACTGAGCAGGCGTCCGGTTTTGACGGGCGTTTGCGGCCCACCGAGAAGACAATCGATAACCTGGCTGGCCTCTTCGACCAGCCGGTTTTCGTCGTCCGGATGCCAGGTGCTGCGATCGCCCCACAATATCAGGGTAGACAGGCGGGATAATGCCCCGTCATCAAGAAGCGCCGGATGCTGAAAGTCCTCGACGCTCAGTCCCCAGGTCTGCAATGCCTGAACCAACCAGGCTCGGTGTGAGGGATCGGCGCAAATGAGGGTCACCGATTGGCCGTCAAAGCGGGGGCTTTCTGCCTGCCCGGTGCAGGCGGAGAGCGGGAAGGTAATGCGAAACAGGCTACCTTTATTCGGCTCACTGGTGACTGAAATCGCACCACCCATGGTGTGCACCAGCCGCATACACAGCGCCAGCCCCAGACCGGTGCCGCCGTAGCGACGATTGATGGTTTCATCCGCCTGGCTGAAGGGATTGAAAATCAGCGCCTGTTGCTCGGCGGTCATGCCGATGCCGCTATCCTCTGTCTCAATGTGTAATTCACCGGCCGTATTATCAACGCGCAGACGCAGTACAACCTGTCCTCTCTCGGTAAACTTCAGGGCATTTGAAAGCAGATTATTGAGGACCTGCTGGAGACAGGTGGGATCGCCGGTCATCGGCAGGGTAACCGTGCTGCCGGGCTCACCGACAAGCGTAACCCCTTTGGCCTGAGCCACGGGGGCGAAAATGGCCAGGGAGCGGGTGGCGATATCCGCCAGATCGAACTCGATGTGCTCAATGGCGGTGAGCTGGGGGGAAACGCACAATATGACGGCGCTTGATGATGGCGCGATGGCGCAGAAAACAAAAAATCTTGAGATTGTCGGACAGTATCAGTTTGAGTCCGGGTTCCGCCCGTCCATCGCGTGGCTCCAGTCCGTGGCGTACACGCCGGAGCATTCTCGCTTCAACAGGGTTAAATATCTCGATCTGGCGCTGTTTTACGATCTCAACGAGCATTTCACCCTGTATGTCGACCATAAAATTAACCGGCTGAACGGCGGATCGGATGCCGTGAGAGCGCATGAGCTAAGCAGCGCTAACGTCACCGCAGCCGGCATGGTTTATCACTTCTGATCGCTCTTTTCCTTCTGAAACATGTAATACCGGCAGAATGGCTTCGGCCGGTATTACATGAGCTTTCCTCAATGTTACTCATATAGCGGATTGTTGCCGGCTGGCAAGTTTCCTGGCTAAACAATTGAAGTAGCGGAACAGTGGGGCATCATGCCCCTACAACGCGGAGCCTGCAACTAACCTGAAATGTCGCAGGTGGGCTTTGGCGTCTTGCAGATGACAGAGGTTGCAGAGTACGGACGGGCTTAAAACGCCGCGCGTGGCGGCTTGAGCCATGGAGACTGCGTGCTCCAGAAAATGATGTCTGCCCCCAGATAATCGTCGGCAAACTGTGTGAACGCCTCACGAGTAAATTTCTTTCCGGTTTTCGGGTTGGTGTAGCTGAGCGTCGGCTCCTGGACCGCCATTGCTACAAGGCTCAGCTTGCCCTTGTATTGATGGAAAAACGGATAGGCATTTTTCATCTGTGCCTGCTTGTTCGGCACGATATCCGGGCCACCCAGGCCGATGTGATTTTTTTCTGCGGTAGCAAACAGGCGCGACATATACCGTTTGTCGTTGTTCCATTCGCACGGCCAGAAATTCACGTATTGCACCACGTGCGAGCGGGTGAAGGCCTGGCGGGCAAAGCGGATGTTGTCGAGAGTGGCGTTGAAATAACGATCGCAGGTGAAGCCGCTTTTTGGGTCTTTCATGTCGATATCAATTGCCGTTTCCGGCAGGTTGATGCCCGCTACTTTGCCATCGAATTTCGCCGCCAGCGCCGTTAACAGCTGCTGGTAACGCTCACGAACCTGCGCGTTCCACTGCATCGCCACCCAGCCTTGTGCGGGGGCTTTGTTTTCGCCGGGATTATCGGTCTGCGCCACTAAGCCACCGCCGTAGGCTGGCGTTTGCAGGTAGGCGGGAATGTTGCGTGCCTGAGCTTCGAAAAAACGGTCCTGGATCTGGATGAACAGCTTTTTATGCAGCGTGTCCGTTTGCGCAAGATCCTGTTCAATTGCCGAAAAGTCGTAAACGCCTTTGGCCGTTTCCAGCTGTTTCCATGAATAGACGATTTGTACACCTTGAATGTCCGGGCGTTCCAGGAGTGTGCGGTGCTCTGCCAGTTCGCCGGAGGAGGTATAGAGATAGTTTTGTGGGGCGGCGAAGCCCGCTGTCGGGGCGGCAACCAGTGCCGATAAAACGACGATATTCATCCTGCGGTGCATGCTTCTCTCCGGGCGTGCTTCACTCCCGACCCTGGTTCAGGGCTGGTGAAAAATAAGCGAGTAGCCCTGCTCATGCCAGTGCTGTAAAAGCTCTTGCTGGCGGCGGGTAGGGGTGATTCCTGTCCAGACGATAAGCTGCTGCCCGGGAAACAGCTCCGGGCGCGGGGAATCGAGCGGCTCGGCCAGCACGGCAATGTGCCAGCCCTGCTGAGAAAGGCGCCAGGCTTCAAGCCACAGCCGCGTTCTGTCTTCGGTATCCCAGCCGATCAGCAGGGCGTCTTTCCCGGCTTTCTTGCGCAATTCCGCGAGATTGATGGCGACAAACTCAATCAGTACGCCATCCAGCATGCTGCACATGATACGGGCGGTATTGTGATCAAGGCTCAGGCGCTGGCGGGTAGGGATGAAGACATGGTCGATGAGATCGTCTGCGCGGTACTCACGGCTTAACGCCACGATTTTGGCTCGTAACTTTGCCGGGTGGGCTGAACGCAGCGCCGCCATCATCTCTTCCTGTAGCGTGCCCCAGTCGTCACGCGCGGCGACTTTACTCTCTTCAAGTAGCGCCTTGACCTTGCCGACCGGCACGCCGTTTTTAATCCAGCGTTTGATCTCTTCGATGCGCTGAATATCTTCCTCATCGAACTGCCGGTGCCCGCCTTCGCTGCGCTGGGGTTTGAGTAAACCGTAGCGTCGCTGCCAGGCGCGCAGAGTCACGGGGTTGATACCGCATCGTTCGGCGACATCGCCGATGCTGTAAAAGGCCATAGTTTCCCTCATACGAATACCGATACGTCCGTGCCTAAACTAACGAATCAGACTGGCTTGTACAATTTATTATTTATTGTACAGCAGCTCATCCTAAGGGTAGCAACAAAATCCTTAACAAAAGGTGAACAAAATCTGAAATTACGATTAGGGGGAAATCAAAAGGTGAG
Organism: Pluralibacter sp. UBA7423; assembly: GCA_002470465.1. Lineage (GTDB taxonomy): Bacteria > Pseudomonadota > Gammaproteobacteria > Enterobacterales > Enterobacteriaceae > Scandinavium. The sequence goes on from DKMD01000017.1 coordinate 48,623, forward strand.
TACCCCGCTCGCGTGAACTGCTGACTGCGAGCGGGTTCTTCTGTGGGAAATTACAACAGGCTTTTCTTTTCCGGCCAGGCGACAGGCGGGATCCCGCAGAAGCAAGGCTCGGCAAACAGGTGGCCCTGGAACTGGAAGATGCCGGCCGACTCAAGCCACATCCACTCTTCCGCTTTCTCGACGCCAACGGCGGAAACGGCGATCTCGAGCGATGCACAACATTTGATAATCGCCTGCACGATAGCCTGGCGCGGGCCGCTTTTGTGTACGTCGCGAATCAGGTCACGGCTGATTTTGATGCGATCTGGCTGGAACTGGGCCAGCAGCAAAAGTCCGGCAAACCCTGCTCCGAAGTGGTCAATGGCAACGCTTATCCCGGCAGCTTTCAGAGAACGCACCGCCTGGGTAAAGGCGTCAAACTGGGAAATCACCTCGCTTTCGGTGAATTCGACGATGATTTGCTCAGGCACCAGGCCGTTTAGCTCAATGGCCTGCAGCAGAGTCGGAACGGCATTGGGAATCTTCACCAGCGTCATTGGCAACAGGTTTACGCTGATGGTCTGTTCATGCAGATCGAGCGCCGAGGCCAGCGCAAAAGCCGCCTGCTTGCTTCTGAGATCGGCTTCATAAACAGCTTCGCCGCTCAGGGCGGCAAAAAAAGCTTTTGGCGAATCACCGGAGGCGGTGCGTAACAGGGCTTCCAGCGAAACGATCTCCTGAGAGAGCGGGTCGATAATGGGCTGAAAGGCAAATCCGCACTCTGCAAGCTGCATTGCGACCTGCGGATCGACGCGTCGGGCGTTACCCTGTGGAATAAACGCCCAGCCGTTATCGACCGGGATCTCAAAGTAGTTCTCTTTTTCCGTCGCCTCAACGAAGGTTCTGAAGAACTGCAGGGCCCGGTCATTAAAGGTGAGCTGATATTTCGAGGTGCCCTTGTCGAGAATAGTCTGCAATACCTCATCACGGTCGTGCTCCCGCAAATCGAAGAGCTCCATGCCTACTTTGCCGAAGCGGCGGGACGGGGCGTAGTCGCACAGCAGTTCCACCACGTTGTAGTGGCGGCGATCCTCGCAAATCGTCTGATAAATCGCCTTTACCTTCTCTTCCGGCCCTTCGAGCAGCTGGAAAAAATGGGTGCCGTTGAAAAGAAGGATGCCGGTCACGTCCGCATCGCGATTTTTGATACTGGCGGCAGCAACCATGCTCTCGAGCGCTTTAACGGGGACGTCATCGCAAAAGTGGCTGCGGTAAATAATGGTGGTGAGCATGATTTTTCACTTAGAGAAGAAGAGACTTAATCCTGGCAGATAGGCAGCAGGATGTCTTGTTATATAACACATTAAATTAACAAACGTTTTACAGTAAAATGACGTTGTACAGACATGGTGAAATTCTGTCTCAGTTTTTGTACAGGGTTTTAGGTGATTGATGTACGGATAAATTGAGGCGCTGGTCCTGTTTGATGTTTATAACGAATTGAAATCATTGAATTAGCACTTTTTGCTAAAAATCAATAACGCACTTGTACAGATTTTATGTACAATTTTTCTAAGTTTGAATAACGAACTTTTAACCCTTTTACTGATTCGTACAGGAGCGACATATGCAGCAGAATGGTTACATCCCGGATACCGCTACCGCGATTGCACAGTATTTCACTAAGGTCAATATGCCGACTCAACAGGAAACGCTGGGGCAGATTGTGGTGGAAATTCTGAACGATGGCCGCAACCTCAACCGTAAATCGCTGTGCACCAAATTACTGCGCCGGCTCGACCAGGCTTCCTGCCCGGAAGAGGAAGGCCACTATAATGCCCTGATTGGTCTGCTGTTCGAGCGCTGATCGTCAGGTTGTACGGCAAGCAGAGACGTTAGTGATGAACAGAAGCGACATTGAACAACTCACAGATGAACTGATCGGCGAGGCAGTGCTGTCTCTGCTGAAACGCAAGGCGCCGGTGAGCTCAATGGCTCTACTTACAGAGCTACGTAACATGCAGGCCGTAGAGCGGGATCCCCGCAGACGCGGAGCCCTTCCGCTGATTGTCGCTTATATCGAAGCAGTGATGACAGATAAGAGTGAGCAGGAAACGCCCACAACAAAACGTCAGCATAAGGAGAGTGCGCAAATGATGGTGGACGGGATGTCTGCGTCGGGCAAAGGCAAAATCCACTAGCAAGCGATTTCATTTCATAATGGTGAAACAGATGAATACAGCAATGATTCAACAACCTGATATTTATAGTGCTCTGGCCGATAACGCGTTATCTGATTATTTTCGCCACGCCGGTGATATTCTGGCTGAAGAATCTGTAGCGCTGGGTGCTGCAATTCGTAATGTGATTATCGCCGGGGAGAGTATTAATAATAAAAATATTATGCTGGCGCTGATTCGCCGCCTGGAATCAACGGAAGATGTGGTGCAGGCCGACGTGATTCGCAAAACGATTGAAATTGTCGTTGGCCATACTATGGATGATATTTAACACATTCTTTTTCTGTTTTAAACCGTATTTCACCTATTTGACGGGCCTGTGATATCACTGGTCTTACGATCTCTGCTTCCTGAAAAAGGCGATGTGAATGATGCGCGGTGAAGACTACACACAGCACGATCACGCCGATATCTGGCTGACGGATAACTATCTCAGAATGGGTTTAGAGAACATTCTGCAAAAAATTAAGTTTGATAATACTGGTTTACGATATGTCTTTTTAACGGAACATCACTACACCGATGTGTTAAAGCATAATTACGATCTGACTAAAAACCGTATTGTGCTGCTCACGGAAGGAACATCATTTAATTTTCTTAATACGGCTCCTTTTTATCAGCTACCTAAAAGGGTGACGGTACACGAGCTACAAAACTTCGTTATTTCCATTAGTTATCTTGCGGATAAACCTTTGGAATCAAAAAAGCCTGTTTTATTGACTGCCAGGGAACGGCGGCTTATTGACCTGATAAAAGAAGGTAAAAAAATGGCGGAGATGGGGGAATACCTCAATCTGCATATCAAAACCGTTTATCAGACACGCCAGACGCTGATTAAAAAGATAGGCTGTTCCGGTGCCATTGATCTATTGCGTACGCTGCGCAGCGATATCTTTAAAAACTGGCTGATGGAAAGCCATCAATATCATTGATGCTGAAATAATCCAGCCGCGAGATCGTTTCAACGGGTCATCACGAAAAGCAGGTATAATGACTGCCTTCAGCCCGGGAGAAACGGACAGCGATGAAAGACGATATCAATCAGGACATTACCTTTCGTAAACTCAGCGTCTTTATGATGTTTATGAGTAAAGGCAATATTGCCCGTACGGCGGAAGCGCTGGAGCTCAGCAGCGTCAGCGTTCACCGGGCGCTGCATACGCTGGAAGAGGGCGTTGGCTGCCCGCTGTTTATTCATAAAGGGCGTAATTTACTGCCGCTTCCGGCAGCATGGACGCTGCTGGAGTACTGTCAGGATGTCATAAGCCTGATGAGTAAAGGACTGGAGGAGACCCGCAAGGTAGCGGGCGTGGGCCGGGGTCGGCTACGCATCGGCACGCTCTATTCGCTCACGCTGGAGACAGTGCCGAAAATCATCATGGGCATGAAGCTGCGCCGACCATCGCTGGAGCTGGATTTGACCATGGGATCCAACCAGATGCTGCTGGATATGCTGGAGGACGACGCGCTGGATGCGATTCTGATTTCCACCAATGAAGGTGAATTCGCCGGGTCAAAATTTGATGTTATCCCGCTGTTCCATGACGATATTTTTCTTGCCGCACCCGCCAGCATCAAACTGAATACCTCACAGGCGGCCGATCTGCGCGATTACGGCGACCGCAAGTTCGTCTCGCTTGCGGAAGGGTTCGCCACCTACGCAGGTTTTCAGGAAGCATTTCAGATTGCTGGCTTTGAGCCGGAAATCGTCACCCGCGTAAATGATATCTTCTCGATGATAAGCCTGGTGCAGGCGGGAGTCGGCTTTGCGCTCATCCCGGGCCGCATGAAGAAAGTGTACGAGAATGATGTTCAGCTTTTGAAGCTGGCGGAGCCGTACCAGATGCGCCAGCTGATTTCGATTGTCTATTCACACCACCGCGAGCGCGATCAGGATTTACTGGCGCTGGCGGCGGAAGGACGGATGTACGCCCGAAGCCTCAACGGCTGAGGCGTTTCGCCAGATGCTGCGCCACTTCAACGCTGTTACGCTCCATACAGATGGCATCGCCCTGCCAGCCTGCGAGGTGCGTCAGCCCGGTCAGCACGCTACCGGGCGGCATCTCAATCGCCAGCCGTGCATCGCGCTGATTGGCGGAAACCATCGCATCCTGCCACTGTACGGTGCGCGCCATGTTGAAGGCTAAGTCCACGGCAATTTTCTGCGGTTCCCACAGTACACGACCGGTTGATCCGCTGAGATACGCACGTGATGGGCGTGACAACGTCACGGATTCAAACGCCTGAGCTAATTCTGCCGCCGGTTTATCCAGCAAGGCACAGTGTGAGGGTACGCTTACCGCAAGCCGGGTCGCCTTGCTGGCTCCGGCGGCCAATGCTTTTCTCGCAACCTCCGCCATATCCTCATCCCGACCGGCAATCACTATCTGCGTTTCGGCATTGAGGTTGGCGATGTAAGTTCCGCTTTCCGCCATCAGCTTTTCAACCTGATTCAGCGTGAGGCCAACAATAGCCATCAGGCCGTAACCGTGCGGATACGCCTGTTCCATTAAATCACCGCGCAGGGCGACCAGCCGCAGCGCGTCGCGAAAATCCAGCGCGCCAGCCACTACCGCCGCAGGGTAAGCGCCAATCGACAGGCCGCTTGCGATATCCGGTTTGACTTCGTGGCGAATAAGCTCGTTAGCCCACGCCACGCCCGCAATAAGCAAACAAAGCTGCACCGCGCGGGTGTGCTTCAGCGCATCGGCTGTGTCGAGCTGGTAGGCTTCATCGCCAAGTACGGCGTGGACTTCGGCAAGAATGGCCTCACCGTCGGGAAGATTTTGCAGCATTCCCGGACGTTGGGTGCCCTGGCCGGGAAAGGTAAAGAGGATTTTCATCATGACTCCCTGTGCCACGGCGTCGCGGTGAGCTGCGGTCCGGTGGCGGTTTTCAGCAGAACGCGTCCTTCGCGCAGCCATTCGTTGAGCGCAAATGCGCCAAAGGGCGTTTCAATCTGGGTGTCGGCGCGGCACGGCAGCTTATCCACTTGCGCCTGCCACTGCCGCAATTCGTCATTGGTCAGCGGTTCAGGAGCGCGAATCAGTAAATCGAGATCGCTGTCGGCGTGCAGCACGGGAATTTCGGTAGCAAGGGCATAGGCCGTACTGCCGGTAATGCCCCAGAGCCACGGCCACGCAAAGGTGGTCAGCAAAATAGCCGCCTGAACAGGCGGCTGGGAAACAAACGGCGAGTGCAGCAGGTGCTGGCGTTCGGCCAGTGCTTCCGGTGTGATGACGCGGGAAACGGACTCTGCTTTAACCCATCCGGCCGCGCGCTGTTCGCGCTTCATGCCGCGCACGCCTACCGGAATATCGCCGCTGTCATTCACGTCGCGCCGTACGACCACGGGCAGGCCCGGTTGCCACTGGCTGGCCACCCACGCCTCCTCAACGTTGAGCAGGGCGTCGCGGCTTTTCAGCCACAGCAAATCGTGAGGGCGCGAGGTGAATGTCATATCAGATACCTGAAGTTAAAGTGATGAACAGCGGTAACGACAGGATACACAGAACGGAGCTCAACAGCAGCACGGCTTCGGCATCCGGCGACTGTACGCCAAAGCGGTTACCAAACACCACGCCGAAGAAGCCCGCGGACAGCGCAATCATCAGGATAGCGGTGATCGCCACGGAGCCGTGCAGGCCGAAAGCCAGAACGATAGCCCAGGCGATAAACGGCTGGATCAGCAGCTTGGTGATGGTCGCAATGCTCACCATGGCGTTCAGCTGCAGCTTACGGGCTGACAGAATCACACCGGTCAGGAACAGCGCGGCAGCGGTTGCCGACAGGCCCAGCGGCTTGATAGCAGCCAGCACCAGATCCGGCATTTTGATACCAATCGCCGAGAGGATCACGCCGAGCAGCGGGCCCATCACGATAGGTTTCTTCAGCGAACGCCACATCAGCACCGGCAGCATCGCCAGCGTAGAACCGCTGTTTTCACCGGCAGCGCGTGCTTTTTCACGCTCCAGAATCAGCAGGCAGAACGGCGTCATCAGCACGGAGCCGCAGGCGATGGAGACGGCGACGGAAAGAGACGTCGCGGAGCTTTCACCCAGCACGCTACCGAGAATCGGCAGGCCAAGCGCGGCATAGTTCGGCAGCGCCACGGTGAGGGTCAGCACGGCAGCATCCTGCGGGGATTTTTTAAATACGCTGGTAGCCAGGAAGTAGATCGCCGCATAGGTGATCCACATTGCGCCGGTCAGCACCACAATTAGCGGTGACTGGGCGACAATACCTGCCCATGGGGTCTGCACGGTGGCGCTGAACAGCGCGGCGGGCAGGGCAAAGTCCATTACGAAGATATTGAGCAGCGACACGTTTTTGTTGTCGACCATTTTGGCTTTGCCGGCCCAGAAGCCCAGCAGCATGATCAGAAAAATCGGCGCAAGGGCATGAACAATTACATAAGTCATAGATCACCTGTAGTAAGAAAAATAGAGAACATTTGCGATGTTTATAATTTTCTAAAAGCGGCTTGCCGTGGGCGCTATGCTGCGCCCGACGGTTGCCGCTTTCGGCAGGTCTTTTTTTACGTACTTCTGAGGTTGCCCGTTACCAGCTGGCGCGCATCCGTTCGCGTACCAGGGCAGAGCTGCGGCGATTTTCCGCGCCGAGACGATTTTTCAGGCTTGGGTCTTTACGTGCATCAGAAATTGCCTTCTGCACGGTGAGCTCCACCAGCGCCAGGTCAGCATCGGACGGCGCGTCCGGGTTGCTGAGGTTCAGCAGGTCGGAGAGCAGGCCGAGGGTGGCGTAGTTGCTGACGTCATAGGCCATTGGCGGAATGGTCGCTGCCAGTTTTTCCAGCGCGTCGACGGTACGCAGGGTGATACGCGCGGCGGATTCTTTGCCCATCGCATGCACCAGTACGCCTTTATCGTTGATAGCAATCAGGCGATTAGCCTGATAACCGTGCGCCAGAAACGCCCCGGACATCGCCTTGCCGACGATAAGACCGATCACCGGATGGCCCGCCAGGCGCGCTTTCGCATAGGCACCGGCGGCACCGGCGAGCGCCTGGTGAATGCCGAACGCTTCTTCACGGCGACCATAGGCCTGGCTTGGAACGTCGATCACCGCCACAATTGGGCGCTTCACGTCGCTGTTCGCGTCGGCATCGATGGTTTCATTCACCACTTTTGCCAGCGTCCAGCCTTCCAGCAGGCCCACTTCGCCTTTCGCGGCGCGCGGATAGTGGTTATTGGCATCGGGTACGACGGCGATGAAGCGTACGGCCTCATTGTTCAGTTCACCGTCGGCGACCCGTACTGAAGGGCACAGGCCAGTCATGCGCGGCGCATTTGGCGCCAGTTTTTCCAGCCACAAGGCTCCACGGCTATTGGACTGAGTCATCATTTCACCTCCCCGGCGAAAAGCTGTTTAATCTGCGCGGTATCGGCCTGCTGACGGGTGTCAAAGTTGCTCAGACGGGTCAGGAAGTCGGCATATTTGTCGCTGCGGTTTTGTGCCGGAACGCCTTTGGCGATAGCGTCGTTCATGGCGGTTTTCACCGCGTTAACGCCGTCATCGACCAGCGCATCGACCAGGCCACTTGCGTAACGGATTTCACCGCCGGTCATGCTCCAGATGAATGGGCGATCGCGGGAGTCGTACTCTTCGATCCCGGCTTCCTGCTCAATAACCTGCGGGCCGTTGAGGCCAAGGCGCGCTTCGCGGGTAACAATCAGGTAGCTACAAAGGGCGGCGGCAATAGACATTCCGCCGAAGCAGCCAACGGTACCGGTCACGATGCCGACTACAGGGGTATAGCGACGCAGATCGACAATCGCGGCGTGGATATCGGCAATGGCTGCCAGGCCGAGGTTGGCTTCCTGCAGGCGCACGCCGCCGGTTTCAAGGCTCAGCACGGCCTGGGTGGGAATGCCGTTGCGGTTATCTTCTGCCGCCAGTTCGAGCGCGGCTGCCATTTTGGCACCGGAGACTTCGCCCATGCTGCCGCCCTGGAAGGTGCCTTCGATGGCAATCACCACCGCGGACTGGCCGTTGATGGTGCCGCGAGCGACCACCATGCCGTCGTCGGACTGCGGCACAACGCCCTGCGGTGCGAGCCATGGCGACATAATGCCTTCGAACGGGTCGAGCAATTCACGGTAGCTGCCTTCGTCCAGCAGCGCATGGGCACGTTCGCGGGCCCGTAATTCGATAAAGCTGCGATCGTTACGCATGAGCCACCTCTTCAAATACCTGTTCGATACGAATGCGCGCCACGCCAGGGGTTGCGCCGAAGTCGTGAATGATCAGCTTGCCCGCAGGCAGGCCGTTGATCAGATTCAGGCGATCGAACAGTGCATTCCAGCGGCGGGTGCTGTTGTCCACGGAGGTGGTGATATCAATACTGAGGGTTTCCCCGGCGGCTGCGGTGAACAGCACTTCCATATCACCGGAGCCTACGACGCCTGCCAGTGCTTTACCGCTGAAGGTGCGGCTGGCAGGAAATGACAATGTAATGTGTTCCATAACATCCTCTTTAAATTGAGCAAGACGCGGGCTGGCTGACCCTGTCAAGAAACAGCGTGGCGGCGAGAAGATCCGCAGCACCACCGGGCGAAGCGTTAAGTTCGAGCATCTGAGCATCGAGTTCAGCGAGCGCTTCGCGGCCTTGTGCCGTGGCGCAACCGCCTGCATTCAGCACCGTGCGGGCTCCGGCCTGCATCGCTTCCAGACCGGGCATGCCCGCTCGCGAAAGTACGCAGGTGTCGCTGAGCGAGGTCATGATCGCCATCAGTGCATCAAGGCGGGCTTCGCTCTCGTTCGCACCCATTGCGCGGCTGCGTAACAGCTGCGGTAACGCGAGCTGCATCACGTGCGGAAACGCCTGTTGCGCCTCTTCACGTGCACCCGGCACCCGGTACTGATGCGTGGCTTTCAGCCCTTTACTGAAGGTCTTCGGCGCAGCGCCGTCCGGCAGGCGGGCGAGCAGGGCAGCGGATTGTGCAATCTGCTGTGCGCCTGCGTTACCGCCATGCATCGCCACGGCGCTGACCAGTAAGCCGAGTGCCCAGATGGCGCCGCGATGGGTATTCACGCCATGGGTGGCGGCCATCATCTGCTGTTCGCCTTCGCGCCCTAAACGACCGACGGTTTCGCGCAGGGCGATGTCGGTGGGACGCAGCCAGCTTTGCTGGGCCAGTTGCAGAAACGTTGGGGTCAGGCTGTGTGCCGAGCGCTCCATCAGCGCCAAAGAGAGGTCGTGATGGGCACCGTTTCCCCGGCTGTCCACCAGACCCGGCTTCGGGCTTAATCGCGCTTCGTCGATCAGGCAGTCGCGGGCGATGAACGCCAGCCTTTCTGCCTGCACCTCGGCATGAGTCTGTGACAGGAGTTTCATTACCAGCTCCGGAATTTCGCAGGTGGGTTGTAAAGACCGTCGGACCATTCGACCAGATCCGCCACGCTGCCTGCGGCGAGCAGGGAACGGGTGGCGTCAGAACGGCGGATGCCCATGTCTTCCGGGTAGACCACTTTGCCGCTTTTGCGCAGCTCAGCGACGCGTTTGGCATCCACGCCAAGGCCGATATCGGTGATCCCGGCGACGGCAGCAACCATTGCTCGACGCTCTTCAAGACTTTCACCGCGATAGAGGTAGGCGATGCCTTCTTCGGTCAATACGTGAGTGACGTCGTCGCCGTAAATCATCACCGGCGCCAGCGGCATCCCGGAGGATTTCGCCACTTCAACGGCGTCCAGCTGCTCGACAAAGCTTGGCTTCACGCCCGCCTGGAAGGTTTCGACCATTTGCACGACGAGTTTTTTACCGCGCTGCATTGGGTCTGGCTCGGTGATCATGTTCAGCCAGGCAGGGGTTGCGTGACGGCGACCGTGCGGATCGTGACCCATATTCGGCGCGCCGCCGAAGCCGGACAGACGACCGCGTGTCACGGTAGAGGAGTTAGCAAGCCCATCAATCTGCAAGGTAGAGCCGATGAACATGTCCACCGCGTACTGGCCTGCCAGCTGGCAGAAGGCACGGTTGGAGCGCATGGAGCCGTCGGCACCGGTGAAGAAAATGTCCGGACGGGCGCGGATGTACTCTTCCATCCCCAGCTCGCCGCCGAAGCAGTGCACGCTTTCCACCCAGCCGCTTTCAATGGCAGGGATAAGCGTTGGATGCGGGTTGAGCGTCCAGTGCTTACAGATTTTGCCTTTCAGGCCAAGCTGTTCGCCGTAGGTCGGCAGCAGCAGCTCGATGGCGGCGGTGTTGAAGCCGATGCCGTGGTTCAGGGACTGCACCTGATGTTCGGCGTAGATGCCTTTAATTGCCATCATCGCCATCAGGATATGCTCCTGCTTGATGAGGCGCGGGTCGCGGGTGAACAGCGGTTCGATAAAGAACGGCTTGTCGGCGACGACCACGTAATCAATCCACGAGCCCGGAATATCGACGCGCGGCAGGTCACATTCGTCATCGACGATTTCGTTAACCTGCGCGATAACGATCCCGTCGCGGAAGGCGGCGGCCTCAACCAGCGCCGGGGTGTCTTCGGTACTTGGCCCGGTATAGAGGTTGCCTTTGCGGTCGGCTTTATACCCGGCAATCAGTGCCACGTTGGGGCAGAGATCGACGTAAAGGCGGGAGTAAAGTTCGATATAGGTGTGGATGGCGCCGATTTCGAGTTGACCGTCCTGCAACAGTTGCGAAATGCGCAGGCTCTGCGGACCGGAGAAGGAGAAATCGAGCTTGCGGGCAATGCCTTTTTCGAAGATGTCGAGATGCTCGCTGCGACCGACGCTTGGCATGATCATATGCAGATCGTGCACTTTTGCCGGGCTCACTTCAGCAAGCATACGGGAGAGAAAATCGGCCTGCTTCTGGTTGTTACCTTCCAGTACCACGCGGTCGCCTGGGGCAATCAGTTTTTCCAGTGCGTCCACCAGACCGTCAGTGGGAATGACTTTCCCCTGCACCGAAAGGGAAGCGACACGGCGCGCTTTTTCGCTGCGGCGTGTGTTCCAGTTTCGGGCTGGATTTTGGCCAGCATTCATTATTAACCTCCTGATTCAGCAAATCATTTTGCCTGGATTTATGCTGCAGTTAGTCTGCTCCGTAAGGAGTAACCCATCAATTAACCCGGGGGACAGATTGTTAGCCTAAGAGTAATAATTGCCTGCGGAATTATGTGATGGCGATCGAAGTCGGAATGGGAAGTGTAGACTATGTGTACAGGGAGACAGGAGCAGGTGAAAATTCAGTAAAGCGAGAGGAGTGTTCAGATAACGGACAGAGGAAATGCGTGGTTCCCAAAATAAATCTGAGTGACTGGATTAATGTACTCTTTCGCAATAAAGCGCGCGCAATGACAAGCGATGGTTTATTTATTTTTATACAAACGTTGGATGATATTGTTTTATTCAGCCCTGTTTTTTCGTTGATTTTTTCGTCAGAAAGGCGAGCAAAGAGTAGCCGGCACGCCGCCAAAACCTGTCTGATTTCACATATTCACCATCCGTATATGTTCCTGCAATGTAAGCGTACAGCGAGAACCGTCTGGTCATGACCTGATGTATTCGACAAAGTGGTGTACACCAAAAGAAGGCTACCTCCGCTATGTGCTTGACGTCATAGCCGACTGGCCTGTCAATCGGGTCAGCGAACTGCTACCCTGGCGCATCACACTGCCAACTGAATAACACATCCCCGTCAATACGGCCCTCGGTGTACGCTTACCCTGCAATTTAGGGGCGTTCTGTTTATGTTACATATACCCGCAGGGCTTTACTCTGTGCCAGGACGGCATGCAGAGAAGGTGGTGAAAATGAAAGAGCAGGGAGCGGCGGTGGTAAAGTTGATTGTTTTCTGGGCAGCACTGATTTTTTTGGCGCGACAGGCCATCCTTGCAGGCTGGATTGACAGGCTGATCATGTGAGCGCGAGTGCACTTTTCACGTCAGCCTGCCGGGCGTTTACGCCTTTTTGCTTAAGTCACTGAGCAGTACCGCGATGCTTTTCCCTCCTTCGGTGTTCTCCAGGCCGATTTTAACAACGATCGTCAGCGGCACCGACAGCATCATGCCCACCGGGCCGAGCAGCCAGCCCCAGAAAATCAGCGACAGGAACACCACCAGCGTTGAAAGCCCCAGCCCGCGCCCCATGATTCGCGGCTCCAGTATATTGCCGAACACCATATTGATGGCCAGGTAGCCTGCCAGCACGACCAGCGCATCATACAGCCCGCCGAAAACCAACACCTGCAGAATCGGCGGAATAGCGGCGAGCACCGATCCGATATTGGGAATATAGTTGAGTGCGAATGCCAGCAGCCCCCAGATAAAGGCAAACCGCACGTCGAGCGCGGCGAGCATTGCCCAGGCCACCAGGCCCGTGACCACGCTGATGGCAGTTTTCAGCACCAGATAGTGGGAGACGCTGTCGATAGCCCGCTGAATCGCCGCCATACCTTCCACCGGACGCACCATCATCTGTTTCAGTTTGGTGGGCAGTTGCGGCACTTCGAACAGCATAAACACCACCGTTAACAGCAGCAGAAAAATAGACGACATAGCGTTGGTGAGCTGGGTCAGCAGGCTGGTGACGAACGTCATGGCGGCGTTCGGGTCAATATACTTCACCAGCTCGTTGACCGAGACTTCGATACCAAACCGCTGAAGCCACGGCTCCAGATTTTGCAGCGGAACAACCAGTGATGAACGATACTGCGGCAGGGTACGGGCCAGTTCGTTCAGTGAGGTGCCCAGCGTGGCGAGCAGCAGCACCGCCACCAGGATTATCAGGCCAATCAGCAGGCTTATTGCAAGTACCCGCGGTACGCGCAGGCGCTCCAGCCACTGCACCACCGGGTTGAGCACCACTGAGATAAACAGCGCCAGAATAAACGGCACCACGATATCGGCGGCGAAACGAATGCCGGTGAGAATAATCACCAGCATTCCCAGCATGATGGCTATTTTTAATCCATTGAGCGTAATACCCGTTTTTGCCATGACACGCTTCCTTAATCTGTTTAGCAACATCATAAAGGTGGATGGGTTGAGAATAAACGAATAAAGGCTAAACCGCCTCAGTAAAGAATTGAAAAGACTTTGAGTTTATTGTGGCGCTATGCCAGAATTGCGCTGTGTTTAACTACTGAGGACAATTTTCATCCGCAATGACGAGAAGCAATACCGCGGATAATTGTAATTTTATGGACATCCTGTTCAAAACCCGAACTTCCTGTCAATTTATTGTTTTTCCTTCCTTTGCTACGCAATCTGGTGAGCAGCACTGGCGCTCTGCGCTATAGTTTCCTTCTTCGTTTGAGCTAAATTTTAATCGTTTTTATTCGGTTTGCGCGTTTCGCAAGCTGCAACGGATTATATTCTCAGGCAGGAGAAGTCGTATGTTTTACTGGATATTATTAGCCCTGGCGATCGCCACGGAAATTATTGGTACGCTTTCCATGAAATGGGCCAGCGTCAGCAACGGTCACGCCGGTTATATTTTAATGCTCGGCATGATTGCACTTTCCTATATATTCTTATCCTTCGCGGTAAAAAAAATCGCCCTCGGCGTGGCCTATGCCCTGTGGGAGGGGGTGGGGATATTGCTGATTACGCTGTTCAGCGTGACGCTGTTTGATGAAACGCTCACCGTGATGAAAGTGGCGGGGCTGGCAACGCTGGTGGCGGGGATTGTGCTGATTAAATCGGGCACCCGCAAAGCGGAAAAGCAGCCTGCGGAGGTGAATCATGCCGCAATTTGAGTGGATTCACGGGGTCTGGCTGGCGGGGGCGATTGTGCTGGAAATTGTCGCCAATATTTTCCTTAAATTCTCAGACGGTTTTCGTCGCAAGCTGTATGGCATTTTGTCACTGGCGGCGGTACTGGCGGCCTTCAGCGCGCTGTCGCAAGCGGTGAAAGGGATCGACCTTTCCGTGGCGTATGCCATCTGGGGTGGTTTTGGCGTGGCGGCCACGCTTGCCGCAGGCTGGATCCTCTTTGGTCAGCGTCTGAACAACAAAGGCTGGATTGGTTTAGGCTTGTTAATCGCCGGTATGGTGATGATTAAACTTGCATGACGTGACGCTGCCCGCAAATGCGGGCAGCGAAAAATGTCAGGTGTATTACGCTATCTGAATAGGGTGCATTTCCCCGATGCCTGTTGCGTGCATGAGGGTTGTGAATGTTTAATCCATCTCGCTGGCGTAATCTCGCCACTGCCAGAGTCCTGTTCGTGATGCTCTTTATGGCCGGCATCGGTCTCATCGTCTCCGTTGTCTCTCTGCTCTACCTCTCCCAGCATCTGATCAGCAGCAAAACCAATGCGATAGACGCGCACCGTTCGGCGCTGTCGGTGGATGGCGCTATTCAGACATCCGTAAACCGCGTGCTGTCACTTGTCGTTGATAACGCTATCTGGGATGACGCGGTGCATAAAGTTTATCCCCCGGAGCTTGATACCCGCTGGCTGTACGATACCTGGGGCGCGGGTTTTAAAATCAATAATCTCTACGACGGCACCTTCGTGCTGGACCAGAATTACCAGGTGCTGTGGGGATCGTTTCACAGCCAGCCGTTTAATGAGCGCAATCTGGCGTTTTTCGGCGAAGGACTGCAGGCGCTGATTATGAAACACAAAGCCGACCTGGCGAGCGGGAAAAATATCTATGCCGGGATCACCCGCACGCGGGAAGGCGTGGCGTTTATCGGGATAGGTCTGATCCGCCCGATGACCAGTCGCCTGCAGGTCTACGACGCCACCCGGCGTTATCTGGTGATTACCCGCCATCTCAATCCACAAATTCTGAAAGATCTGGGAAATACCTTCCAGATAGCCAATCTTAACTTCACGCCGCAAAAGTACAGCGAGTCCAGCGTGCCGCTCAAAACGTCCGGCGGTGAAACCGTGGGCTATCTTAACTGGCAGCCACGTTTGCCGGGCGCGGAAGCGGCGATGGCGGCCTCGCCGGAAATCCGGAAAATTGTCGCGCTGGCGGCGGGGCTGATTCTGCTGTTCATCATGTTGAGCAGCCTGGGGCTGTACAAGCTGGCGCGTGGCGAAAAACAGGCGCGAGACATTTCGCTCACCGACTGGCTGAGCCATTTGCCTAATCGCCGGGCGCTGATTGAGCATCTGGAACGGCCCAGCCTGCGAAGTGAAGATGCACTGAAAACGGTGGTGTTTATCGATCTGGACGGCTTCAAGGATGTGAACGACATTTACGGCCACGACGTGGGCGATGCGCTGATTGTGCACATCGCCCATACTCTGCAAACGCAGGTACCGCCGGGCGGCATGCTGGCAAGGCTTGGCGGAGATGAGTTCGCCATGACGGTCAGCGGCGTAGAGGCGGGGCAAAAAGCGGCTGCGTTTGCCGGAAGCGTGCTCGATTATCTGAACACCCCAATTCGTCTCGGCGAACGCACCATTCACATTAGCGCCAGTATCGGAATAGCCAGCGGAACGCTCGCCAGCAGCGGCAGCTCAGAGCTGTTTCGCCGGGCGGACATCGCCATGTATCACTCGAAAATGACCGGGAAAGGGCGGATCACGCATTACGACGCTGAACTGAACAGCGCTCGCGAATACCAGCTCAGTATCGAAAATGACATTCGTGACGGGCTGGATAACGATGAGTTTGAGGTCTGGTATCAGCCGATTGTTGATGCGCGTTCGCAGAAAATGACCGGCGTGGAGGCGCTGGTACGCTGGCCCCGGCGGCCAAAAGGTGAACTCAAACCCGATGCCTTTATCGCCATCGCCGAAACCAGCGGGCTGATTTACTCGCTCGGCCAGTTTGTGCTGCGCCGGGCATGTGCCGATTTACAGGCGCTGGAAGACCTTAAGCTATCGGTAAATATTTCGCCTGCGCAGTTCCGCGATCCGGAGTTTGAAAACAAAGTGGCTCAGGTCCTTGAATCCAGCCACTTCCCGCCGTATCGGTTACAGCTTGAAGTCACTGAAACCTATGTACTGGAAAATCCTGAACGGGCGCGCGGGGCGATCTCCACGCTTAAGCAGCTTGGCACTGCCGTGGCGCTCGATGATTTCGGGACGGGCTACTCCAGCATTGGCTATCTGCGGCGCTTCAATTTCGACACCATAAAAATTGATAAATCTCTGGCGGGGCTGGTAGACAATGACGATCAGGCAGCCGCCTTAGTGAGCGGCACTATCCGCATTGCCAGTGCGTTAGGGATGACGGTGATTGCCGAAGGGGTGGAAAACGAAAAACAGATGAAGCTGCTGAGGCTTGCAGGGTGCGATCAGCTGCAGGGCTTCTGGTTCAGCGAGCCGATGCCAATAGCGTCGCTGCTGCAGTTGCGCCAGCAGCGACAGTGCTGATTACTCGCCCGCCAGTGCCTCGAGCTTGTCGCGAAAACCGGTGACGGAGATCGCGCGGTTGTCGGCGCGCCATCTGTCCTGAGCCGCGGGTGCAGAGCTCTGAACGCCAATCAGCTGCCAGCCATTTTCGGTTTTCAACATCAGCGGCGAACCGCTGTCGCCCGGCAGGGTATCGCACTGGTGCGACAGCACGGTGTTTTGCGCCCAGCCCGTCACCAGACAATTATTATGCGTATAAAGGGAATCCAGATGATCGAGAGGATAACCCGACTGCGTAACCTGGCGGTCGGCAGTTTTTAATGCCGCGGTGAGCGCATCTTTATCGCCGTTGAACAGCGGCAGCGGGGTGATCCCGGAAGGAGGGTTACGCAATACAATCAGCCCAAAATCCCAGGGTGCGGCGGATGAGGGAACAATCCAGCCCTCACCATCTGGCTTCAGGCGTTTCCCCAGCGACGGCTCCACGCGGCCTTCAATGTCATGAATCTCATAACGCCAGCCCCCTTTTTGCGAAATAAAGCGCAGCGCCACGGCTTTGTCTGACTTGCCTTTTGGCGGCGTCAGCAGACAGTGTCCGGCGGTGAGGGCCAGGTGTGGGGAAACCAGCGTGGCGGTACACAGGTTACCGCTCGCGGTTTCGAGTTGCCCAATTGCATCCCAGGGAGATTGCCCTGGATTCGTCACCCTGACGCGGTCGTCATGACCGAAAAATAAGGTTTTAAGATCTTTGGCACTGATGCCTGTATCGTCGCTGTCGTCGTCAGCGTGGGTCAGGGGAGAAAAAAGGCAAACGGCTCCCAGTACAACCACTATGGATCTGCGCATAACACTCTCTGAAGGGCGATTATGATTATTAAAAGGTAAACCCAATGAGATTACTATAGACGGGATGAATGAAAAGTGGGAGTAAAATCAGCGCACTACACTCAGTACAGGAAGAACCGGGTGGCTACCAGTGCACAGACGATCAGCAATAAAAGGATGAGCTCAAAGCGATAGCGGCGCAACATCATTGCTCTCCAGAAAAAAACGGCGCTGTAACAGCGCCGATTTAGTAGACAAGACCGTACTACCGGTTGCGAACTTATGCAGCTGGCTGAGCGGCTGGTTTAGCAGCTTCGTGTTTAGTTGCTTTTTTGTGGTGTTTTTTAGCAGCCTGAGCTTTCTGAGCTACAGCGGGTTTGGTTGCTGCTTTTTTGTGGTGTTTTTTAGCAGCCTGAGCTTTCTGAGCTACAGCGGGTTTAGTTGCTGCTTTTTTGTGGTGCTTTTTAGCGGCCTGAGCTTTCTGCTCTGCTGCTGGTTTTGCAGCGGCTTTTTTGTGGTGCTTTTTGGCAGCCTGAGCTTTCTGCGCTGGCGCTGCTTTTTTGTGTTTTTTGTGATGAGTGGTTTTCGCTGGAGCCGCGTGAGTAGCAGCAGGTGCAGCAGCCGGAGCGGTAGCAGTAGTGTCAGCAGCGAAAGCGGCAGAAGACAGACCCATAGCAGCGGCAACAACCAGAGCTAATACTTTTTTCATTCTGAAATCCTCGAATTTGGTTTCTATGTTCAACCCCACTGCGGGGCCGTTGAAATGAACTATAGACTTGTGGATCAACGCTTTCAGTGAGTGATTGGTATCGGCGTGTAACCGTTTGTACAAGGTGTACGGAGGTAAAAGCAAAAAGGCGCTTTTAAAGCGCCTTTTTTAGCGTGTGCTCCCTCTCCCTGAGGGAGGGCCGGGGCAACGTGTAGGCCGGGTAAGGCGCGAGCCGCCACCCGGCAAAGGATTACAAATAACGAGTCGTCAAATGCTCGCGGAAATAGCGGCTGTTGAGGTCTTCCCCGGTTGCGCGGGTAATCAGCTCTGAGGTACTGAAACGGCTGCCGTGCTGCCAGATATTCTCACGCAGCCAGCTGAACAGTGGGCTGAAGTTGCCTTCGGCCAGCTGACTGTCGAGGTCTGGCAGCGCTTTGCGCGCGGCCTGGAACAGCTGCGCGGCGTACATTGCACCTAAGGTGTAAGACGGGAAGTAGCCGAAGCCGCCGTCGGTCCAGTGAATGTCCTGCATGCAGCCGTTTCGGTAGTTGCCTTCTGTTGACAGCCCCAGGTACTGCTGCATTTTCTCATTCCACAGTCCCGGGATGTCATCCACTTCAATGTCACCGTCAATCAGCGCACGTTCGATTTCGTAGCGCAGAATGACGTGCGACGGGTAGCTGACTTCATCGGCATCTACGCGAATGAATCCGCGCTCAACGGTCTGACTCCAGGCGATAAAGTTGTCCAGGGTAAAGGCTGGTTGATTGCCGAAACGCTGCTGGATGAGCGGCAGAATGTGCTTCAGAAAGGCTGCACTGCGCCCGATCTGCATCTCAAAGAACAGACTTTGTGATTCATGTACGCCTGTTGAACGGGCAAGCGCCACCGGCTGTCCGGCCCACTGGCGGGGCAGGTTTTGCTCGTAGCGTGCATGGCCGGTTTCGTGGATCACGCCGAAAAGGGCGCTGAGCAGATCGTCTTCGTCATAGCGCGTGGTGATGCGGACATCCTCAGGTACACCGCCGCAAAAGGGGTGGGTGCTGACGTCCAGCCGACCGCCGTTAAAATCAAAGCCGAGCAGGCTCATCGCCTCAAGACCGAGATCGCGCTGTGATTCCGTGGCGAACGGGCCTTGCGGGTTGATAAGCGACCGGCTGGCCTGCTTATCGACTACGGTTTGCAGGAGGTCCGGCAGCCAGCTTTTCAGATCGGCAAACAGTACGTCCAGGCGCGCACTGGTCATGCCGGGTTCGTAGATATCAAGCAGGGCGTCGTAACGGGAACCGCCGCTGGCTTCTGCGCGGAGTTTCGCTTCCTCGCGGCTCAGGCGAACCACCTCTTTCAGGTTTGGTGCGAAGCCTGCCCAGTCATTGTTTTTACGCTGAGTACGCCAGGCGTGCTCGCAGCGGTTCCCGGCCAGGGATTTCGCTTCCACCAGACTCTCCGGCAGAAGGGCCGCCTGGTTGTATGAGCGCGCCATTTCGCGCAGGTTGGCGCGTTCATCGTCGCTCAGGTTTTCCTGTTGGGCTGCATCAAGCAGGACGGCGACGTTTTTGTCGGTCAGGATCTGGTGCTGAAGCACGCCGAGCTCTGCCAGTGCTTCACCACGAGCCTGACTGCCGCCCGGCGGCATCATGGCGGCCATATCCCAGCCAGCGATGGCGGACAGGTGTGAGAAATGCGATAAGCGCTGGAAAATACGGGTGAGTTGCGGGTAAGCGTTATTTGCCATTTTGCCTTAATCCAAAAAAGTGAAATATGACGACGCGAATGGTGAAAAATGCGACGAAAGTATGAGGCGAAGTGCGATTTTTAGATCATGATGATCACTATCACAGGTCAACAGGGGGCGGCAAACTATGAATCCGTTCGTCTGGATCTTTATCACGCTGCTGTCGATTGGCGCAGTGCAGGATATGGGCGGCTTAACCGCCATATTCAGCCAGTTGTAGAGCAGCCCGCCGGGCGCGGGCAACCCGAATTAGTGCAGGCGTTTGTGCAGACAAGAGCCGGTAATCAGCGCCAGGACGAGCATTGCTGCAATAAATCCGCCTACGCCATTCCATCCCCAGCTATGCCAGAACACCCCGCCGAGCGTCCCCGCAATACTTGAGCCAAGATAGTAACTGAACAGATAGAGCGATGAGGCCTGCCCGCGTGCGCGACGGGCGCGAGGGCCAATCCAGCTGCTGGCAACGGAGTGGGCGGCGAAGAAGCCTGCGGAAAAAAGCAGCATGCCGAAGAAAATCAGCCACAACGATGTGAACAGGGTCAGCAGCAAACCGCAAAGCATCACGGCGGTAAAGCCAACCATCACCGGACCGCGGCCATAGTGCTGGGTCATGGCACCTGCCTTCGGCGAACTCCATGTCCCGGTGAGATAGGCAACGGACAGCAGGCCTACCACCGCCTGGCTCAGTGACCACGGCGACATCATCAGGCGATAACCGATATAATTGAACAGCGTCACGAACGCACCCATCAGCAGAAATCCTTCGGCGAACAGCAGAGGCAGCCCTTTGTCACGCCAGTGAATGCGGAAATTGATGAACAGCGATTTCGGGCGCAGCGAGGCGGCCTTGAAGTGGCGGGAGTCCGGCAGAATACGCCAGAACATCAGGGCTGCGGCGAGCGCGAAGCAGCCAATCATGGCAATGGCCACGCGCCAGCCAAAGAAGTCGGTCATCACCCCGGTCAGCAGACGACCGCTCATCCCACCAATCGAGTTGCCGCTGATGTATAACCCCATCGAAAAGGCGACAAAGCTCGGATGAATCTCCTCGCTGAGATAGGTCATGCCGACGGCTGCGACGCCGCTCAGGGAGAGGCCAATCAGCGCGCGCATGATCAGAATGCCGTGCCAGCTGGTCATCATTGTTGACAGCAGAGTGCAGCAGGAAGCAAGCAGCAGTGCGGTAACCATCACCGGCTTGCGGCCGATGGCATCGGAAAGCGGTCCGGTAAACAGTAGCCCGACCGCCAGCAGCGCGGTCGATATCGACAGTGAAATACTTGAGCTGGCGGGCGAAACACCGAACTCATGCGAAAGCACCGGCAGGATAGGCTGCACGCAGTAAAGCAGGGCGAAGGTGGCGAGTCCGGCAGAGAAGAGCGCGAGGGTGACGCGGATAAACTGCGGCGTACCGCGCTGAATAAACTGGCCCGGCGCAGGAAGACGAATATCGCTGACGTCACGGGCCGGGGCGGTGTCAACGGTGGTAGTACGGCTCACGGAAGATCCTTGTATTGATGCGTTTTTTGCCAGGTGGCGGGCCTGGATGAGACGGGGAGGCCCGGTAATCGCAGCGCCACCGGGCGATGATGATGCGATGAATAACAGAGTAGGAAAATGTAAATATTCTGTCTAATATATTAATAATCTCAAATGATACATCTAAAATATGAATATTGAGCTACGACATTTACGCTACTTTGTGGCGGTGGCTGAAGAGCTGCACTTTGGGCGCGCTGCCGCCCGGTTGAACATCTCCCAGCCGCCGTTAAGTCAGCAGATTCAAATCCTTGAGCAGCAGATTGGCGCCCGGCTGTTCGCCCGAACGAACCGCAGCGTCAGTATGACCGCCGCCGGGAAGCAATTTCTTAATGATGCCAGGCAAATTCTGATGCAGGTAGAGGAAGCTGCTGCCCGAGCGGCCCGTTTGCACCACGGGGAAACGGGAGAATTGCGAATTGGTTTTACCTCCTCAGCGCCATTTATTCAGGCGGTATCCGATACGCTGTCACGCTTTCGGCGACAGTATCCGGACGTTCATCTTCAGACGCGTGAAAGCAATACCCGGGAGCAAATTGCTCCGCTGAATGAGGGCGCGCTCGATCTTGGCCTGATGCGTAAAACCCAGCTGCCGGACACGCTGGACTGGCAGGTTATTCTGCGTGAGCCGCTGCTGGCCATGGTGCCGCGCGATCACCGCCTGGCGCAGTGCGATGCGGTAACGCTGGCCGAACTGGTGCAGGAGCCGCTGGTGTTTTTCGATCCTCGCGTGGGCACCGGGCTTTACGACGATATCCTTGGCCTGCTGCGGCCTTATGGCGCGCCGATCATCACTCAGGAAGTGGGTGAGGCCATGACCATCATCGGGCTGGTTTCCGCCGGGCTGGGCGTGTCCATTCTTCCGGCTTCCTTCAAAAAAGTGCAGCTGAATGAAATGCGCTGGCTGCCGATCGCGGACGAAGAGGCTGTGTCAGAAATGTGGCTGGTGTGGTCCCGCCATCATGAACAAACGCAGGCGGCACAGCGTTTTCGTGAGCAGCTTCTGGCGGCGGCCAGCGTCGACTTTTTTGCCGAAAAGGCACGAAAAAATGTGCGGTAAATCACAAGCCTAAGTAAAAATTTGACGTGTTGCGTCGAAGTGATTCAACATAGCAAAAGTTTATTTCGAAGCGCGAAAATAAGGGAGTCTGCGGTGGTAGCAGAAAGTCAGCCAGGGCATATCGATCAGATTAAGCAGACCAACGCAGGCGCCGTGTATCGCCTAATTGATCAGCTCGGCCCGGTGTCCCGCATTGACCTTTCTCGCCTCGCCCAGCTTGCTCCTGCCAGCATCACCAAAATCGTTCGCGAAATGCTTGAAGCCCATCTGGTGCAGGAAACTGAAATCCAGGAGCCCGGCAGTCGTGGCCGCCCGGCGGTAGGGCTGATGGTGGAAACCGAGGCCTGGCACTATCTGTCGCTGCGCATCAGCCGGGGGGAAATCAATCTGGCGCTGCGCGATCTCAGCAGCAAACTCGTTGTGGAAGAAGAACAAACCCTGCCTTTGGTTGATGATAAATCGTTTCTCGACCGGGTCATTGAGCACATCGACTGCTTCTTTATTCGCCATCAGCAAAAACTGGAGCGATTAACGTCTATTGCGATAACGCTCCCTGGCATTATTGATACTGAAAACGGCATTATCCACCGCATGCCGTTTTACGATGACGTTAAGGACGTAGCGCTCGGTGAAGCGCTTGAATCCCGCACCGGCGTGCCGGTCTATCTGCAACACGATATCAGCGCATGGACCATGGCAGAGGCGCTGTTTGGTGCGTCACGCGGTGCGAGAGACGTGATTCAGGTGGTTATCGATCACAACGTAGGGGCGGGCGTGATCACCGACGGGCGTTTATTGCATGCGGGCAGCAGCAGTCTGGTCGAGATAGGTCACACTCAGGTTGACCCTTACGGCAAGCGTTGCTACTGCGGCAACCACGGTTGTCTGGAAACTATCGCAAGCGTTGAGAGCGTGCTGGAACTCACTCAGGTCCGCATGAAACAGTCGATGAGCTCGATGCTGCACCAGCAGCCTTTGACGGTGGAGTGGCTGTGCCAGGCGGCGCAGCAGGGCGATCTGCTGGCCAAAGATATCATCAGCGGCGTGGGCACCCACGTCGGGCGCATTCTGGCGATTATGGTGAATTTATTTAATCCGCAAAAAATTCTTATCGGTTCGCCGTTCAACCAGGCCTCAGACATTCTCTTTCCCGCCATCAGCGCCTGCATCCGTCAGCAGTCTCTGCCTGCCTACAGCAAGCATATTAGCGTCGAAAGCACCCAGTTCCGCAACCGTGGCACGATGACCGGCGCGGCGCTGGTGAAAGACGCGCTCTATAACGGCTCTCTGCTAATCAGACTGTTACAGGGGTAGCAAATTTTCATTGTTAAGCTAAAAATTGCGCTAACTCAAGCTGGCTTTTAGGTCGATCACGTACACTCTCCCCGCTCTGAATTATCACCCTGATTTATATATTCACCGTCAAAGCTGTGGAGTGAACATGCTTAAGCGTTTCTTTATTACGGGTACGGATACCTCTGTGGGCAAGACGGTCGTGTCTCGCGCACTGTTGCAGGCGCTGGCCGCGAGCGGCGGCAGCGTTGCGGGCTACAAGCCTGTCGCCAAAGGCAGCAAGGAAACGCCGGAAGGGTTGCGCAACAAAGATGCGCTGGTGCTGCAAAGCGTTTCCACCCCCGATTTACCCTATAGCGCCATCAATCCTGTCGCGCTGAGCGAAGATGAAAGCAGCGTGGCGCACAGCTGCCCGATTAACTATTCGCTGCTGTCGGAAGGGCTCGCCGCACTGAGCCAGCGCGTCGATCACGTGGTGATTGAAGGCACTGGCGGCTGGCGCAGCCTGATGAACGATCTGCGTCCGCTCTCTGACTGGGTCGTTCAGGAGCAGCTACCGGTATTACTGGTAGTTGGTATCCAGGAAGGCTGCATTAACCATGCGTTGCTGACGGCTCAGGCGATTGCCAATGACGATCTGCCGCTGATTGGCTGGGTGGCGAACCGCATCAACCCGGGCCTTGCGCACTACGCCGGGATCATTGATGTGCTGAGTAAAAAACTGCCCGCGCCGCTGGTGGGCGAGCTGCCTTATCTGCCGCGAGCGGAACAGCGCGAACTGAGCCAGTATATTGATTTAACCATGTTCGGCGACGTGCTGACGGTAGATGGAGTCAGCGCGTAGGGTTCGTGACAGCACCGACGCTACTACACGCGAAATCAGTAAACCGGGCAGTAGCGCATATTGCCCGGTCATTTCACAGATCATCAGCGTCGACATTATCGGCGCGTGGGTGGTCGCCGCCAGCAGCGTGGCCATCCCCGTCAATCCCATCAGAACCGCCATTTCATTGCCGTCCGGCAACCATAGCCCCCACATCCTCGCAAACAGCATGCCGATTGCCATACCGACAAACAGCGTCGGCGTGAAGACACCGCCCGGTGCACCCGATCCGCTGCTGGCGAGTACGGCCAGCAGTTTGCAGATAAACACGCCGCCAATCACCGCAAACAGCGGTGGTGCGAGCAGGTAACTTTGCACCACGCTGTAGCCGTTGCCCCATACCGCTGGCGTCAGCAACGACAGCAAACCGACAACGGTGCCGCCGAGTGCAAGCTGCAACGGGGGAGAAAGCTTCAGGTGTAAAAACAGATTGTGCGTTGCGCCCATCAGCCAGACGAACAGCGGCCCGCACAGGCCTGCGATAAGGCCTGTTGCCAGCATCATTGCGTAGGTGCCCGCGCTGTGCGGCGCATCCACATGAACGTTGTACAGCAGCGCCGGACCGCCGCTGAGCAGATTCGTCACCAGCAGGGCGATCACCGCAGAAACAACCACCGGCCCAAGCGATGCCAGCATCAGGGTGCCGAATAAGATTTCGGCGATGAACAGGCTTCCTGCCAGCGGTGCATGATAGGCGCTGGCCATCCCGGCTGCGGCACCGCAGGCAATCCACAGCTTCCATTCCGTTTTCGGCGTGAAGCGCTGGGCAAAGAAAGAGGCGGCGAGGGTGGCGAGCAGGATCATTGCCCCTTCACGGCCAATGGCGCTGCCGCTGACAACCACCAGTAACGATGCCAGCGATTTTACCAGGCTTGCGCCGAAGTCGAATTTGCCGTCCTCCGTTTCCAGCGCTTCCATGTAGTCGGTCGGGGCGTGAGGACGCTGACGCGTGTAGCGCTGCCAGCCCCACAGTAACAAACCTGCCGCCAGCCCGCCGAGTGCGGGCGTTAGCAGACGTCGCCACCAGGGCAGATTGCCTGCTGCATTGACCAGGCTGCGGCTGTCGTTGCTGAGCAGCAGCCATTCCAGGGTGTACATGGCATGGCGAAACAACGCGACGGCGAGCGCGGCAAGCATGCCGACAAGTGTCGCAATCAGCAGTCGGCGAAAGATAGCCTGAATATCGGGGTAAGCGTGAAGACGGCGCATGAGGTCAACAGGTCAGCAACAGGATACTGAATAATATACACAACACGCTGATGACGATTGATAAATGTCATTAAGCGAAAGAAAATCAGCCCTCAGGTTTCACCATCGGAATCGCCATTAAGGAAGATAACTCATGAAAACGTTTTTACTGGTAGCCACGCTGATTTTGGCAGGGTGTCAGTCTGCGGGGCAGAGCACAACGCCCGTTCCGGTTGATCAACAGATTGATGTGCAGGTGGACGATTTACTGGCGTCACTGGGCAAGCAAGATCGGCAAGGCATTAACGGATATGCGGCACAGCTTAAAGCGGCTGTTGAGAAAGAAGTGCGTATGGGGGATGCATTCAGAGGCAAAGCTTGCTCAGTTCAGATAGCGCTGGATCGGTATGGCACCGTGAAAAATGCCCGGGCTGTAGAGGGCGATCCCGCCTTCTGTGAAGCTATTCTGAAGGCAGTCCGTCAGGCAAAAATACCTCCGGCCCCTGACGAGAAGGTTTATCAGCGTTTCAACAATGCACGTCTGGATTTTGTATTCTGATAGTGCTGCCCGGCTGTGCAAACTTGAATGTATTCTGGGTGAGCACCATGAAATACGAGGGCAGTGCTGGTAGCAGATGTTATGGCAAATTCGGGCTGATTTTGTGATTATTAGACAGGTTAAATTATACAGATAAGGATGTTGATGTAATGACAATAGATTTTAGCAAAGAACGTCTTCTGGCTTCAGGGTTTACTGCGAAGGAGTTACAGAAGCTTCAGAACAATATTGATAACTTCGGGGGAACGATTGAGGACGTTATCAGGGATTTAGCGAAAAGATTTAAAAGGATATTTTTTATGATTATGTTTCTTTTTGTTTTTTTTATTTATGTTCTATTGTTTGACTCTATGAATGAGATCATCTCTTTTGGACTATCTTTTGCTATTGTATCTGTACTTATTGTATTCCTTCAACCACCAGTCATCTCATTTAAATGCTGGCGGTTTTGTAGGGGAAAATAAATTTAGTTCTTATCGGTGTTGATAAGGTCAAATATCACTTTGGCCTTCACACCGTAACCGACTATCTTCATAGTCAGTTTTGGGGTGCTCATAGTGTTTACTTTTCTGTAAAAGTCGGCTGGCAAGTAACGGAAAAGTCGCCAGGCTTCTGGTCTTCTGGATAATCCAGCAATACTATAAATGCTGGATGCTAATGAAATGGCATTATATACAGCAAGCCCTGACTCGTTTTTGAATCCCATAAACCTGGCTAACTCCATGCTTTTATCCGCAAAATATCCTTCTGTATTGGATCTATCACCATTTAACAACGAGTTGATTTCTTTTGATATACCATTAACCCCATCAACAATAAGTATTGCACCTGCCAGCATTCCTATAGGTTGCATGGTTGCGAGCATTACACCGCCGGCAATGGCTGTTAATCCAGATGCCACAACTTTAACGGCGCTGATCATATACCCGACAATCTTGTTATTTTCCCGAACGAACTCCACTTTGGCGTACAGTTTAGCTGCTTTCATCCGCAGCATCCTTCCCTGCTCTTCAAGGTTTTCGGTTTCTGCCCTCAGATTTTTGACGCATACCATACATTCTTCGTCTGATTTTGCCCGTCTGGCGATGGCAAACTGCTGTTCAACAACGGCCTGTATATCCCGGACAAAATTTATTCGTATCAGGCTGTCCTTAAGGTGGAAGGCAGACAGCGTATTCGCTGTACTCACCAGCTTTCTGGCCTCAAGGTTAACCATGCTTTCTGCCCAGGCTTTGTTTCTTCTGCCTGGGCCTGCCATCTCAAGTAACGCTGTATCCATTTGCATTTTCCCTGTTATATCTGAAGGTCATATGTACGCGGATTTTGTTACTGAGCTGATTAAAAATCAAACAATTGGCTATTTTTTAGGAATAAGCACCTTATGGTCCCGGCGGGTACGCCAGAAAGCGGGAGAGGAGCGACCAGCACCAGCCACCTTCTCAGAAGGTGGCTTTTTACTTTTATCTCCGTCGGGCAATACTCTATTCCTCCGAGCCTATATTCAGCGCCCGTCGTGTCCTGCCGGAGCTTAAATAGTCGGCGATATAATCCTGGGAAATCTCGCCGTTGTAGCGTCCTTCCTCATCGACAATCGGCATCCAGCTGGTGTTGCTTTCATACAGCTTCGAGAGCACCACGCGCAGGTTGTCGTCCGCTTTGCCCGTGGCGCGGAACGGGTGCAGGAGATCCGCACAGCTGCCTGATGCATTGCGCGCTTCGCGGCGCTTGACGAAGCCTAACGGTTTACCTCCGTTATCGACCACGGTAATAGCGCGAATATCGTTATCGTCCATCGTCGCAAAGGCTTCCGGCAGGGCGGTATCGCGCTTGACCGTAATGGTTGGCTGCCGATCGGTGACGTCACCCGCAGAAACCAGAAGCAGGCGCTTCAGCGTCCTGTCCTGACCAACAAATGAGCCGACAAACTCGTTCGCCGGTTTCGCCAGTAGCTCATCGGGGCTGGCGCACTGCACAATGCGGCCCTGGCGGAACACGGCGATGCGATCGCCAAGCTTCAGCGCTTCATCGATATCATGGCTCACCAGCATGACGGTTTTCTTCAGCTGGCGCTGCATCTCAAGGAACTGGTTCTGAATAACCTCGCGGTTGATGGGGTCGACCGCACCGAACGGTTCATCCATCAGCAGCACCGGAGGATCGGCCGCCAGCGCGCGAATCACGCCGATACGCTGCTGTTGTCCGCCGGACATCTCTTTCGGGTAGCGGCTGAGGAATTTCTTTGGATCCATCGCCACCATATCCATCAGCTCCTCGGCGCGAGCCTTGTAGCGGGCTTTCTCCCAGCCCAGCATGCGCGGCACGACGGTGATATTCTCTTCGATGGTCATGTTCGGGAACAGGCCAATCTGCTGGATGACGTAGCCGATATTGCGGCGCAGGCTGACGGTGTCCATTTCGCTGGTGTCCTGGCCGTTGATCAGGATTTTCCCGCTGCTTGCCGGGATCAGACGATTAATCATCTTTAGCGTCGTGGTTTTACCACAGCCGGACGGGCCCAGCAGAACGCACATTTCGCCTTCCGGCACGTTGAGATTGACGTTATCTACGGCGTTAAAGCTCTGGCCGTTCTTTTGCGTAAATTGTTTGGTCAGATTTTCTAACTTTATCATTATCGGATCCCCTTTGGTGTCAGGACAATCTGCAGGCGATGCAGCAACCAGTCGAGCACAATGGCCAGCAGGCAAATCATCAGCGCCCCGGCAATTAACAGACGAATATCACTCCCGCCGATGCCGTTCAGCAGCAGCAGGCCAAGGCCACCGGCACCGATGACTGCGGCAATCGCCATCACGCCGATATTCATGACGACGGCGGTACGAATGCCGCCGAAGATAACCGGCAGCGCCATCGGAATTTCCACCCAGCGCAGGCGTTGCCAGAAGGTCATACCGATGCCGCGGCCCGCTTCACGCAGCCCCGGTGGCAGGCTATCCAGCGCCGTGTAGGTATTGCGCACAATCGGCAGCAGCGAGTAGAGGAAGACCGCCGTAATGGCGGGCAGGGCACCAATACCCTGACCGATCAGCGAAAACAACGGAATCATCAGGCCAAACAGGGCGATGGAGGGAACGGTCAGCAAGATCGTGGTCACTCCCAGAATCGGCGTGGCGAGCCATTTGTGACGCACGATCAGTACGCCCAGCGGAACACCAATCACGATCGCCAGCCCCACAGCCAGCAGAACCAGCCACAGATGTTGCCAGGTCAGGGTGGCGAGATAGCCCCAGTTATCAATCATGTAATGCAGCGTTTCCATGGGTTCTCCTTACACCAGGCCTTTGCTGCGCAGGAAGTCCTGCGCCACTTGTTGCGGCGTCTGGTGATCGATATCCACGCGCTTGTTCAGCTCGGTGATCACCTCGTTATTCAGCAACCCGGACAGCGTATTCAGCGCCTCTTCCAGACCCGGATTGGCTTCCAGCGTGTCTTTGCGCACCACCGGCGTGACGGCGTAACTCGGGAAGAAGCCTTTGTCGTCTTTCAGAACCTTCAGGTCGAAGCCTTTTACCCGCCCGTCGGTGGTGTAAATCAGCCCGGCATTGACGAACCCGTCACGCACGGCGTTGTACACCAGACCCGGGTCCATCTGGCGGATCTGCGGCCTGTCGAGCGGCATCTGATAGGCCTGCTGGAGTGGTTTCATGCCGTCACTGCGTCCGGCAAACTCGAGGTCGAGCCCAAGCAGCCAGTTATTCTTTGGGTCGGTCTGACGGATATGCTCAATCTTCGCCACCATTTCCGACATGGTGTTGATGTTTTCTGCTTCGGCGCGCTTACGCTGCATCGCGAAGGCATAGGTGTTGTTCATCTCTGCAGGCTTCAGCCACACCAGGCCGTGCTTCGCTTCCAGGCGTTTCACCGTTTCGTATGACTCTTCCGGCGACATGCGTTTGTTAATGTGGTTGAAGATGATTAGCGCAGTGCCGGTGTATTCCCATGTAATATCAATCTGTTTGTTAATCATTGCGTTATGAGAAATAACCGTAGCAATGTTGGTCTGAGGCTGAACCTGAAATCCTTTCTTGCGCAGGTACTGCACGGTCATGGCCGACAAAATATGCTGCTCGGTAAAACTTTTGGTTGCCAGAATCAGCGGGGCTGCGTGTACCTGGCTGGCAAGCAGCGCAGCCGTAGCGGCGGCGACAAACAGGCGTGTCAGTCGTCTCATGGTTAGCTCCTTATTGTTGTTATTCGACGGTATGCGGGCTGAGTAAACGACCGAGACCTGCCAGCAGCGTATCGAGGATCAGCGCAAACAGCGCCGTGGCGACCGCACCCAGAATCAGCGTCGGGAAATCATTGAGATAAATGCCGGGGAAAATCAGCTCACCGTAGCTGCTGGCGCCAATCAGGAACGCCAGCGGTGCCGTACCGACGTTGATGGCGGTAGCGATACGAATGCCCGACAGCATCACGGGCCAGGCATTAGGCAGCTCGACCTGCATCAGCCGCTGCCACTTGGTCATGCCGATACCGTTGGCGGCTTCCAGCAGCGATCCTGGCACTGAACGCAGCCCGGCGTAGGTATTGCGCACAATGGGCAGAAGTGAAGCAAGGAACAGCGCCACGATGGCGGGTTTATCGCCGATGCCAACCACCACCATTGCCAGCGCCAGCACCGCCAAAGGAGGCAGGGTGTTACCGATATTGAAAATCTGCATCACGTATTCCGCTATGCCCCTGGCAGCAGGACGGCTGAGCAAAATTCCGCTGGGAATACCGACTAACAGTGCGAAAAACATCGAGGAAAAGACGAGGATCAGGTGCTGTTGGCCGAGATAGAGCAAATCTACTTTACGTTCGCGGATCGTCTCCAGGCCAATTCCCCACGTGAGTAACGCCAGGACCACGATAATTGCGCCGATAAACAGCAGCGCGCGGGTCAGTAATGAGCTTTGCATTGCAGATGTGTCTCCCTGTGCATGCTTATAAGTGTTGTAATGCCATGTTCCGGCAGGGTTTCAGACCTATAGCAAGCGATTGGGAAGGATTCCAGAAAGAGGCCGAAATAAGCGAGCAGGGCGCTGATTGTAAATGAGGTGTTACGCCTTAGAGCATAACGGCTGAAGGGTCAATGAACAGAAAAGTCTTAAAACGGAAAAGGAAAAGTGACATTGTCACAATTTAGGGCGGGCAGGTGGCTGAAATTTAAGTTAAGTCGCCCGCATGCGGCGGGCGTAAGGGCATTAGCGGTAAAGCTTTTTGTCGGCCACCGGCACCAGCAGCTGCGTTTGCCAGAAAGCCAGAGTCTGCTGCGTCAGCTTGCCGAGTGCTTCGTAAAACGGATGACCTGCCTGGGCCACAAACTCCTCAAGAAATCGGCCTGACCATGGCAGAAGGTGCCAGCTCAGGAGCTGTTGCCACGCCTCCTCGCGCTGGTTTTCTTTCAGCCATGCGGCCAGCATCAGCAGCGTGCCAAAGTGATCTTCCGGTTCGTTCTGCTGGGCTTCAAAAGCAACCCCGTTTTCGCGCATCCACTGACGCAGAGCGAGAGTAGAGTCACCAAACAGCACATTTTCCCGATCCAGCCAGACGGAGCCCCATGGCGGTGAGGGCAATGCGTAAGGGCCGATGAAAAGACGCTGAAAAGCGTCGCTTAGCGGCTCCGGGGATTCAGCCTGAAAGGCGTTGATCAGCGCTGCATTGAAGGGGATGGATTCTGGCCACTCCTGCGCCCAGCTGCCGTCGCGAAAGGCGCTGACCAGCGGGCGCATGTTTTCACTTTGTGGGTCGTAATAAAACAGACCGCCGAGCACGCGGCCCGTAACGGCAATGGCTTTAACGAATTTCGGTTGAGACATAACGATTTTCCTGATGTCGGCGGGATACCTTCCGCCGGGTTTTCAATGTGAGTAATTATAACCAACAGACAGCGCGGGGAGCATTGCCCGGTGGCGCTCTGCTTACCGGGCCTACAGGAATATGTAGGCCCGGCAAACAACGTGCCGCCGGGCGAGACTGAAGGTTCTACACCTTCTCAATCTGCACGAGGTTGGTGTGCTGAGGGTTACCTTTCGCCAGCGGCGAGGGTCGATGCGTTGTCAGGGTGTTAATGCAGGCACCATGATCGACACGATCGCCGCTCATGCTGGCGTCGTGCCACGCGCCCTGGCCCATCGCGCTGACGCCCGGCATGATACGCGGTGTGACTTTCGCCTCAATGCGCAGTTCGCCACGATCGTTAAACACGCGCACCTTATCACCATTGCGGATGCCGCGTTTGGCCGCGTCCAGTGGATTCAGCCACACTTCCTGACGGCAGGCGGCCTGCAGCACATCGACGTTGCCGTAGCTGGAGTGGGTCCGGGCTTTGTAGTGGAAGCCAAACAGCTGGAGCGGATATTCGCGGCGCTCGGGGGCATCCCAGCCGTCGAAGGTGGAGGCATAAACCGGCAGCGGGCTGATGGTGTCATCTTTTTCCAGATCCCAGCTTTCAGCAATTTTCGCCAGCCGTTCAGAGTAGATTTCAATTTTTCCCGACGGTGTTTTCAGCGGGTTTGCTTCTGGATCTTTGCGGAAGTCCTGGTAGGCAACAAAATGGCCTTTGGGGTCTTTGCGCTTGTAGATGCCCATCGCTTTAAGCGCTTCGTAAGACGGCAGCTGCGGGTCTTTGGCAACCATTTTGGCATACAGGTACTGCAGCCATTCGGCCTGGGTGCGGCCTTCAGTAAATTTCTGGTGAACGTCTGCGCCAAGCCGTTTAGCCACTTCGCTCAGGATCCAGTAAATCGGCTTACGCTCGAACTTCTCGCGGGTGGCGGGCTGGATGAAAATCAGATAGCCCATATTGCCTGCGTAGTCGTTGGGGATGATGTCTTCCTGCTCGACGGTCATCAGGTCCGGCAGCAGCAGATCGGCGTATTTCGCTGAGGCGGTCATGAAGTTTTCGATGACCACAATCATCTCGCATTTTTTGTCATCCTGGAGGATGTCATGAGTGCGGTTGATCTGCGAGTGCTGGTTGATGATGGTGTTACCCGCGTAGTTCCAGATGAACTTAATTGGTACGTCCAGCTTGTCTTTGCCGCGCACGCCGTCACGGGTTGCGGTCATTTCGGCTCCGCGCTCGATGGCATCGGTCCAGGTAAAGCAGGAGATGGCGGTTTTTACCGGGTTTGTCAGCACCGGCATGCGCTCGATGGTGATGGTGTAGGTGGATTCACGTGCGCCGCTGTTGCCGCCGCTAATACCGACGTTACCGGTCAGGATGGGTAGCATTGCGATGGCGCGGGCAGTGAGTTCGCCGTTGGCCTGGCGCTGTGGGCCCCAGCCCTGGCAGATATAGGCCGGCTTAGCGGTACCGATTTCACGCGCCAGCTTGATAATTTTATCCGCCGGAATACCGGTGATGCGTGAAGCCCATTCCGGTGTTTTGGCTGTTGCATCATCACTCTGGCCCAGAATCCAGGCTTTGTAATGGCCGTTAGCGGGTGCGCCTTCCGGCAGCGTTTTTTCATCGTAGCCGACGCAGTATTTATCAAGGAAAGGCTGATCCACGAGGTTTTCGCTGATTAACACCCATGCCATACCGGCGACCAGCGCGGCGTCCGTGCCCGGCCGGATTGGCACCCATTCGTCTTCACGGCCTGCGGCAGTATCGGTGTAGCGCGGGTCGATGACGATCATGCGGGCATTGGAACGTTCACGCGCCTGTTCCAGATAGTACGTGATGCCGCCGCCGCTCATGCGCGTTTCCGCCGGGTTATTACCGAACATCACCACCAGCTGGCTGTTTTCAATGTCCGAAGTGCTGTTGCCGTCGTTGGAGCCATAGGTGTAAGGCATGGCGCAGGCAATCTGCGCTGTACTGTAGGTTCCGTACTGATTAAGGGAGCCGCCGTAGCAGTTCATCAGGCGTGCCACCAGCGATGCGGAAGGAGAAGAGCGGGTGATGTTGCCGCCGACGATCCCGGATGTGTAGTTTATGTAGACGGCCTCATTGCCGTACTCTTTAACCACATGCTTCAGGCTGTCTGCCAGTATATCCAGCGCTTCCGTCCAGCTGATGCGCTCAAATTTTCCCTCTCCGCGTTTGCCAACGCGTTTCATCGGGTAGTTCAGGCGTTCCGGGTGATTAATGCGACGGCGGATGGAGCGCCCGCGCAGGCACGCACGGACCTGATGATCGCCGTAAATGTCTTCGCCGGTGTTATCGGTTTCAACCCAATAAACTTCATCATCGCGCACGTGCAGACGCAGCGCACACCGGCTGCCGCAGTTAACCGAACAGGCACCCCAGACGACTTTATCGTCAGCCTGAGTGGCTTGCTGGACGGCTGCCGCTGCGCTTTTAAGGGTAAAAGGTAAAGAGATGCCGCTGGCGGCGAGCGCCAGAGAACCGAGTGCGGAGGATTTGATCAAAGAACGGCGACTGATCCCGCCTGGGTGTTCATGCTGGTTTTGTTCAGACATTGTTCACTCCATCGTTGTCATTATTAGCCGGACGCGATCGCGGCTTTTGGATGGAGGGATGTTACTTACTTAGGAGTATGCAGATATTATCCCTGGTCAAGCCAGAGATAATATCTTTCGTTTGCAGGGGGCTATTGCTGATCGTTGCCGCTGCGGGTATAGAGAATTTTAAAGGTATCGTTGGCGCAGTGGCCGACGACCTGAGCATCCTGACGATCGGCCTGATCGTTGGGCACAATGTCCAGCGTAAAGCCGTTCTCCGGCACGCCGTTATTCACAATTTTCTGCTGAATGTCTTCCTTTACGCGCTCGCAGGACTCGGGGGCCGCGGCGAAGGCGGGCGCAGACACGGCCAGCAGCAGGGCAACCAGACAGTGAGTCGTTTTCATACGCATCTCCTTATCGCTGAGTGAGATAAAAGCATAGCACCCTTAGTGTAAAGTGCTGTATTTGCTAATATGATTGAGAAAATTCTAACGTGAAGGACGCGCTGTGAAGAAACTGCTGTTCGTGCTACCGCTGATGAGCCTGCTCACCGCCTGCGACAATGCCTCGGGGCCGGTAGCCTTTACGCCGGAGATGGCCAGTTTTTCCAATGAGTTTGATTTCGATCCCCTGCGTGGGCCGGTCAAAGATTTCAGGCAGACGCTGATGAATGAAAAGGGTGAAGTCACTAAGCGCGTCAGCGCCCGCCTTTCTGAAGAGGGCTGCTTTGATCTCATTGAGCTGCACGATCTGGAGAATAATACCGGGGCGACGCTCGTGCTGGACGCCAACTACTATCTCGACGGCACAACTCAGGAAAAGCGCATTTTGTTGCAGGGCAAATGCCAGCTTGCGGGGATGCCGACGGCGGGCGTAACGTGGGATACGGACGACAACGGCTTTATCGTTGCCGCGCACGGCAAAGAATTTACCGTGGATTATCGCTATGACAAAGACGGCTATCCGCTGGGTAAAACGACCGTCAGCGGCAAAGAAACGCTGAAGGTGATCGCCGCGCCGCCGAAAGACGCGCTTAAAAAGCTGGACTACACTGCGGTCAGCCTGCTGAATGACAAAACGATCGGTAACGTGGCGCAGACCTGCGACTACGACAGGCACAACAACCCGCTGAGCTGTGATTTAGAGATAGTGGATGACAGTGCAAAGCCGCCTGTTACCCGGCATTACACCATCAAAAACACCATTGAATATTATTGAGCCGTGGGTTTCAGCAGCGTGTGGCCCTTGTGTTTGGGCAGATACTGATGCTGGAACAGGCACATACGAATGGTGTTGCGGTATTCCCCGTTAATG
The DNA here is from genome assembly GCA_002470465.1 of Pluralibacter sp. UBA7423. Lineage (GTDB taxonomy): Bacteria > Pseudomonadota > Gammaproteobacteria > Enterobacterales > Enterobacteriaceae > Scandinavium. The sequence goes on from DKMD01000017.1 coordinate 84,655, forward strand.
AAAAACTCATGGATGAGTTCGCCTTCCACCTGGAAACCGAGCTTGCGATAGATATGGATCGCTTTTTCGTTCTCTTTATCCACAATCAGGTAGAGTTTGTAGAGATTGAGCACGGTGAAGCCGTAATCCATCGCCAGCTGCGCGGCTTTTGTGGCGAGCCCTTTACCCTGAAAGTCCGGGGAAATGATGATCTGGAACTCGGCGCGGCGGTGAACGTGGTTAATTTCCACTAATTCCACCAGACCCGCTTTCTCGCCGTTGCACTCGATAACAAATCGTCGTTCGCTCTGATCGTGAATGTGTTTATCGTAGAGGTCAGAAAGCTCAACAAACGCCTCGTAGGGTTCCTCGAACCAGTAGCGCATAACGCTGGCGTTGTTATCCAGCTGATGTACAAAGCGCAGATCTTCGCGTTCCAGCGGGCGCAGCCTAACGGTATAAGCATCGGCCATGTGATGTCCTTTTTAAGTCGACAGAAGAAGGGCGCCGATGGGCGCCCTTGAGGAATTACGGCACTAGCGGACGACCGGTGGTGCGGTCGAGGCAGCGCAGGGTATTCGGTTCCCAGTACGCGTTCAGGTTTGCGCTCTTCTCGCACTTGTCGCGGGTATCAAAGGCCACGTCGGTTTTATCCCACTCTTTCTCAACGCGGGTGTTCACCTTCTGACGAAGGGAACGGGTATCGTTCCACTGCTCCTTGTCCATCGCCGCATTCTGCTTACTCTGCGCGCTGTCACCGGACTCAATGATGAGTTTGCTGGTGTCCGCAGATGCAGTCGCGGTATACACGATGGCACCCAGTGCCAGCATAGCCGTCAGGCACAGGCGTTTGCTAAGGGTCACTTTCATTGCTGTTTCCTTTAGGGTGATAAAAACGGTAATCCCACACGCAGAGTTTACACCAACTCCTGAGCAGGGAATAGCCGCCTGGCGAGCTGACGCTGGGAGGGTCAGCAAGGACTGCTAAGCGTGGATTTATAGATTCGCACGGCCTCGTTTACGTCTTTGGTTTTAACGAAGCTGATTTTCTGCCCGTTGATGAAAATGTCGTAGCCGTCCAGGTTGTAGCGAAACACAATCGTACTCCCGCGAAACCGCACGACTTTATCCTTTACGCCAATGCCCTGGCGGCGGAGCACCATCTTCGCCATTCTGTCGATACTCATCTTACTGCACCTCAATGGCCTCGGGACTTTCAGAGAGAAAAGCGATTCTCCCTTTATAAAGATTAATTTATCCTTAAGAACTTTGCCGACTGTGGATGGAAATAATCCTTCATGCTGAAAACGAGTCTGCTCTTCTTTGCCACCGCGCTATGCGAAATCATTGGCTGCTACCTGCCATGGCTGTGGCTAAAACGCGGGGCAACAGTGTGGCTGCTGCTACCCGCGGGCGTTTCGCTGGCGCTGTTTGTCTGGCTTTTGAGCCTGCATCCGGCGGCGAGTGGTCGGGTCTATGCCGCGTACGGCGGCGTTTATGTCTGCACTGCGCTGCTGTGGTTGCGCTATGTTGATGGCGTGCGTCTGAGCGTCTACGATTGGGCCGGGGCGGCGACTGCCCTGTGCGGTATGTTAATTATCGTGGCGGGCTGGGGTCGAGCCTGACCCTGTTTCCCTCACTGTGGGACGGTGAGGGTTTCCTGAATGTTTCATAATTGTGATCGTTCTGCATTTTCTTACCTGTTGTTCTTGTATGGTAGTAGCCGGATTTGTTCCGCTACTTTGCGCATCCTGAACGGTGCGCACTCAAGACTGACAGGAGAGCGCGTATGGCAATTGATGTGGTGGCAGAGGCGGGGCCTGCAAAGCCTGCCCGAATAAAAACGATTCAGACGGTGACCCTGGCACTGCTGTTTATTGCCGGGATTGTGAATTTTCTCGACCGCTCATCGCTAAGCGTTGCCGGGGAGGCCATCCGCGGCGAGTTGGGCCTTTCGGCGACGGAATTTGGTGTGCTGCTTTCAGCCTTCTCACTCTCATACGGTTTTTCGCAGTTGCCTGCGGGGATCCTGCTCGACCGCTTCGGGCCACGCGTGGTACTCGGAGCCGGGCTGATTTTCTGGTCCGCCATGCAGGCGCTGACCGGCGTAGTTAACTCCTTCAGCCACTTCATTTTACTGCGTATTGGTCTTGGCATCGGCGAAGCACCGTTTATGCCCGCGGGGGTAAAGTCGATCAGTGACTGGTACGTACAAAAAGAACGCGGCACGGCGCTGGGTATCTTTAATTCTTCAACGGTGATTGGGCAGGCCATCGCCCCGCCAGCGCTGGTGGTGATGCAGCTGGCCTGGGGCTGGCGAACGATGTTTGTGGTGATTGGCCTGGCGGGGATTCTGGTCGGAATCTGCTGGTATGCCTGGTATCGCAACCGCGCGCAGTTCACCCTGAACGAGGACGAACGTGAGTACCTCTCCGCGCCCGTAGTGGCGAAGCCAAAGCTGGCGTTCAGCGAATGGCTGGCGTTATTTAAACGCCGGACCACCTGGGGCATGATCCTCGGCTTTTCTGGCGTGAACTATACCGGCTGGCTGTACATTGCCTGGCTCCCAGGATACCTGCAGGCGGAGCAGGGCCTCAGCCTGGCGAAAACAGGCTGGGTTGCTGCGATACCGTTTTTGGCCGCGGCGGTAGGCATGTGGACTAATGGCCTGGTGGTGGATGCGTTGGCGCGACGCGGCTATGACCTTGCGAAAACGCGTAAAACGGCCATCGTGTTGGGTCTCATCCTCTCGGCGCTGGGCACGCTGCTGGTGGTACAGTCGTCTTCTCCTGCCCAGGCCGTGGCCTTTATTTCGATGGCGCTGTTCTGCGTGCATTTTGCCGGAACGTCCGCCTGGGGACTGGTGCAGGTGATGGTCGCAGAAACCAAAGTGGCGTCCGTTGCGGCTATCCAGAACTTTGGCAGCTTTGTTTTTGCTTCCTTCGCGCCCATTGTCACCGGTTGGGTGGTCGACACCACGCACTCCTTTAACCTCGCACTGGTGATTGCCGCCTGTGTGACCTTTACCGGTGCGCTTTGCTATTTCTTCATCGTTAAAGACCGCATCGAATAACCCCTCTCTGGCCCGGTGCAGATCTGCTGCCGGGTTTCTCACTCCCTCGCTGGTTTCTTTTTTGTGATCTGCTGAACTCTTTTTGATCAATATACTTGTATGGTAGTTATCAAAGGCGCTAAGTTTCGCCCATAGACGATGAGACCTAAGGATCAAAAATGAAGATTGTAGCCGCAGAGGTATTTGTCACCAGCCCAGGGCGTAATTTCGTTACGCTGAAAATCACCACCGACGAAGGCATCACCGGTCTTGGTGATGCCACGTTAAACGGACGCGAGCTGTCCGTAGCATCCTACCTGAAAGATCATCTTTGCCCGCAGTTGATAGGGCGGGATGCTCACCGAATCGAGGATATCTGGCAGTTCTTTTATAAAGGAGCTTACTGGCGCCGCGGGCCGGTCACCATGTCGGCCATTTCTGCCGTTGATATGGCACTGTGGGACATCAAGGCCAAAGCCGCCAACATGCCGCTGTATCAGCTGCTCGGTGGCGCGTCACGCGAAGGCGTTATGGTTTACTGTCACACCACCGGGCACACCATTGACGACGTGCTGGAAGATTACGCGCGGCACAAAGAGATGGGCTTTAAAGCCATTCGTGTGCAATGTGGCGTGCCGGGCATGAAAACCACCTACGGCATGGCGAAAGGAAAAGGGCTGGCGTATGAACCGGCGACCAAAGGCCAGTGGCCGGAAGAGCAGCTGTGGTCGACGGAAAAATACCTCGACTTCACGCCAAAGCTGTTTGACGCCGTGCGCGAAAAATTCGGCTTCAACGAACACCTCCTGCATGACATGCACCACCGCCTGACGCCGATTGAGGCTGCGCGTTTTGGTAAAAGCATCGAAGACTACCGTCTGTTCTGGATGGAAGATCCGACCCCTGCGGAAAATCAGGAGTGTTTCCGCCTGATTCGTCAGCACACCGTCACGCCGATTGCGGTGGGTGAAGTATTTAACAGCATCTGGGACTGCAAGCAGCTGATAGAAGAGCAGCTTATCGACTATATCCGCACCACGATAACGCACGCGGGTGGGATCACCGGTATGCGCCGCATTGCAGATTTTGCCTCGCTTTACCAGGTCCGCACGGGTTCGCATGGCCCGTCAGACCTTTCACCTGTGTGCATGGCTGCTGCGCTGCACTTTGACCTGTGGGTGCCTAACTTCGGCGTGCAGGAATATATGGGCTATTCCGAACAGATGCTGGAAGTCTTCCCGCACAGCTGGACGTTTGACAACGGCTATATGCATCCAGGCAACAAGCCGGGTCTTGGCATTGAGTTCGATGAAAAGCTGGCTGCGAAATATCCCTACGATCCGGCTTATCTTCCGGTAGCGAGACTTGAAGACGGGACTTTATGGAACTGGTAAGGAATTAAGCACATTCATTCATAAGGGAAACAAACATGGACTTCATTAACGATCGGTTTATGATCAACAATGAAGTCGGTGTTCGGCTTTATAAAGAAGTAGCTTCGCAATTGCCGATCGTCGACTATCATTGCCATCTTGACGCAAAAGAAATTTATGAAAATAAAGAAATAAAAGATATTACACAGCTTTGGCTTTCCGGCGACCATTATAAATGGCGCGCGATGCGGGCGAATGGTGTGGATGAACGTTTTATTACAGGTGATGCTACCTCAGAAGAGAAATTTAAAGCATGGGCTGAAACCGTTGAATCGGCGTTTGGCAATCCGCTTTATCACTGGACCCATCTGGAACTGAGTAAATATTTTTCCTGTCATCTTCTTCTGGATAGCAGTAACTGGCGTGAGGTGATGGAACATTGCAATCGACTGTTAAAAACGGAGGCATTCAGACCACGGAGTTTAATTACGCGCTCGAATGTAGAAGTGATTTGTACAACAGATGCGCCCCTGGACTCACTGGAATATCATCGTCTGCTTCAAAAAGATAATTCCTTTAGCACAAAAGTATTACCGACATTTCGACCAGACGACATTTTTGAAGAATCATCGGCAGTATTTTCTGCCTTTGTGGATAAACTGGCTGCGTTAACCCATGTAAAGATAGCGTCATTTGCTGATTTTGATAAAGCCATTGCGCAGCGAATTGAGTGGTTCCATCAGTCCGGCTGTCGTATCTCCGATCACGGCCCCGTTAATATCACTTATTGCAGCGCTACACCTGAATGTATTGCCAGTCTGTTTACAAGAAAATGCGCTGGGGAAGAACTCACCGGGCATGAGCATGCACAGTTAAATAGTGCGATGTTTGTCATGTTATCTGCGCATTACAAAAAATACCGCTGGGCGATGCAAATTCATTTCGGCGCGCTTCGGAATAATAATAGTGACATGTACAGCAAGCTCGGAATCAACACGGGGTTCGATTCCATTAGCGATCAAAACGGACTGGCCTTGAATCTGAATCAGTTGCTTAACGCAATGAACCAGCATGCAGGCCTGCCAAAAACGATTATCTACAACCTTAACGCCAGCTACAACGATGTGGTGGCGACGACTATCGCCAACTTCCAGTCAGCCGAAGATGGGATTAAGTCCCCCATTCAGTTTGGTTCAGGCTGGTGGTTTAACGATACGCGAAGAGGTATGGAGAACCAGTTAACTTGTCTGGCGGACCAGGGATTACTAATGCACTTTGTGGGAATGCTGACGGATTCGCGCAGCCTTGTTTCATATCCGCGACATGATTATTTCCGTCGAATATTGTGCAACTTAATAGGCGAGTGGGTTCAGCGGGGCGAGGTCCCTGATAATAATAATATCCTGACCCGAATGGTTAAAAATATTTGCCACGATAACGCCTGTAACTACTTCAAATTTTAAAAATCTTCTCGTAAGAGGATAGAACATGGCTCGTACCTTTAAAAAAATAACAATACCTGTCAGCATCGGTTATGGTCTGACAGATATTATGGGCGGCGGTGCGTTTACCGTTATCGGTGCATGGTTATTATTTTACTACACCACTTTTGTTGGCCTCTCTCCCATGGAGGCCGCATCCATTGTGGCTATTGCCAGAGTCGTGGATGCAATAGTCAGTTTGTTTATGGGGAGTTTTACCGATCATTTTTATAAAAATGCGCTGGGTAAACGATTTGGTCGCCGCCGCTTCTTCTTGCTGATTGGGGCGCCGTTGATGCTGGTCTATATACTGCTCTGGGTAAATGGAATGAACTTCTGGTTCTACCTCGCCGTTTACCTTGCGTTTGAAGTGATTGCCGCCATGGTTTTAATTCCATGGGAAACGCTTCCTTCGGAAATGACTAAGGACTTCAACTCGCGGACCAAACTTTCAACGTGCCGGATGTTCCTTTCGGCGTCAGGAACGTTTTTGGCAACCTTTATTCCAGGACTGCTGATCGGTCATTTTGGTGAACAGGATCCTGACGCATACTTTATTAATGGTGTGGTATTCGCCGTGCTGTTTATGGTTTGCGTATTTATCTCCTGGAAGGTGACATGGGAGCGGGAACTGACGCCTGAAATGCTCGCGGAAATGGAAAAGGAGACAGCGCCACGTTCACTGAATGAAAAAATTGCCACCGTAGGGAATCTCTTCAGGGAATATTTATCAACCTTAAAGGTGAGGGCGTTTCGTAAACATCTGGCAATCTATCTGTTCTCCTTTACCGCAAAGGATGTTTATAACACCGTCTTTGTCTTCTTTTGTGTGTACTGCCTGAATGTCTCTTCATCGCTTTCGGGAACATTGCTGTCAATGAGTATTGTGGGGCTGCCGGTGACGTTACTGGCGGGCGTCGCCATCATTAAGTTCGGACCGTCCCGACTGTACGTTTTTGCCTATACCACGATGCTATTGTGTCTGGCGGGTCTCTTTATGGTTTATCAGTTCCCGCCTGATAACAAAGTGACAGTACTCCTTTGCCTTGCCGCTGTTTATCAGATTGGGCGTTGCGTTCTTGAGTTTACCCCCTGGAACGTCTTCCCGTTTATTCCCGATATTGACGAGATGATCACCCGGCAGCGTCGTGAGGGATTGTTTGCCGCAGTCATGACCTTCTCACGTAAGACGACGGTAGCCATCGCGACGTTTGTCGTTGGCGTGATGCTGCAAAGCGGCGGGTTTGTGAAAGGCAGTCTGGTCCAGCCTCAGGAAGCGATCTCCACCATTGCTGCAATGCTGTTCATCGGTACGGGAGGGCTATTGATCATAGCTCTGTGGCAGGCATGCACATTCCATCTTAACAAGCGCACACACAAGATTTTCGTCGACGAAGTGGAGCGGCTGAAGGCTCGCGGGCTGAAGAGCGACGTCAGCGACGAGACCCGTCAGGTCGTTGAAGATTTAACAGGCTACAGCTATGACGCGCTATGGCTTGAAAACGACACTGCGATGCGGGCAGGCAACCGGAAGACAGCATCCGTTACATCAGCTCACTGACGCAATGACGTCGTGATTACAGGAAACCTACAAAATGAAAAGCATAGTCATTCGTCAACCTGATGAATTAGTGATTGAAGAGCGCACACTGCCGACTCCGGCTGCTGGTGAGGTGAGGGTAAAAGTGAAGCTGGCGGGGATTTGTGGCTCCGACAGTCATATCTACCGCGGCCACAACCCGTTTGCGAAATACCCACGCGTGATTGGTCACGAATTTTTTGGCGTCATCGACGCGGTTGGCGAAGGGATAAGCGACGCCCGCCTGGGCGAGCGAGTCAGCGTCGACCCGGTCATCAGCTGCGGCCACTGTTACCCGTGTTCGGTCGGCAAACCGAACGTCTGTACTTCGCTTGTGGTGCTGGGCGTGCATCGGGACGGTGGGTTCAGTGAGTACGCCGTCGTGCCCGCAAAGAACGCCTGGCCGATTCCGGACGCTATTCAGGACAAGCACGCGGTCATGGTGGAACCATTCACCATCGCAGCGAACGTGACCGGGCAAGCAAAACCGACGCCGCAGGACGTAGCGCTGGTTTATGGCGCCGGGCCGATGGGGCTGGTGACCGTCCAGGCATTGAAGGGCGTCTATAAGGTCAGCCAGGTGATTGTCGTCGATCGTATTACGGAGCGCCTCGCGATGGCTGAGCAAAGCGGCGCGGACTGGGCGATCAACAATGCAGATCGGTCGTTACAGGTGGAGCTTGAGGCAAAAGGTATCAAGCCAACGCTGATTATCGACGCGGCCTGTCATCCGTCGATTTTGCAGGAGGCCGTGAACCTGGCTTCTCCGGCAGGGCGAATCGTGCTGATGGGCTTCTCTGGAGAACCTTCCCAGGTGGCGCAGCAGGGGATCACCGGCAAAGAGCTGACGGTCTACTCCTCGCGCCTCAACGCCAACAAGTTCCCGGTGGTTATCGACTGGCTGGAGAAAGGGCTTATAGACCCGGACAAGCTGGTTACCCACGTCATGGATTACCGACAGGTCGGTGAGGCCATCGGGGTGTTTGAAAAAGACCAGAAGCGTTGCTGCAAGGTGCTCTTGACCTTTGCAGAATAATTAAAACAGAGAGCGAGTGAGCCGTACGCCTCTTACTTTCGAGAACAACACTATGACGCAACATCAACCTGTACGAAGCACGAAAGATTTAACCCGCGCCGCGGTCTCCGGCTGGCTAGGCACCGCGCTGGAGTTCATGGATTTTCAACTCTATTCGCTTGGGGCTGCGCTGGTTTTCCATGAAATATTTTTCCCGGAGCAGTCGGCGGCGATGGCGCTGATTCTGGCGATGGGCACCTACGGCGCGGGCTACATTGCCCGCATCATCGGAGCCTTTATCTTCGGCAAAATGGGTGACAGGATCGGGCGCAAAAAGGTGCTGTTTATCACCATCACCATGATGGGGATCTGCACCACGCTTATCGGCGTGCTGCCGACTTACGCACAGATTGGTATTTTCGCGCCGGTGCTGCTGGTGACGCTGCGCATCATTCAGGGGCTGGGAGCCGGGGCCGAAATTTCCGGTGCGGGCACCATGCTGGCTGAGTACGCGCCGAAAGGTAAACGCGGGATTATCTCCTCGCTGGTGGCGATGGGTACTAACTGCGGTACGCTCAGCGCCACGGCCATCTGGGCATTGATGTTCTTCGTACTCGATCGCGAGTCGCTGGTGGCCTGGGGCTGGCGCGTGCCGTTCCTGGCAAGCGTAGTGGTGATGATTTTCGCTATCTGGCTGCGATTGAATCTCAAAGAGAGCCCGGTGTTTGAGAAAGTCAGCGAGAGCGGGGCCGTAGCAAACCAGAGTCAGCATGAGGAAAACACGCTTGGCGCGATGTTCCGCAGCAAAACCTTCTGGCTGGCGACAGGGCTGCGTTTCGGGCAGGCGGGTAACTCAGGATTGATTCAGACGTTCCTTGCGGGGTATCTGGTACAAACCCTGGTGTTTGATAAGGCGATTCCCACCGACGCCCTGATGATAAGTTCAGTCATTGGCTTTATCACCATCCCGCTGCTGGGCTGGCTTTCGGACAAATATGGCCGCCGCCTGCCGTACATCATTCTCAATATCTCGGCCATCATTCTGGCTTATCCGATGCTGGCGCTTATCGTCGACAAGAGCCACGCGCCGGGCGTCATCATGACCAGCCTGATTGTTATCCATAACGTGGCGGTGCTGGGCCTGTTTGCGCTGGAAAATATCACCATGGCGGAAATGTTTGGCTCGCGAAATCGCTTTACCCGGATGGCCATTGCCAAAGAGGCGGGTGGGCTGGTGGCCGTTGGATTCGGTCCGTTGCTGGCGGGGATTTTCTGCAACCTGACCGGAAGCTGGTGGCCGATGGTCGCGATGATTATCTGCTACTCGCTGATAGGCCTGATTTCTGCTGCGCTGATGCCAGAAGTGCGCGATCGCGATTTGAGTCTGTTGCAGGATGCTGCGGAGCAAGCGCCTGAACGCACTGCGGTGCCGTATGGGCAAACAGTGAACCGCTAGTACAACTTTACTGAGGTTAATGATATGGCGAACATAGACAATATTTCGTATCAGACGAGTAACGTGTCGACAATCCGCCGTGTTGCAACGGCATCGGCGATCGGTACGGCGGCAGAGTATTATGACTTTTTCGCTTACGGCACCGCAGCAGTCCTGTTTTTCGGCCACCTGTTTTTCCCAAGCAGCGATCCGCTGATTAGCACGCTGGCAGCATTTGCTACCTATGCCGTAGGGTTCCTTGCCCGGCCACTGGGTGGCATCGTATTCGGGCATATTGGCGATAAAGTCGGGCGCAAAAAAGCGCTGGTGATCACCATTCTCATCGTCGGCCTCGGGACGTTCTGCATCGGGCTGTTACCCACTTATGAGAAAATTGGTTTTTGGGCTCCCGCTTTGCTTATTTTCATTCGCGTGCTGCAAGGTTTTGGCGTAGGGGGCGAACAGGCTGGCGCAGTGTTAATGACCGCCGAATATGCCGAGCCGTCGCGGCGGGGATTCTATGCCAGCTGGGTACAGATTGGGGCACCGACAGGTTTTCTTTTGCCGATGGCGCTGTTTGCCATCCTGAATATGACCCTGACCAGTACAGAGATGATGGATTACGGCTGGCGCATTCCTTTTCTGCTGAGTGCGGTGCTGGTGTTTGTCGGGCTGTTTATCCGTCTGAAAATTGATGAATCGCCGGTCTTTGCCCAGATCCGCGATACCAAAGCGGCAGAATCGCGTCCGGTGGTGGAGGTTATACGCGACTATCCGGGGCTGGTGGTGAAGGGGGTCAGCGCCAAACTCATCGAAGCCTGCACTTTTGCGATGTTCACGGTGATCGTGCTTGCCTATGGAAAGGCGAACCAGCTCAATGCCACCTGGCTGATGGATGCAATGATCGTGGCCGTTTTACTGGAAATTGTCGCGATCCCCGCAATGGGCGCGCTAAGCGACCGTATCGGGCGAAAACCTGTTTACATCACCGGGGCAATCATTCAGGTCCTGGCGATCGTCCCGTTCTTTCTGGCGATTAATCAGGACAGCTTCTGGCTGACGCAGCTGGCGATGATTCTGGTGATCACCTTCGGCCACAGCATGTGTTATGCCCCTCAGGCCTCCTGGTTCCCGGAGCTGTTTCCAACCCATATTCGCTGTAGCGGTATCGCACTTATCTGGCAACTGGGGTCGCTGATTGGCAGCGGCATTCTGGGGCTGGTCGCGGTGAAAATCCTGCAGGCGACGGGCGGACATTACTACGGAATGGCTACCTACGTAATTGTGCTCGGCGCCGTTTCCCTGGTGGGGCTGGCGCTGATGCCGGAAACCGCACCGCTTAAAAGGAAGGCAGAATATCAACACTGGGGAGAAAAGTAGCTAATCGTTTTGCGGGGCAGGTCGCATTTGCCTGCTCTGCAACTCCCTTCTTGTATGGCAGTTGATGAAAATCAAAGATGTCATACCAATTGCATGAGATGGTCTACAGCCTAAAGTTCGACGACCTCTCACAACAATGAGCCTCATGATGACTAATAACCTGTTGAAAGCTAAAGCGTCACTCCCGAACTACGACCGTACAAAGCTGGTCTCCCGCATCGTTCACCTCGGCTTCGGCGCATTCCATCGCGCGCACCAGGCCGTTTATACCGATATTCTTGCCCAGGAGCACGGCAGCGACTGGGGCTACACCGAAGTTAACCTGATTGGCGGCGAGCAGCAGATTGCTGACCTGAAACGTCAGGACAACCTCTATACCGTGGCGGAAATGTCCGCCGATGCCTGGACCGCTCGCGTAGTTGGCGTAGTGAAAGACGCGCTGCACGCCCAGGTTGATGGTCTGGAAGCGGTTTTTGCAAAACTGTGCGAGCCGCAGGTGGCGATCGTTTCGTTAACCATCACCGAAAAAGGCTACTGCCATAATCCTGCCACGGGTGAGCTGAACCTCGATCACCCGATGATCGCCGCCGATCTGCAAAACCCACACCAGCCAACGTCCGCACCTGGCGTGGTGGTGGAAGCGCTGGCTCGCCGTAAAGCGGCTGGCCTGGCACCGTTCAGCGTGATGTCCTGTGACAATATGCCGGAAAACGGCCATGTGCTTGGCAACGTGGTACGCGCCTATGCCCGCGCGCTGGATGCAGATCTGGCCGCATGGATTGAAAAGCACGTCACCTTCCCGTCTACCATGGTGGACCGTATTGTGCCTGCCGTTACGCCAGATACGCTGGATAAAATCGAATCCATCACCGGCGTGCGCGATCCGGCTGGTGTGGCCTGTGAGCCATTCCGTCAGTGGGTGATTGAAGACAACTTCGTGGCGGGACGTCCGCAGTGGGAAAAAGCAGGCGCGGAACTGGTGGACGACGTCATCCCGTTTGAGGAAATGAAGCTGCGCATGCTGAACGGAAGTCACTCCTTCCTTGCATACCTCGGCTATCTGGCCGGTTATCAGCACATTAACGAATGCATGGAAGATGACAACTACCGCCGTGCTGCTCATGCGCTGATGCTGAAAGAGCAGGCGCCGACGCTGAAAGTGAAAGGGGTGGATCTGGCCCGTTATGCCGACCTGCTTATCGATCGCTACAGCAACCCGGCGCTGCGTCACCGCACGTGGCAGATTGCGATGGACGGCAGCCAGAAATTACCGCAGCGTATGCTCGATTCCGTCCGCTGGCATCTGGTGAAAAATAGCGATTTTTCCCTGCTGGCGCTGGGCGTGGCGGGTTGGATGCGCTACGTTGACGGCACCGACGAGCAAGGCGAAGCCATTGAGGTGTGCGACCCGCTGCTGACCACCATTCAGGCTGCTGTCAATGCCAGCGAGCAGGGCGAGGCTCGTGTGAAGGCGCTGTTGGGCATCGAAGCGATTTTCGGTAAAGAACTGCTGCTGGAAACCCGCTTTGTGCAGCAGGTTACAGAAGCTTATCTCACGCTGCTGGCGAAGGGAGCGAAAGCGACCGTGGCGGAGTTTACTGCGAAGCTGTAATAAAAAATGCCGCCTCATTCGGGGCGGCATTCTCTTTTTTGCCGGGGAGCTATTGCCAGCCCGGCCTGCAAGGCCTGTAGGCTTGCGCAAGCGTAGCGCCGCCAGGCAACGGCATTTCGCAGAACTATTCTTCGCTAAACCAGTCGCGGTTTTCCTGCCGAATCAACAGCACCGACTCGCTGATCTCCTGCAAATGTACGGTCATCGCTTTATCGACTGCATCAACGTCCCGTTTCTCCAGCGCGCTGAAAATGTCCTGATGCTGGCGCAGCAGCATATCCGGGGAGGAGACGTGGTCCAGGCTCATATAGCGCACGCGGTCGATGGCGGCTTTGATATTTTCGATGGTATCCCACGCGAGTTGGCAATCGGCAATTTGCGACAGCCGCTGGTGAAACTCGTCATCAAGCATAAAGAAGTCGTTAATCTGCTGTCTGTCGATGGCAATTCTTTGCTGGTGCAGGTCTTGCTCTAACTGATAGCACTGCGCATCGGTGATGAGCGTGGCCGCGCGGCGCACCACGGCACATTCGATGGCCTGGCGCACAAAACAGCCGTTGCGCACCTGTGAGAGCGAAATTTTGTTCACGTAGCTGCCACGCTGTGGGCGAATCTGAATCAGACCGTTTTCGGCAAGCTTAATAAAGGCTTCACGGACGGGCTGACGCGATACGTTGAACCTGACTGACACTTCTTTCTCAGACAGCGGCGTGCCCGGCGCTATCAGGCAATGCACGATATCCCGGCGCAAAATACGGTAGATTTGCTGGTTAACGGGCTGTGTCGGATTGAGTTGCGATTCTGCGGTCATTGCTCTGTCTTGATCCTGAAAGAAGTGTGTTATTTTACGCTGATTTTAACGCTGCGCCCAGCCCGGCACGTAGCCGGGAGGGCAGAACGGTATCAACCCTGACGGTGGACGCTCAGCCCGGCGTAGGTCTGGCTGACCGGCATCATTTCAAGGGTATTGATGTTGACGTGTTTTGGCAGCGTTGCCACCCACCACACGGCTTCGGACACATCTTCCGCAGACAGCGCATTGGCGTTCTCATAGGTTTTCCCGACTTTTGCATCGTCGCCCTTAAAGCGAACGTTGGAAAACTCGGTGCCGCCTACCAGGCCTGGTTCGATGTCGGTGACGCGAACGGCGGTGCCGTGCAGATCGGTGCGCAAATTCAGGCTGAACTGGCGAACGAACGCTTTGGTCGCGCCGTAAACGTTGCCGCCCGCATATGGCCAGCTGCCGGCAGTTGAGCCGATATTGATGATGTGGCCGGCGTTACGCTCCACCATGCCCGGCAGCACCGCGCGGGTCATGTAGATCAGACCTTTGTTGTTGGTGTCGATCATGGTTTCCCAGTCATCAACGTTCGCTTTTTGCGCAGGCTCCATGCCCAGCGCCAGCCCGGCGTTGTTGACCAGAATATCGATGTTGCGCCAGTCGGCGGGGAGGCCGGAAATCATCTCTTCAATCGCCGCACGGTTGCGGACATCGAGCTGTGCGGTTAACAGGTTATCGCCGAGTTCCTCTTTCAGCTCCTGCAGGCGCTCGTGGCGGCGACCCGTGGCAATCACTTTATGACCATTAGCGATAAAACGGCGGGTGATGCTTTCACCAAACCCGGCGGTGGCTCCGGTAACGAGTACAATCATTCTTCCTGTTCCTCAATGCTTTAACTGAACTCATACCATAGCACGCACCGCTGGCCATCGTTAACGGAACTTTGTTTCCAGTCACATCGTACAGTGAGGGGGGAATCGGCTATTGTATTGACCAGGGAAAAATGCTGAAGAGGAGAGCAGATGAAAATTTTTACCGTTATGAAGGATGGCGCTCTTAAGCCTCAGCAGGGAAGAAGCGTGGTGGCAGAGTTTGAAGACGGCAAAATACTGGAACTGACGGATAGTCAGCAACCTTTGCCTCCGGCCATACCCGACGGTATGACTATCTGGGGAGGGCGGGAACCCTCAGAGCACGCGCCAGCCATAAAACACGCCCAACTTAATATTACTTCCGTGGCCGCCAATGGGATTATCGTCGCGCCGTGCCGTGAAAACGTAATGAGCCCCATAAAAATGGATCTGTTCATTTCTGAAAACAATGGCCATCTGATTCCACTGACAAGTAAAAATGTGGTGATAGAGCTTAACAATGGGAAAACCCTCGAAGTCGTGGAAGACTACGCTAAAAAGGGGCTGCTCATCTGGGGTGGGCGTGAACCCGTATCCGGGCTTACGCTCAACGAAGCAAAGGAGAGAACCGAGTCTCTGGGGATTTACCCTTTAGCGGCCAATATGATTCACGTTTTTGCGTACAGGCTGGGGTAGTTGCTCAGGCCAGTGAAATCATTGCGATTTATCAAGGGGTTGCCTAATCTAAGGAAAATCCTGCGTTCCGGAGTAAGAGATGAGCTCAGAAAACCCGTTTTTGACCGTAAGCCTGCTGCCGTATCAGGCACCGAGATTTGATTTGATTGAGGATCAACACTACCGTCCGGCCTTTGATGAAGGCCTGCGGCGCAAGCGGGCAGAGATTGCTGCCATTGCCGGCAACCCACATACGGCCACTTTCGAAAACACCTTTGAGGCGCTGGAAAAAAGTGGTGAGCTGCTGGAGCGCGTCACATCGGTCTTTTTTGCGATGACCAACGCTCACACGAACGACACGCTCCAGCAGCTTGATGCCCAGTTTTCTGCCGAACTGGCGGAGCTTGCCAACGATATCTATCTGAATGACGTGCTTTTCGCCCGCGTCGAGCAAGTCTGGCAACAGCGTGAAGCGCTGGGTCTGGATGCTGAATCGAAGCGCCTGGTGGAGGTAGTTTATCAACGCTTTATTCTCTCAGGCGCGAAGCTCGGCGCACCGCAAAAAGCGCAGCTGCGTGAGCTGAATACCGAAGCCGCCACCCTCAGCACCCGATTCCACCAGAGCCTGCTGGCTGCGGCCAAATCTGGCGGGCTGGTGCTGGATTATCGCCATCAGTTGGACGGTCTGACGGAGGAAGAAATTTCCGCCGCCGCCAGCGCCGCGGTGGAGAAAGGGCTGAATGACAGATGGTTGATTCCGCTGCTGAACTTCACTCAGCATCCGATGCTCGCGCAGCTTCGCGACCGACAGACCCGTGAAAATCTGTTCAGTGCGGGCTGGATGCGTAACGAGAAGGGCGATCGCAACGATACCCGGGCCCTTATCCTGCGACTGGTGAACGTACGGGCTGCGCAGCCAAAACTGCTTGGTTATCCGGATTATGCAAGCTGGAGCATGGCGGATCAGATGGCGAAAACGCCGGAAGCCGCCTTCAGCTTTATGCGTAAAATTGCCCCTGCAGCTCGTGCCCGGGCGGAGCGTGAACTGGCAGATATTCAGCATATTATCGACGAGCAGCAGGGCGGATTTACCGCTCAGGCCTGGGACTGGACGTACTACGCCGAGCAGGTGCGTCTGGCCCGCTACTCTCTGGACGAAGCCCAAATTAAGCCTTATCTCGAGCTGAACCGCGTGCTGACGGAAGGCGTGTTCTGGGCGGCCTCCACGCTGTTTGGCATCCGTTTTGTCGAGCGCTTTGATATCCCCGTCTACCATCCTGATGTCCGGGTCTGGGAAATTTTTGACGCCAATGGTGAAGGGCTGGCGCTGTTCTACGGCGATTTCTTTGCCCGTGATTCCAAAGGCGGTGGCGCGTGGATGGACAACTTCGTTCAGCAGTCCACGCTGCTGGCACAGCGGCCGGTAATCTACAACGTCTGCAACTATCCAAAGCCGATGCCGGGTCATCCTGCATTGCTGAACTGGGATGATGTCGTCACGCTGTTCCATGAATTCGGCCACACGCTGCACGGTTTGTTCGCCACTCAACGCTATCCTGGCCTTTCCGGGACCCGCACGCCGCGTGACTTTGTGGAGTTCCCCTCACAGATCAATGAGCACTGGGCACGTCATCCGCAGGTGTTTGTGCGCTTCGCCCGTCACTGGCAGACAGGTGAACCGATGCCGGATGCATTACGCGACAGCATGATGCGTGCAGCCACTTTCAATAAGGGCTACGACATGAGCGAACTGGTTATTTCAGCGCTGCTCGACATGCACTGGCATAGCCTGAATACCGACAGCCTTCCCGATGACGTAAACCTGTTCGAACAGCAGGCCATTGAGGCTGAAGGACTCACTATGGCAGCCGTGCCGCCACGCTACCGCAGCAGCTATTTTGCGCATATTTTTGGCGGCGGCTATGCGGCGGGCTACTACGCCTATATCTGGACGCAAATGCTGGCAGATGACGGCTATCAGTGGTTTGTGGAGCAGGGTGGATTAACCCGTGAAAACGGTCAGCGCTTCCGCGAAGGTATTTTGTCGCGCGGAAACAGCAGCGATCTGGAAGCGCTTTACCACAGCTGGCGCGGGCACGATCCACGCCCGGAACCGATGCTGAAAAACCGCGGGCTGAGTGAATAACATCTCATGTTGGCGTAAGCGTTACGTGAAAGACCCTCCGGGGTCTTTTTTGCGTCAGTCGTCAGCAAGCGAACAGGCGGTGCCGTTCGGCCCGCCGCTTTCGCCGATGTAAGTCAGAACTGATAGTTAATGCCTATGCCTCCTCCGGCTTCGTCGCTGAAAAGCGTACCGGTACGGTAGCTCATTCTGGCGCTGGCCGACCAGTTCGCCGCGAGCTGTCCCTGGAGCCCCAGCTCTGCAAGCATGCTGCTGTCGGTGCCCTCCCTGTAGGACCTGCTTCCGTGACTGTCGGTAAGCATCAGCGTGGATCCTCCTTCATCACCTGAATATTGCCAGGCGAGATCGGCCGTTACCGCCAGCGGCAATTCGCCCAGCGGCTTACTTGCTGACAGGCCGGAGGCAAAGCGCCAGGGCGTTCCGGAACTTAGCGAAATTCGGGCATCTTTCCCTGTCATCGAATAGCCGGAAACCGCAGCAGCACCCAGCTCCGCGTATGGGGTCAACGTGAATCCCCATGGGCTGACCGGAAGCCGGTAGCCTGTGCGCAGGCTGGCGGCCAGAATGTCGCTGTCCTGTTTCTGTTTCCCCATCTCCAGAGAGGGATCGAGGCTAAAGTCCTGTGTCAGGCGCATATACTGGGCTGAAAGATCGACGCTCAGTCCCTGGCTTTCCCAACCGTAGTAGGCACCTGCGGCATAGAGGTTATGCTGCTCGCGTCCAGCGCCTTTGACGTTGCCCTGAGTAATGCTGGCGCTGAGTCCATACAGCTGGTTATCGACAAAATTGTCTACGCCCACGTTCAGCACGCTGCGGGTGATATCCGACCGGCCATATCCACCGCGCGTTTGCTCTATGTTTGCCCAGGCCCCGTCCGGTGACTCCGCCTGGTGCAGCTGACGCGGGCGGCTCTGAAGCTCATTCGATGCTCTGTCCAGAAGATAGCGGCGCGTGTCCATCAGCGTCCGCGTATCCTGAATAAGGCGGAGATTATCGCTGGCAATCAGCCAGCTTCCCTTGTCGCTGTCTGGTGCAGGTTTTTCATCCGGCTTAGCTTCTGGTGACGGTTTTACCTCGTGGCCATCGTCCGGTGAGGCGGTGTTGTTATCAGGCGGAGTGTTACTACCGTTGTCCGATGGGGTTGCGTTGCCGTTATCAGACGGAATATCACTGCCGTTATCCGGTGGGGTGGTGTCGTCATCAGGTTTGTGTTCCTCCTCACCGCGAAGCAGCCACCGTACTCGCCCGTCAGCATCCTGAATTTGATAGTCAGGGGTGTAGAGCGTGAAGCCGCGAGGCATCGAGGCCAGACGGAAGTAGTCGTGGCTCGTTCCTCCTGGCGCGTCGGCGAACACCACGTTCTGTTTTAGCGACGATAAATTCTGAATATCGCCCTCGGGCACTATATTCAGCGTATTGCTGCCGCCGGTGACTTTATTGCGGATCGTCAGCGTATCGCTGGTTCCGGCGGCGGCATCCAGACCTAAGCTCAGCAGCGCGCCCGTGGCGTTGAGTTCGTCGACCGTCAGTGTTTTGGCGCGCCAGGCGGCGTTCTGTGCCGGTAAAAAAGAGATTCGGCTTCCCGACACCGCGGCCAGAGATGAGACCGTGCTGCTGTCCGTCATTTGCCACAGGGAGGTTTTCGCCATGTTCATGCTGCTCTGCGCCTGGCCGCTGAGCATACCCTGCCAGGCGACTTTACCAAGCTGGAGGTACGCGCCGTTGTCGAGAGTAATATCGCCCCGGAGAGTGCTCTGCGGCAGGGCATCTGCCACCGCCTGCGAAAGAGGGGTCTGGCCACAGCTGGCATCAGCGGCGTTTATCACGGCAAAGCAGCGCCACAACGGTGAGCCGCCGTCTTCTGCATCACGATACCCCAGCATAATCTGTGCCCCGTTGGCGGCGTTGATATTCGCATCTACCCGGGCCCAGGTACCGACCTGCAGGGCGGCACCCGGTTGAACGTTGATGGCACGGGCCCTGAAATCGGCGGTCTGCCAGTCGTCGTCATAGACCACGCTCCCCGCATGGGGAACCGGCTGACCGGAGAGCAGCAGCGTTCCGGCCTTCACGTTAATGGTGCCGTTGATGTTCGAGCCGCCGGTCAGTGCCATCACCGAACGGGTGCTTTCAGGCATCGCTACGTTGAGGTTCAGTGTGCCCTGGGAGCGTGTCGGATCCCGCTCGCCGAGGAAGCCCCGGAACACCAGACGATTGCGCTCCCCTGTAATCACAGAGACGGCCTGCTCCTGATTTTCTCCCATATATTCCCAGGTATCAGTACTCATTCCGTCTGTCGGGAAATAGGAGTAGGAGGACTTTTTCAGTCGGAAATACTCGGTCTTATGGCTGTGGGGATTGTTATAGACATAAAGATCGCCGGGCGTTCCTTTACGGGCCGAGGTCCAGCTGTGTATCTCTGTTTCATCCCGGGAGTGGCCCGTCAGCGTGAGCGTGGAGGCGGCAGAAAGGCTATGGTTTATCAGCGTGGCGCCGTCATCAGTGTGGTTTATCTCCCGAAAGCTGAGGCTGGTGCCGTTTAAATCCAGCGAGCCGCCGCGGTAGCCAAAAAAGATAGCATCGGGGCTGACCTGATTCGCATCGCCGAGCACCACCGTTGGGCGTCCGCTGACCAGAGTGACGGAGGAGAATGCCTGCTTGTTTCCCGCGCCGTCCGGCTGCTGGTCAAGTACGACGGTGCCGTCACCGGTGTTCAGGGAGCCAGGGTTAATTCCGATAGCGTTGACGCGCAGCGTTCCTTTGCCGATCTTATGCAACGCATCACTGGCAACGCCATTGACTCCCCACAGAACCTGGCGTCCTGCATCGACCTCAATCCCGCCTCCTGCCCAGGTTGCCGCCGGATTGCTACCGGGCTGAACGGCGTAATCGGCAGAAAACTGTAGCTTACCGGCACCCATATTAATGGCGTCGTCAAGCATAAGGCGGCCGCCGGCGCCGTTAAAGCGAAGATCTTTAGTTGCGTCAAGCTCCTCATTGCTCGCCTGTGACGGGGCCAGATTTTTATATTTTTCAGCAAGCCCCGCCCAGCGCCAGCGGCTGCTGCCCTGGGTGATAGCATCCTGCGCCCAGAGGATGTCTCCGGTACCGGTTGTATCGGTGACATCGGGAACGCTATTTATGGCCGGGATATCCTGCAGATAATTATCCGGTATGTACTCTGCGCCACTGATGCGTTGGTAGATGCCTTTGTTACTGATGCTGGCGTGATGTACGCCCGCCAGCTTCCACATTTCTTCCAGTTCGTCATAAACGAAAATTGGGCTTCCGCTATCGCCACTAATCGCGGCGGCACTGAAAGGGGTGGAGTTTGGGGTATCCGGCCCGTCGTTCTTCCAGCGCAGGGTGCCATCCGGCAGAGTCACTGAGGCGTTAGCGAAGGTACCGCCGCTTTTCCACTTGTACGCACCGGCGATCGCCAGTTCCTCGGTTTGTTTGATCGTCGCTGATTTGCTTCTGCGTGCCGCCGCCGGTGCGGGCATACCAGTAATAGCGCGCCCGGTCGCCTGAACGAATAGTGGATTTATCGACGATGGTCGCCGGGGCTGCATCCGTCACGACTTTATTCAGGCGGGGAAGGTGGAAGTCGATATTGGATATCTGGCTTTCATTTCGGTTGATGAGCTTATAGCTGGCCGCGTATTTTGCACCATTGCCAAATGAGACGCTTTGATACCCTGTATTATGGCGAACGCTGGCAACATAGGAAGGCGAAACCAGCGTGGAATAGCCGCCGTTTACGACCATTCCGAAATCAGGAATACGAAATTGCAGATAGTCATCAAGCGTGCCGTCCTTTCGATATACCGGTATATGGGTAGCTCCAACCTGGTATTTACCCAGATTTTCTCCGAAGTCCCTGTAGTCCTGAACGGAAATATCATGGCGCATAACGCTGGCGCACGTTCCGGCAGAAACCGCCAGGGAACAATAAAAGAGCGTGTTTATTTTTTTCAAAGCTAAGCCTTAGTATCCATCAATTATTTTTATTATTCCGAAGAGGGGCAATATGGCTTCAGGAGTGATAGTGCGCGATAATTCTCCCTGAGGTACTGCACTCCATTTTTGCAAACCCACATCCGAATGTGTGTGCATATTTCTGCTGCCGTGGCGGCGCCACAGAAATTAAATATAGCCGCAGCGGTCAGGCTGAAAGGTGGAATGTATCCTGGCAATGAGCGCGGATCGTGTCAATGGCGAACAGACTAAGGGAACGGGCAGATTACGTCATTGCGGGCCAGCGGAAAGAAAGTAAATATGTAGCAATGCTTAACAAGCTGAGCGGAAGCCAAATAGCCTTCATCGGCAAATAATAGCCAGATTGTGGCTGGCATCGGATGTTAGTTCGCCTGACTTTGATGAGCGTTTTTCTGAAGAGGATCCTTTTTTAGGAATATTCCACAGGAATGATTAGTGACGTTTTATTTATTTCCCCCGGCCTGCGTGATTAGCAGCTGTAACCTTCCGTTTTTTTTCAGAATATTCTCGGGCTGGTTGATGCAACAGGAATATCAGGTAGCGGCGGGAAAAATTCAGTTTGAGTGCGGAAAGTTATCTGAAGTCATATAAGAAAGTGTCGAGTCCTGCGGTCTGCTCATTCCGTTCAGGTGCGCACTTTGTGTGCCTGTTCTCATGCTCTTCCGACGCTGCTGGCCAGGACAGCGCGACAGCCACACGAAGAAAAAGGCATGGCAAAGGGCGTGAGAGGCTGAACCCTGTTCGTTTAGTCTTTATTGAGGTTATGCGTGATAGGATTACATCACGATGCAACCAGGCAAGGAATAGCCTGTACTGCAGACTAACCAAAACACAAATCTATCCATGCAAGCATTTACCGCCACACCGTTGGCGGTTTTTTTCGTCTTTTTCGGGGCAAATAAAAAGCCCCTTGCACAGACTGCAGCAAGGGGCTGTTAAGGGTGGGGATTGTCAGTATTCATCAGTCATCCCATTTATGGCTGAAATATGCAGCAAGGAAACCGGAAAAAACGATGATTCCTAATACTGCGATAAAGACATGCATATTTCCGAGCATGGTAACCTCCATTGAAATTAAAGTTAAACGATAACGCCTCTCTTACCTTTTTTAGCCGCGATGAACACAGATTAACCGAATCAACCTAAACGAATCATGAATTATGTGGACTATTTTGTTAATTACGTAAATTTTTTGCGATAAGCCTGTGGGCTAATGGCGAACTGCTGTTGGAAATGATGACGTAAGGCGCTGGCGCTACCAAAGCCACTGTTCAGGGCGACTTGCTCAATGCTGATGCGACTCTCGCTAAGCGCCTGCTGAGCCTGACGCAGGCGCTCATTAAGCAGCCAGTGGGCAGGGGTAACGCCGGTGGCTTCCCGGAAGCGGCGCAGCAGCGTGCGCTGACTCATGCCGACGCGGCGTGAAAGTGACGCCAGCGAATGGGGTTCTGCAAGATGCAGATGTAGCCAGTCGAACAGCTGGCCGAGTCGCTCGCTCTCCCGGCTGCGCGCCACCGGCCGTTCAAGATGCTGCGTCTGCCTTCCATCCCGGTGCGGCTGTACCACCAGCCTGCGGGCGACATTGTTCGCCACTTCTAACCCAAAATCCTCACGCACCACGTGCAGGCACAAATCGATCCCTGCGGCGCTGCCCGCCGAGGTCATTAGCTGCGAGTCACCCACGTACAGGACATCGTCCACCACCTTTATGGCCGGAAAACGCTGACGAAGTTCATCGGTATAGCGCCAGTGAGTGGTGGCCTGCTGTCCGTTCAGCAGGCCGCTTGCCGCAAGGACGAACACGCCGGAGCAGATTGAGATCAGCCGACAACCTCTCTGATGCGCCAGGCGCAGGGCACTGCACAGCTTTTCCGGCACAGGCATATTCGCACCGCGCCATCCGGGGATAACAATCGTATCGGCCTGTTCAAGCAGCTCATAGCCACCGTCTGTCATCAGCCGCACGCCGCCCGTGGCTCGCAGCTCGCCTTCATCGACGGCCGCCACCGCAAAGCGGTACCAGCTATCGCCAAGCTCCGGGCGTGGCAAACCGAAAATTTCAACGGACACGCCAAATTCAAATGTGCAAAGGCCATCATAGGCGAGAGTGACAACAAGCGGTCGGGAAGCGGCAGGGCAGCCAGGCGCGGTCATGGGCGGTTTCATCTCAATAACTCAGAAGGCTTTAACATGCCTGTGGCGGCAGCTTCAAGTCAAACGGCTTCCCTTCCCGAAGCTGAGGATAAAACCATCAGTCCATGCATGAACAGGGTGAAAAACATAACTGCCCGGGCCGAACTTTGTTAAGGTAAACGTTTGCGCATGGAGGATTAATTGAATGCACCCTAAAAAAGTACTTTTTCAGGCAATAACCGCCTGTTGCCTGACGCTCCCGGTAATCACTTTTGCACAATCTCAGGAAAAAAGGCCGATTGTGGTACAGGGCGCTATGCCTGTTGAGGCTGAACGTTTTGCTCAACGTCTGGACAATGCGAAAGAGGAACACATTGGCGAGTGGCGCTTCTGGCGCGGTACGGTGGATGGCTATCCGGTGGTGGTATCCGAAACGCTGAAGGGAATGTCCAACGCGGCGGCGGCTACCGCGATTGCCGCCACGCAGTTCCAGCCTGCGGCGTTTATCAATCAGGGTACCGCAGGTGGGCACGATCCTGCGCTGAACGTTTATGACATCGTGCTGGGCAAGTATTCGGTCAACCTCGGTGCATTCAAAACGCCGCATAAGCTGAAAGGGGAAGGTAGCGATTCCACGCAGTGGAAACCGATGGATCTTCTGGCGTCGAAGGGCAGCGCCGGGGAGGATAAAAACCCGCATACTATCCGCAAATTCCCGGCTGACCCGCAGCTATTGGCGATCGCTGAGAGCGTTAAAGACAGCTACAGCAAAGGAAAAGTAGTTGAAGGCGTTATTGGTTCGGCGGATCTCTGGAACAGCGAGCTCGATCGCATCAGCCATTTCCATAAGGATTATCAGACCTCAGTTGAAGAGATGGAAACTGCTTCAGCAGCCCAGGTTGCCGCGGCGTTCTCCGTGCCGTTCATCGGCATCCGCGTGTTGTCCAATAACATCACCAACAACGGCAAGTACGATCCCAATACGGGACTGGCCTGCCAGGACTATGTTTATCAGGTGGTGAAGACCTACATAAGCAAGCTGCCATCCGCGAAAGAGTAAAGACCCGCCAGGATTGTCACGATCCTGGCGATTTTTGGCCGGAGTGAGGGCGGCAAGGGGATGCTGGTTCATGGTGAGATAGTGGCCTGTTAACACAAGCCAAAGGAAAAACCATGAGCTATGTTTCTGAATTCTCTGCTGCCACTCCTGATGAAGCCATTGCCCATTTCCAGCGTCGCCTGAACGTCGAGACGGACTGCGCGGACGTACATGCCGCTATCGAAAATCACGATATGGACTTTGTTCTGCTGCATGTGGTCGGCTCTGCGCAGGCTTTTGCCCGTCGGCATATTCCTGGAGCACTGCATCTGCCGCATCGCCTGATGACCGCCGAACGAATGAACGAATGGCCGCCGGAGACGCTGTTTGTCGTCTATTGTGCTGGTCCGCACTGCAACGGGGCGGACCGGGCCGCACTGAAGCTGGCACAGCTCGGCAGGCCCGTGAAGCTTATGATCGGTGGACTGACCGGTTGGGAGGATGAAGGATTAGCCTTCGCGACATCATGAATTTTCTTCACGGCTGATGAATTTATCTCGTTTGCCTGCGCCTCTCCCGCATGGCAAGTTGAATATATAGCCATCCAGAAGTCTAAATTAATATCGTTAATTATCACGCCAGGCAATCAGTTGCCTGGCGTCAAGGAGAGACCATGACCCAGTTCGCTGCACCATACCGCGCCGATATTGTCGGCAGTTTCCTGCGCCCGGACAGCATTAAGCACGCCCGTCAGCAGTTTGCAGAAGGGGAAATTGATGCCCTGACGCTGCGCGCCGTAGAGGATGAAGCGATCCTGCGTGTGGTTCAACAGCAGTGCGACTGCGGCCTGCATGTAGTGACCGACGGTGAGTTTCGTCGGGCCTGGTGGCATTTCGATTTTTTCGATGGCCTCCAGGGCGTTGAGTGTTATGACTCAGACAAGGGGATTCAGTTCAACGGCGTTCAGACAAAAGCCCACGGCGTGCGCGTCACCGGGAAACTGGGCTTCGGCGACCACCCGATGCTCAATGACTTCCGCTACCTGAAAAGCATCAGCGGTAATGCACAGCCAAAAATGACGATTCCGAGCCCGAGCGTGCTGCATTTTCGCGGTGGTCGTAAAGACATTGATGCCACCGTTTATCCCGATCTGGCCGATTATTTCAACGACCTTGCCACGACCTGGCGTGATGCCATCCGTGCTTTCTACGATGCAGGCTGCCGCTACTTACAGCTTGATGACACCGTCTGGGCCTATCTGTGCTCCGACGAGCAGCGTCAGCAGGTGCGCGAGCGCGGCGACGATCCGGATGAGCTGGCAAAAACCTATGCCCGCGTGCTGAATAAAGCGCTGGAAGGCAAGCCGGATGATTTGACCATTGGACTGCACGTTTGCCGGGGCAATTTCCGTTCAACCTGGATCTCTTCCGGTGGCTACGAGCCCGTGGCGGAGGTGCTGTTCGGCACCGTGAACGTCGATGCCTTCTTCCTCGAATACGACAACGACCGTTCAGGTGATTTCCAGCCGCTGCGCTTCGTGCGTCCAGGCCATCAGCAGGTGGTTCTGGGGCTGATAACCACTAAAAACGGCGAGCTGGAAAACCCGGAAGGGGTGAAGGCTCGCCTTGAGGAAGCCGCGCAGTTTGTCGCGAAATCACAGATTTGCCTGAGCCCGCAGTGCGGCTTTGCTTCAACTGAAGAAGGCAACAGCCTGAGCGAAGCTCAGCAGTGGCAAAAAGTACGCCTGGTAACGGAGATCGCCGCTCAGATCTGGTAATCCGCTCAAAAGGAGGCAGCGTTGCACCGTTTTAAAGCAGCGCTGCCGCTGAATTTGCCGTTCTACTCTGTAATCACAGCGATACCCCGCCTGCAAACCACCTGTTTTTCTGAACCTTTACGACCTGGCATCCTTTTTGCCTGACTCCTGATGACTACACCGATGTTATTAATCCTTGTTGCCTTTATCTCAGGAGTGAACCATGCGCCGTCGAACACTGCTTAAAGCTTTTGCTCTCTCTGCCTCCACGATTGCCCTGGGTTTTAGCGTCAGCGTCTATGCGGCTGACACCATTAAAGTGGGGATCATGCATTCGCTCTCCGGCACCATGGCGATTTCAGAAACGCCGCTGAAGGACGTGGCGCTGATGACCATTGATGAAATCAATGCCAAAGGTGGCGTGCTCGGCAAAAAGCTGGAGCCTGTGGTGGTGGACCCGGCCTCGAACTGGCCGCTGTTTGCCGAAAAGGCCCGCCAGCTGCTGACCAAGGATAAAGTCGCGGTCGTGTTTGGCTGCTGGACGTCCGTGTCACGGAAATCGGTCCTGCCGGTATTTGAGGAGCTGAACGGCCTGCTGTTCTACCCGGTGCAGTACGAAGGCGAAGAAATGTCGCCGAATGTGTTCTATACCGGAGCGGCGCCAAACCAGCAGGCCATCCCTGCGGTGGAATATCTGATGAGCGAAGACGGCGGGGCGGCTAAGCGCTTCTTCCTGCTGGGCACGGATTACGTCTATCCGCGCACCACCAACAAAATTCTGCGTGCTTACCTGCATTCTAAAGGCGTTCAGGATAAAGACATCGAAGAGGTCTACACGCCGTTTGGCTACAGCGATTACCAGACTATCGTCGCCAACATCAAGAAATTCTCCGCAGGGGGCAAAACGGCGGTGGTCTCGACCATTAACGGCGATTCGAACGTTCCCTTCTATAAAGAGCTCGCTAACCAGGGCGTGAAGGCCACTGACGTGCCGGTAGTGGCGTTCTCCGTAGGTGAAGAGGAGCTGCGCGGCATTGATACCAAACCACTGGTCGGCAATCTGGCCGCGTGGAACTATTTCGAGTCCGTGGACAATCCGACCAACCAAAGCTTCGTCGCGGACTACCGCGCATACGCGAAGGCGCACAAGCTGCCTAATGCCGATACCGTAGTGACTAACGATCCAATGGAGGCGACCTGGGTCGGCATTCATATGTGGGCGCAGGCGGTGGAGAAAGCGGGCACCACGGACGTCGACAAAGTCCGTGCTGCGATGGCCGGACAAACCTTTAAAGCACCGTCGGGCTATACGCTGACGATGGATGCCACCAACCACCATCTGCACAAGCCGGTGATGATCGGCGAAATCGAAAGCAACGGCCAGTTCAACGTGGTGTGGCAGACCGACAAACCGGTTCGCGCGCAGCCGTGGAGTCCGTACATTCCTGGCAACGACAAAAAGCCGGATCGGCCAATGAAAATGGCGAGCAACTGACAGGGCTGTCTGGTGGATGAATAGTGAGGCTGCCTTTCTCCCTCTCCCTTTGGGAGAGGGAGCGTACAGGACATTGAATCGCACTTTCGCCACTCAAAATGAAACGGTGCCACAGGAGGCGACCATGACATTGATTCGCAGGCTGCTTACCGTCGCCTGGCTGCTGCCATGTTTCGCCCATGCGGGCGACGCAGATGACTT
Source organism: Pluralibacter sp. UBA7423 (assembly GCA_002470465.1). GTDB lineage: Bacteria > Pseudomonadota > Gammaproteobacteria > Enterobacterales > Enterobacteriaceae > Scandinavium. The sequence continues at coordinate 112,634 of DKMD01000017.1, forward strand.
CGTGGCGGCAAACCGCAGCCAGCAGTCGGCATTGCTGGAAAAATGGGCGGCAGATCCGCAGCCGCAACGCGTACCATTGCTACAGGCTTTGAGCGCGGAGAATCTGCGTTCTGACAGCGCCCGCCACGCCTTTGTACTGGACAAAGGTGAACCCCGCGCGCTGGATTCCGCAGCCCGGTCGCAGGGGGAACTGAAACCTGTGCGCCTGACCAACCGTCTGCGCAATTTAGTCGCGGGCGCGCTGGCTCCGCATCAGCTGGTGAGTGACAGTGTCACTAAACGTCTGGCGGCGGCGAAAACGCTTCAGCGAGACGCCTCGCCGGATCTTATCCCTTTGTTGCAAAAACGGCTGTCCGTGGAAACGGATGCCACCGTGAAGCAGCAGCTGGAACTGGCACTCGCCAATTTACAGCTCACCAGCCCGGATGCCGCGGTTCGCAGACAAGCGATGACGCTGCTGGGGCACTCAGCCGATCCGGAAACCCAGGCGCGCCTTCAGCCTTTTACTGATGAACAGCACGAACCGGATGCCAGCGTGCGCGTGGCGGCAGAAAAAAGCCTGAAGCAAATTCAGCATCGTCTGTTCTGGGGGGACATTCTTGGTCAGGCGTTTATGGGGATTTCGCTGGGATCGATTCTGCTTCTGGCCGCACTGGGGCTGGCTATCACCTATGGCCTGCTTGGTGTTATCAACATGGCGCACGGTGAAATGCTGATGCTTGGAGCGTACAGCACCTGGCTGGTGCAGCAGGCGCTCAGCCAGTTTGCACCGCAGTGGCTGGCCTTTTATCCACTGCTGGCGCTGCCGGTGGCTTTTGCCGTCACCGGAGGGATCGGCATGCTGCTGGAGCGCACGGTGATCCGCCATCTCTATGGTCGTCCGCTGGAAACGCTGCTGGCGACGTGGGGTATCAGTCTGATGCTAATCCAGCTGGTGCGCATGCTGTTTGGCGCGCAGAACGTCGAGGTAGCCAACCCGGCCTGGTTGTCTGGCGGGATTCAGGCGTTGCCGAACCTCATTCTGCCGTGGAACCGCATCGTGGTCATTGGCTTTGTGTTGCTGGTGCTGTGCTTTACCTGGCTCATCCTTAACAAAACCCGGCTCGGATTGCGCGTGCGGGCAGTAACGCAAAACCGCGCGATGGCGGCCTGCTGCGGCGTGCCGACAGGGCGAGTCGATATGCTGGCCTTTGGGCTCGGCTCCGGTATTGCCGGTCTCGGCGGCGTGGCGCTTTCTCAGTTAGGTAACGTTGGGCCGGAACTCGGCCAGGGCTACATTATTGATTCCTTCCTGGTGGTGGTGCTCGGCGGCGTCGGGCAGCTGGCAGGGAGCGTGGCGGCCGCATTTGGACTTGGGATCTTCAATAAAATTCTTGAGCCGCAGATGGGCGCTGTACTGGGCAAGATTTTGATTCTGGTGCTGATTATTCTGTTTATACAGAAGCGTCCGCAGGGGCTGTTTGCACTGAAAGGGAGGGTCATTGACTGATGAGCCAGCCACTCACCTTAACGCTTGCCCGCCGGGCGCCGCAACCGCTGCGCTGGGCCGGCATTTTCGCTGTTCTGGCACTGCTGATGATGCCGTTTCTGGCGCTGCTGCCTGCCTCGCACCCGCTGGCAGTTTCCACCTGGACGCTGACGCTGGTGGGGAAAATCCTTTGTTACGCGGTGGTCGCGGTAGCGCTGGATTTAGTGTGGGGCTACGCAGGGATGCTGTCACTGGGGCACGGTTTATTCTTTGCGCTGGGCGGTTATGCAATGGGCATGTACCTGATGCGCCAGGCTGCGGGCGATGGTTTGCCTGCTTTTATGTCTTTTTTATCGTGGAACGACCTGCCGTGGTTCTGGTGGGGTACGCAGCATTTTGCCTGGGCGATGCTGCTGGTCGTGCTGGTGCCAGGTCTACTGGCGTTGGTTTTTGGCTGGTTCGCTTTTCGCTCGAAAATCAAAGGCGTCTATTTCTCGATCATGACTCAGGCACTGACGTACGCGGGCATGCTGCTGTTCTTTCGTAACGAAACCGGGTTTGGTGGCAACAACGGTTTTACCGGGTTTACCACCATTCTGGGTTTCCCGGTGACGGCAACCGGCACACGCGCAGCGCTGTTTCTTGCCACGGTGATCCTGCTGCTGGTGACGCTTGCCATCGGCATGCTGCTCGCCCGCAGCAAGTTTGGCCGCATCCTGACGGCGGTGCGCGATGCGGAAAACCGGCTGATGTTCTGCGGCTACGATCCGCGTGGCTTCAAGCTGCTGGTGTGGACGCTTTCTGCCGTGCTGTGCGGCCTTGCAGGCGCGCTTTACGTGCCACAGGTTGGCATTATCAACCCCGGAGAAATGTCGCCGACCAACTCAATTGAGGCTGCTATCTGGGTAGCGCTCGGCGGTCGCGGTACGCTTGTGGGGCCTATTCTTGGCGCCGGGCTGGTGAACGGCGCAAAAAGCCTGTTTACGGTGGCGATGCCGGAGTACTGGCAGCTGTTCCTCGGCCTGATTTTCATCGGGGTGACGCTGTTTCTGCCCCGTGGCGTGATTGGCCTGCTGCGCAAAGGAGATAAATAATGCATCCCGATGAAGGACTTTTTACTCGCCAGCTGCCAGGGGATCGCTATCGCGACCAAACGGATCCGGTGCTGTTGCTGGAAAATATCAACGTCAATTTCGACGGTTTTCAGGCGTTGACCAACCTCTCATTACAGATAGGCGTAGGCGAACTGCGCTGTGTGATTGGTCCGAATGGTGCTGGTAAAACCACGCTGATGGACGTGATCACCGGTAAAACGCGGCCCCAGAGCGGCAGGGCCATTTACGACCAGTCGGTGGATTTGACCACGCTGAACCCTATAGCCATCGCCCGTCAGGGCATCGGTCGAAAGTTTCAGAAGCCAACGGTGTTCGAAGCCTTAACCGTGGCGGAGAACCTGGAGCTGGCAATGCGTGGCGATAAGTCCGTCTGGGCGAGCCTGCGGGCAAAACTCTCCGGCGAGCAGCAGGACCGAATCGATGAAGTCCTGCAATTACTGCGTCTGGAGGGCGAGCGTGCGCGGCGAGCCGGACTGCTGTCGCATGGCCAAAAGCAGTTTCTGGAAATCGGCATGCTGCTGGTGCAGGAGCCACACCTGCTGCTGCTCGACGAACCGGCTGCGGGCATGACCGACGCGGAAACCGAATACACCGCTGAGCTGTTTCGCACGCTATCCGGCAGGCATTCATTAATGGTGGTTGAGCACGATATGGGGTTTGTTGAAACCATCGCCGATCGCGTTACGGTACTGCATCAGGGACAGGTGTTAGCGGAAGGCTCGCTGAAGGACGTACAGGCCAACGAGCAGGTGATTGAAGTGTATTTAGGGCGCTAAGGAGGCGGGATGTTAGAGGTTCAGGAACTGCATCAGTACTACAGCGGCAGCCATATTCTGCGCGGCGTCAGCTTTACGGCGAAGCCGGGGGAAATCACCTGCCTGCTGGGGCGAAACGGGGCCGGAAAAACCACGCTGCTGAAATGCCTGATGGGGCTAATTCCGGCGCGTAGCGGCACGGTAAACTGGCAAAGTAGCAACATCACTCAGCGCAAGCCACACCAGCGTGTGCAGGCCGGAATGGCCTATGTTCCGCAGGGGCGAGAGATTTTCCCGCGCCTGACGGTAGAAGAAAATCTGCTGCTGGGCATGTCCCGTTTTTCGGCCCGCGAAGCGGCCAGGGTGCCGGAAGACATCTATCAGCTTTTCCCGGTGCTGCGGGAAATGAAACACCGCCGAGGGGGCGATCTGTCCGGAGGGCAGCAGCAACAGCTTGCTATCGGTCGCGCGCTGGCCAGTCGGCCTCAGCTGCTGATACTGGATGAACCGACGGAAGGCATCCAGCCATCGGTGATCAAAGAGATCGGGGAAGTGATCCGTGAGCTGTCCCGACGTGGTGAGATGGCTATTCTGCTGGTGGAGCAGTTCTACGATTTTGCTGCCGGTCTGGCCGATCAGTATCTGGTGATGTCTCGCGGCACGATCGTTCAGCAGGGGCGCGGAGAAAACATGGAAAATGACGGCGTGCGGGGAATGGTAACGATTTGATTTGTTGTTGCCCGGTGGCGATTTGCTGGCCGGGCCTGTGCGTTATTCAGGAACTGTAGGCCGGGTAAGGCGAAAGCCGCTACCCGGCGCTGGGTTTAAGATTGGGCTGAATAATCCATTTTGCTCAAATCAGCGATAAGCCCTGGGCCCTGCGGCTGCCAGCCGAGCTGCTGGCGCGTCCACTCACCGCTGGCACGCAAATCTATTGTTGCGAAGGCGGCGAACCAGCCGAAATGCTCCGCGGCCTGTTCCGGTTTCAGCGAAACAGCAGGGATGCCCAGCCCTGTTGCCACGGTTTCCGCAATCAACCGTGAGGTAATGCTTTCCTCCGCCACCGCATGATAGCGTTCGCCATGTTTGCCTTGCTCAAGCACTTTCACATAGAGTTCAGCCACGTCATCCACGTGTGCGGCACACCAGGCATTTTCACCTTCGCCAATGTACGCTGCGACGCCTTTTTCCCGCGCAAGCGGAATGTAATAGCTGATTAAGCCCTGACGCTCCGTGTTATGTACCTGGGGCAAACGCACCACGCGCACGTCGATGCCGGAATCCAGCAACTGATTGCCTTCCAGCTCTGAGGCTACGCGAGGGTTCGGATGGGCCGGGTTAAAATACTTTTCAAGAGCAGGCTGGCCGTCGCCATTATCGCCCATTCCCGTGCCGGAAGTGATAAGCAGTGGGCGCTGGCTGCCCTGCAACACAGAACCGATAGCGCGAATAACGCGGCGATCCTTCTCGCAATTTTCTACAAAGCGACTGAAGTCATGATCGAAAGCGGTGTGGATCACCGCATCACAGTGTTCAATGCCTGCTACCCACGCCTGTGGATCTTCCAGCGTGCCGTGCTGGGCGGTTGCGCCCTTGTCGGTCAACTGACGGGCGGCTTCCTCCGAACGTACAAGCCCTGTCACCTGATGGCCACGTGCCAGCAGAGTCGATACCACACGCGAGCCAATAAAGCCCGTCGCACCGGTTACAAAAATACGCATAGCCTGTCTCCTGAGTGATTTACCGGGACAGCGTAAGCCCGGATCTCTTACTATTAAAGTAGTGACTTTATCAGGGTATAAACATTAACAGGCTAATCTATGACGCTGCTTTCTGAGAATCCATTGGGTGAGTTTTTACGGGCCCGTCGTCTGGGCATTGACCCGGCTTCGTTTGGCTTTTTACCCGGACGTCGCCGCACGCCGGGCCTGCGCCGCGAAGAGGTGGCCCAGCTCGCCAATATCAGCCCGACCTGGTATACCTGGCTTGAGCAAGGCCGTGGAGGTGCCCCTTCCCGGGAGGTGCTTAACCGTATTGCCGCCGGGCTGCGGCTGACGTCGCCCGAACGCGATCATCTGTTTATCCTGGCTTTTGGGCATCCACCGGAAAACCGGGTGAGCCCCTCCGACAGCATCACGCCGCGGTTACAGCGCGTACTGGACAGCATGATGATTCCGGCGATTATCAAAACCGCGACCTGGGACGTGGTGGCATGGAACCACCCGGCATCGATTGTACTGAAGGATTATGGTCAGCTCGAGCCCGGGCGGCGCAATATTCTGCGCCTGCTGTTCACTGACCCGGAAGCGAAGGAGATGCAGGAAGATTGGGAGGGCGTGGCGCGGCTTATCGTCAATGCTTTTCGGGCGGATGCCGCGCGCCTGGGCGCTTCAGACGAAATCGATCGACTGGTGGCGGAGCTGTCCGCTCAAAGCGCCGATTTTGCCCGCCTGTGGCGTAATAACGATGTCGCCGGGCACGGGGAAGGGTTAAAGCGGCTGAACCACCCGCAAATCGGGACCATTGCGCTGGAGTTCTCCACCTTCTCGGTTGAAGGGCGGCCGGACCTGACGATGATGGTCTTCAATCCGGCAACCGGGGACAGTAAAGAGAAAATAGAGCGCTGGATCGCCACGAACCCGCTCCGATGCTGAGTCAGGCGGTTTTCAGCTCGCGATCCCACGCTTTGACGCTCATCCCGCGCAGGATCATCAGCCAGGCCAGGACGATAGCCAGCATCATGATGGCAAACAGCGTCCAGGCCGGCAGAGAAGTCAGAATCAGGCCAGTGATCATCGGGTTGGCTGCCGCGCCGAGCCAGCCCAGCGCCTGAGCAGAGAAATAGCTCGCCTTCATGCCCGGCGGCGCAATGCTGTCGATAAGCATGTATTCGCCAGGCGCATAGATGATTTCACCAATGGTAAACACCGCGGCGGCAATGCCCCAGTACACCAAATTTTCGCCCGAGAAAATAAATCCGCCAAGGCCCAGCAGGAAGCAGAGCGTCCCCACGACCATCAATGGGCGAATGTTGCTGGCCGTGATCTTCCGGCCAACAACATATTGCAGGCTGACCACCACCACGGCGTTCACCGGCAGCACAACCGATACTACCTTTTGCGCGAAATCTGCGTCATCGGCCACCGTCAGCACATACTGCGAAATACAGGTGGCAAACGAGCCACCGACGTAAGAGGCCAGCAGCCCGGAGAGCGTAAACCAGAACAGCGCTTTATCCTTCAGCAGCACCGAAGGCTGCCAGACGGTGGCAACTTTCTCTTCACTGCTCTCCTGGCTGCGCTGGACGTAAAACTGAATAAATACCAGCGGGAAGGCGGCACAGACGGCAGCAAGCCAGAAGGGCAACTGCAGGCTGTACATCACAAGCCAGGTGCCAATCGGCGGCCCCACGGTCCAGCCGATATTCAGAAAGCTGTAGTTGAGTGAGAAAATACGCGCTTTTTCACCGACGCTCAGCACATCGGCAAACCAGGCTTTCAGCACCGTGGAGAAGACGGAGTAGGCGCAGTTGATCAGCGAAAAGAAAAACACCACAAGGATGACGTTGTTGACCAGCGGTATGGCGGCAAAACCGGCGATAAAAGCCTCAATGGCGACGATCATGTAGCGTTTTTTGTCGAACTTATCGGCGAGAATGCCAAAGCCGAGGCTGAATAACACCCCGACGGTCAGGGCTACCGTTAAGGCGTAGCCAATCGCTTCGACGCTCATGCCGTACTGGCGCGTCAGATAAATGGTCATGAAGGGCAGTGTCGCACCGCGGCCGATAGTTAACAGCAACGACGACGCCAGCAACGCTGAGGTTGAACGCTTAACAGAGGGTGTCATTGTTTATCCGACAATTGCTTATGTGATCGTTATGTTGTGTCGTATCAGGATTATCACGCGCTAAGGGGCTTGTACAGACCCCAATTTATTCATCAGTGCCTTGAATACCTGCCAGAATTAATGATCTGTTCCTCGCGCGTTTTTTTCGTTACCTTGAATCTGTTTACAAAAATTTAATAATTCAGAGGCAGGGTATGACGCGGAAAGACGGGTTGTTGGCGCTGTTGGTGGTGGTGGTCTGGGGACTGAACTTTGTGGTCATCAAACTAGGGCTGCACAACATGCCGCCGCTGATGTTGGCCGGTTTACGTTTTATGCTGGTCGCCGTGCCCGCCATTTTCTTCGTCGCCCGCCCGAAAATTCCGCTCTCATTGTTGCTCGGCTATGGCCTGACCATCAGCTTCGGTCAGTTTGCCTTCCTGTTCTGCGCCATTAAATCTGGAATGCCCGCCGGGCTGGCTTCTTTGGTGCTTCAGGCGCAGGCGTTTTTCACCATTATTCTTGGCGCATTTGTCTTCGGTGAACGGCTTCAGGGCAAGCAGCTGGCGGGCATTACGCTTGCCGTCTTTGGTGTGCTGGTGCTGATTGAGGCCAGCCTCAACGGGCAGCACGTCGCAATACTCGGCTTTTTCCTGACGCTGGCGGCAGCCTTCAGCTGGGCATGCGGGAATATTTTTAACAAGAAAATTATGCAGCATGAGGCGCGTCCGGCGGTGATGTCGCTGGTGGTGTGGAGTGCGCTGATCCCGATTCTGCCGTTTATGCTGGCCTCTTATCTGCTGGAGGGGCCGACGGCGATGGTGCAAAGCCTGGTGAACATCGATCTCACAACGATTTTGTCGCTGGTCTATCTTGCGTTTGTGGCGACCATTATCGGCTATGGCATCTGGGGTTCGCTGCTGGGACGTTATGAAACCTGGCGCGTGGCACCGCTCTCTTTGCTGGTACCGGTTGTCGGAATTGCCAGCGCGGCACTGCTGCTGGGTGAAACGCTGTCAACGCTTCAGCTGCTGGGGGCGCTGCTGATTATGGCGGGGCTGTATATCAACGTGTTTGGCCTGAGGATCCGGCGGGTAAAAGCAGTGCAGGGGTAAGGCTAAAAGAAAAAAGCCCCGCAAAAGCGGGGCAAAAAAGTTACTGGGAGTTTCCGTTATAGTAAGGTACGCCCAGTTCGTCGGATTTGTCGCTGCCGGAACCCATGTGGTTGAAGTCAAACGGTGACTTGTCCTGGGTTGACGGCATAATCATGGTGTCGTGGCTACCGTGACTCGCCGGTAACGTGGATTGCTCCGCAAAACTCTGGCCGGAGACCAGCACCAATAAGGTGAGGGCGGCGGAGGCGAACAGTTTCATTTTTTCCTCGATACGTCTTGTGCAGGCGATTAACAATTACAGTGGTTTAGTGGCATCAGATAACGCGACTCGCCGGGCATATTGGTGATGCGGTATTTGTGCGGCGGTACGTCGAAATAGTTCTTAAAGGTGCGCGTCAGCGTCTGCTGGGATTCGAAACCATAGCGTTCGGCCAGATACAGGATCGGCTCGTTGCTTTGCTTAAGCTTCTGTGCGATTTCAGTGAGCTTACGGCTGCGAATATACTGCCCCAGGGAGTGTCCTGTTTCTTTCTTGAACATCCGCTGCAGGTGCCACTTCGAGTAACCGGAGCGTTCTGACACCTTTTCAAGCGACAGTGGTGACTCCAGATTGCTCTCGATCCAGTCCAAAATGCTATGAATAGTGATAGCGTCAGTATTACGTCTGGACATCGTCTTACCTCTTTTTTCTTCTGTTACGGCAGGATTTTCTTGAGCAGAAGCTCAAGGGCTGCGACCTCGTCCGCCGTTAAGTTTTTTGTTAATTCCTGATGCAGGTTCTGTCCCACCAGCTGGTGGCATTGCTCACATATTGCTGCGCCGTCCGGTGTCAGTTGCACCAGCACGCCGCGCTTATCATTCGGGTTAGGCAGACGTTCAATCCAGCCTTTGCAAGCCAGGCGGTCAAGCATTCGGGTCAGGGCACCGAGATCGACCGACAGCGCTTTTTTCAGCTCAACCGGAGTGATGCACACTGCGCAGCGAACAGAACAAAGCGTTTTAAACTGCGAAGCGGTGATATCCATTGGCGACAGATAGTCGTTCAGTAAACGATCTTTTTTCTGGTTGACCATATGGATCAAGCGACCAAGTGGAATGATTTCGTTAAACAGGTCACTGGTGCTTTTCACAAAGGTTGCCCTGGCAAGTAGTTTAGTTGCTGGCGATATTATTGCCCAGGCAACCATAAGTCAATCGAATGAATAAGCTAATCACACTTTTTGCTAAAGTCAGATGGATCACACTTTTACGTCTTTATTCTGCTTATTTGATAACTGTCCGTTATGTGTTTGCATGGCAAAAAAAAGACAACATTTAACCATGGCATGGGCTGCGGGAATGCTCTTATACTCAGCCGGCAGGTGACTGCTATCACAGGAGTGTTTTTTATGCTGGATTTGTTTAAAGCCATTGGCCTTGGGCTGGTGGTAATTTTGCCGCTGGCAAACCCGCTGACCACCGTGGCGTTGTTCCTTGGCCTTGCCGGGAATATGAACAGCGCCGAACGCAATCGTCAGTCGCTGATGGCCTCGGTGTACGTGTTCGCGATCATGATGGTGGCGTACTACGCCGGCCAGGTGGTGATGAACACCTTCGGGATCTCTATTCCCGGTCTGCGTATTGCCGGTGGCCTTATCGTGGCGTTTATTGGTTTCCGGATGCTGTTCCCGCAGCAAAAAGCCCACGATTCGCCTGAAGCGCGGCACAAGTCGGAAGAACTGGAGGATGAGCCAACGGCGAATATCGCCTTTGTGCCGCTGGCGATGCCAAGTACGGCCGGGCCGGGGACGATTGCGATGATCATCAGTTCGGCGTCTACCGTGAAGCACGGCGTCGATTTCCCGGACTGGGTGGTATGGATAGCCCCGCCGCTGATTTTCCTGTCGGTGTCAGTGATTCTGTGGGGCTGTCTGCGCAGCTCCGGGGCAATTATGCGCCTGGTCGGAAAGGGCGGCATCGAAGCCATCTCCCGCCTGATGGGCTTCCTGCTGGTCTGCATGGGCGTGCAGTTCATTATTAACGGCGTGCTGGAAATTATTTCGACGTATCCGGCATGATCTTATTTTAAAAGCATCATTCACACCCAAGGAAGAGTATTTTATGCCACTTGTTCGTCTTTCTCTTATTCCTCTGCTGGCCGCTTTTTGCGTGCCAGCGTTTGCCCAGACGCTGCCTCTGGATAAAGCCAAAGAAGCGGAGACGCAACTTAAAGCGCGCGTGGGTTATGCAGAGCTGGAGCTCTCCAGCGGTAAAGTATTGAGTGGCTACCGTGCTACTGAACGTTTTCCGATGATGAGTACGTTCAAAGTGCTGCTCTGCGGCGCGGTTCTGGCCCGGGTTGACGAAGGTAAAGAACAACTCGATCGACGTGTCAGCTATCAAAAAAGCGATCTTATCGTCTACTCACCCGTGACTGAAAAACATCTGACTGACGGGATGACCCTCGGCGAATTATGTGAAGCCGCCATCACCATGAGCGATAACACAGCGGCGAATTTGCTGCTTAAGGCCATTGGTGGCCCGCAAAAGCTCACCGATTTCTTGCGTAAAGCGGGTGACAATGTAACGCGCCTCGACCGTTGGGAGCCTGAACTGAACGAGGCGCTACCTGGCGATAGCCGTGATACAACGACCCCGGAGCATATGGCGCAGACGCTGCGTCAACTTTTAACCGGTAATGTGCTGACTGCCGCCTCGCAAAAGCAATTAATCAACTGGATGACAGCGGACAAAGTCGCGGGGCCACTGTTGCGCTCGGTGCTTCCTCAGGGATGGTTTATTGCCGACAAATCCGGGGCGGGTGAGCGCGGCGCTCGTGGCATCGTGGCGGCGATGGGGCCTGACGGAAAACCTTCACGCATTGTGGTGATTTACTTAACCGAGACCCAGGCCACGATGAACGAGCGTAATGCTCAGATTGCAGAGATTGGCGATGCGCTGATTAAACACTGGTAAGCTGGTAGAAAGAAAAAGGTGGCAAACGCCACCTTTTTTTACTGCTGCGGTTGTTCCTCGAGCGCCACCGGCCAGCGGCGGAAAATAATCACCGACCAGATAAGTGCGGCCAGCGCGGGCACCGCGCCGATATAGCCAATATCGGCCATGGATAAGTGCAAACTTATTTGATTCCCGACCAGCGCACCGGCGCCAATCCCGATGTTAAAGATCCCCGAAAACAACGCCATCGCCACGTCCGTGGCATCGGGTGCAATCGCCAGCACCTTCACCTGCATTCCAAGACCGATCACCATAATGGCAATACCCCACACAATGCTCAGGAGAGTCAGGTGTAGTTCGCTTTGCGCCGCAGCCAGCAGCAGCACCAGGCAGACCGTCATCAGGGCGATGGCACCGCTGACGAGTGATGAAGCATGACGATTACCCAGCTTACCGAACACGATTGAACCGATAATGCCCGCACCGCCAAGGGTAAGCAGCAGCAAGGTGGCGAAGTTGGCGTTAAACCCGGCGACGTTAATCACAAAAGGTTCGATATAGCTGTAGGCCGTGTAATGGGCAGTGATGACGACGACGGTCAGTAAATAGAGGCTCATCAGCGCCGGGCGGCGGAACAACAGCGGCAGGCTTTTCAACGAACCGGAATGCTCGCTCGGTATCTTCGGCAGCAGTTTGATCAGCGCCATCAGAGTGATGAGCGCGCCGAGGCCGATAACAAAGAAGGTCGTACGCCAGCCGAAATACTGCCCAACGACGCGACCAATCGGCAGGCCAAGCACCATCGCCAGCGCCGTGCCGGTGGCGATCAGGCTAAGCGCCTGCGCGCGTTTCCCGGCCGGAGCAAGCCGGATAGCCAGCGATGCGGTAATCGACCAGAATACCGCGTGGGCGAATGCGATGCCGATACGACTAATTACGAGCACGTTAAAATTCCACGCCAGGAAAGAGAGTACATGGCTTGCAATAAATAACACAAATAACCCGATCAGCAGCTTACGGCGCTCCATCTGGCTGGTGAGCAGCATAAACGGCAGGGACATCAGCGCCACGACCCAGGCGTAGATGGTCAGCATGATGCCAACCTGTGCGGTTTCCATTGAGAAACTACGGGCAATATCAGACAGCAGTCCTACCGGGACAAACTCAGTGGTGTTGAAAATAAAGGCGGCGATGGCAAGGGTAACCACGCGCAGCCACGCGACCTTGCGGGAGACTGTGTTTGTTGTCATAGCACTTGTCTTGATGGTTTGCGGGAGGAAGAGAAGGCGATCTTAAAACCATCGTTGTGCAAAACACAATCGTTTTGTGACTGAGATCGCATAACGGAAGCTTGTGGCCGAAGATGCGTCATCCGCTCGTATTTTGCCGCCAAAGGCGCTATTAATGTTGCTAAGTCGTTATAAAAACAAAGGATAGAGACTATGCAGGAAATTCCGTTTTACATGGTAGATGCCTTCAGCGACCGCACGTTTGGCGGCAATGCGGCGGCGGTTTGCCCGCTTGTGGAGTGGCTGCCGGATGCGACTTTGCTGAAGATGGCGCAGGAGCATAACCAGTCAGAAACCGCCTTCTTTGTGCGAACCGACGGCGGCTTCGAGCTACGCTGGTTCACCACTCAGGGGGAAATCAATCTCTGCGGTCACGCCACGCTTGCCAGCGCCCACGTTATTTTTGAATTTCTGGATTATCCCCATACGGAAATCCGTTTCTCTACCCGTTTTGTTGGCGAGCTGATCGTCACCCGCAGCGGCGACTGGCTGACGCTTAATTTCCCGGCGTGGAAAACGGAACCCGCGGATCCGCCTGCGCTTCTGCTGAAGGCGCTTGGCATTGAAAACTATGAAGAAGTACGTGTCGCTCGGGATTACCTGGTGGTGCTGAATAATCAGCATCAGGTGGAGGCGCTCACGCCCGATATCCATGCCATGCTGCCGCTTGGCAAAATGGTCTGCGTGACGGCACCGGGCGATAAGCATGACTTCGTGAGTCGATTCTTCTGTCCGGGCGAAAGCGTGGCGGAAGATCCTGTTACCGGCTCGGCGCACAGTATGCTGATTCCCTACTGGGGGGAGAAACTGAGCAAAACGCAGATGATGGCCCGCCAGGTTTCCGCCAGAGGCGGTGAGCTGCGCTGCGAATGGAAGGGCGATCGTGTGCTGATTGGCGGGCAGGCGACCACTTATCTGATCGGCAGCGTTTTTCTGCGTGAAGGAGAGATGTGATGCAAACGCTCCCCGTCTGGCTGGTCGACGCCTTCAGCGAGAATAATTTTACCGGAAACCCTGCCGCCGTCTGCGCGCTTGAGCGCTGGCTGCCGGACGACCAGCTGTTGCAAATGGCGCAGCAGCACAATCAATCCGAAACGGCTTTCTTTATTCCGGCGAAAGGCGGCTTCGAACTGCGCTGGTTCACCACGCTCGTGGAGGTCAATCTGTGCGGTCACGCTACGCTTGCCACCGCGCATGTCATCTTTAACCATCTCGATTACCCGGATGCGCGCATTCATTTTGATACCGCCTCTGGTCGTTTGACGGTCAGTCGCGATGGGGAATGGATGACGCTCGATTTCCCGGCAGGACAAACGGCAGAACTGACGCCACCGCCTGATATGCTGAAAGCGCTTGGGGTTACGCACTATCGCCACGCACGCAAGGGGCGCGCCTGGCTCATTGAGCTGGATAATCGTGAGCAGGTCGAGGTGCTTATGCCTGATTTCGCTGCCATGCTCCCGGATGAACACAAAGTTTGCGTGACGGCGAAGGGCGATGATAAGTACGATTTTGTCAGCCGCTTCTTCTCGCCGGGCGTGGCGGTGCCTGAAGATCCGGTCACGGGCTCGGCGCACACGATGCTGATTCCCTACTGGAGTGAAAAACTCGGGAAAACGACCATGCTGGCGCGTCAGGTTTCGGCACGCGGCGGCGATGTGCGCTGTGAACTCCGGGGTGACCGCGTGCAGATGAGCGGCACGGCGGTCACCTGGATGCAGGGCAAGATCCTGCTGCGTTAAGCTTGTGTATCGGAAGGCTGCGCTTCATCCAGCAGGGTAATAAACGCCTCAAGCTGGCGGGTCATGCCACCGCGTCGCCAGACGAGCCAGGTGGTCAGCCAGCGCCATTTTTCGGCCAGCGGCCAGGCATCCACCTGATGATGTCCCGGCATGCTTTCCAGCATGCTGCGGGGGATCATCGCCAGCCCCGCGCCAGCAATCACGCACGCCAGCATGCCGTGATAGGACTCCATCTCATGAATGCGTCCTGGCGTCGCGCGGTCTGCGTGGAACCAGCTTTCAAAATGACGGCGGTAGGAGCAGTTGGCGCGAAAGGCGTAAATGCTGGTGCCGTTGACGTCGCTGGCTCGCGTAACCTGCGGGTGACCTTTTGGGGCGACGATCATCATCTCTTCCTGATAGACCGGCACGCCTTCAAGATTTGGATGTACCACCGGGCCGTCGACAAAAGCGGCGCTGAGCCTGCCTTCCGTCACGCCGTCAATCATCGTACCCGACGGGCCGGTTGCCAGATCGAACTGAATCTTCGGATAGCGCTGGTTATATAACGCGAGCGTCGGCGGAATACGCACTGCGGCGGTACTTTCCAGCGAGCCGAGCGAGAACAGTCCCTGCGGCTCATCTCCGGCAACCACCATCCTCGCTTCATCCACCAGGGCTAAAATCTGCTGGCTGTAGCGCAGAAAGCTGTGCCCGGCGGGGGAAAGACGCAGGCGCTGATTCTCACGAATGAACAGCTCAACACCCAGATCGGCCTCCAGCTGACGAATACGGGTTGTCAGGTTTGAGGGCACGCGATGCACTTTCTGCGCGGCCTGGGTAATGCTGCCGGTCTGCGCGACGGCGTTGAACATCTCAAGCTGGGTCAAATCCATTGTGTTCTCATATTGTGAATAGGGTGGTTAATATTATTCATTATTCATAAATAGCAGAGTGGGGCAGTATCAGGCAACAGCCTCACTGAACAGAGAGAACAAAATGACATCACCTGCAACTCACGCTATTTCCCTCAACCCGGCAACGGGCGAGACTTTTTTCAGTCTGCCGTGGGCGACAAGCGACGAAGTCAACCAGGCCGTAGCGCTGGCCGATTCTGGGTTCCGCCAGTGGAAACGTATTCCCGTGGCGGAACGTGCAGATGCATTGCGCAAGGTTGGCGCTGTGCTCCGCCAGCACGCTGAAGAGATGGCGCTGCTCATCAGCCGTGAAATCGGCAAGCCGATTGCACAGGCTCGGGGTGAAGTGGCCAAGTCAGCCAACCTCTGCGACTGGTATGCGGAGCACGGTCCGGCGATGCTTGCCACCGAAGCGACTCAGGTCGAGCAGAACAAAGCAGTGATCGAATATCGCCCGCTGGGCCCGATTATGGCGGTGATGCCGTGGAACTTCCCGCTTTGGCAGGTAATGCGCGGCGCTGTGCCGATTCTGCTGGCCGGTAACAGCTACCTGCTGAAGCACGCCCCAAACGTGATGGGCAGTGCAAAGCTGATTGGTGAGATCTTCACGGAAGCGGGCATTCCTGCTGGCGTGTTCGGCTGGGTGAATGCCACCAATGACGGTGTATCGCAGATGATTAACGACCCGCGTGTTGCCGCCGTCACGCTGACCGGCAGCATGCGTGCCGGGAAGGTGATTGGCGCGCAGGCCGGTGCGGCGCTCAAAAAATGCGTGCTTGAACTGGGCGGATCCGATCCGTTTATCGTCCTTAACGATGCCGATATTGATGAGGCAGTTAAAGCGGCGGTAGTTGGCCGTTATCAGAATACCGGGCAGGTCTGCGCCGCCGCGAAACGTTTTATCGTCGAAGCCGGTATTGCTGATGCCTTCACTGAGAAGTTTGTGGCTGCGGCTGCGAAGCTCAAAATGGGCAATCCGGAAGACGAGCAAAACTATCTCGGTCCTATGGCCCGGTACGATCTGCGTGATGAACTGCACAACCAGGTGACGGCCACACTGGAAGAGGGCGCGACCCTGCTGCTCGGCGGCGAGAAGATAGCCGGGAAGGGCAACTACTACGCGGCGACGGTGTTAGGCAACGTCACGCCATCCATGACGGCCTTCCGTCAGGAGATGTTTGGCCCGGTTGCGGCAATTACCGTCGCCCGCGATGCCGAGCATGCTCTGGCGCTGGCGAACGACAGCGACTTCGGCCTGTCGGCAACCGTCTACACGGCGGATGAAAAGCTGGCGCAGCGCTTTGCTGACGAGCTGGAGTGCGGCGGCGTGTTCATCAACGGCTACAGCGCCTCGGATGCCCGCGTGGCGTTTGGCGGCGTGAAGAAAAGCGGTTTCGGCCGCGAACTGTCGCATTTTGGTCTGCACGAGTTCTGTAATGTGCAAACCGTGTGGAAGGATCGTCACTGATTCTCTGAATCCTTTGCCCGGCGGCGCAGGCTTGCCGGGCCTACAATATTGCAGGCCCGGCAAGCAGCGGCGCCGCCAGCCACATCCCACACCTTTCCTGTCATGGTTCTGTCATTTTCATTTCGTACACTCGTGTCTAACATGTTGTTATAGATGAAAATTATGAACTTAATACAAATTCCTCGTCGTTTTCTCCGTCGCTTTTTCCCGCAGCATTTTGGTTTACTTGCCGGCGTGTTTACCATCATTGGGCTGTTCTGCGCGCTGCAAATAGCCTCTTCGTTTTTGCTCTCCTGGTCGCTGCATAATGCACGCCTGAGCGAGCAGCATAATCAAAGAGCACATTTGCAGCAGGTCCACGTCGATCGGGCTCGCGTGTCTTTGCTCGCGGCAAGCGATCTGCTCAATCGCGCGGGCGTCTATTTCATGCAGGATAAAGAAACAGGCTCGGTGGGCAGCTCTGATGGCTTGCTGCAGGATGCACGCGCGAGTCTTAAGGTCTCGCAAAAAGCCTGGCAGGCGTGGCTGGCAATGAGCCCGCCGCGGGATGAAGCTTTGATCGACAGCTATAAGCAGTTTTATGGCGCTATTGAAGAGCAGCTTAACGGCCTGCAAAAGACGCAATCCATCGATGCCTTTTTTGCCGTGCCGGTGCAGGCTTTCCAGAGCGACTTCAACGACAACTACGCCCGCTTTCAGGCCGCCAGTGAACGGCAAGCTTCAGAGGGGCGTGAATCCCTGATGGCAAGTCTTACGCATCTCCAGCAGCTGTTTATGCTGGCCCCGGCGGCTTTACTTGTGGTGGCTCTGCTGATGTGGCGTGGGATGTCGCGCTGGGTGATCGTGCCGCTGCGACGTTTAATCACGCATATTAAAAGCCTGGCTGATGGCGATCTCTCTCAGCCGTTGCCGCAAGTTTCGCAGGTAAACCGTGAGGTGGCGCAAATCAGCACTACGCTTGCCGATATGCAAAGCGGTCTGCAACGGCTCGTGGCCCAGGTCAGCGATGCCACCGGATCGATTACCGGTAATGTTTCGCGTCTGGCGCAGAGCAATGAGGCGCTCTCCCTGCAGGCAGAAAAGCAGACGCAGGAGCTTGACGACGTGACGCGTCATATTGCCTCACTGGAATCGCATGTGGAAGGGAACGCCGGCTATGCGGGGCTCGCCCGTGAGCGGGCGGAGGAGGCGAGTCAGATGGTGGCGGGCGGCGATCGCATGATGGTCACGGTGAACGCTTCCATGCAGGCAATCGTGGCGCGTTCCGCCGAAATGCGAGGGATCGTTGCGATGATCGACAGCGTGGCGTTTCAGACCAATATTCTGGCGCTCAATGCGGCGATTGAAGCGGCTCATGCGGGCAACCAGGGGCGCGGTTTCGCGGTGGTGGCCAGAGAAGTTGGGCTGCTGGCCCGACAGAGCAGCGAATCGACGCAGACCATTCAGGGACTCATCAATCACTCATTACAGGGAATTGAAGAGGGCTCACAGGCGGTCGGGCGACTGGAAGATAACCTGCAGCAGGTGACTCTGCTGGTGAGCAATCTGAGTACGCTACTGACGGAGATTTCACAGGCCACGCTGAATCAGGGTGAAAATATTCATCAGGTGACGCGCCAGCTGCATTCCCTTAATCAGGTTGCCGGAAAAACGGGAGACCTGGTGATGGCCAGTGCCGCCTCATCCCGCCATCTTGAAACCAGCGCACAGCAGCTGATGCAGGCGGTAATGCGCTTTCGTCTGCCGGCCTGACGCTGCTATACTCGCAGGCCGAAAAAGGCCTGCGGGCAAGGAGCTACAGTGGCAATGGTCATCAATAACGACATGCTGGCATCGATTCTGGCAGAGGTAAAACCGCTGATAGGACAAGGCAAAGTGGCGGATTACATTCCGGCTCTCGCCTGCGTGGATGGCAATAAGCTCGGGATCGCCATCAGCACCGTTGACGGCCAGTATTTCTGTGCCGGAGATGCGCAGGAGCGTTTTTCCGTGCAGTCGATCTCAAAAGTCCTGAGCCTGGTGGTGGCGATGAATCACTACGAGGAAGAGGAGATTTGGCAGCGCGTTGGTAAAGATCCCTCCGGGCAGCCGTTTAACTCGCTGTTGCAGCTTGAGATTGAGCAGGGGATCCCGCGCAATCCGTTCATCAATGCCGGGGCGCTGGTCGTTTGCGACATGCTGCAAAGCCGCCTCAGCGCGCCGCGTCAGCGAATGCTGGAGATTGTCCGTGAGCTTTCTGGCGTGGACGACATCGCCTATGACGCCGTAGTGGCACGCTCTGAGTTCGATCATTCTGCTCGTAACGCCGCCATTGCCTGGCTCATGAAGTCGTTCGGCAACTTTCATAATGACGTCACGACCGTTTTACAAAACTACTTCCATTACTGCTCGCTGAAGATGAGCTGCGCTGAACTTGCGCGCACTTTCCTGTTCCTCGCCAACCAGGGCCACTTCCCGGAGCGCGATCGTCCTGTTATCACGCCATTACAGACCCGCCAGGTCAACGCCCTGATGGCGACCAGCGGCATGTATCAGAACGCCGGAGAGTTTGCCTGGCGCGTGGGGCTGCCGGCGAAATCCGGCGTGGGCGGCGGAATTGTGGCGATTGTGCCGCATGAAATGGCGATTGCGGTCTGGAGCCCTCAGCTCGATGCGGCAGGGAACTCCCTGGCGGGGATCGCGGTGCTCGAGAAGCTTTCCCAGCGTCTGGGGCGGTCGATTTACTGATGGTTTCTCTGGAAAGCTTATTCGGTCGACTTTCCCGTTCGCCGTTTCGTGCCCGCTTTCGTTTAGGCGAGAAAGAGCGGCAATACTGTTGGGATAAAGGCGCGGAAGTTATCGACCAGCACGCCGCCGATTTTGTCGCAAAGCGTCTTGCACCTGCCCATCCGCATAATGACGGCAAACAGACGCCCATGCGCGGTCATCCGGTATTTATCGCTCAGCATGCCACAGCCACCTGCTGTCGGGGCTGCCTCGCGAAATGGCATAACATTGACGCGGGCAGGGAACTCACTTCGCAGGAACAGCACTATATCGTCGGGGTCATCCACCACTGGTTGGTATTGCAAATGAATAACAAATAACTAACACGGAGAATTGTTAATACGCGCATTGTGATCAATAGTAGATACTATTACCGATCATTTACCTGTAATTCCCTGAATAATTGCCCCTCGCGATTATATGGAAAGATAATTAATGCGTTCGATTTCCGTCCCCCGGTTTACCGTATTCAGCGAAGCACACGCCCTGCGTAATGCCTTTTTCCTGTTTGTTATTACCACGCTGTTTTACGCCGTTGGGGCCATGCTTCGGCTTGTGCAGGAGCTGTCGCTATTCTGGCCGTTGAACGCAGTTATGGCGGCAATATTTGCCCGCTACGTTTGGCTGAACCGCTGGCATTATTACGCCATCTGCTATGGCGCGATGCTGCTCTTTGACGTGATGACCACGCAATGGGGGCTGGCGTCGCTGGTGATTAACGCCTCGAATATGGTGTTTATCGTTATGGTGGCGCAGCTGGTGATGCGCGATAAGCGGCAGGCGGGAACGGAGCCCGGGCCAATGAATGCGCTACGGCTGTTCTATTATTGCCTTATTTCAGCCGTCTTTTGTGCGCTGTTGGGGGCATTAGGATCCGAGGGGATCGATCGGCAATCTTTTATGCCGCTGTTTGCGGACTGGTTCAGCGAGCAATTTTCTACAGGCGTGCTGATTTTGCCTTGCGTAATGACCATGACGCTGCCGCATGAAATTCCTCGCATTCGCTGGAATCTGCTTCTTCCGGCGCTAACGCTGGTGCTTTCCGTTGTAGCGGCCATCGCCGTGGGCGGCGCGGGGAGCCTTGCTTTTCCACTCCCGGCGCTTATCTGGTGCGCCATTCGCTACCCGCTGCCGGTAACCTGTGCGCTGACGCTGGTGACGGGCGCAAGTGAAATCATCCTGGTGGCGAACTCGATTATCAACCTTGCGGTTTCCGGGCCCCTGCAAACCCCACAGCTGTTTTCCACGCGTCTGGGTATCGCCACGCTTGCGATTAGCCCGGTGATTGTCGCGACCAGCGTGGCGGCCATCAATAACCTGATTCGTCAGGTATCGCTACGTGCCGATTTCGATTTTCTGACCCGTGTTTATTCACGTTCAGGTCTTTATGAAGCGCTGAAAAACCAGTCGGGAAGCGCCGGACAGCACCTGACGGTGATGCTGCTGGATATCGACTTCTTCAAAAGCGTGAACGACAACTATGGCCATGAATGCGGCGATTACGTGCTGGCCGCGTTTGCCCGCCAGGTACATGATGCGGTCGGAGATGAGGGGCTGGTGGCTCGAATGGGGGGAGAAGAGTTTGTGATAGCGGCCAGAACCGACAATCCGCTGAACGGTTTTCATCTGGCAGAGAAAATTCGCCTGCGCATTGAGTCTTATGTCTTCCAGTGGCGACAGCAGCCGCTGCGCGTGACGGTCAGCATTGGTACCGGCAACGGAACGCAGGGAGACAGAGCGGTGATTGACGTCTTTAACGAACTGCTGGTGGAAGCCGATGAATACCTTTATCGCGCTAAAAAAGCAGGGCGAAACAAAACCTGTGCCCGACACCTCGCTGAAGAGGGTGTCCTGAATTCAGTCGCCTCCTGATGCAGGGTGACACTGTCACCTTCAGGCTTGATAATTGAGCCAAAACAGTCAACTATCTCAAGTGATAGCGTGTGGGCTCAGGTCAAAGAAAATACGATAACGCTGACCTCTCATCGGAAAAGTTGCATTCAATGAACGATTTTGACCAACAGAATACGAATGATAAGGTCCCCGGAATGCGGTTCGTTCGCCGTATGTATCTGATGCGCATTTTGGGTACATTTCTCTGTTTTTTCCCCATTCTTTCCACTCTCGATGAACTCGATCGTGCGCTCTGGCTGCGTGTGCTGCTGACCGTGAATGCTTTCGTCTGGCCGACGCTGGCTTATCTGCGCGCCCGCAATGCGCGCGTGCCGCTGGTGGCTGAACATCAGAATCTGCTTATCGAGGCCGGCGCGGGCGGATTCTGGATAGCCATGATGGCGCTTAACCCTCTGCCTTCCGTAGTGATTGCCACGATCCTCCTCGCCGATCGCATGGCGGCGGGAGGCGTGGTGCTGATGCGTAAAGCCGCAGTGATAATGCTCAGCGTTTTCGCCGTTACCTGGCTCTGCACTGGAATGGACATTCGCCCTGACGTATCGCCGCGAACGATGTTTGCCACGCTGCCGCTGATCGCCATTTATCTGCTGGCGCTGTGCACATTAACGGACATTCTGGCGGCTAAGCTCAGACAAAAAAGCCAGGAGCTGGAGCGGATTGCGATGAAGGACCCACTGCTGGACATTGCCAACCGTCGCCTGCTGGAGAAACGTATCGCCTGGGAGCTGAGCCGCCTGCAAAATGCCTGCGGCGATTCGGCGCTGGTGTTTATCGATCTGGATAACTTTAAGGACGTAAACGATCGTTATGGTCATAAAGTGGGTGACGCGATGCTCCAGACGGTATCGCAGATTTTACACGTTGCCACCCGCAGCACCGACACGCCGGCCCGGCTTGGCGGCGATGAATTTGTGGTTTTGCTCCCTGATACCTCGCAGGAAGAGGCCGTCATGATTGCCCACCGCATTATGGAAGCGACCGCCGTCATTACCGTGCTGCCGGACAGCAAGCTACCGCTGACGTTGAGCATCGGTGTGGCCTGCGCGCGGCCGGATATGGAGGACGTCGATGCCTGGCTGAAAGCCGCCGATGACGCCCTTTATGAAGCAAAAAGGCGTGGGAAGAATCAAATCTTCGCTCACTGATTTTCCGTTCCCGTAAAAACGATTCAATCCAGGCTAAGCTGTTAATACTTCTGCATGAGGAGAGATGATGAAGAGTCCAGATATCCCGGCAAATGAAGTCCAGCGCCTGACCTCTCTGCGGGAGTCTGGCATTCTCAATACGGGTGAACCGGCTCGTTTCGATCGCCTGACGCGCCTTGCCCGTCACCTTTTCAACGTGCCGATGGCGATGGTGAGCCTGGTGGATGCCGAATCGCTGGTGTTTAAGTCCTGTGACGGGCTGTGCTATGCCACATTGCCGCGTCAGCTCTCTTTTTGCGGCCACGTTATTCTCAGCGACAACCCGCTTATTGTGCCCGATGCAATGCAGGATTCGCGCTTCAGCGATAACCCTCTGGTGACCGGCGACCCGCATATCCGCTTTTACGCTGGCCATCCGCTGAGACTGCCTGACGGAGCCATGGTTGGGGCGTTCTGCTTACTCGGCCATGACGCACGTTCGTTTAGCAGCGAAGAACAGGCGCTGCTGCACGATCTGGCGGCGATTGTGGAAGATGAATTTAAGGCGATAAGCGAAGCCACCACCGATTCCCTGACCGGGTTATTCAACCGTCGTGGCTTCGAGCATCTGGCGAACTTCGCCATTGCCTCCGCTGAACGTCGCGCTGAACCGCTGACGCTCGGCTGGCTCGACCTCGACAAATTCAAACAGATTAACGATCGCTATGGTCATGCTGAAGGCGATTGTGCGCTGAGGGAAATGGCGAGGCTGCTGACTAAAGCGTTTCGTAATACCGATTTGCTGGTCCGCCATGGTGGCGACGAATTTGGGATTTTGTTTTCCGATACGGACGAAAGCGGGGCATGGATCGCGATGCAGCACCTGACTGAAGAGGCCAATGCGTTCAACCAGACGTCCGGCAAACCCTGGGCGCTGGCGTTTTCCTGGGGAGTGAGTGAAGTCAACCATGATGATGTTCGCGACGTATCAGGCCTGCTGCGCACGGCGGACAAACGCATGTACGCCATGAAGCAGCAGCATGAAGCCGACTTGCCGATGAATAAGTAATCCCTCTGGCTGAAACGTTGTGTTATCAAACTGTTAAGTAGATAGTGAGGGGTCTTCATAAGGAGCCCTCATGACCTCGTCCATTCGTCTGATTTCCCTTTCACAATCTGATATTTTACAGCGCCTTCCTGAACTGACCGGGATGCTTGTCGATAGCGTTATCGGCGGGGCCTCCGTCAGCTTTATGCTGCCGTTCCATCCCGATAAAGCCGTGGCCTTCTGGCAGAAGGTTGCGCAAAGCGTTGCCGCCGGTGAACGCACGGTTCTTGCCGCTGAACAGGCTGATGGCACTTTGGTAGGGACGGTGCAGCTGATCACCGATCTGCCTGAAAATCAACCCCATCGGGCCGAAGTGGCAAAGCTGTTGGTCCACTCTCGCGGTCGTCGGCAGGGCATTGCCCGTAAGCTGATGGCTGAGCTGGAAGCTGAAGCAAAGCGGCAGGGGAAAACGGTGCTTGTGCTGGATACTTCAACCGGCAGCGGCGCGGAGCATTTCTATCAACAGTGCGGCTGGCAAAAGGCCGGGGAAATCCCACGCTATGCGCTGATGCCGGAAGGGGAACTCACCGCGACCTCGGTGTTTTACAAATTTGTTTAAACCGCGCAGAAAAGCTGCCGCCCTTTGATCAAAACAGGGTTTCCTGGTTTTAAAGTCTGCTAAGTTATTGGACCAATAACGAAGGCTATATGACCAATCAATAAGGGAAACCCATGATGAAAACCGTTAACCGCCTCGACTTTCCCGGCGCTCAGTACCCTGAACGCATTATTCAGTTTGGCGAAGGCAACTTTTTACGCGCGTTTGTCGACTGGCAAATTGACCTTCTGAACGAACACACCGATCTCAACGCTGGTGTGACGGTGGTTCGTCCTATCGACAGCGACTTTCCGCCGTCGCTCAGCACCCAGGATGGCCTCTACACCACCCTTATTCGCGGCCTGAACGAGCAGGGTGAAGCGGTCAGTGAGACAAGACTTATCCGTTCCGTTAACCGTGAAATCAGCGCTTACCGCGATTACGCCGAATTCCTCAGGCTGGCCCACAACCCGGACATCCGTTTCGTGTTCTCTAACACCACGGAAGCGGGCATTAGCTATCACGCGGGCGATAAGTTCGATGACGCGCCGGCCGTGAGCTATCCGGCAAAACTGACCCGGCTGCTGTTCGAGCGCTACAGCTACTTCAACGGTGCCGCAGATAAAGGCTGGATCATCATTCCGTGTGAACTGATTGATTACAACGGTGAGGCGCTGCGTGAGCTGGTACTGCGCTACGCACAGGAATGGGCGCTTCCGGCAGAATTTGTGGCATGGCTGAATACCGCTAATGCGTTTTGCTCCACGCTGGTCGACCGTATCGTGACGGGTTATCCGCGAGAAGAGGCTGCCCAGCTTGAAGCAGAACTGGGTTATAAAGATGCCTTCCTTGATACCGCTGAACATTTCTACTTATTCGTTATTCAGGGACCAAAAACGCTGGCCAGCGAACTGCGGCTTGATAAATTTCCGCTCAACGTGCTGATTGTTGATGACATCAAACCGTACAAAGAGCGCAAAGTGGCGATTCTGAACGGCGCTCACACGGCGCTGGTGCCGGTCGCTTATCAGGCCGGGCTGGATACCGTCGGTGAGGCGATGAACGATGCGCAAGTGTGCGCGTTTGTTGAAAAAGCGATTTGTCAGGAAATCATCCCGGTGCTGGATTTACCGCGAGATGAGCTGGCGTCGTTCGCCAGTGCGGTGACGGGGCGTTTCCGCAACCCGTACATTAAGCACCAGCTTCTGTCGATTGCGCTTAACGGCATGACCAAATTCCGCACCCGTATTTTGCCGCAGCTGCTGGCAGGGCAGGCTACAAACGGAAAACTCCCCCCACGCCTGACCTTTGCGCTTGCGGCGCTGATTGCGTTTTACCGGGCTGAACGTAACGGTGAGGGCTATCCCGTTCAGGATGACGCCTACTGGATCGAGCGCTATCAACAGCTCTGGATGCTACACCGTGATAAGCAAATCAGCACCGCATCGCTGGTTGAGTCGGTACTGGCGGTGAAAGAGCACTGGGAGGAGAATCTGACGCAGGTACCAGGGCTGGTGCAACAGGTCACCCACGATCTGGATGCAATCCTCACGCAGGGTATGCGGGAAGCCGTTAAGCCGCTTTGTTGATAACACACCCGGCCATCGTGCCGGGTTTAAAACAGAACTAATTAGTTACAACATACATTTTGTTTGCTTTACTATTACTCATCAAACTCCTCTGCAAATATTCGTCTGGAAGGGCGTCATGAGCCGAATCTGCATTTTATTTGGCTCAGCCTGAAAAACGAATCTGATAGCGAGTATTACGCCCACGGCCTGGCGGTTTTTCGAGTAGCCCCTGTTCCGGTAGAAAGTAAAAATTTATCTTGTTATTAAAATGTAGCGAAATGTCGATATAAACTTGAAAGAGTGATTTGGATCACGTTAAAGTAACGCGCTTCCTTTTTGCAGAACCTCACTCATGATCCTCAGACCTCAAGAACACTGGCTGTCACGCATCTTCGT
The DNA here is from genome assembly GCA_002470465.1 of Pluralibacter sp. UBA7423. Taxonomy (GTDB): domain Bacteria; phylum Pseudomonadota; class Gammaproteobacteria; order Enterobacterales; family Enterobacteriaceae; genus Scandinavium. The sequence goes on from DKMD01000017.1 coordinate 138,664, forward strand.
CTGGCATGGCTCGGTGCTATCGAAAATTTTCTCACGCCTGCTGCTGAATTTCCTGCTTTCCGTGGCCGTTATTGCCATGCTGCCGTGGTATACCTCGCTTGGCGTGAAGCTGACCGTCGCACCGTTCAGTATTCTTGGTGTGGCAATTGCCATTTTTCTCGGCTTTCGCAATAACGCCTGCTACGCACGCTACGTCGAGGCCCGTTTGCTGTGGGGGCAACTGATGATCGCCTCGCGCTCATTGTTGCGTGAAGTGAAAAATACGCTGCCGGATAATACAGACTGCGGACCGTTTGTCAGGCTGCAGGTTGCTTTCGTGCATTCGCTACGTATGCAGCTCCGGCGTTTACCGCAGGAACAGACGCTGGCGAAATACCTGACGGACGAGCAGCTCGCGCAAGTTGTGGCGGTACAGTCACCCGCGAACCACATTCTTTTGTTGATGGGAAACTGGCTGGCGGAATACCGTCAGAAGGGCGCGCTGTCGGATATTCTTTTCCATAGCCTCAACAACCGCCTGAACGATATGTCAGTCGTGCTGGCGGGCTGTGAGCGTATTGCGAACACGCCCGTACCGTTCGCCTATTCGTTAATTCTGCACCGTACCGTGTATCTGTTCTGCATCATGCTGCCGTTTGCGCTGGTGAGTGACCTCCACTACATGACACCGTTTGTTTCGATGCTAATTTCTTACACCTTTATCGCGCTGGACGTTCTGGCAGAAGAACTTGAAGAACCGTTCGGCGTGGAAAATAATGATCTGCCGCTGGATGCCATCAGCAACACCATAGAAATCGATCTGCTGCAGATGAACAACGAAACCCATATTCCGGCGAAAATCCTTCCCGACAAATGCTATCAGCTGACTTAAGGACTTCCGATGGACGTTGTGATTCGCGAAATTCAGGCCGCAGATAAAGCTCAGTGGCGCACGCTGTGGAACGGCTATAACCAGTTTTATGCGTCAACCGTCAGCGAAGCGATCACCGAAAAAACCTGGCAGCGCATACTGGATGAACGTTCATCCATTTATGGCCGGGTTGCGGTAGTGAACGGGGACGTGCAGGGCTTTGCCCATATTGTGCTGCATGAAGGAACGTGGGTCATCGCCCCCATTTGCTATCTTGAGGACCTGTTTGTTGCTCCTGAAACGCGCGGCCGCGGTCTTGCACGAAAGCTGATTCAGTCTTTGGTTGATGAAGGTAAAGCGGAGGGTTGGTCACGGCTGTACTGGCACACGCGGGAAAGTAACCCTGCCAGAAAGCTGTATGACCAGTTTACCGACGTTGAGGATTTTGTGCTTTATCGGATGAATCTATAGCCGTAGCCTTTAAGAAATCATTAAGATTTTCACTGTGTAATGGTCAACGGGCCATCAGGAGAATCATCATGGAAAAGAAAATAGAGACCGTCGTAAACATCATTATTTTTGTTTCCCTGTTTGCGACGGCCTGGGACCTCTCGTTAGTACGCGACTTTAGCTGGTAACCCGTCTTGCAATGATAAACAGGCGCGGGAACGCCAGCAGGATCTGACCGTTTTGTTGACGAGGATAGTGCTCTTCCAGCAGTTGCAGATAGCGCTTCAGAAACGCCTGCTGGCTGACGTTGTCCAGATCCTGCAAATAAGGCCGCAGTCCGGTTGCGCTCAGCCAGTCAATAATTGCCTGATGCGACGCCATCGGATGGAAATAGGTCGTTCGCCAGATATCCACCTCACAGCCGTTACTGCTCAGTAAATCGTAATACGTCTGCACACTCTCAAGCGGAACCCTGCCGCGCGCCGGATGCCCCAGCTCGCTTGCCGTCTGCCGCATCAATGCGTGCGATGGCTCCTGCCAGTTATCCGGCATTTGCACCGCCAGAACACCTTCATCACCGAGCAAAGTGGTCAGGTGCGGGAACAGCGTTGAATGATCGCTCAGCCATTGCAGCGAGGCGTTGGCGTAAAGGACATCCAGAGGCTGCTCTGGCCGCCACTGATTGATATCGGCGTTGACGAACTGGCAGTCCGGGAGTGCCTTTTGCGCTTTTTCCAGCATCGCCGGAGAGTTATCCACGCCGGTTATCACTGCTTCTGGCCAGGCTGCACGCAGCAATTCCGTGCTGTTACCCGGGCCGCAGCCCAAATCCGCCACATATTTTGCCGCGGGTTTAGCAATGCGGGCGAGTAGCTCTGCCGCCGGGCGGGTACGTTCAGATGCAAACTGCAAATACAGAGAGGGATTCCAGTCGGCCATTTTCGTTCCTCGAGGCTTGTTGAGACGAAGCAAATCTTAGACCAGCGATGCTTTAAGATAGCCACAAAGTTTGCAGCACGCCGAAAGAATTCTGACCATTCAGGCGAAAAAACCTGAATCACCCTGTACGTCGACTGAGATCGGGCAAGGCGTGCTGCTTCGTCATTATCCGTTAATAAATGCGCAATAGAGTGGCTGTATTTGTTACCGGAGTGACCCGTTCATGAAAACCGTAAAACTGGCAGAAGCGTCTATCGACAGCAGCGTGCGTCTGCGTGAGTGCCGCATTGGCCAGCAGTGCGAAGTACTGGCGCACAGCGTAATGGAATATGCATCGTTGGGAGATTTTTCGTACGTCGGGGAATATTGCACGATTGCCGATGCGCAGATTGGTCGGTTTGTGGCGATCGCCAACCAGGTGCGTATTGGCGCGCCTAATCATCCGATGCAGCGAGCTTCACAGCACCGTATTACATACTGTCCGGAATACTATTCTCCGGATGCCACGCGCGACCATGATTTCTTCGCGGCACGCCGACAGGACACGGTCGTGATTGGCCACGACGTCTGACTCGGTCATGGGGTCATTGTCCTGCCGGGCGTCACAGTGGGTGAGGGTGCCGTACTTGCGGCGGGAGCCGTAGTAACGAAAGACGTTGCGCCTTACAGCATTGTCGGAGGCGTCCCGGCTAAAGTGCTGCGCATGCGTTTTTCTGAAGAGATCGCTAAGGAGCTGCAGCGTATCGCCTGGTGGGACTGGCCGCTGGAGACAATTATCGGACGACTGAGTGATTTTCAGCAGGATGACGTTTCGCGGTTTTGTGAGAAATATCGCTGAGCGTCAAACAGAAGCGACGGTGAGCCGCAAAACGACTCACCGGTGTGCAGGCCTTAGCCTGGATAGATACCGCGATCTTTACGCGCCAGCAGAATACGCTCACAGGCCACGATATATGCGGCGGTACGCAGGGAGCAGGACTTTTCCGCCGCTTTTTCCCAAACGTGAACCATGGCATCGGTCATGATTTTGTCCATGCGCTCGTTGATCTCTTCTTCACTCCAGAAGAAGCTCGCCATGTCCTGAACCCATTCGAAGTAGCTGACGGTGACGCCGCCGGCGTTACAAACCACGTCCGGTACGACGATAATGCCGCGGCTGGCCAGTACGTCGTCGGCATCCGGGTAGGTCGGGCCGTTTGCGCCTTCGAGGATAAGCTTACATTTCAGTACTTCGGCACGGTGGCGGGTGATCTGACCCTCCAGCGCGGCCGGAATCAAGATATCCATATCCACATCCCAGAAAGCTTCGCTGGCGATGGTGTCCGCGCCCGGGAATCCGGCGATTTGTTTATGCTCAATCTGCCAGGCGGTGAGGGCGTTCATGTCAATACCCGTCGCGTTGAACAGCGTCGCGGTATGGTCCTGAATAGCCACCACGCGAGCACCGGATGCGGCGAACAGACGTGCGGCTTCGCTGCCGACGTTACCGAAACCTTGCACTGCCACGCGAGCGCCTTCTACCGGAATATTGGCACGACGCGCCACTTCACGACCGCTGATCCATACGCCACGGCCGGTGGCTTTTTCACGTCCCAGCGAGCCGCCGAGGTGAATCGGTTTGCCCGTTACAACGCCGGTAATGGTGGTGCCGTGGTTCATGGAATAGGTATCCATCATCCACGCCATAACCTTGCCGTTGGTGCCGACGTCCGGCGCAGGAATATCTTTTTGCGGCCCAATAATGATGCCGATTTCGCTGGTATAGCGGCGGGTCAGACGCTCCAGTTCACCTTCAGAGAGCTTGAACGGGTCGACGCGAATACCGCCCTTTGCGCCGCCGTAGGGCAGGTTCAGCGCCGCACATTTAATGGTCATCCAGGCAGAGAGCGCCATTACTTCGTTCAGATCCACATCCGGGTGGTAGCGAACACCGCCTTTGCCCGGGCCGCGGGAGAGGTTGTGCTGCACGCGATAACCTTCAAAGTGACGGATGGTGCCATCGTCCATCTGAACAGGAATATCCACAATCAGGGCGCGCTTCGGATGACGAAGCGTATCAACCCAGCGGGAAAGTTCGCCGAGGTGAGGGGCAACGCGCTCGATTTGTTGCAGGTAGGTATTCCAGGCAGATGTGTTGCTATCTGAAGCGTAAGATAACTTATCCATGATGAACCTTAGTTTTGTAAGTAATATGTTCTTAATTAGCCGTGGAGCATAGTGTTACTCACTATGTGAGTATAAATTTAACACTTTTTTAAAATTTAGCATCAGGCGAAACGCGGAAATGAGAGGGAGTGGAATTAATTTTTGACAGAGGAATTGAATAGTTATCCAGCCTGAAAAGGCGTTATAGCCCCTTTTCAGGCCCAAATTCATTCACTTTAAGTGCATAATAAGCGCTGGCGGCTATTTACCAGAAGTATGACGCACCTCAAAAAGTAAATATAATGATAATTAACTGTGTTGACTTTGTTTCACGATCGACGAAGAGCCTGACGCCGCTTCAGCAGCAGCACGGTATCAAGAATCTTACCCGTTTCACCAGCAGGCCCGGTCGCCAGCCGTTCAATATTTCCGACAAAAACCGATTCCCATTCCCCGGCGTCAAGCTGCAGTTCCGCCAGTGCTTCTTCAGGTGTGGGGAAGGGCGTATGACGATGGTCGGACCATGTTGCCGCCGAACCGTGAGAGGTGATGAGCAATGAACCCCCTTGTGCCACAAGGGCTGCGGCCTTTCTCAGCACCTGCGGACGGCCAAAGTCGACGGGGGATTCAAGAAACGAGGCGGTGACGAGATCATATTCTCCCTCTGGAAAAGTTTGTGAAAGATCGTGTTGTTCGAAGCGGATGCGCCCGGCGACGTCATTTCGACGAGCATTGTCGGCGGCATAGGCCAGCGCCTGTTGGGCAATATCGACCGCTTTTACCTGCCACCCTTGCTTTGCAAGCCAGACAGCATCATCGCCACGGGCGCAGCCTAATTCCAGCGCACGGCCTGCGGGGAGATGCTCAGTGAAACGCACCAGCACCGTTCCGGGTTTGCCGCTGGAATGCGGGGAAGCGCTGGCGTAGCGATCGTCCCAGAACCGGGCTGAGGTAAGTGATTGAGTCATGACGTTCTCCAATGGCAGAATGATTATTTCACGTGACTTATAAAATCACATGACTTCAGAGCTTGTCAATCTCACGTATCATTGTAAGATACATGAAACGTTAACCGGAGGGACTGACCATGCGTCAGGACAACAAACTTTCACGCATGCTGCACGTTCTGCTGCACATGGCCAGAAACAACGAAGCGTACACTTCAGAACAGATCGCAATGATGCTCGGCAGCAACAGCGCGGTTGTCAGGCGCACCCTGGCAGGCCTGCGCGATGCGGGTTTTGTCGCGTCGGAAAAGGGGCATCATGGCGGCTGGCGAATTGCCCGCGATCTCAGCGAGATAACACTACTGGATATTTATCAGGGGGTCGGCATAAAGCAGCTTTTTGCCATCGGCCGTGGAGACGAACACCCGAACTGCGCCGTCGAAGCGGCGGTAAATGAAGAGTTGGGCAGCGTGCTGGCAGAGGCAGAACAGAAGCTACTGACGAAGTTCGGCGAAATTACCCTGGCGAACCTGGCTGAACGCTTTGATAAGCGTGCAGCATCAGAGTTCGCAGAGTGATTCAGGCGTAAGGCGTCCCAGCCAGAGCCGCTTTTTGTCCGGCGGCGCCTTTGTCTATCAGAGCCAGAAACGTGGCGGCGGCCTGTTCTGCATCTCGGCTTTCGCCGTACTCTGTATGGGCACGAGTCAGCGCCACGCTCCACGTTGCCAGCAGCAGGGCGGCGGCCAGCTGCGCGTCGGGGTCAGTTTCGTCCCGGCCTGCTCCGCGAGCCAGCTCTGCGGCAATGCCGTTCGCCACCTCATCTCGAATGGCCCTTGCTCTGGCTTTCAGGGTTTCGCTGGCGGTAATAATGGCAATAAACCCCTGGCTGTCTTCAGAGAATTGCAGGTAAGGGCGCTTTTCGGCGACCAGACGGTGTGCCAGCAGGCGCAGCGATTCCAGCGGCGATTCTGCCGGTTTTCGCTGATGCAGCGCTTCAGCAAGCGTCGTGCGGATCTCCTCGTCACGGTCGAAAAACATATCTTCTTTACGCGGGAAATGGTTAAACACCGTCATGCGTCCGACGTCGGCCGCGGAGGCGATCTGGTCGATGGTGACGTTATCGAACCCTTTTTCAGCGAACAGTTGCGTGGCGGCCCAGGAAATAGCCCGACGGGTTTCCAGGCGTTTTCTGGCGCGACGATCGGCGAGGTCACTCATCTTTTCTCCTTTTATTAAGCGACAGGGGCAGATTCCGCAGGTGGAGCCTTGCGGGTGCCAAGAATAATCAGCGGTACAGCCAGCGCATACACGCCGACCACGGAAAGCCAGATAGCGCCCGGCCAGCTCTGCTGAACCAGGTAGTAAATACCTGAAAAACCGAGCGGGGCGACGATCGACGCCAGGCTGATAGCCGATCCTAACACGCCCTGGAATTGCCCCTGGCGATTTACGTCGACCTGACGAGTCGCGAGCGCCTGCAGCGCCGGTGTGCCAATCCCGCCAAGCGCAAACAGCGGCATAATGGCAAACACAATCCAGCTTTGCTGCGCGAAGGCAAGAATGGTCAGCGCTACGCAGGAACAGGCAACCCCAACGAGCACGGCACCGCGCTCCCCGAAAAGGCGGGCCGCAGGGCCGGGCAGAAAGGCCTGCACCAGCGCCTGACAGAGCCCAAAGGCACACAGCGACAGGCCAATCCACATGCCGTTCCACTGGAACGTGTCGGTTCCCCAAAGCGCCCAGCAAATGCCGTACACTTCGCCAATACCGCTCAGAATGAAAAACACGGCGACAAGAGGCAACAGCTTGCGCATCGAGAACGCCCAGCGCAGTGGTTTCAGCGGGTTGAATGCCGCCAGATGAAGGCTATGATGCGTCGGGGTGCGCGACTCCGGCAGAATGAACAGCGCCATCAGCAGATTCACGCCCGTCAGCACGGCGGCGACCAGAAACGGCAAGCGGATCCAGATATCCCCCAAAATTCCGCCCAGCACCGGACCGATAATAAAACCGACGCCAAACATGGCATTGAACAAACCAAAGCGGCGAGCGCGTTTGTCCGGGGGAGTAATATCTGTGATGTAGGCTGTGGCAACGGACATATTGGCGCTGGTGAGACCGGCGATGGCACGCCCGATAAACAAAATCCACAGCTGCGGCGAGAAGGCCAGAATCAGGTAGTTCACCGCGGCACCTGCCAGCGAAACCAGCAGGACTGGGCGGCGCCCGTGATTGTCGCTCAATGCACCGAGCACCGGCGCGAAAATAAACTGCATCACGGCGTAAAGCGCCGTCATAATGCCCATCCAGGGCGCAATGTTGCTGGCATGCACCACATCTTCCAGCAGGCGGGGAAGGATCGGAATGATGAGGCCAATGCCGACCGCATCAAGACAGATTGTTGTGAAGATAACAATCAAAGATTTATTCATAGGTGTCCCGAAAGAAGTAAGAAAGTATACTCAGAACAAAAATGTACCCAGTACAATTTAATTCTGTGCGATCGTTGACCGCTTGTCAACGCCAGTCTGAAAAGGGCAAACAATGGAACGCGATCATCCGTCTGCGGAAAACATCATCGCGCTGTACCACGAAGGGGCGGAAGCCTGGGACAGCGTGCGAAAGGGGAACTGTATCGAGCTGGCGTGGCTCGAACGCTACCGTGCCTTGCTGCCGGCAAAAGCACACATTCTGGATTTGGGCTGCGGCGGTGGCGATCCGATTGCCGGATATTTCGTGCAGCACGGCTATCACGTCTGTGGCGTCGACAGCTCAGCGCCGCTGCTTGCACTCTGCCAGCAGCGTTTTCCCGATGCCGAGTGGCATCTGGCGGATATGCGGCGTATTGCATTGCGTAAAACGTTCGGCGGCATTCTCGCCTGGGACAGCTTTTTCCATCTGACGCGCCGCGATCAGCGCCACATGTTTTCCGTTTTTCACCATCACAGCGAACAGGAAACGGTGCTGATGTTTACTTCCGGACCCGACAACGGCGAAGCTATCGGCGAATTTATGGGGCAACCTCTTTATCATGCGAGTCTCGATCACGATGAGTACCGGCAGCTGCTGGCAGATAATGGCTTTCGCGTTTTGAGGCAGGTAACGGAGGATCCTGACTGCGGTGGGCGGACGGTTTGGCTGGCGCAAAGAGAGAAGTGAGGCTGCCCCGAATATTTCCTGGGCAGGCTCGTTAACGCCTGGGAGGTTTTATCGTGTCAGGACAGGCCACTGCCAGGATCGAAAAGTACGCCAGCACGGTTTTTTGCTTTTGTTGGTCAAAGGCATTGCTTATTCATTTGCGGGCTATGTATATTTCAAATGAATAAAAACCAGAGAAAACAATATGAGCAAGAGCAACCACCTCGCAGACCGTATCCAGCAGCTTCAGCCTTCCGCCATCCGTGAATTACTCAAACACAGCAAAATGCCGGGTGTCATTTCCCTGGCGGGCGGTATCCCCTCAGGCGAATTATTCGATAAAGAAGGGCTGGCAAGCGCCACTCAGCGCGTGCTTGATGAAAGCTTCGCCGACGCCTTCCAGTATGGCCTGACCGAAGGCAACGTTGGGCTTCGTGAGCAGCTGGTCGGGCTGTGCAAAGCGCGTGGAATGACAACTTCGGTAGACCAGCTATTGATCACTTCCGGCTCGCAGCAGGCGCTGGATCTGCTTATTCGTGCGCTGGCAAATCCGGGTGATGTGTTCGTGGTTGAGCGCCCTACGTATCTGGCTACTTTGCAAATTTTAAGTCTGACAGACGCCACCGTTCAGTCGGTTGGCAGCGATGCCGACGGCATGATCGTCGATGAACTTGAAGCGCTGCTCAGCACCACGCGTATTAAAGCGGTGTATATCGTCCCCACCTTCGGTAACCCAAGCGGTACAACGTTAAGCGCCGAACGTCGTGAGAAACTGGTTAAACTGGCGGTAAAACACGACTTCGTGATTATTGAAGACGATCCGTACGGCGCCATCAGCTTTACCGAAGAGCGCCAGAAAACCCTGTTCCAGACCGCCGCTGAAATGGGCGATCGTGACAGCGTGGTGTACACCTCAACGTTCTCGAAAATTCTCGCACCGGGCCTGCGCGTGGGCTGGATTATTCTGCCGGAATGGATGAAGCAAAAAGTGGCGATCGTGAAGCAGGCCACCGACCTGCACGCGAACTCCTTCGCTCAGTCTCTGGTCGCGGCGTATCTCTCCACCAACCGACTCGAACCGCAGATCGCACTGATTCGCGAAGCCTACAAGCAGAAGTGCCAGGCGCTTTCCCGCTTCCTGAAGGCGGAGCTCGACGAGCACATCACCTTCAACCAGCCGCAGGGCGGGATGTTCCTGTGGGCGCAGTTCCGTTACGATTTTGACACCACGAAGTGGCTGCAGCAGACGCTGGAAAAAGGCGTTGTGTATGTACCGGGTGAATTTTTCTTCAGCGATCGTGCCGACAAGAAAACGCTGCGTTTCTCCTACGCAACCGCGACTGAAGAACAACTGTTTGAGGCAGTACAGCGTTTGAAATCGGCGCTGTAATCCCGATTGTCGTGTGGCCTGACTTTGTAGGTCGGGCCCGCGTCAGCGCCACCCGGCAAGATTTAGCCCATCTCACAGGCATTAACCCGCATCCAGTCGGCCAGTGAATCCAGCGTCGGACGCAGTGATTTTCCAAGCGTTGTTATCTGATATTCCACTCGCGGCGGGACCTCCGCATAAACCTGCCGATGAACCAGACCTCGCGCTTCAAACTGGCGCAGCTGTCTGGTGAGTTCTTTCTGAGTGATAGGCTCAACGGCACGCTGCAATTCGCTGAAGCGGACCGGTCTATCAATCATGATCAGACGATACAGGATTGGGATAGCCCACTTTCCGGCGATGAGGTTCACAAAACTCACCATCGGACATGCCTGTTCTGTACCAGGCATAAGAGAAATTTTTTTTGTCATTCAAACTCCCGCTATTCGGCAATGCATTCCACGATGCGCCTTAGTATCCAAAAGGTGCCTACTACCCAAAGGATACTATAGCGGAAATAATGCCTTCACCAATACAAAGTGAGAGAGGCAGCAATGGGCAGACTCAGCGGCAAATATGCATTAATCACTGGCGGCTCCAGCGGAATCGGGCTGGAAACCGCGCGGCAGTTTCTGGCCGAGGGCGCAAAAGTGGCGATTACCGGTCGCAGTGAAACGGCACTGGAGGAAATACGACAGCAGCTTGGCGATGTGCTTGTTTTTCAGAGCGATGCGGGGAATGTCTTTCAGCAGCAGGAACTGATTAAAACATTACAGGCGCAGTGGCCGAGGCTGGATATTCTTTTCGCCAACGCTGGAGACGTCACGCATCGCAGCCTGGAGGAGTGGGATGAGGCCGCCTATGAGCGACTGATGAATACGAACTTCAAAGGGCCACTTTTCCTCATTCAGTCGGCATTGCCTCTGCTGGCGAACCCGTCGTCGGTGATTGTTTGTGGCTCGGTCAGCGCCCGAATTGGGCTACCGCAGAGCAGCGTCTATGCGGCGAGTAAAGCGGCTATTCTGTCGCTGGCGCGTACGCTCTCGGCAGAGTTACATCCGCGTGGCATTCGCGTCAATGGCTTAAGCCCGGGTCCAACGGAAACGCCGGCGCTGGGGAAACTCGGCAACGGCGTGGAAGATGACAAACTACGCGAAGAAATCCGTTCACTGGTCCCGATTGGGCGGCTCGGCACCGCTACGGAAATGGCGAAGGCGGCCGTGTTTCTGGCATCTGATGAGTCGGCATATGTGGTCGGTACCGATTTACTGGTCGATGGTGGAGTAGGGAATTTGTAAGCCCATCGGCTATGCCCGCCAGTTATCACAAAAAAGTGATTATTTGGCGAGGATCCCGTAATCACTCTGCGGCTACAGTCAGGGCATCAACATCCCGTTGTCCTGACTGAGGCCTTTACCATGCTGGTTATTATCCTTGCTTATCTCGGCGGTCTGCTGACCATTGCCAGCCCGTGCATCCTGCCGGTGTTACCTTTTGTTTTCGCGCGCTCGGACCAGCCTTTTGTCCGTTCCGGGCTTCCGCTGCTGCTTGGCATGGCGCTGACGTTTACGCTGTTTGCTACGCTTGCAGCCGTGGGCGGTGGATGGGTTGTCGCCGCCAATCAGTACGGGCGAATAGCCGCCCTGGTGCTGATGGCCGTATTTGGCGTGACGCTGCTGTTTCCGCAGCTCGGCGAACGGCTGATGCACCCACTGGTCAACGCCGGTAATTCTCTCTCTGAAAAAATTGCCGCCAACCGCTCTGCGGGGCCGGGCAGCTCGCTGCTGTTAGGCGTGGCGACCGGGCTGCTGTGGGCGCCTTGCGCCGGGCCGATTCTGGGACTGGTGTTAACAGGCGCCGCGCTTCAGGGAGCCAACGCCGGTTCAACGCTGTTGTTGCTGGCTTACGCCGCAGGTGCCGTCACCTCGCTGGCGCTGGCATTGCTGATTGGCGGCAAAGTGTTCAGCGCAATGAAACGCTCGCTGGGGGTTGGTGAATGGCTCCGCCGTGGGCTTGGAGCGGCAATGTTACTCGGTGTGGCGGCGATTTCACTCGGTCTTGATACTGGCGTGCTGGCGAGGCTGTCTACCGTGTCCACAGGCGGTATTGAGCAGACGTTGGTCGAAAAGCTGAAGCCACAGAGCACTCTTTCCCCGGCCGCGCCGCCGGTTTCGCTGGCAGCCGCCAGTTCCGATTCGCCGCAGTTGATTGATGCTGGCATGATGCCGCCACTGAGCGGAGCCGTGCAGTGGCTCAACTCACCGCCGCTGACGTCGGAATCGCTGCGGGGCAAAGTGGTATTGGTGGATTTCTGGACATACTCCTGCATCAACTGTCTGCGTACGCTGCCTTATGTTAAAGCCTGGGCTGAAAAGTATCGCGACCAGGGCCTGGTGGTGATTGGCGTGCATTCTCCTGAGTTTGCCTTTGAACGCGATATCAGCAACGTGACGAAAGAGGCCAAAAAGCTCGGCGTGACGTATCCGATTGCCATTGATAACAACTTCAGCATCTGGCAGGCGTTTAACAACCAGTACTGGCCTGCGCACTACTTTATCGACGCCAACGGGCATGTCCGCTATATGCATTTTGGTGAGGGAAACTATGCCGAATCGGAACGCGTCATTCAGGAACTGCTGCGCCAGGCTGGAGCAAAGAACGTTAACGATAATATCGCAAACGTAGCGGGTAAAGGCGTGGAGCAGGCGGCGAGCGGGATGAATGACATTTCGCCCGAAACGTATCTTGGCTATCAGCGCGCGGAAAATTTTGCCTCCGGCAGCGTAAGCGAGGATGAACCGGCGGATTATCACAAGCCGGTAGCTTTACCCCTGAACGCATGGGGATTGGAAGGGCGCTGGACCATCGGCGGAGAACACATCACGCTCGATGGCGAGAAAGGCAGGATTGTGTATCAGTTCCGGGGGCGCGATCTGCATCTGGTTTTAGGCCCGGGAGACAACGGTCAGCCCATTAATTTTACGGTAATGCTGGATGGTAAAGCACCTGGCTCGCAGCACGGCAGCGACATTGCCCCGGATGGCCGCGGCACGGTTTCCGATCAGCGTCTGTATCAGCTGATTCGCCAGACCGACGGCGAAGGCGAGCACACCTTCAGCATTGAGTTCGACAAGCCTGGGGTGACAGCTTTCGCCTTCACGTTCGGTTGAGAAGGAGGGGAAAATGATGAACCTGAAAAGCTTTATCGTCGCCGCAGCAGTGTTGACCACTACCGTATTATTCCAGAGCGCGGGCTGGTCACAAACGAAGGCTATCCCGTTACCTGCACAGGATGAAGCGCCCGTTAAATCAGGTAATGAAACTGCCGTCTTCGCGGGTGGCTGTTTCTGGGGCGTACAGGGCGTGTTCCAGCACGTAAAAGGCGTGACTAATGCCGTGTCAGGCTATGCGGGTGGCAAAGCGCGAACGGCCAACTATCCGACCGTCAGCACGGGTATGACGGGCCATGCTGAATCCGTCAGCGTCACCTACGATCCAACGAAGGTGACCTATGGCCAACTGTTGCAGATTTTCTTTTCGGTGACACATGACCCGACCGAGCTGAATAAGCAAGGGCCGGACTATGGCACTCAGTATCGCAGCGCGCTGTTTGTTCAGAATCCGGAGCAGGAGAAAGTGGCGAAGGCTTACATCGCACAGCTCAACGCCGGGCACTATTTCCCCGCGCCCATCGTGACACGCATTGAGGCGAAGGCAACCTTTTATCCGGCAGAAAAATATCACCAGAATTTCCTTCACGACAATCCTGATTATCCATACATCGTCATCAACGATCTGCCCAAAGTACAGCAGCTAAAAGCAGCTTTCCCTGCGCTCTGGCAATCGGATCCGACCCTGGTCAAAGAGTAGGGGTGAAGCCACGAAAACGGTTTATAAAATTCTGGAAGACGAAAAGGTCGTATAAAACGACCTTTCATAAAGTGCGACTTATTGAGTGCGTTTAGCCAGTTGTGGGCACTGCGAAGACCATTTAACAAATTTGGCATTGTAGATAATGATTATTAAGTTCTGTAAGGCCCAACGTCGGCGAAAGTGGACAATCTTGAGCAGCTTCCTTCTGGATGAAATCGCCCGCAAACAGAAGGCAATGAAAGGCCTGCAGCCGGAAGGCGAAGCGACGAGCGTCCAGACCGGGGCCGTGAAACCATAGCCGCGGACGCCGGACGCTCGGCAATCAACGCTTACTCATTTCCCCACTGATTCAGGAAGTTTGCAATATCGTCGATGCGGAAGTCAGCAATCCCGGCTTCGTGGGCAAGTTCGCCCTGGGTCTCTTCACTGATTTCTTCATTGTTGTTCAGGCGGGTGATCAGCGCCTGGAAATAATGGGCGAGCGCATCGCGCTCGGCGTCTTTCACCGGCGTGGCGGTCTCGTCTGAATATTCGTCAACGATGTCGTAAAACTTCAGCGGGATTGCATTGTTCATTTTCGCGTCCTTTTAAGGCGATTCAGCGGATGTGCGTGCTATTTTAGCATTGTTAGCAAGGCGGCAGCATCCCGTTGAATGAAAAGAGCAGGGCGGACCTTACTGCATCGAGGCGGGTAAAAACGCGACGGGACCCGTCAGCACATCAGGAAATCCCGTAATACTAAGTGAGAGCCTGGGTCATGAAATGGCGATTGCGACCCGGCTCAGTTGAAATATCTGCTCAGAACCCAGGACTGATATAACGTATCAGCGCCGTTCTCTTATCAGGTGACATTATTTTCCTGACAGTTCCCGGCGAATAATATCGGCGCCTGCGCTTAATGCATTAAGTTTTCCAGTTGCGACCTTTCGGGACAACGGCGTCATGCCACAATTGGTTGAAGGGTAGAGTTTATCAGCATCAACAAATTGCAGTGCTTTACGTAAAGTATCCGCGACTTCCTCAGGGGTTTCGATATTATTCGTCGCCACGTCGATCGCTCCAACCATTACTTTTTTACCGCGAATAAGCTCGAGCAGGTCCATTGGCACTCGTGAGTTATGGCACTCCAGTGAAACAATATCGATATTGGACGTTTGCAGTTTAGGGAACGCTTCTTCGTATTGTCTCCACTCTGAGCCCAATGTTTGCTTCCAGTCGGTATTGGCTTTGATGCCATATCCGTAGCAGATATGCACAGCCGTTTCACATTTTAGCCCCTCAATGGCTCTTTCCAGTGCGGCAATACCCCAGTCATTGACTTCATCAAAGAAAACATTAAAGGCAGGCTCATCAAACTGAATAATATCAACGCCAGCTGCTTCTAATTCTTTTGCTTCCTGATTGAGGATTTTGGCAAATTCCCATGCCAGTTTCTCGCGGCTTTTATAGTGGGCATCATAAAGCGTATCAATCATCGTCATAGGCCCAGGGAGTGCCCACTTGATGGGTTTGTTGGTTAACTGACGTAAAAAACGAGCATCTTCAACGAATACCGGTTTTTGGCGTTCAACTGCACCAACGACCGTCGGCACGCTCGCCTCATAACGATTACGGATTTTAACGACTTCGCGTTTTTCAAAGTCGACACCGCTGAGGTGCTCGATAAAGGTCGTGACAAAGTGTTGACGCGTTTGCTCGCCGTCGCTGACGATATCAATCCCCGCGCGCAGTTGATCAAACAGGGCAAGGCTCAGCGCATCTTTTTTCCCGTCAATTAACTCTTCATTTTGCAGTTTCCAGGGGGACCAAAGTTTCTCCGGTTCCGCAAGCCAGGAAGGTTTCGGTAAGCTGCCAGCGGTGGACGTGGGAAGTAAGATTGTCATAATAAAGCGCCTTGTATTTCCGGTTAATTAAAGAGCGTAGTGAGTAGACCAGGACTCAAAAACATGCTTGTAAGGTTTAATAAAGTGCTCTTCAGTAAATTGTCCCTGAATAATTGCCAGCTGGCTGCGTTCTTCCCGATCGTAAACAATTTTTGTTAATGAATGATCCTGATGATTCAGGCTGGGTTGATAAACCAGGCCTGCCGCCGAATTAGCATTGTAAATTTCCGGGCGGTAGATCTTCTGGAAGGTCTCCATCGTACTGATAGTGCCGATCAACTCCAGTGAAGTGTAATCGTGAAGTAAATCACCGGTAAAATAGAATGCTAACGGCGCAACGCTGTTTTTAGGCATAAAATAGCGAACCTGCAGCCCCATTTTACTAAAGTATTGTTCAGTTAAAGATGCGCCTGTTTTTTGCTCATACTCGATGCCCAATATCGGATGTTCATTTCCTGTACGGTGATAAACCTCTTTGCTTGAAATACTCAGGCAAATTACCGGGGACTTTTTAAATCGCTGTTTGTACTCGTTTGAATGGATGAAATGTTTGAAGATATTGCCATGCAAATCACCAAAATCATCCGGGATGCTGAAGTCACGCAGGCCTTTATTGTGATCTAACAATAATACGCTGAAGTCATAATCACGGACATAGGAGGAGAAGTTATTACCGACAATGCCTTCAATACGTTCATTCGTTTTTTTATCAATGATGCAGGTTTGTAAAATTTCAATTGCCGGGAAACTTTCGCCAGTCTCGCCGAGATTCAGTTCAGCTGAAATAATATCAAGTTCGACGCTATAGCGATCGCTTTTAGGGTTATCCCAATAAGCTAAGCTGTTGAAACGATTGTCGATCATCACCAACGTGTTGCGCAGATTTTGCTGGCGGTTTTGTCCTCTGGCCAGATTCGCAAAATTGGTCGTAATACGCGTATTCTCAGAAGGGTTATAGTTCTCGTCGAAACGGCTGCTTTTAATCGTAAATGTGATATCTGTTTTCATGGTGACGCGGCATCCTGAGGATTAAACAGAAAATGGCGCTGGTTTTCTGCTTACCCGTACGTGATGGGAGCAGTAGCGCAATGTCATTTTCTTGTTATCAATTAATTAACATATGTCTTTTATGCCAGAGCCAGTGGCGGAGTGAAAGCGACTAAATTTCAATGCTGCATGAGCCAACTTCATCATGAGAAATGCGACGTAATGTGAACGCTCGGTTTGCCGCAGCAGAGATGGTGATGTAACCAAAGTACGCATAATCTGAGACGAAATGCCGGAAAAAGAGTTTTAGTTCGTTGTGGACTGGACAAGCAGGAGCATGTCAGCATGCCGTTTGCGAACGACCGATGAGCATAGAGGAAAGTGAAATCGTACGAACAAGTGCGTCGTGGAAAACATTGCGGCGAGCAGATTAGCCATCAGACGGACAGAGCGAAGAGATCAACACGGAAGAAAGAGCGTTCAGAGGCCATCAGCGACCAGGTCAACGATGCCCACAAAACCCCGGATTCTGTCTAATTCCATATTGGTGCGCATAATGTATATTATGTTAAATCACATGACACATGAGCAATAAGCTCATGCACTACATCCCGGTGACCAGAAATCATGCATTAAAATCCCAACCATATCGCCTCCTCCTCTGTAATAATGATAAGTATCAATGCGTTCTGATAAACCTTAAAGGGAAAGTATGTCTAAGTTTCCGCTGTTCATGTTGATCATGTTCTGGAGCCTGACGCTTCGGGCCGAGCCTCTGTTCACTCAACAGGAGCAGTCCTGGATAGCGGCTCACCCGCGCGTCTATTACACGGTCAAAGATCTGTGGCCCCAGGAAACGGTACGCAATGGTATCCACAACGGAATCAGCCGTGAAGTTCTGGATGCGGTTTCCCAGCGCACCGGCCTGACGTTTGTGTTTGTGCCGCCAGATAAAATGGCAAAAACGCCGGTGATGATGGTCAGTGCTGTTAACGATAACTTACTTACTGATGAAGAACGGAAAAAATGGCTATTCACGTTTCCGTGGGCCAATACTATGCCGATGATCGTCAGTAAAAAAGAGGCTGTTCAGGTGCGTACGTTGCAACAGCTCCAGGATAAACAGATTGCCGTAGTCAAAGATTCTGATTTTACCCCCTGGCTGCAACGTCATTTCCCCGCCATGAATCTGGATGAGCAGCCCGATATCCTCACTGCTTTACAGTCTGTTGAATCAGGTAAAAACAACGCGGTTATTGCCTCCGGCCTGGTCATGCTCCCTATCCTTCAGCGTCACTATCTCCACCGGCTGGCGATCGTTGCACAAATCCCGGAGATGGCCAGTGGCATCAGCATGGCGATTAATCCAGCTTATCCTGAGCTGCAATCGATTCTGAATAAAAGCATGGAGCAAATTACGGCTGGCGATGCGCAGGATATGTTTGTCCACTGGATTGGCATCGTCGACATAGGCACGCCTACGCTCAATTTTGTTCTCTGGCAATATCGATATCCGCTGATGGTTATCGCCTCGTTAATTGTTCTGTTACTGATCGCGGTGCGTTTTGCACTGGTTTCCCGACGTCGGGCATTACGCAGTGAGCGGCACAAAAGTGATTTTTTGGCAGTAATGAGCCATGAAATTCGAACGCCGATGAATGCCATTGTTGCCGCGCTCGAGCTGCTGAAACAGATCCGCAGCCCTTCACGAAGTCAACAGTATATTGATCTGGCCTACTCTTCCTCGCAAGATCTGCTGGACCTACTCAACAGCGTGTTGGATCACGAAAAAATAAGCCATAACCGCCTGGCGATTCAACCTGAACCGGTGGAACCTGGTATCCTGCTTGAGACGGTATGCGACAGCCAGCGGCCGTCAGCACAGCGTAAAGCGTTATATCTTACGTTCATGGATCAGCGCCCTGCTCCCGCCAGTTGGGTTATGATGGATGCACACCGATTACGGCAAATTATTAATAACTTGCTGTCAAATGCCATAAAATTCACTGAAAATGGCGGAGTTTCCGTTCATCTTGCCGAGTCGGCGGACAGGCTGCTATTGACCGTGGAGGACACGGGAGCCGGTATCTCACCAACGGTGCAAAAGCGTCTGATGCAGGCCTGGCAACAGGGTGAGCATCAGGCTGGCGGCAGCGGGCTTGGGCTCTATATCTGCCGATCGCTGGTAAAGCAGATGCAAGGCACGATGGAACTGGTGAGTGAACCAGGCAAAGGAACGCGCGTAGCAATCGTTTTACCTCTACAACACTGCACCACCCCGGACGATAGCGCAAAGCCGGACTCGATGACACTCCCTGATTTCGCCGGGCAATGTTCCATATTAGTGGTGGAAGATCACGCAGCCAACCGCCAGATGTTGACCGCTCAGCTGGCCCGTCTGGGGTGTCATTTTGAAACCGCCGAGGATGGAGAAAGCGCACTTTTGCTGCTTGAAGACGAAAACTACTACGACATTATCCTGCTGGACTGCGGCCTGCCGGGTATCGATGGCTATACCACTACCCGGAAGATCCGCATGCTTGAACAGCAACAAAACCGGGAGGCCATGATTGTGGTAGCGATTTCGGCGCAAAGCTCAGCTCAGCATCTCGCACGCTGCCTCGAAAGCGGCATGAATGATGTCCTCACCAAACCGATTCGACTGAACACACTGGCGGAAACCCTGCAAAAATGGTGCACGCCAGCGGGTAGCCAGACGGTACAGATGGCCACTCATTTGCCGATCGGGGAGGATGTCTGGCTGGCGCTTCAGGATGATACCCGGAAGTTTATCGCTTACACCGAGCAACAGGAGCTATCCTGGATGCTGCACCATATCCATCGTATTAAAGGCGTAGCGCAAATGTACCAGATTGATAACCTCGCGGAGTACGCCGCCTCCCTGGAAGAGAGCCTGCGGGCCGGGCTGCCACGCGAACACTGGCAGGCACAAACATGGGGGCTAATGCTCAATAAGCTGACAACTCTGTCCTAATAAGAGCTTTTGAGAGTGCTCTTGTGTGCTCTGCATGGCCATTTTCGTTCAATCCCATTCGCCCCAAGAGACTGGCTCGCATACCGCGACAGCCACTAGGATTGAAGAAAGGTCATGATGCCCTGGTATAAAACGATTCTGCTACTGATAAACTGCCTGCTCGTCTTCACCGTACAGGCAGCCCCGCTGTTCAGCGAAAAAGAACGCGCCTGGATTGCCGAAAATCCGGTGATTTTCTACGATATTATTGATGACTGGCCGCTCGATTATATCGATCAGGGCAGACATTTTGGCCTGAGCCGGGCGTACCTCGAGCAGATAGAAAAAATGACGGGGTTACGCTTTAAGCTTGCCGGTGAACAACAGTCACCCGCCTTTGTCACTAACATGCCGGCGGCCTTAATGACGGAGCCTGAGCGTACTAAATGGCATTGGGCCCAACGCTGGGTCACCGCCAATGCTCTGGTAGTGACAAGCCATGATTCTGATCATATCCGCACTCTCGACCACCTCAGAACAAAGCGTGTTGCTGTTCGCATGGGCAGCCCATATGAAGAGTGGCTAACCCACTATTATCCCGAAATCGAACTCTCTCCACAGCCGGATATGAGCAGTCTGCTACAGAGCGTACTCTCAGGGGAAGCGGACGCCGCCATTGGTGCGGATCTGGTATTACGCCCCCTACTGTACCGCCGTTACGCCCACAAACTGGTGGTGGCCGGTCAGTTACCTGAGATGGTTACCGGGTTACATATGGCCATCTCACCAGAGTGGGAGCCGCTGCGCAACATCCTTTCTAAAGCGCTAGCCAGTATGCCAGCCAGTCAAAGCGACCGGCTTTTCAGTCAGTGGGTGGGCGATTTAAAAACCGGAAAGCTCACCGCTGAATTAATTTTCGCCCTCTACCCAGTGGAGATCGGACTGATTATGTTATTGCTGTTAAGTCTAATTTGGGCCCTGCGTCGGGCGCTGGTTCATAAGCGGCGCGCCGTGCTCAGTGAAGAGCGGAAAAGCCAGTTTCTCGCCATGATGAGCCATGAGATCCGCACGCCAATGAATGCGCTGGTTGCCGCGCTTGAACTGCTTCGCCTGCCTGCCGCCGCCCAACAGCGAGAAGAGTATCTGGAGCTGGCGCTCTCATCCTCTAAGAATCTGCAGGGTTTGCTGAATGACATTCTCGACCACTGCAAACTGGCGCAAAATCAGCTAAAACTGGACAATCACTGCTTTCTGCTACGTAAGATGATTGAAGAGCTGGAGGCCATTTATCACCCGCTGGCGCACCGGAAAGGACTACAGATTAGCGCCAGCCTTCCTCCTGTCCTGCGGGAACAGTGGATCGTTGCGGATGAGCATCGAATACGGCAGGTGATTGGTAATCTGCTGGCAAATGCCATCAGATTCACGGACCACGGGTGCGTTTCACTCGATGTGCAACAGCATCTGTCGGCAAAAGGCGATCCGATATTGCACATTGAGGTTGCCGATACCGGCATTGGGATCTCCCCCCAAGCGCGGCGTACCCTCTTCGAAGCCTGGACGCAGGCTGACAACGCCACCACACGCCGCTACGACGGCAGCGGTCTCGGGCTGTATATCTGTCATGAACTGGTGTCACTGGCTGGCGGAGCGCTTATCTGCCAGAGCGAGCCCGGGGTGGGTTCTGTCTTTCGTGTAGAGTTGCCGGTAACGTTTTGTGAAGCCCCCGTCGAGAGTCAAACAATCGAAACACTCCGGCACTTTAGCCCTGACACCTGCGTCCTGGTCGTGGAGGATCACCCTGCTAACCAGAAAATGCTGGCAGCACAGCTCGATGCCCTTAACTGTCAATATGAACTCGTCGGAGATGGCGCCAGCGCATTAGCACTGCTTGAAGATGAAAATTATTTTGACGTCATCCTGCTGGATTGCAACCTGCCGGACATAGACGGTTATGAAGTCGCTAAACGGGTACGGGAGTTTGAAAATATAACCGTACGACAGGCGACTCCCATTGTTGCCATCTCGGCGCTGAGCGGCCCGGAACATCAGCAGCAGTGCCGTGACAGCGGGATGGATGCGTGGCTGTCTAAGCCACTTTCAATTTATGCCCTCAGCGAGATGCTGGCTCGCTGGTGTCAGCCGCTGTACAGCGAACGACCGGCCGCTTTACCCGAAGTGACGCTGGATGACCCCCGGCAGTACATTGCTGATGATATTCGTCATTTTTGTGCCGCAGCGGAAAAGCACGATATACGCTGGATGGTGCATTACGTACACCGTTTAAACGGGGTGGCGAATCTCTATCAGCTCATGCCACTGGCACGTCATGCAAAAGAAATTGAAGATACCCTTCGGGAGGGAAATCCCCCTACTCCGGCACAAATTGACGCCTGGACAATCGCACTCAGGGGGTGGGAATCGGAAATGTAAGATAGTGGTCGCCCGGAATTCTGCGTAACGGCTCGCGCTTAACGGCGATCGCTCAGGCGGTCGCCGAACCCGGTAATAAAACGCTCCACTGCCGGCTGTGTGTTCCGGATTGGTATACTCCATTTTCTCGCAGCATCCTTTTTTGCCAGATAAATCTCTTTCGTATCGGGTCATTTATCGGGAATATTTTGCGTTTCTTAATGGCAATTCGACGTTACGGCGTCAGCGACATTAGGATATCGGTGTGGGTGATATTTCAGGGCGAGGATTTCACGGGGGGGCACAGGGATAAAATTTTGTTATCCATCTGCGCCATTAATTTGCCTGTCTCCATGACTGGACAGGCAATGACATAATTTTACTGATGATTTCGTGAGTTGGCGGGCGCTTATTTCAGCGTGTCGCGGATGAGAAACAGCTCGTGATCGGCTTTGAGTCCCAGTTTACGTAAGGCCGTTTGTTTTTGCCCACTAATAGTTTTGATACTGCGGTTAAATTTACTCGCGATGTCCGTCACCGTCATCCCTTCCATAAAGCAGCGAATCACCTCCTGCTCTTTAGGTGAAAGTACAGAGAGTTTTACGGCCTCCTGTACCGTTTCGGTACTGTGGCTTTCACGGCCATTCATAAATTGCGTGGTGTCCTGCAATTGTGCGAGCTGAAGCGCCATTTCTGGTTCAATATAGACTTTCCCACTGCTGACGACCCGAACAGCGTGGATCAGCTCATTCATCGGCCCGTTTTTACCGATAAACCCTTTCGCACCGCTGCGCAGCGCCAGAGCAACCGTCGCGCTGTTATACAGAGCAGAAATAACCAACACAACGAGTGACGGAAAATGGATCTGCAATGTTTTCAGCAGATTAAGACCATCCATATCATCCGGGGCGAGCGCGTAGTCAACCACCGCAACATCCACGTCCATTTTCTGTAACGCAGGAAGCAGCTGTCGGCTGCTGCTGTAGCTGCCAACCAGATGAAAATCCGGTTCCCGACTCAGCATATCGTTCATACCATGCAGCAAAATCGCATGGTCATCCAATGTGACAATGCGAACCTGGCTCGATTTATTTACACTCATAATCACTTTTCCCATGAAAGCATCCGCGGCAGATATACTGCCGCTTCTTATTTATAGAGTAATGTTAGCTTTCTGCACCTGTATTGCAGCTAATATCGCCGACCATAAGCGTGCCATTTTCCTGCTTAAACCGGGCATTATCTAACTTAACCGTACACGATTTTCCTTCTTTATGATGAATCGTCAGTTCACGGTTTTTCTGATGCATGTCGGTCACAAAGAAACCATCGTGTTCAGATATACCATAACCTGCATGGTTAGCCAGTTTAACACCGGATACCGGTTCACCTTTCCCGTCAACCAGACGGCCGACCACCGTTACCGTGCTCATCACGCGTACGCTATTGTAGGCTACTCCGCCTTTATTGAGGTGATAAGGTAATTCAGCTGGCCAGATCTTCATTGGCGGCGCATCGTTACCGTCGAAATCCACCTGAATTTGCCCGGATTTCCAGGCACTGACGGGTACAAAATTACGACCGGCGTGCAGAGTGCTGCTCATGCCATTGTTATCCCAGGCTTTCAGCTTCACATTCGGGTCATCGCTTTCAACATCAACAATCATTCCCGTATGGCTGGCCCAGCTTTCGGGGCTATGGCTGACGGAAATTTTCCCCCCGCCGATGGCAAGCGTATTGTTCATATTCATGCCACCACTCATCTTCTGATTTAACGTCGATTGCTGGGCAAATACCGAACCGCTGGCATAACGATGGTCAAATTCAGCATACACATTTCCGCCCACACCATACTTATCCGCAATGGCACCCACGCTGGCATGTTTAACCGGCCCGCTTTCAAATCTCTGCGTTACGCCTGCGCTGGCGAAATAATCTCTGCCCCCGCGGCTGTCGTTTCGGCTTCCCAGGCTGGCATTCACTGCCCGGTTGCTTTCACCCAAGGAGAAAGAAAAATTCACATTCATTCCCCGATTACGCTTTCCGCTATATTGGCTATATGGGCGGTCAAAACCATTCACTGTCACGCTGACGGGGGTATTTTTAACTTTAAAACGGGAGCGCCAGCTGGCATCTAACCCGAGACCACTCTGTTTATTACTATGAGCGCCCCGCAAGGAGACCGTGTCGCCATTGCTGAAGCGATGGTTCAGCGTTACGCCGCTATTCTGCTGACGATTAAAGTCACAATTTGTCGCTGAACACAGGCTCTCTTCTGACTGATACCAGCTTTGGCTGTGATTCAACAGCAGGCTGGTTTGCGGCATAAACTGCCAGTTAAGCTGCGCATCGTAGCGCGCTCCCCAGTCGTTACTGGTCCCCACGCTGCCATAAAAACGGGTGGCGTCATTCATCTGGATATCCGCTGAGGCACCAATCTGATCCGTCTGTGCATTGCGCTGTACGGCGCCGCCAAGGACGACTCTCGGCGTCAGCAAATAGTTCGCACTGGCACCCAGCGCCGCTTTATTCTCACCTTCATCACGCTCCTGGTTACCCAGTTCTTTTTCCACACCGCCGAAAAGATTGTAGTTCAGACGGCGATCCGGGTTCTTCCAGTGACCTGGCTTATAGACTGTCTCTTCCGTACGGCTAACCTCCTGGCCATCCTCAAGCAGGCGGACTTCAATGCCATAAATGCCCGGCGGCAGAACCGTCGTGTCCAGCTGCTGCATTCCGGTATCCACCGGCTGGCTATTGATGAGCACCCCGTCGCGATAGATCTCCGCAACGGACTCACGGTTCGCCGTAATATAGATGGGGTAAAGGCTGGCGCTCGCTGATGTTTCCAGCAACGTATCGGAGCTGCTCAGCATTGCCCCAACCAGCGTTTTCTGGCTGTTACGCCCCGGCATAACCGGCTGGCGTAAAATACCCTGCGTATCCGGCAAAAATAACCCGGTACGTACCGCATGATGCGGAAATTCGCGCTGCAAATAGAGTGAGCTGATGCGCGCCTGGGTCTCGCTCTCTTTCAGATCGCTGCGGCTAATCTGGCTGCTGGCCCGCCCGGTCCAGTGACCGATACTGCTTTCCAGCTGCAGGTTTTGATAACCGGACCAGGGCTGAAGCTCCCCGCCGGCCAGGTTCATTTGGTTACGCAGAATCATCCCAAGGCTACCCTCTTCCGGCAGCGCGATGGTTCTGGCTTTTCCTTTAGGCTCTTTGGCCGCCGTCGTGACAATATAAAGCGTGGCAGCGCTGAGGCTGTAGTACAGGCTTTGTAAGTCTCGCGGGCAGTCGCTTTCGCACTTACCTAAAGGAAAAGCATCACCCAGCGCTTTCGCCCACTGGCCACGGATGGCGGATGATATTGTACTGTTCTGAGTTTCGGTGAAATTCGCCAGTTGTACCGTTTTAGCGCGAGACAGTAAAATAGTGGCGTCCCCCAGGTACTGGCCATCCAGTTCTACTCTGGAAATGAGCGGCGCCCCGAAAATATGATCACTAAATCCTTCAGGCAGATTATCTGCCTGCATAAAAAGATCGTCCATGGGCATTGCAGCACACGACAGCGACGTCAGCACCATAGCCACAGCCAGAGCCAGCTGATTTTTACAAGGAAATGACATAGATTCATCCAGATTAAAAAAGGGCACAACGTGCCCTTAACTCTGCAAAAGGGTTAGATCTCGTAGTCAAACACCATATTGATCGTACCCTCGTAAGCACCCGCATCATAAGCTGATACTGTCCCTGGACTCACCACCAGAGGCAATGTCTGCTCCGCTGTTTCCGCTGCAGACAGAATTTCAGCCGGGGTACCAGACCCCACAGGCAGGGTCACGGAGTTAATTTTGATATCCAGCGGAATAATCTTTAACGGTTCAGTGGTGTGAACAAGCTGTGGTGCTGCACTCAGGTGAGCCGTGATCTTGCCGGAGGTGTTTTTCGCCTTCAGGTAGGTGCTCACGTTTTCCAGCGTTTCCGTATAGTTATTCCACGGCATGGTATGCGTGACGCCAGAAAAAGAAGGGTCGCTGAATACCACGTAATAACGCTCCACTGGAATGGTCGCTGCCAGGTCAAAAGTCAGCGTTGACGGGTCAGCGGCCATTGCTGGCGTAACTGCGGTGGTCATGGTAGTTGCAAATACTGCTGCCATTACGGTTGTTTTAAAGTTCATCATCATTCCTTAACTTTACAGGACGGGGTTATCCGAAAGACTTCGGCGTTTTCTTTTTGCCTTCAAGCAACGTAAATTGCGTGACGGCGTTGATCTCTTTTTTCAGCTCATAGCGAGAGCCAGGTCGAACAATGGTATAAACGGGATCAGAGCACTTCTCCGATTTACACTGTTTAATATCTTCCAGGCTAACACTGCTATTGCCCTTGTTATGAACAATAATTTTATTACCCTGTGTTTCAAATACCGTTTTATACTGCGGGTTTTTAGGGTGCACAATAACCATCACACCATATCCCGTTAGCACACTGATACCGGCATTCACTTTCGCAGAATATTCGTCGAATTCTTTCTGCGACTGTCCAAATTCATTTTTATCTTTCGGCATGACCGGAATAAAACGTACGCGATAGTAGCGTTCACGGTCACGATTGCCGGTAACAACCAGACGGCCAGACTGCATCCCTTTGGCCGGAATAATCATCCTTCCCGGGGTGAAAATAAGCCCGTCAATATTACTTTTCGCTGCATCCTGCGCATCGATGCGGGTTTCCTGTTTTTTACCATCAGGGCTGTAAGTCACTTCACGGACTTCTACTCGTACAAAGGCGGTGCTATCACCATTATTACGCACACGCTTGAGTTGCGTGCTTCTATCGCCATCGACTATTTCGTACATAGCACCAACATTTAATACGGGAGCAGAATTTGCCGCCCAGGTAATACTCATTAAACAAATGAGAGCTGTTACTCTTAACATAGTTTCCTCACACGCTGAAGTGCCTGTCTCAGACCTGACGTATGAAAAAGAGGCACGTAATTAACGAAAGCTAATATGCATCAAGACAAGAATGATCTCATACAAGACCACTCTCAAAAAATTCAGAGGGAAAAATAAAAATTCAACCACAACCAATAACATAACAATGAAATAACATTTTTTTATTATTTATTGATTTTTGCCAAAAAACAGTTAAAAGCGTTTTTTTGAGAGTGGTCTTGTTTCCGTTATAAGAGAGATCTTTATGATAGGACGCACTCCCCCAAATCACTTGCCGTTTGTGTATTACACACTGTAATAGAGTGAGAATACTTGATGAAAAAAATTAAAACACTATTTAGTGCCCTCTGTGTTTTAGGCGCACTTTCAGCCTGTGCCAGCGCCGAGGATTTGACTATTTCAGCCTCCTTCCGGCCTTCAGCACACAACCCAGATTACGATAACTTTAAGAACGATACGCCGCAAAGCGGACATTGCGCCACTTATCCATGCGCTTCTGGAAGGTTTTCCATTCTGACCGGGTTGATGGTTAATAATCGTGTTATCGATAGCACTAATCTCGCCGATAAGCGCCTGCACTCCTATCAAAAAGTCCGTTCGGAGTGGCGCGAGGTGCACCTTTTTCACCGGGAATCTGGCCGCTGGGTTACTGTTGAATTTCGCCTGAATTTGCTTGCTCAGCGCTTTTTCCGCCCGGAGGTCAGTTGGGCCACCTCTGACTTTCAGGGGGCCAGCGCCAACCCGGAAGGGGCATGCTCCGGTAACAATGGCGCAGTATCGACGAATGTTTATCATCTGGCCTGGAGTCACCCTGAAGCAAGCAGTTCTGTTTGTACCAAAAATATTCTTAATATTGTTCGTAATGATGTCACTATTGATAGAATTTCAATCGGTTACCAGCTCCGTAGTCCGAGCCCGATGACTATGCCTAACGGTACTTTTCGCGGCTCCATTGAATATTCGGTTGGTCGCGGTATGGATATTGATCTGGGTGAGGGTGATTACAGCGATAATGTTCTGCGCATCAATATTGAAGCAACCATTGAGCATGAGCTAAGAGTTGGCACACTGGGTAACACCCGTATCAGCCTGCAACCACCGGGAGGCTGGGACAACTGGAATCACGGCGGCGCCCCCGATTTCAAGCTCAGCGGTCGCGGGAACTTCACTGTAGTGGCATCGTCCCCGCTCAGCCTTAGTGTGGAATGCACCCACAGTGTCCTCAACACCTGCGCCCTGCAAAAGGATGGCTCAACGGAAAAAGTCCCTGTGCTGGTTAACCTTACTATTCCTGGAATGCGTATCAGAGAGACCGGGGGGGACGTTGTGGATACCTTCATTCCGCTATATCGGGGAGGTGTGGTGGGAACGGTTATCGAACCCGTGAGCTACGTCAATACAATTGGCAGCGTTGATTTTACCGTCGGTGAACCGGCCAGTGCTCTGATGGTCGAACATTTAGGCTCAACCTGGCGAGGCGCCGCGACGCTGATTTTTGACTCTGAATTACCGTTTATTCCGGGAGCCTGAAAATGACAATACCGCTTTCCGTTAACGCCCCTGTAGGGCAAAGCGAATTGCTTGAGCGCCTCCTCCATCCGACCCCGCTCATCAAAGATTTCCACTACTGGCTCGATAGCCAGAGTGGTAAACGCGTGATATGCAGCGTCGAACTGGATGCGCTGTGCACAAAAATAAATACTCTCGAAGCAACCGGGCTGGAGCTGGTACTCAACCTGCGGCTGCTGCAGGAGATAATCAGAATGGATTTACTGGAAATTACGCCCGTGATGCTCAGTATTACCGATGAGTGGCTCGCCTACCCCGACCTGCCGGAATTATTGGACAGAATTATCAACTTCAAACAGCTCACAAACCCCATACTCCTGCACATCATTCCTGAACAAAAGGCGTCACTGGGCCGACATCTGAAAACCAATATCAAGAACCTGAAATCCCGGGGATGTAGCATTGTTATCGATGGATGCAGTCTCGACAGAACAGATAACCACATTATCAGGGGATGCGACGGCATAATGTATGAGATGGACGAACTTATCGCTAAACCAGAGAATCAGGAACAACTTCAAATTTATCGGAACGGGGGCAAGTTTATTCAGATTGCCGGCGTCAAGCCGGAGCTCTTGCCGCTGGCAAGGCAACTGGCCGGAGATGATTTTTATTACTCATACCAGTAAGACGTCTCGCCGCTAAGACCTGACCACAGAGCTGACGACGCCTGATGATCCTCATCGGGCGTTTTTTTATTTAATCCATCGCAGAAACAAAAAAACCGCTTTAACACAGAGGCTGCACATTCTTTTGGCAAAGCTTAACCTCGGCGATATTACTCCAGGCGTGATATGCGTGACTTTGCTTCATCAAGATGGCTGCGTAACGCCACAAGACAAGGGGCAAAATTTGCAGACAGGCGGTTACTGTCACGGGCTAACGCCAAAAAGCTCTCGGCTAATTCGAGCGCTTCTCGCCAGATCTCCCCACTAATCACCTCAAGCAGCGTCGCTGGCCGAAGCGTATTCACAATTTCACCACCCGATTTAGGGGCAAAACCCATCGGCAGAATGTCATAGGCTGGCGCAAGCTGGTATGGACGACCATGACCGCTGATGAACGATAAATTACCGTGGTGCATGTCGGTATTGCCGATCAGCCCCCCAAATGCCCAAAGCCGCGCCGTGCCAACGGCGGCATCAGGATGAACACAACCCTGCTTAACCAGCTCATTAACCAGAATGGGCCATGGGTCCCTCGCCCGCCCGACAAATTCCGCCTCCAGCGCCCGCAAAGAAAAGAGACCAATGCGGCCCAGTTGGCCAGCACGGTCGAACCGGGGGATCTCGAGGAAACGCTGTCCTTCAAAATCAAACACTTCTGTTTCTACACCGAGTACTTTTAAGGCAAGATGCTCGGCCAGTAGCAGATCGCGCCAGCGCTCGCTCACGGGGTTATCGTCCAGAGCCGTGAATTTCACCAGCACATGGCCACGCTCTGTATAAGTGCAAAATTTTGGTTGCTCACCGCCGGCAGATGAACCTGGCACCTCGCCAGAGCTGACAGCCCGCGCCAGCATAGGATAAGTTGTCGCGCGGTCAACGGGGCTGGGAGTTGGCATATCCACGAACTGATTTCTTGCCTGTTCTCCTATCAACAGATTTCCTACGGCGTCGTGTCCATGAGACAACAAAGCTCTGATCACATCCGAATCGGTCCAGTTTTCAGGATTAGAAGATAAGCCAAGCCCGGCTGAATAGGTTGATGCATAAGCTCTTCCAAGATATCCCTGCGGTCGCATATCAAATAGCCACCATGGCAGGCCGTCGCTATGGAGGCATATTTTGTCATCCTGCTCCATGACAAATCCGTCCGGATAAACCGGAATGAGTTTGCCCAGCGGTTTTATCTGGCCTGTTTCGGATATGCGATAAACAGGGGCAGAACTGAACCCACGAAAAGCATCGCGTAACGCATATTGAATAGATGGACCTGAGCCGATCCGAACAATATCATCACCGAGTGTTCTTAGGGTACGAGACAACGTCGGCTGACTAATGCCAATTATATCAATAAGTTTCCTTGCAGGCATGGGCCCCTGGCGCAGTAACTGGCAGATCGTATCGGATCGATTTATCATGATGCGAATCGCTTTATGAATAGATGTGTGAATAGATAAATTAACAGTTAATTGCTGAGATGTCATCCGCGCAGGACGTTTCTCCGCCCAGTCAGGCAGAGAATCGGTGAACGGATTTCATTTCTTTTGGGAGCGTTGGGACAGGCGTCTGAAGGGGACTGCGAAGTCTTTGTTGTCGGTCTCAGCGCTCTGAGGGCTTTTTGCTCTGCCAGTTTGCCCACGGATTATCAGCCGGGGCTGTTTCTGCATGCTGCACATCCTGCAGCGAATCGATATAGAGCGCTTCAACTTCTTTGCGGGCCCATGGCGTGCGGCGAAGAAATTTCAGGCTTGATTTGATGCTCGGGTCGCTTTTAAAGCAGTTGATGTTGACATGCTTTGCCAGCTCTGCCCAACCGTAACGCTCAACCAGCGTCGTGAGTAACGCTTCAAGCGTGATGCCATGTAACGGATCTTTCGAAGGCTGGGCGGTCATTGTCGGTCCTGGTCGCTTATGAATTTGCGCACACCTTACTGACTCAGCAAGCGATGCGCAATACGCAGTGGCTCTGCCCCGCCCTTTACGTCATTTTCAGAGGCTGGCGGTTGATGTAACGATAGCCAAAATAACGGCAGGCTCCTTGCGGAACGCTGCCGTGTTGATTATGACTTAGCGCGTCGGGCGATGATCTCGTCCGCCACGTTGCGTGGCGCTTCTGCGTAGTGATGGAACTCCATGCTGTAAGTTGCCCGCCCCTGCGACATCGAACGCAGCGTTGTGGAATAACCAAACATTTCGGCCAATGGCACGTCAGCACGGATGATCTGACTGCCAAAGCGCTCCTCCATGCCCTGCACCATGCCGCGACGGGAAGAGAGATCGCCCATAATGTTCCCGGCGTACTCCTCCGGCGTTTCCACTTCGACGTGCATTACCGGTTCAAGAATTATCGGATCTGCCCGTCGCGCGCCCTCTTTAAAGCCAAAGATAGCCGCCATGCGAAACGCCATTTCCGACGAGTCGACGTCATGATAAGAACCAAACGTCAGCGTCGCCTTCACATCCACGACAGGATAGCCCGCCAGCACACCGGTGTTCATGGCTTCACGCAGCCCTTTTTCCACCGAAGGAATATACTCGCGCGGCACCACGCCGCCCTTGGTGGCATCCTCAAATTTGAAGCCGCTTCCCGGCTCCAGCGGTTCGAGAGAGAGCACAACGTGACCGTACTGCCCTTTCCCGCCGGACTGACGCACAAACTTGCCTTCGATCTCATTCACCGCTTTGCGGATCGTCTCGCGGTACGTCACCTGTGGTCGGCCAATGTTGGCCTCCACGCCAAACTCACGCTTCATGCGGTCGACGATAATGTCGAGGTGCAGCTCACCCATACCGGAAATGATCGTCTGGCCAGACTCGTCATCCGTATGCAGGCGGAACGACGGATCTTCCGACGCCAGGCGCTGCAACGCGATACCCATTTTCTCCTGGTCCGCCTTGGTTTTCGGCTCGATGGCGAGTGAAATTACCGGCTCCGGAAACTCCATGCGCTCAAGCGTAATCACCTTGTCCGGATCGCTCAACGTATCCCCGGTGGTAACGTCCTTCAGCCCCACGCAGGCGGCGATATCCCCGGCGCGCAGCTCGTCGACCTCATGCCTGTCGTTGGCATGCATCTGCACGATGCGTCCGATTCGCTCCTTTTTACCTTTAACCGGGTTATACACGGCGTCACCTTTGCGCAGTACGCCAGAATAGACGCGAATAAAGGTCAGCTGGCCTACGTATGGATCGGTCATCAGCTTGAACGCCAGCGCCGAGAATGGTTCATCATCACTCGGATGACGCTCCGCCGGTTGGCCTTTTTCATCCACCCCGTCGATAGCCGGCACGTCGAGCGGTGACGGCATAAACTCAACCACCGCATCGAGCATGCGCTGTACGCCTTTGTTTTTAAACGCGCTGCCGCAAAGCATCGGCTGGATTTCCCCGGAAACCGTACGGATCCGCAGACCGGCGACGATCTCACTTTCGCTGAGATCGCCCGTCTCCAGATATTTATCCATCAGCGCGTCGCTGGCTTCTGCCGCTGCGGAGACCATTTTCTCGCGCCACTCCTGCGCGGTTGTCAGCAACGTTTCCGGGACAGGCCCGTAGCTGAACGTCATGCCCTGAGTGGCATCGTTCCAGTGGATCTCGCGCATCTTAATGAGATCAATCACGCCGGAGAAATGCTCTTCCGCGCCGACGGGAATCACAATCGGCACCGGATTGGCCTTCAGGCGGTCCTTCATCATCTGCACCACGCGGAAGAAATCCGCTCCCTGGCGGTCCATCTTGTTGACGAACGCCAGTCGTGGAACGTGATATTTATTGGCCTGTCGCCAGACGGTTTCCGACTGCGGCTGCACGCCGCCGACGGCGTCATAAACCATCACCGCGCCGTCGAGCACGCGCATAGAACGCTCCACCTCAATGGTGAAATCTACGTGGCCCGGGGTGTCGATAATGTTAATCCGGTGCGGTTCAAAATTACTGTCCATACCCGGCCAGAAAGTGCTGACCGCGGCGGAAGTGATCGTAATGCCGCGCTCCTGCTCCTGCGCCATCCAGTCAGTTGTTGCCGCGCCATCGTGTACTTCACCCAATTTGTGGCTCATTCCGGTGTAAAACAGAATGCGCTCGGTGGTGGTTGTTTTACCGGCATCGATATGCGCGGAGATACCGATGTTGCGATAACGTTCGAGAGGGATGGGTCGGGGCATGATGCGTCCTTAGTCTGTTGACTGTCAGTGAGCGACGGGTATTCGCCGCCCTGCTTTTAACGCTGTCAATAATAGTACAACTGTACGAGTATATTCGAACTATATTACCTATCACAGGTATCGATGAAACGGCGGGAACGCGCGTGGCTTTCATTCAGGGCTTTCGGTATATTACCGCCCACCAGCGCCCGCTATGCAGACACAGGAACAGTATGATCGCCAACCATCCGGAACGTGAACAGATTCGCCTCGAAAATGTGCTCTTTGCGCTCGGGAATGCACTGCGTCTGGAGATAGTGAAAACCCTGGCCGACGGCAGCGAACTGAGCTGCGGCGCCCTGCGCCAGGACGTGGCGAAATCGACCATGACTCACCACTGGCGCGTGTTGCGCGACAGCGGCGTTATCTGGCAGCGCCCTCAGGGGCGGGAAAATCTGATTTCACTGCGCCGGGAAGATTTAGACGCCCGTTTCCCCGGTCTGCTGGACACGCTGTTAGAAGCCGCTCTTCGTAACAACT
Source organism: Pluralibacter sp. UBA7423 (assembly GCA_002470465.1). Classification (GTDB taxonomy): domain Bacteria; phylum Pseudomonadota; class Gammaproteobacteria; order Enterobacterales; family Enterobacteriaceae; genus Scandinavium. Next base: position 172,514 of record DKMD01000017.1, read on the forward strand.
GGCAGGAATGACGGTATAAGTCCCCTATCATCCAGGCTACGGAGGCCCACAAGAGCCCTCTGAATATCCAACGATGATAGCGGTACTGGTGGCGTTCCCGCGCATTGGCCTGCTCAATTCGATTATCAACATCCCTTTCCATTGATTTTCCCTAAGTTTTCCGCGTGACCGTCCGATACTGTTTGTAGCCTAAGCGATTTTGCGCATTACCGTTTTCGATTGTCAGCACAAAACGCCAGGTCTCACTATGTTTAATACTGATAAAGACAAACCGTAACGATGGATACTGACTTTGGACAAAAACCAACGCGCCAGGATGCTGCGTGAGAGCTGGCCTCTGCTCTTTGCGCAGGAACCGCTCAAGCCGATGAAAACGGGCATTATGCAGGACCTGATTGCCGATGCCGAAAAGCGACAAATTGATTTTTCGGGGCTGGACATTGGTAAAGCCCTGAAGCGCTATACGCGTACCATTCCTTATCAGCTGGCGCTGGCAAACAGCTCTCTGCGTTACGGGATTGATGGCCAGCCCGACGGCGTGGTGACCGAAGAGCAGCGTAAGATGGCGTTAACCTGGCTAAATAATAATCCGCACTATCCGCAGGGTGCAGAAAAATCGCTACCAGAGAAAGAGCCGCGCTGAGAACCGCACGAAGATCTGTTGCTCTGGCTGGAGAAGAGGACGAAAATGACGTTCTTCGTTAATGCCTGATACCTGTAGGGACACCATCATCAGCTCACGTCGACTCCCGTTAGCCGCCCGATTCACCCGCGCTGGCCTTCTGATAGCCACCGCGCTGGTGCTCGCCAGCTGTGGCTCAAAACAACCCAAATCGCTGGTAACGCCGCTACCGCCGATTGCCAAACATCCATTGCCAGATTCGTCTTCATCAGACCACCAGCCAGTGCGTGGCGTCTGGCTGACGACGGTATCCCGCCTCGACTGGCCGCCGATCCCGTCAGTGAACGTCAGCGATCCGGCCACCCGTGTCCGCATGCAAAAGCAGGCGCTGACCGACAAGCTGGATAACCTGCAGCGCCTTGGCATCAATACCGTGTTCTTCCAGGTGAAGCCGGACGGCACCGCCCTCTGGCCGTCAAAAATTCTGCCGTGGTCGGATATGCTGACCGGCACAATTGGCCAGGATCCCGGCTACGATCCGCTGATGTTTATGCTCGATGAGGCACACAAGCGCGGGATGAAAGTCCACGCGTGGTTTAACCCATATCGCGTGTCGACGAACATTAAATCTACTACTACCGCCGCGCTCAACGGTACGAGTTCCCTCCATCCGGCAAGCGTATTCGTAACGCATCGCGACTGGATCCGCACTTCTGGCGATCGCTATGTTATTGATCCAGGTATCCCGGAAGCCCGCGACTGGATAACCAGTATCGTGGCCGAAGTCGTGGCGCGTTACCCGGTCGATGGCGTGCAGTTCGATGACTATTTCTATACCGAATCGCCCGGTTCGATGCTCAACGATACTCAGACCTTCCGCGCCTACGGTCAGGGCTTTGCGTCGAAAGCCGACTGGCGGCGGAAAAATACGGAAGAGCTGATTGCGCAGGTCTACCGTACGATTAAACAGCTCAATCCAAACGTGCAGTTTGGCGTCAGCCCGGCAGGCGTGTGGCGTAACCGTTCGCACGATCCGGCGGGTTCCGATACGCGAGGGGCTGCGGCATATGATGAATCATTCGCTGACACGCGCTTGTGGGTGCAAAAGGGATTGCTGGACTACATCGCGCCGCAGGTTTACTGGCCGTTTGCCCGCGATGCCGCCCGCTATGACGTGCTGGCAAAATGGTGGGCTAACGTCGTCAAGCCAACGCACACCCGGCTTTATATTGGGGTGGCGCTGTATAAAGTCGGCGAGCCGTCAAGAAATGAGCCAGACTGGAGCGTTCAGGGCGGCGTGCCGGAGCTGAAAAAACAGCTCGATCTCAACGATACGCTGCCGGAAATCAGCGGCACGATTCTGTTCCGTGAAAACAATCTGAATCAGCCGCAGGCCCAACAGGCAGTGAACTATCTGAAGAGCCGCTGGGGAAGCTGATTGAATGTACGGGCGGCGCTCCGCGGGCGCGGGCCTACATGTTTGTAGGCCTGATAAGCGGAGCGCCATCAGGCAATTAAGTCGTCATACACGCTACGCAGGCGAGTACGAAGATAAAGCACGGCCTTATGCTTACGGGACAATAGCGCCTGCACGCTGTCGCCGGTTTCTTCTGCCAGCGCTTTATAACTCAGTCCTTCAAGTTCGGTGCGCTCAAACACTTCTCGCTGCGCGTCAGGCAGCTCCGCCAGCGCATCGTTGAGCTCTTCCCAGAGCAGCGACTTCAGGTAATCCTCTTCCGGGGTCTGCGCCACGCCAAACAGCGTTTCGGCCAGCTCATCCTCCGGATAATCCCCTTCTTCATCTGCCGTAAAGAAGGATGACAGCGGCAATTCCTTTTTTTTGCGCGACCTGTCCGTCAGCTCATTGCGGGCGGCGCGAAACAGCCAGGCGGCGATGTTCTCCACCGGCTGTTCGACCTTTATCAGTTGCCAGGTGATCTCCTGCAAAACGTCGTCGGCATCTTCACGCCCCGCCGTTCGTCCACGGATAAATGCCGTGAGCCGCGAACGACAGGCGTTGAGCGCCGAGACAAGCAGTGAATCCCCTGTCACGTCAGATTTCATCCGCGTGGCTCGCTGTCGGGTGTGTCCGTTGTCGAAGCATCCGGCGCCGGACGAGGATCCATGCGTTCATCACGACGGCCGCGCCAGCCGCAGTGGTCATGGTGATGATGACCGCGACGACCAAATCCTTCACGACGGTGCTGCATAAACGCCTCACGCTGTTCCGGCGTCATCTGCATCCAGCGCTCGTGCATACGGCGGCGCATGCCGAACATGCCCGGACGGAAGCCGAGACCGCCAAACAGAATTCGGCACAGAACCAGCAGCCCTAACGCCTGCCAGAAACCGATGGCTTTCACGCCAACAAGCGCGGGCAGCAGCGCATTCCACAGGGACATCACCAGCAGCCCCAGGACCGCCACAATCACCGCGCCAATGACCAGCGGTTTTGCCATCCGGTGGCTGCCAAAGCCGTGCCCACGACGGTGTTCATGCATATCAAAATCTCTCATGGTTTTTTCCTCATTACGTTGCGTACTGAGGTAGACGAATGAGATTGCGAAATATTGCTGAAAAAACGAAAAAAAGAAGATAGCTGGTCACCGACACTGGAGAAAACGTTGTGCTGATATCCCAGGCATCTGGTCTGCTACCTGAATATTGCCAGCCCGTTGGAGGAAGGATCGTCTTAATTCAGCGAACGTACCGGGGAAAAGTAGCACTGCAAATAGCGCGTAAACTTCCCAACAAAGCTTCCGGCAAAAATACTGCCCGCAATCACCGCCGCGGCGCTAACCGCAGGTTGCTGCATCGTCTGTGGTGAAACCGCTGTCAGCACCCCGAAAACATATTTAATGGCAAAGGCAATCATCATCAGCGGCAGCGCCGAATAGTCGGCCTGGCGGTTAATGGCCCGCGGCAGCGTCGCCCGGCTCACGCGTTCAGGCCGAATCAGCCAGAAGCCCAGCACCACGCCAGCCAACAGCCCGACGACCCAAAGCGCCACAATACCCGGCGTCAGATGCCGGTAAACCACCAGATCGTAGAGATCCCAGACGATAAATATCAGAGGAATGAGAGCCAGCCTTTCCAGCGTAACCGTCGCGGGCTGGCGCGCTTTTATGCCGCGCAGCAGTAAAAACACAAACAGCACGTACACCCAGACGGGCGTATCAGCCAACATATGCGCAATAAAATCGACCATTCGCAGTACCTGCCGGTGCATAAGCGGAGCCGTTGCTCCGCAATGAAAAAGCCTGGCACAACGGCATTCACAATGCGAATCAGCCCGTTCAGCGCTGCGATGCAGCGCAAAATATGGTTAAGAAGGATATTCCCCCTGACAGACAGCCAGTACCGTTTGCCTTAGCCAGCGATGCGCCGGATCCTTTTCCATACGTGGATGCCACATCTGCGAAACGGTAATGGTGCGGGTTTTAAAAGGTAGCTCAAAGAGATGCAGCGGCATCGCCGTCCGGCGTAAAAATGAAGCCGGAACCAGCGCAATCAGATCGGAGGCCTGCGCCACCGCAAGCGCGGAGGGAAACCCCGGCACCACGCTGACAATCTTCCGCCGTAGCCCCAGTTCGGCGAGCGCGTCATCCACGGGGCCCTGCGGCTGGCCGCGGCGTGAAGCCACCACATGTCCCCAAGCTATATAGTCATCGATACTCACCTTCTCTTTCGCCGCAAGCGGATGATCTTCCCGAACCACACCAATAAACCTGTCGCGAAACAGTGCCTGTAGCCTGATCTCCGGCCCCATGTTACTCAGCACGCCTATTTCCAAATCCACCAGGCCTTCACGCAGATGGCGGGCCGTTTTTTCCGGCTTCGGCGCAAAACGCAGGCAGACCTCTGGCGCCGCAGCCACCAGGGCGGCAATCAGCGGTGGGCCAAAGGATTCAATAAATCCGTCATTCGCGCGGACGGTAAAGGTTCTTTGCAGCTCTGCCAGATTGAGAACGTCGGCAGAGGGTTGCAGAACCGCCCGGGCTTCCAGCACGGCGTTTTTTGCTCTGTCGCGCGTGGCCTGCGCGTAAGGCGTCAGCACCATATTTCGCCCCGCTCGCACCAGCAAAGCGTCACCTGTAACCTCACGCAAGCGCCCCAGCGTGCGGCTCATTGCCGAGGTACTCAAATTCAGCCGCCGCGCGGCCCCGGCGACGCTGGCTTCCGTCAGCAGCGCATCAAGCGCTATCAGCAAGTTAAAATCCGGATCGGTCATCATATTCTCCTTTCGCAGAGATAAGGCGTCTGATGCAACTATACTGTATCAATGCTGTGCCTTCCGCCTTCTTTCTGACAGGCCTATCCTTTGCCCATTCTGACAATTTCTGATGAGGCACTGAGATGACACTTTTTTCTGAACAACCGGGTGATGACGGCCTGCCTGGGCGTGCACGGGCGTTTGCGATGGCCGCGGTAATGACCTCAACGCTGATGGCAGTATTTGACGGCTCGATGGTGAATATCGCTCTGCCGCAGATGGCACACGCTTTACAGGTTACCACCTCCGTTGCTGTCTGGTTTGCCAATGGCTATCTGCTCTCTGCTGCTATGACGCTGGCGATTTTCGCGGCGCTGGCCACGCGCTTTGGCTTTCGCGCAGTCTTTCTTTTTGGCCTGACGCTTTTTACCCTGGCGTCGCTGGGCTGCGCGGTGGCTTCGTCTGCTGAGATACTGATTGCGATGCGCATCCTGCAGGGCATTGGCGGGGCTGCAACCTTGAGTATTGCTCCGGCAATACTGCGATCCGTCTTTCCGGGCAGGCTGCTTGGGAGGATCCTTGGCCTGAACGCACTGTTAATTGCCTCCAGCACCGCTATCGCCCCCGTCCTCGGTGGAACGTTGCTGGACGCGCTCAGCTGGCCATGGCTCTTTGCGGTGAACGTAATTCCAGGCTCGGTGGCCATTGCGCTGGCGTTGAAGGCGATTCCGCATCAGCCTGGCCTGAAACTACAGAAGTTTGATGCGGCAGGCTCCGTGCTTTCCGCCACGCTTTTAGGTTCCCTGATTATGGCGGCGAACAGCTTTGCAGAGCCTCATGCCACCACGCATGCCCTGAATACCGCCGTGTACGGCTGGAGTTTACTGGCGCTGGTCAGCGGGCTGGCATTTATCTGGCGCATCCGGCGAGCTGCGGCACCTTTGCTGCCACCGGTCATCTTCACCTCTACGCGCTTTTCCCTTGCTGCACTGACGTCGCTGGCGTCGTTTATCAGCCAGGGGATTACGTTTGTCGCCCTGCCGTTTCTGTTCCAGAGCGTTTATGGCTACAGCGCCTTTACCTCAGCGCTGCTGTTCACGCCATGGCCGGTGGGCATTGTACTGGTGGCGCCTCATGCGGGAAGGCTGGCGGACAAATACTCACCGTCGGTGATTTCTACTCTCGGACTGGGGGTTTTTGTTATCGGACTGGCGCTGCTGGCCATGTTGCCTGCACACGCTGCTTCCTGGGATATTGGCCTGCGCAGCCTGATTTGCGGCATGGGATTTGGCTGTTTCCAGAGCCCGAATAACAGGGAGATGTTGTCCAGCGTGGCGCGGGAATTCAGCAGCTATGCTTCCGGTGTGCTGGCGATCGTCAGAACGTTCGGCCAGTGTCTGGGGGCCGCGATTGTCGGGGTCATGCTGGCGGCGATGGCGTCCTCAAATCCTGTCACACAGGAGGCGCTGGCCGTGAGGATGAGTTTGTGGGCGGCGGTTATCGCATCAGGTGCGGCGATTGCGTTCAGCGTGAGTCGATTGCGCTATTTGCATCACGGTGTTGTCTGAGGATTGCCTGATGGCGCTGCGCTTGTCAGGCCTACAGGACCGTAGGCCCGGTAAGGCGTAGCTGCCACCGGGCAATAAATGCAGGTGACAACGTCACACATACCCCTTTAGCTTCGCTAACAAAAAGGCCGTGACTGATGTGGCATCGCTGATTTTACCTTCTGCTATCAGCGCTTCAAACTCTGCCACCGCCATCCTGCGGCAGGTCAGCCCGACCTCTTCCGCATCCAGGTTTTGCGTAGTGGCAACAAAATCCGTTGCCAGCCAGACGTGATAGCCCTGACTGGAATAACCCTGCGCCAGCTTCTGGTAACCGATTTGCGTCATGCTGTTTGCCAGTAATCCGGTTTCTTCCGCCAGCTCTCCGCGGGCAACGGCAATCGGGTCAGCGTCAGGGCTCAGCTCCCACGACCCCTGCGGCAGCTCAAGCGTCCGCTTGCCTAATGGATAGCGGTACTGCTCCACTACCCAGATATCGCCTTCTGACACCGGCACGATCACCGCGAAATCTGGCTTCTCGATAACGGAATAGACGCCGTGAGAACCATCGGCGCGTTCAATACGATCCTCTTTCAACCGCATCCACTGATTGCTGTAAATCTCCTGCGAACTCAGGGTCTTAATTTCACTCATAGCCACTCATTTTTACCGTTGTACGCGATGGCACCCCGGATAGGTTGTGGAAGTTATGCTGCCCTCGGGGCATGCGCTTGCATGAATCTGCTTGCATCAGTAGGCCGGGTAAGCGTGAGCGCCACCCGGCAATCGGCCAAATCAGTTCAGCGTATAATCCAGCGTAATTTCGGCCTTCAGCACCTGAGACACCGGGCAGCCCGCTTTTGCTTTCTGGATGATGCCATCGAAGGTGCCTGGATCGATATCCGGCACGGCAATTTTGCTTTGCAGCGCTACTTTAGTAATGGAGAATCCGGCGTCGGATTTATCAAGCGAAACGGTCGCTTCGGTGTCGATGGAGGTGGCGGTAAATCCGGCTTCGCTCAGCATCAGCGACAGCGCCATAGAGAAGCAGGACGCATGCGCTGCGGCAATCAGCTCCTCCGGGTTGGTCCCTTTGGCGCCTTCAAAACGGGTGTTAAAGCCATAAGGCTGCTGGTTAAGCACCCCGCTCTCGGTGGAAACGGTACCTTTGCCGCGTTTCAGATCGCCTTCCCAATGGGCCTGACCTTTCTTATGGATAGTCATCTTTCACTCCTTTTTTTCCGTGGGCTGATAAGTATAGAACATGGACCTGACTCAGGCCTGAAGTGATGCCATATCAATCACAAAGCGGTACTTCACATCGCTTTTTTGCATTCGCTCGTAAGCGTGATTGATATCCTGAATATTGATCACTTCGACGTCGGCGGCGATCCCCTTTTCGGCGCAGAAATTGAGCATCTCCTGGGTTTCAGCAATACCGCCAATCGCCGATCCGGCAATGGAGCGACGGTTGATCAACATCGGGATGGTATTGAACTCCGGCGTATCGCCGAGCAGGCCAACGAACACCAGGGTGCCGTCCAGCGAAAGCGTTGGCAGATACGGGTTAATGTCGTGTTCGTACGGCACGGTGTCGATAATCAGGTCGAACTGGTTATGCACCGCCGCCATCTGCTGTTCGTCGGATGACAGCACCACGTTATGCGCACCCAGGCGTCGGGCATCGGCTTCTTTACCCGGCGATCGCGTAAACAGCGTAACCTCCGCGCCCAGCGCATGCGCCAGCTTCAGGCCCATATGCCCCAGGCCGCCGAGACCGATCACCGCCACTTTGCTGTGCGGCCCAATCTTCCAGTGACGCAGCGGAGACCAGGTGGTGATTCCGGCGCACAGCAACGGTGCCGCGCCCTGTAAATCAAGCCCCTCCGGCACGTGCAGCACGAAATCCTGGCTTGCAAGAATGAACTGTGAATAGCCACCGTAGGTAGGCTGATGGTCATGTCGGTCGTGGCCGTTGTAAGTCTGGGTATTCCCCTCTTCGCAATACTGCTCCAGCCCCTCTTTACACGGCGAGCAAACGCGACAGGAATCCACCATGCAACCGATAGCAGCCAGGTCACCGGGCTTGAATTTAGTGACATTGTCACCTATAGACGTTACCCGTCCAACAATTTCATGTCCTGGAACCAGCGGATAGGTACTGAACCCCCAATCGTTGCGGGCCTGGTGCAGATCGGAGTGACACACGCCGCAGTACAGCACTTCAATCGTTACGTCGTCCGGTCGTGGCGCGCGGCGTTCAAATGAAAAAGGAGCCAGCGGCGTAGTGGGATTTTGTGCGGCATAACCTAAAACTTTCATGGACAACCCTCACGATAAGCAAAACGAAAAACCTCAGGGCGAAGCCTCAAGCATAGTTCAATGACATGGCGGTGTGATGACGGTCGCACAAAGGGTTAAAGCTCGGAGAGTTCCTGAAAGCGCCATCTTGTGTTGCTATTTCATTCAGAATGGTCAAGTATCAATCACGCAGGCAGACACAGTAATTGCCCGCGCTATGGGGTAAATTTCGCCCGGATCCACCGGGAATGACCTTGAAACCATTCACAGGATTAAGGAGTCAGAATGAAATCGAACCGTCAGGCACGTCATATCCTCGGCTTGAACTACAAGCTCTCCAACCAGAAAAAAGTCCTTATCGAAGGCGATTCAGAAACCCAGCAGAATCACATTCATGCGACAGGCCGTAAGCGTCGCACCGAGTAACCCCGCGCCGTAAGGCTGCCGTTTCGGCAAAGAGGTTTCGATAAAGACCTACACCATCTTTAACAAAAGATGGTGTTTTTTTTACTTTCTCAACCGCCGCTTTTTCCCTTTTTATTAACACTTGCTTTATACTTTGCCCCGCCGAAGACCCAGCCAGCCCTGCACGCTCTGCCTGGTCGGGCCGTGATGACAAAGGATCAGTGAGATGTTACCCAACCCTAAAAATAACCGTTCTCTTTATATCCCCTATGCAGGCCCCGTTTTACTTGAGTTCCCGCTCCTCAATAAAGGCAGTGCGTTCAGCCTCGAAGAACGTCGCAATTTCAATCTGTTAGGATTATTGCCCGCGGTAGTCGAAACCATCGAGGAGCAGGCCGAACGCGCCTGGATTCAGTATCAGGGCTTCAAAACCGAAATCGACAAACACATCTACCTGCGCAACATCCAGGACACCAACGAAACGCTCTTCTACCGTCTGGTCGAAAATCACCTTGAAGAGATGATGCCGGTTATCTATACCCCGACCGTTGGCGCCGCCTGTGAACGCTTCTCGGAAATTTACCGTCGCTCCCGCGGCGTGTTTATCTCCTATGAGAACCGCCACAATATGGACGACATTCTGCAAAATGTGCCGAATCACAACATCAAAGTGATTGTCGTCACCGACGGCGAGCGCATTTTAGGCCTTGGTGACCAGGGCATTGGCGGGATGGGTATTCCTATCGGTAAGCTCTCGCTCTACACCGCCTGCGGTGGGATCAGCCCGGCATATACCCTGCCGGTGGTGCTGGATGTAGGCACCAACAACCAGCAGTTGTTGAACGATCCGCTGTATATGGGCTGGCGTAATCCGCGTATTACTGACGACGAGTATTATCAGTTTGTCGACGATTTCATCCAGGCGGTGAAACACCGCTGGCCGAACGTGCTGCTGCAGTTTGAAGACTTCGCGCAGAAAAATGCCATGCCGCTGCTGAACCGCTACCGCAATGAGATTTGTTCGTTTAACGACGACATTCAGGGCACCGCAGCGGTCACCGTCGGAACGCTGATTGCCGCCAGCCGCGCAGCGGGCAGCCAGCTCAGCGAACAGAAAATTGTCTTCCTCGGTGCAGGCTCTGCCGGGTGTGGCATCGCTGAGCAGATTATCGCGCAGACCCAGCGCGAAGGTTTGAGTGAAGAACAGGCGAGATCCCGCGTGTTTATGGTCGACCGTTTCGGTCTGCTGACCGATCAGATGCCAAACCTGCTGCCGTTCCAGACTAAGCTGGTGCAAAAACGCGACAACCTGAGCGGCTGGGACAGCGGTGAAGATGTGTTGTCGTTGCTGGACGTGGTGCGTAACGTGAAACCGGATATTCTGATTGGCGTCTCCGGCCAGACCGGCCTCTTCACCGAAGAGATCATCCGCGAAATGCACAAGCATTGCCCGCGCCCGATCGTTATGCCGCTCTCTAACCCAACGTCCCGCGTGGAGGCCACGCCGCAGGACATCATCTCCTGGACCGAAGGCTGTGCGCTGGTTGCCACCGGCAGCCCGTTCGCGCCAGTCGTATGGAAAGAGAAAACCTACCCGATTGCGCAGTGCAATAACTCGTACATCTTCCCGGGTATTGGCCTTGGCGTGATCGCTTCCGGCGCCACGCGCATTAACGACGAAATGCTGATGTCAGCCAGTGAAACGCTGGCCAAACACTCTCCGCTGGTCAATAACGGCGAAGGTCTTGTGTTGCCGGAGCTGAAAGACATTCACACCGTCTCGCGCGCTATCGCTTTTGCCGTGGGTAAAATGGCACAGCAGCAAGGCGTGGCGATTAAAACCTCAGCGGAAGCCCTGCAACAGGCCATCGACGACAACTTCTGGCAGCCGGAATACCGCAGCTACCGCCGCACGTCTATCTGATGCAGTTGCCAGATGGCGCTGCGCTTGTCAGACCTACGGATTTTCGTAGGCCCGGCAAGCGTAGCGCCGTCGGGAAATCTTAGCTACACTCTGCTCACCTGTTAACCTGCTGAATATAAAAGGAGGATCCCCATGCCGTACTGTGAAATGTTTGATATTTCACATACCTTTGGCGATCGCACCTGCTCAAGCGTTATCCGTACCGTGCTGCGATAACTTCGGCTTGAGCGAAGACACCAAAGACTGAATCCCTTCCTCGGGCTTACCGGGTTATCGTCGGCGTTATTTGACGAGGCGTTTTTACGCCAGTAACACTTGAGTAAGTTCTATGAGCACACTACTGAATGCACAGGCTTTGTGCAGCGACACGGCCTTCGGCCCCCTGTTTATCAACCTCACCTTCACCCTGAAAAAAGGCGATCGCGTCGGGCTTATCGGCTACAACGGCTGTGGGAAAAGTACCCTGCTGAAGCTGCTTGACGGCTCGCTGTCCCCCGCGTCGGGCTCCGTTTCGGTGGCGAACCACTGCCTTCTGGCTCGCGTTGAGCAGCATTTACCGGACTCGCTTCACCCGCTTTCCATGCTTGATGCTGTTCTGGATAAACTGCCCGTTGCAGAACGTGAAATTCAGCGCTGGCGAGCTGAGGCCCTGCTGGCAGAAATGGGTTTCGGCCCGGCAGAGAGGGCGTTAACCGCAGCAACGCTGAGCGGAGGACAGCATACCCGCCTGTTGCTCGCCCGCGCGTTGATGACCTCACCCGATCTCCTCCTGCTGGATGAGCCTGGCAACCATCTCGATTTGCCCACCCTGCTGTGGCTGGAGCGTTACCTGAACAGCTGGAACGGCAGCTTTATTGTCGTTTCGCACGACCAGCAGCTGCTGGACAACGTGACGAACACCAGCTGGATCCTGCGCGATCGCAAGCTGCACAGCTTTGCCCTTCCCTGTAGCGCAGCCCGTCAGGCGCTGGCAGAACAGGACGCCAGCGATGCGTTGCGCTTTAAGGCAGAACAAAAAGAGATAGACCGGGTGACGACCAGCGCCAAAAGGCTCGCTGTCTGGGGAAGCGTTTACGACAACGAAGCGCTCTCCCGCAAGGCTAAACAGATGGAAAAGCAGGTGGAACGGCTGAAAGAGAACCAGACCGACGTCACCGCGGGTAGCCAGTGGCGATTGCAGCTTCAGGGCGATACGCTGCGGGCCGACAGGCTACTGGAGCTGGATAATCTTCCTGTTCCGCCAGCCTTCGGACTACCGCCTCTGTTTCGCACGCCGGTCGCTCGCCTGAAAAGCGGCGATCGGGTGGCGGTGATCGGCCGCAACGGCTGCGGAAAGTCATCCCTGCTGCGTCTGATCTGGCAGCACTATCAGGCAGGCATGCAGGCGGAAGATCTTAAAATTCACCCGCGCGTGGCGTTGGGCTATTACGACCAGACGCTGCATCAGCTGGCAGATGACGCAACGCTGTTTGAGGCACTGGAGCCGTTCGCGCCCGCTCCTGAAGAACGCAAAATGGCGCTGATTGGTGCAGGGTTTGCGTTTGCCCGCCACGGTCAGCGTGTGGCGTCACTGAGCGGTGGTGAACGATCGCGACTGCTGTTTATCGGCCTGACGCTGGCGCGCTACAGCCTGCTGATGCTGGATGAACCGACCAACCATCTGGATATGGAAGGCAAAGAGACGCTGGCGGAAACCCTGCACTCTTTTGCCGGAGGTGTCCTGCTGGTCAGCCACGATCGTCATCTGCTGAAAGCAAGCTGCAACCGCTTCTGGTTAATCGAAAACGGCGCACTGGAAGAGTGGCACGATGCGGATGCCGCGTGGGAGCGATTGCGGGAACCGCTTCCCGATAGCCTGGTGGCGACCGATGTCGCACAGGATAATCTCGCGAACCACGCTGCGGACGATCTGCTGGAAAAACTCATCGAGCTGGAAACCCTGCTCGCAGACGATCTGGCCAGAAAACCTAAGCACCAGAAGCCCCAGCTTCAGGCGCAGTGCCAGCATGAAATCAGGTTACTTAACGCCCGGATTGAGTCTTTGTAGTTTTCGATACCGCCCGGCATTGCCGGGCGGCACTTCGTTTGCCCGGCCTACCGTTCGCATAGGCTGGTTGAGGCTTTCCAGTTTGCTGCTGAAGGCAAAGTGGTGCCCAAAGAGACAATGCGCCCGCTCGGCGACATCAACGCTACCTTCAAAGAGATGGAACAGAGGCAGATCCGCGGACGTATGGACATCGACCAGCACCATTAATTGCGATTCAAATGACTAACGGCGCCATTGGGCGCCGTTTTTGTATTGGATTAAGCTTTGCTCCGCCTGTCGTTAACCCACTGTTTGACTTCAATGCTGAAGGTATCCGGCGCTTTACGGAACATTTTACGCGCCAGATCGAGCACGGTATGGCGCGCAAGCTCCTCTTCCATTCGCTGCTGAGCGCTGTCCATCACCGAACGTACGCCACATGGGCCATCGCAAACCCAGGCGGGCGGCTTTTCATCAAACAGCGCCAGCCGCTGGCGGATCTCTTTGCACTCAAACATCGACTTCTGTCCGTCAATGGCGTGGACAATGTCCAGCACGCTGATGAGCTCGCTGGCCCGCGCCAGCCGGAAACCACCGCCCTTTCCTTCCGTGCTCACCACCAGCCCCGCACGTGAGAGACGCGTAAAAATCTTTGCAAGATAGTCATACGGAACATTCTGCAGCTCTGCCAGTTCGCGCACGCTCATATCACGCGCGTCGCCGTTCGCATCAACCATGCTTATCAGGCTATGAATACCGTATTCCACGCCAGAACTGTAAAACGCCATTTTGTGCTCCTGTGCTGTTTCTGCGGCAGATGATAACTCAGATACTCAGAAAGATCTTGTCGGAGTTAACTCCGACAAGTATAGTGGCAGTTATCGGGGCCAGGTGGCCCAAATATACAAAAAGGAATCACCATGAAACAACGTATTCTTATCATCGGCAGCGGTTTTGCGGGCATGTGGACCGCAGTCAGCGCGGCACGTGTGGCACATTTGCAGGGCAGCACTGACCTTGAAATCGCGGTGCTGGCTCCACAACCGGAACTGCGTGTCAGACCGCGTTTTTATGAAGCCAACGTCTCGACCTTAACCGCTGATTTACAGCCGCTGTTCGACGAACTGGATATTTGTTTTATCGCCGGACACGCAGAGCGTGTGGATGCCGCTGTAAACGGCGTCTGGTACAAAACGCCGGAATCCGAGTCGACGTTCATGCCCTACGATAAGCTGGTTATTGCAAGCGGCAGCCGCCTGCACCACTTTGGCATTAAAGGCATTGCCGAATACGGCTTTGATATCGATCAGTTGTACACCGCTCAGCGTCTGGAAGATCACCTGAATGCGCTGGCGAGCCAGCCCGAAAGTGCCGCCCGTAATACCGTTGTGGTATGCGGAGGGGGCTTCACCGGGATTGAGCTCGCCACCGAGCTCCCTTCCCGCCTGAAATCGCTTCTGGGTAACGATACAAATACTAAAATAGTCGTAGTTGAGCGAGGTTCACAGATTGGTGGCCGCTACAGCGAAGCGCTGCGCAATATCATTCGTGATGCCTCCGACGAGCTCGGCATTGAATGGCGCCTGAACGCGGCCGTTGAAGTGGTCGACGCTCAGGGCGTGACTTTACAGGATGGCAGCCGCATTGATGCCGCCACCGTCGTCTGGACTGCGGGCGTTCAGGCCAGCGCGTTTGGCGAGAACCTCACCGCCGACCGCGATAACCTGGGCCGTTTTGTGGTCACCGAAGAACTCCAGATTCCGGGCTATAACAATATTTATGCCACCGGCGATATGGCACACGCTAAAACCGACAGCCTCGGCAATACTGCGTTGATGACCTGTCAGCACGCCATTCAGCTGGGCAAATTCGCCGGGCACAACGCCGCCGCCAGCCTGCTTGGTATTGAAGGCCTTCCCTATCGCCAGGAAGTTTACGTGACCTGTCTCGATCTGGGCGCCTGGGGCGCGGTCTATACCGAAGGCTGGGATCAGGAAGTGAAAATGGTGCGGGAAGAAGCGAAAAAGCTGAAAATCGCTATCACCAATGAACTGATTTATCCGCCAAAAGCCGATCGTGATGTAGCCTTTGCTGCCGCAGACCCACTGGCGAAATTCGTCTAGTTTTGGCTTTTGTCCTCTGTAAAGGCCTGGTGTTATACCAGGCCTTTTTCTTTTGCGGCGAGGCTCGTAGAATCCTCCCGTTCCGCTTGTTGCCACGCCCCCGCCGAACAAAAATCCCTCCCGCCCCTTGTTACATGACGAAAAAATAATCGTTGCGTGAAACGCAACACTCATATACCGTTCCTCATGAAGGAACACGAGAGGAACCGATGATCGTGAGCTTTCGGCATAAAGGATTACGTAATTTGTTCTATTACGATGAAACTGCAGGTGTTCATCCCTGGCACGTTAAGCGCTTGAAAGAACAGCTAACGCTACTGCAGGCAGCCACCCCCCCCAGAGCGATGGACATACCAGGTTATCGCCTGCATGAGCTGAAAGGCGGCCGTGAAGGCGTGTGGTCAGTAAAAGTTTCAGGTAACTGGCGTCTGACGTTTGAGTTTATTAACGGTGACGCTTACCTGTTAGATTATGAGGACTATCACTGATGAAAATGGCAAACCCCGTAAGCCCTGGAGAAATCATTCAGAATGCGCTGGTCGAGCTGAACGTCAGCCTGCGCGAATTTGCGCGAGCGATGGATATTGCACCATCCACGGCCAGCCGTCTGCTGACGGGGAAAGCGGCATTAACGCCAGAAATGGCTATCAGGCTTGAAGCGGTGATCGGCAGTACTGCGCAGACCTGGCTTAATGTGCAGCAGAACTGGAGCCTGGCTGAGGCGAAAAAACGCGTGGATGTATCGGGATTAAAGCCGCTCAAAACGCACAAAGCATAAAAAAATGGCGCCGGTTAAGGCGCCATGCTTTTTCAGTTTTTAGTCGGTAGTTTTCTGCTGCGCTTCGCGCTGTTCCACCTCAGCGTACCAGCGAGGATGGTGTTTCCGTGCCCAACGACGGCTGACCTTACCTTCGATCATGCCCTTTATCGAACCTTTTACCCAGAACGCCATATACATGTGAATCAAAATGGCGTGGATCAGGACAATGGCCGATGCAGCATGAATCAGCAGGCTGTAGCGAATCACCTGAATCGGGAAATAGTCAGCGAAATACGGCCGCCAGATAATAACGCCCGTCACCAGCAGCACAAAAATCATGCTCATGATGGTCCAGAACATCATCTTCTGTCCGGCGTTGTACTTGCCCACTTTCGCCACTTTATGCTCGTTGCCCTTCAGCACCTCAACAATCCCCTTCAGCCAGGGAATATCCTGCTTATCCGGGATGTTGTGCCGCACAAAGCGGAAGAACATAAACATCAGCACCACGAAAATCAGCACGCCGAAGAAGGGATGCAGAATGCGCCCCATCTGCGGCGTACCAAAGGTTTCGGTGAGCCATTTCAGCGTCGGGAAGAAAAACGAAATCCCGGACAGCGACACCAGAAAGAAGCACACCACCACCGTCCAGTGACAGGCCCGGTCGATAAACTTTGTGCGCACAATCATTTTCGATTTACTCATGGTCGCTCTCCTCGTCGTCGTCCACCTCTTTGTTCGGGCCAATGCCGATGTAGTGATACATCAGCCCGGCAAAGGTGGCGATAAACCCGGCGGCAGAAAGCGGCTTGAGAACGCCCTTCCAGAGATTAACCGACGTGTCGATTTTCGGATCCTTCGGCAGCTTGTGGTACAGCTCCGGCTGGTCGGCATGATGCAGTACATACATCACATGGGTGCCGCCCACGCCTTGCGGGTTGTACACCCCCGCGTGAGGATAACCACGCGCTTTCAGTTTTCCGACGCGCTCTTCCGCAACCGCCAGCATCTCTTTTTTGGTGCCAAAATGGATGGCTCCCGTCGGACAGGTTTTCACGCACGCAGGCTCCTGGCCGACGCTGACGCGGTCGACGCAGAGCGTACATTTATAAACCCGGTTGTCCTCTTTATTGAGACGCGGCACGTTGAACGGACAGCCCGCAATGCAATAGCCGCAGCCGATGCAGTTGTCCTGCTGAAAATCAACAATCCCGTTGGCGTACTGCACGATCGCGCCCGCCGAAGGACAGGCCTTCAGGCAGCCAGGATCTTCGCAGTGCATGCAGCCATCCTTACGGATGAGCCACTCCAGCTTGCCGTTCTGTTCGGTTTCGCTAAAGCGCATCACCGTCCAGGATTTGGCGCTCAGATCGGCCGGATTATCGTAAACGCCCACGCAGTGACCCACTTCATCGCGGATATCGTTCCACTCCGAGCAGGCCACCTGGCAGGCCTTGCAGCCCACGCAGGAGGAGACATCGATAAGCTTCGCCACTTCTTCTTTATAATCCCGCGCCCGGGGCGCAGGCGTAATATCGTTAGTGGCCGAGCGCTTGATGATGTCCTGTGTTTCCATTGACATAGCTTCGCTCCTTACGCTTTCTCGATGTTAACCAGAAACGCTTTGTATTCCGGCGTCTGAGAGTTGGCATCGCCGACGTTTGGCGTCAGGGTATTGGCGATATAGCCCTTCTGCGCCACGCCCTCAAAGCCCCAGTGCAGCGGAATACCGACGGTTTCCACCTGCTGACCGTTGACGTTCAGCGTATGCAGACGACGGGTCACCACGGCTACCGCGCGAATAAAGCCACGCTTGCTGCTCACTTTCACCTTGTCGCCGTTGGCAATGCCTTTGCTTTTCGCCAGCCCTTCGCTGATTTCAACAAACTGCTCCGGCTGCGCGATAGCATTCAGGCGCGCGTGCTTAGTCCATGTGTGGAAATGCTCGGTCAGGCGATAGGTGGTACCGACATACGGGAACTTGTCCTTTTTGCCGAGGCGCGCGATATCGTCTTCATAAATACGCACCACCGGGCTCGATACGACCTTCGGATGCAGCGGGTTAGTGCCAAGCGGCGTTTCCATCGGCTCGTAGTGTTCCGGGAACGGCCCTTCGGCGAGCTTATCGAGCGCAAACAGGCGACCCAGCCCTTCCGGCTGCATAATAAACGGCCCGGTGGCGCTGCCTGGTGCGGCGGTGTTGTAGTCAGGAATATCATTTCCCGCCCACTTTTTGCCGTCCCACTGGATAAGCATCCGTTTCGGATCCCAGGGCTTACCGTTGATATCCGCCGAAGCACGGTTGTAGAGCACGCGGCGGTTCAGCGGCCACGCCCACGACCAGCCGAGCGTATTGCCCAGTCCGGACGGATCGGCGTTGTCGCGGTTCGCCATCTGGTTGCCTTTTTCGGTCCAGCTGCCGGTGTAGATCCAGCAGGAAGACGCCGTTGAACCGTCATCACGCAGCAGCGCAAAGCTGTTCAGCAGTTCGCCTTTCTTCGCCAGCTGTACGCCGTTGGCGTCAAAGAGATCCTTCAGCGCATAGCCGTTGTTCTCTTTTGCCACTTCGTCGGAAGCTGGACTGTCCGGCAGCTTGTAGCCCCAGTTCATGCTAAGCAGTGGTTCCACGCCTTTGCCACCTTCTGCCGCGTACATTTCGCGCAGGCGATGGTAAATGCCGGCAAGAATTTCGCCGTCATTCAGCGCTTCTCCCGGTGGTTCCGCACCCTTCCAGTGCCACTGCAGCCAGCGACCGGAGTTGGCAATTGAGCCGTCCTCTTCCGCAAAGCAGGTGGACGGCAGACGGAACACTTCGGTCTGGATATCTGCCGGGGTGACGTCGTTCATCTCGCCGTGGTTCTGCCAGAAGGTTGAGGTTTCCGTCACCAGAGGATCGATGACCACCATGTACTTCAGCTTGCTGAGGCTCTGCACGACCTTGTTTTTATCCGGGAACGACGCCACCGGGTTGAAGCCCTGGCAGAAATAGCCGTTCACTTCGCCTTTGTCCATCAGGTTGAAATACTTGATGACGTCATAGGCCTGGTCCCATTTCGGCAGCCAGTCGAAGCCCCAGCTGTTCTCCTTCTGCGCCTTGTCGCCGTAGAAGGCTTTCATCAGGCTGACGAAGAATTTCGGGTAGTTGCCCCAGTAGTTCACCTGATCGGCCAGCGTCGCTTTTGGCGTATTGGCCTGCAGATAGGTTTGCAGATCGGTCTGCTTTTCAGACGGCAGCGTCAGGTAACCCGGCAGGCTGGTCGACAGCAGACCAAGGTCGGTCAGGCCCTGAATATTGGAGTGACCGCGCAGCGCATTCACCCCACCACCGGCCATGCCCATATTACCGAGCAGCAGCTGGATCATTGCCATGGTACGGATGTTTTGCGAGCCTACCGTATGCTGAGTCCAGCCCAGCGCATAGAGGAAGGTGGTCGTGCGATCGGCCGCGCTCGTTGAAGCCAATACTTCACAGATCTTCAGGAAGTCGGCTTTTGGCGTGCCGCAGATGTTTTCCACTACGTCAGGCGTATAGCGGGAAACATGCTGTTTCAGCAAATTCCACACGCAGCGCGGATCGCTCAGCGTTTCGTCACGCTTCGCAAAGCCGTTTCCGTCGAACTGATAGTTCCAGGACGATTTGTCGTACTGGCGCTTCGCTTCGTCATAGCCGCTGAACAGGCCCTCTTCAAAGCCAAAATCTTCGCGCACCAGCAGGCTGGCATTGGTGTAGTGCTTCACGTACTCCGCGTTGATTTTGTTGTTTTCAATCAGGTACAGCAGCACGCCGGAGAGGAACGTAATGTCCGTGCCGGAGCGAATAGGCGCATAGATATCGGCCACCGACGCCGTACGCGTAAAGCGCGGGTCGACGACGATAAGCGTCGCATCGTTATTGTTTTTGGCTTCCATCGCCCAGCGGAAACCGACGGGATGGGCCTCAGCGGCATTGCCGCCCATTACCATCACTACGTTGGCATTTTTGATATCCACCCAGTGGTTGGTCATCGCACCGCGACCAAATGTTGGAGCAAGACTTGCTACCGTTGGTCCGTGTCAGACGCGCGCCTGGTTGTCTACCGCCAGCATCCCGAGGGAGCGGACAAATTTTTGTGTCAGAGTGCCGGTTTCATTGCTGGCCGCCGAGGCGCACAGCATCCCGGTAGAAAGCCAGCGGTTGACGGTGGTGCCTTCGGCATTTTTCTCAATAAAGTTGGCATCACGGTCGGCTTTCATCAGCTTCGCAATGCGCTCAAAGGCTTCATGCCATGAGATACGCTGCCATTTGTCGGAGCCTGGCGCGCGGTATTCCGGGTAACGCAGACGGTTTTCGCTGTGAATGTAGTCCAGCAATCCCGCGCCTTTCGGACAGAGCGCCCCACGGCTGACCGGATGATCCGGATCCCCTTCGATGTGGTAAATCGACTCGCGCACGTTCTTCGCGCCGTCCCCCTGGCTGTACATCAACAGCCCACATCCCACGGAGCAGTATGTGCAGGTATTACGAACCTCTTTGGCACGCAGCAGCTTAAAGTTGCGTGCCTGGGCCAGTGCTAATTTGGGGGCAAACCCCAGCACCGCCGCCGTCGTTCCTGCCATCCCGCCCGCGCAGATTTTAAAAAACTTTCTGCGACTGACGTCCATGATTCCCTCATTATTAATCAGGATAAAACGGGCCGGAATTTAGCACCCACAGCAGGTCACCTTTTGAGTCAAATCAAACTCTTCGGTGTGCCGCCACCTAATAGTCATTGCCGGTAGTTTTTCGTAACCCTTAGGGGTTATTGTTACAAAGTGATATAACCGTAAGCTTCGCTTTTCAGCTTTTGATAAAGAATTTGATGACTAAAAACAGAGCAACGTCCATTGGCCTGTTGGCTATTCTTCTGTGGAGCACGATGGTGGGGTTGATCCGCGGCGTGAGTGAAGGGCTCGGCCCGGTGGGCGGCGCGGCAGCAATTTACACCCTGAGCGGAATTCTGCTGCTGTTCACTGTTGGCTTTCCCAAAATTAAAACGTTCTCTCCACGCTACCTGCTTGCCGGATGCCTGCTGTTTGTCAGCTATGAAATTTGCCTTGCGCTCTCACTCGGGCTTGCCGCCACGCGTCAGCAGGCGATAGAAGTGGGCATGGTCAATTATTTATGGCCAAGTCTGACGATTCTGTGCGCCATTTTGTTTAACGGTCAGAAAGCCCGCTGGTGGGTGATCCCCGGGTTGCTCATTTCTCTGCTTGGGGTCAGTTGGGTATTAGGCGGCGATCAAGGACTGAACCTGGGAGAAATTAAGCAAAATATTGCCTCAAGCCCGCTCAGCTATATTCTGGCGTTTTGCGGCGCATTTATCTGGGCGGCCTATTGCACCGTGACGGCGAAATATGCCAAAGGGAAAAACGGGATTACGTTGTTCGTTTTACTCACCGGCCTGAGCCTGTGGCTCCACTATTTTTCCAGCCCCCAGCCCACCATGATTTTCAGCTGGCCGGTGATAATTAAACTTATTTTCTGCGCCCTGTCGCTCGGTTTCGCTTACGCAGCATGGAATATCGGCATTCTGCACGGCAGCGTCAGCCTGCTGGCCGTAGGCTCGTACTTCACGCCAGTGCTCTCTTCCGCGCTGGCTTCCTTCCTGCTGAGCGCCCCGCTGTCCTGGGCCTTCTGGCAGGGAGCCTGCATGGTGTGTGTCGGCTCCCTTCTGTGCTGGTACGCGACGAGAAACTAGTTACGCCGTCCGATGGGCTTTCGCCAGACCAAACCAGATACCAATCGTCAGAATCAGCATCATGCCGCCCGCGCTGAACAGCGCTACGCTGTGTGAGGTAATGAAAGCGGATTTAGCGGCATGCACCACCGAATCCGCAAGCGTCGGGGTCAAAGTTTGTGCCAGCTGCATTGCCTCACCGATGGACGAGCCCGCCTGGCTGGCCGCCTCCGTCGTCAATCCTTCCGGCAGAAGAATGGATGACGTGTAGCTGCGGGTCAGAATTAAACCAAACAGCGCAATGCCGAGGCCCGCGCCAAGCTCATAGGCCATGGTTTCAATTGCCCCGGCAGCGGCGGCTTTTTCCTTCGGCGCGGCAGCCATAATCGCTGCCGTTGAAGCCAGTAAGGCGCTGGCTGCACTGAAGCCTAACAGCGTCATCAGACCCCACGCCTGCCACTGCTGGGTGGTGAAATCGGTCATCGATAATCCGAGGAAGCTGAAGGCGCTGAGCGCCATTCCGCCCGTGGCGACCTGGCGCAATCCCAGACGAGAAACCAGCATCCCGGCAATCGGACCGCTGAATCCGCTCGCCAGCATCAGCGGCAGCATGAACAGCCCGGCTTCAAACGGTGTCTTACCGTGTACAAACTGCAGCTCCTGCGCCATCAGCAGCTCAAAGCCAACAAGCGTGATCATCGCGGTGACGGCCATCATCACGCCACTGAGAATAATGCGGTGCGTGAACAGACGCATGTCGATCATTGGCGTGCGGGCATTGAGCTGAATGCGCACAAAAGCGGTCAGCAGCGCCGCGCCGAACAGTAACCCAAGGCCGATAATCCACACTGCCATCACGCCCTTCATCGCCGTTTTGGCACTCCACACCAGCAGCAGAATCGCCACAATCAGCATCAGCGCATGGCTGAAGTTCAGCGGCTGTTCGCGACGACCTGGCTGTGGCGGCACTACGCGGGCGCTGAGTGCCAGCACCAGCAGCACAATAGGCACGTTAATGAGGAACACCGCGCCCCACCAGAAGTGCTCGAGCACGACCCCGCCGATAAGCGGACCAAACGCCGCACCGCCGGAACCGACCGCCGCCCACAGGCCGAGCGCCATATTGCGGTGCTTCGCTTCGCTGAACGTATTACGAATACCCGCAAGCGTTGCCGGAACGATCATCGCCGCACCGATCGCCAGCATGGCGCGGGCGGCAATCAGCCATTCCGCCGTCGGTGCAAAGGCTGCACACAAAGATGCCACGCCAAACAGACCGCTACCGGTCAGCAACAGGCGTTTAAAACCGATCCGATCGCCAAGCGCGCCCATCGGCAGCACCATCCCCGCCATCACCAGCGAGTAAATATCAATGATCCACAGCAGCTCGTTGCCGCTCGCACCGAGCGACACGCTCAGCGTTGGCGCAGCGACGTGCAATACCGTGGCATCAATGGCGACCGGAATATACACCAGCACGATAGCCACTAACGTTAACCATTGACGAAACATAACTTTTCCCTCTTCAGAACAATCCTGGACACCCGTCCAGATTGCGATCCTGCCTGAGAGTTGAACGCTCGTCCAGCTTTTTGTTATCATCGGTGCACTGCCACCAGGGACTGCAACTATGACCTATCTGAACCGGGAAGATCGTCGCGAAACCATCATGCGGGCCGCCATTGACGTGGCGCTGGAAGAAGGGTTCAGCGCCATGACCGTGCGTAATATCGCCAGCCGCGCGGGTATTGCCGCAGGCCAGGTTCACCACCACTTCACCTCATCAGGCGAGCTGAAATCCCAGGCGTTTGTCCGCGTGATCCGCGAAATGATGGCCCTGCCGCTGGTGCCGGAAAATGCCAGCTGGCGCGAACGCCTGTTTTCTGTGCTCGGCAGCGAAGACCGACGCCTTGAGCCCTACATTCGTCTGTGGCGTCAGGCTCAGCTGCTCGCCGACAGCGATCCGGAGATTAAAAGCGCTTATCTGTTGACCATGTCGATGTGGCACGGGGAAGTCGTCAGGCTGATCGTGGCCGGGCAGCAGGCCGGAGAGTTTACGTTCAGCGGCAGCGCCGAAGATATTGCTTGGCGGCTGATTTCGCTGGTCTGCGGGCTGGACGGCATCTACGTTCTCGGCATGGCGGAAGTCGACGACGCGGCCTTCAGCCGTCATCTGCATCACGCCATTGCCCTGGAACTCCATTAACATTTACAATTAGTAACACTTAAGCGCGGCGATATCCGGAGCCTGTTCGCGGGGCTGCGCTTTTTTATCTATTCTTCTTTCACATAACCCTAAAAAAGTCCTTATCTTTTAGCGGAACGTTTTGTTCCGTCGGTCTTCTGTTGCTTATTTTCACCACGTACTGTACTGGCGCGAACGAGGGCAATATGTC
Organism: Pluralibacter sp. UBA7423; assembly: GCA_002470465.1. Taxonomy (GTDB): domain Bacteria; phylum Pseudomonadota; class Gammaproteobacteria; order Enterobacterales; family Enterobacteriaceae; genus Scandinavium. The sequence continues at coordinate 196,527 of DKMD01000017.1, forward strand.
ACAACAAGATGAGAAGAATAATCATTACCTTTTAAATAACTGGAAGCCGGAGAATCCGCAGTTCTGGGAAAATAAAGGCAAGGGCATTGCGAGGCGAAATCTGTGGATTTCCGTGGCCTGCCTGCTGCTGGCCTTCTGCGTCTGGATGTTGTTTAGCGCCGTGACGGTCAATCTGAATAAAGTCGGATTTAATTTCACCACCGACCAGCTGTTTTTATTAACCGCCCTGCCTTCTCTTTCCGGCGCAATATTACGCGTGCCCTACTCCTTTATGGTGCCTATATTTGGCGGCCGCTACTGGACGGTATTAAGCACCGTCATTCTGATTATTCCCTGCGTCTGGCTCGGCATTGTCATTCAAAACACCGCTACCCCGTACTGGGTATTTATTATCATCGCACTGCTGTGCGGATTTGCCGGGGCCAATTTCGCCTCAAGCATGGGGAATATCAGTTTCTTCTTCCCGAAAGCCAGACAAGGTAGCGCGCTCGGCGTTAACGGCGGACTTGGTAATCTCGGCGTCAGCGTAATGCAGCTGGTCGCGCCGCTGGTGATTTTCATACCGATGTACACCTTTCTCGGCGTACAGGGCGTGGCTCAGGCCGATGGCTCAACGATGTGGTTGACCAACGCCGCGTGGATTTGGGCTCCGCTGCTGCTGATTGCAACCATCGCCGCCTGGTTTGGTATGAACGATATCGCCAGCTCCAAAGCCTCGGTTGCGGAGCAGCTTCCGGTGCTCGGACGGCTGCATACCTGGATCCTGGCTCTGCTGTATCTGGCAACGTTTGGCTCGTTTATCGGCTTTTCAGCAGGCTTTGCGATGCTGGCGAAAACCCAGTTCCCGGATGTGAACATCCTCAAACTGGCATTTTTCGGGCCGTTCCTCGGCGCGCTGGCGCGTTCTGTCGGCGGGTTTATTTCCGACAAATTTGGCGGTGTGCGCGTGACGCTGATTAACTTCATCTTCATGGCAATTTTCAGCGCCCTGATCTTCTTCACCCTCCCCGGCGGCAGTTCGCCCGGTAACTTCACCACCTTCTACCTGGTCTTTATGGGTCTGTTCCTGACGGCGGGCCTGGGAAGCGGCTCGACCTTCCAGATGATTGCGGTGATTTTCCGCCGCATCACCGTCGATCGGGTCAAAGCCCAGGGCGGGAGCGAGGAGCAGGCCCAGCAGGAAGCGGTGACCGATACCGCCGCCGCACTCGGCTTCATTTCAGCCATCGGCGCCGTTGGGGGGTTCTTCATTCCGAAAGCCTTCGGCACCTCGCTTGCCATGACAGGCTCGCCTGTCGGGGCGATGAAAATCTTCCTCGTGTTCTACATCGTTTGCGTGGCGGTGACCTGGCTGGTCTACGGCCGCCGTAAAGCGGCGAAATCCTGATTTTCTGCCCGATAGCGCAAGCTTACCGGGCCTACAAGACCGCACAAATTACCTGTAGGCCGGGCAAACAACGTGCCGCCCGGCATCTGCAATATGGAGCAATGTCATGAGTAAATTACTGGACAGATTTCGCTACTTTAAGCAAAAAGGCGACAGCTTCGCTAACGGCCACGGTCAGGTCTACAACACCAACCGCGACTGGGAAGACAGCTACCGTCAGCGCTGGCAGTTCGACAAAATCGTACGCTCCACCCATGGCGTAAACTGCACCGGATCGTGCAGCTGGAAAATTTACGTCAAAAACGGCCTGGTAACCTGGGAAACTCAGCAGACCGACTATCCGCGCACTCGCCCCGACCTGCCGAACCATGAGCCTCGCGGCTGTCCGCGTGGGGCGAGCTACTCGTGGTATCTCTACAGCGCCAACCGTCTGAAGTATCCGCTGATCCGCAAGAGCCTGATATCGCTGTGGCGTGAAGCGCTGGAGCAGCACACCGATCCGGTCAGCGCCTGGAACGCCATCATGCACGACCCGGCAAAATGCCAGAAGTACAAACAGGCGCGCGGACACGGCGGCTTTGTACGTTCAAACTGGAAAGAGCTGAACCAGCTTATCGCCGCGGCGAACGTCTGGACCATTAAACACTACGGTCCAGATCGTGTGGCTGGTTTTTCACCGATTCCGGCAATGTCGATGGTCTCTTACGCTGCAGGCACCCGCTATCTTTCGCTGCTCGGCGGCACCTGCCTCAGCTTCTACGACTGGTACTGTGATTTACCGCCCGCTTCGCCGATGACCTGGGGTGAGCAAACCGACGTGCCGGAATCTGCCGACTGGTATAACTCGTCTTACATCATCGCCTGGGGGTCGAACGTGCCGCAAACGCGCACCCCGGATGCGCATTTCTTCACCGAAGTCCGCTACAAAGGCACGAAAACCATTGCCATTACGCCGGATTTCTCGGAGGTGGCGAAACTCAGCGATCAGTGGCTGGCGCCGAAGCAAGGCACCGACAGCGCACTGGCAATGGCAATGGGCCACGTCATGCTGCGCGAGTTCCATCTCGATAATCCAAGTGACTACTTCATCAACTATTGCCGCCGCTATACCGACATGCCGATGCTGGTTCAGCTTGAAGCGCGGGAAGACGGCAGCTATGTGCCGGGCCGCATGCTGCGCGCGTCCGATCTCGTCGACAGCCTCGGCGAAAGCAATAACCCACAGTGGAAAACCGTGGCTATCAACACCGCAGGCGATCTGGTGGTGCCGAACGGCGCAATTGGTTTCCGCTGGGGCGAGCAAGGGAAATGGAACCTCGAGTCACTGGCGGCAGGCACCGAAACTGAGCTGCAGCTGAGCCTGCTCGGAAATCACGATAGCGTCGTCGGCGTCGCTTTCCCCTACTTTGGCGGCAATGAAAACCCGCATTTTCGCAGCGTGAAACAGGAGCCGATTCTGGTGCGTCAGCTGCCGGTGAAACAGCTGACCTTTGCCGACGGCACCTCGGGCCCGGTGGTCAGCGTCTACGACCTGATCCTCGCCAACTATGGCCTGGATCGCGGCTTAGATGATCCGCTGGCGGCCAAAGATTATGGCGAAATTAAGGCCTACACGCCCGCCTGGGCCGAACAAATCACCGGCGTACCGCAGTATCACATTGCCCAGATTGCCCGCGAGTTCGCCGATACGGCACACAAAACGCATGGACGCTCGATGATTATTCTCGGCGCCGGGGTGAACCACTGGTATCACATGGACATGAACTACCGTGGGATGATCAACATGCTGATCTTCTGCGGCTGCGTCGGCCAGAGCGGCGGCGGCTGGGCGCACTACGTTGGTCAGGAAAAATTACGCCCACAAACCGGCTGGCTGCCGCTGGCCTTCGCGCTGGACTGGAACCGCCCGCCGCGCCAGATGAACAGTACCTCGTACTTCTACAACCACTCCAGCCAGTGGCGTTACGAAAAACTCACTGCCCAGGAGCTGCTCTCACCGCTGGCGGACGCCAGCAAATTCACCGGCCATCTGATCGACTTCAACGTCCGTGCCGAACGCATGGGCTGGCTGCCGTCTGCACCGCAGCTCAACCTGAATCCGCTGTCGATTAAGGAGATGGCGGAAGCAGCAGGCGTCACGCCTGCCGAGTACACCGCTCAGGCGCTGAAGTCCGGCGATATCCGTATGGCTTGCGAACAGCCGGACAACGGCAAAAACCATCCGCGTAATCTGTTCGTCTGGCGATCGAACCTGCTGGGATCGTCGGGTAAAGGCCATGAATATCTGCTGAAGTATCTGCTCGGTACCGAAAGCGGTATTCAGGGGGACGCACTCGGCGAAAGCGACGACGTGAAGCCAGAAGAAGTTGAATGGCAGGCGGCAGCCATTGAAGGCAAACTGGATCTGCTGGTGACGCTCGATTTCCGCATGTCCAGCACCTGCCTCTTTTCCGATATCGTTCTGCCAACAGCGACCTGGTACGAAAAAGACGACATGAATACTTCGGATATGCATCCGTTTATTCACCCGCTTTCTGCCGCCGTCGACCCGGCCTGGGAGGCCAAAAGCGACTGGGAGATCTACAAAGGCATCGCGCAGGCCTTCTCGGAAGTGTGCGTCGGGCACCTCGGCACCGAAACCGACGTGGTGCTGCAACCGCTGATGCACGATTCCCCGGCGGAACTTTCGCAGCCGTTTGAAGTGGCCGACTGGCGCAAAGGCGAATGCGACTACGTGCCGGGCAAAACCGGGCCGTCAATTGCCGTCGTGGAGCGCGATTACCCGGCAACCTACGAACGTTTCACTTCGCTCGGTCCGTTGATGGACAAGCTCGGCAACGGCGGCAAAGGCATTTCGTGGAAGACGGAGAGCGAGATCGATTTCCTCGGCAAGCTCAATTACGTCAAGCTCGATGGGCCGGCGAAAGGCCGCCCGCGTATTGAAACGGCCATTGACGCCTCTGAAGTTATCCTCGCCCTCGCCCCGGAAACCAACGGCCAGGTGGCGGTGAAAGCCTGGGAGGCGCTCGGCAAAATCACCGGCCGCGAGCATACGCACCTGGCGCTGAACAAGGAAGACGAGAAAATCCGCTTCCGCGATATCGTTGCCCAGCCGCGTAAAATCATCTCCAGCCCCACCTGGTCCGGGCTTGAGAGCGAACATGTTTCCTACAACGCAGGTTACACCAACGTTCACGAGCTGATCCCCTGGCGCACCCTTTCCGGCCGCCAGCAGCTTTATCAGGACCACCTGTGGATGCGCGCGTTTGGCGAAAGCCTGGTGGCCTATCGCCCACCGATCGACACCCGTAGCGTGAGCCAGATGAAGGAGATCCCGCCGAACGGTTTCCCGGAGAAGGCGCTGAACTTCCTGACGCCGCATCAAAAGTGGGGTATTCACTCCACCTACAGCGAAAACCTGCTGATGCTGACGCTCTCGCGAGGCGGGCCGATCGTCTGGCTCAGCGAGACGGATGCCAAAGAGCTTGGCATTACCGACAACGACTGGATCGAAGCCTTCAACGCCAACGGCGCGCTCACTGCCCGCGCGGTGGTCAGCCAGCGTATTCCACCGGGCATGACCATGATGTACCACGCCCAGGAACGCATCATGAATATTCCGGGTTCCGAAGTGACCGGGCGGCGCGGCGGTATTCACAACTCCGTCACCCGCATCTGCCCGAAACCGACGCACATGATTGGCGGCTACGCCCAGCTGGCATGGAGCTTTAACTACTACGGCACCGTCGGCTCCAACCGCGACGAATTCATCATGATCCGCAAAATGAAAAACGTGAACTGGCTGGATGACGAAGGCAACGATCAGGTCCAGGAGGCAAAAAAATGAAAATTCGCTCTCAGGTTGGCATGGTACTCAATCTCGACAAATGCATCGGCTGTCACACCTGCTCGGTGACCTGTAAAAACGTCTGGACCGGGCGCGAAGGCATGGAGTACGCGTGGTTCAATAACGTGGAAACCAAACCCGGTATTGGCTACCCAAAAAATTGGGAAGATCAGGGGCAATGGGAAGGCGGCTGGATCAGAGGTATCAGCGGCAAGCTCACCCCGCGCCTCGGCGGGCGCATCGGCCTGATGGCGAAGATCTTCGCCAACCCGGTTCTGCCTTCCATCGACGACTACTACGAACCCTTCACCTACGACTATCAGGATTTGCAGCGCGCGCCGGAAGGCAAACATCTGCCCACCGCCCGCCCGCGTTCGCTTATCAGCGGAGAGCGAATGAACAAAATCGAATGGGGTCCGAACTGGGAGGAGCTGCTCGGCGGCGAATTTGAAAAACGCGCCCGGGACCAGAACTTCGAAAACATTCAGAAGGAGATGTACGGCCAGTTCGAAAACACCTTCATGATGTACCTGCCGCGCCTGTGTGAGCACTGCCTGAACCCAAGCTGCGTCGCCACCTGCCCGAGCGGCGCGATTTACAAGCGTGAAGAAGATGGCATCGTGCTTATCGATCAGGACAAATGCCGCGGCTGGCGCATGTGCATCAGCGGCTGCCCGTACAAAAAAATCTACTTCAACTGGAAGAGCGGGAAATCCGAGAAATGCATTTTCTGCTATCCCCGTATTGAGTCCGGCCAGCCGACCGTCTGCTCGGAAACCTGCGTGGGGCGTATCCGCTATCTCGGCGTGCTGCTGTATGACGCTGACCGGATCGAAGAAGCCGCCAGCACCGAGCACGTGACCGATCTGTATGAGCGCCAGTGCGACGTGTTCCTCAACCCACACGACCCGAACGTGATTGAAGAAGCGCTCAAACAGGGTATCCCGCAGAACGTGATCGAAGCCGCGCAGCAGTCGCCGGTGTACAAGATGGCGATGGACTGGAAGCTCGCGCTGCCGCTGCACCCGGAATACCGCACGCTGCCGATGGTCTGGTACGTGCCGCCGCTGTCGCCAATTCAGTCCTACGCTGATGCAGGCGGCCTGCCGATGTCCGACGGCGTCCTGCCTTCTGTCGAAAGCCTGCGCATTCCCGTGCAGTATCTGGCGAATATGCTGGCGGCGGGCGATACCGCGCCGGTACTGCGCGCCCTGAAGCGCATGATGGCAATGCGCCACTACAAACGCTCGCAAACCGTCGAAGGCGTCACCGACACCCGAGCCATTGAAGAAGTGGGTCTGACCGTTGAGCAGGTGGAGGATATGTACCGCTATCTCGCCATCGCCAACTATGAAGACCGCTTTGTGATCCCGACCAGCCACCGCGAAATGGCCGCCGATGCCTTCCCGGAGAAAAACGGCTGCGGCTTCACCTTCGGCGACGGCTGTCACGGCTCTGATACCAAATTCAACCTGTTTAACAGCAAACGCATCGACGCCATTGATGTCTCCGGCGTGCGCCACCACGGGGAGGGAGAATAATGCCGATCCTCAAACTCATCGCTCTGATGCTGGAATACCCGGACGCGGCGCTGTGGGAAAGCCGCGACGAAGCTCAGGCGCTGGTCGCTCAGGAGATGCCCGCGCTCGCGCCCTGGGTGAACAGCTATCTGAGCGCTCCGCTGCTCGACAGGCAGGAAGCCTGGTGCGATCTGTTTGAACGCGGCAGTTCTATGTCGCTGCTGCTGTTTGAACATGTACACGGTGAATCCCGCGATCGCGGTCAGGCAATGGTGGATTTAATGGCGCAGTACGAACAGGCGGGCTTGCAGCTCGACTGCCGCGAACTGCCCGATCATCTGCCGCTGTACCTGGAATTTCTCAGCACGCAAACTCCGGAAGAAGCCAGAGAAGGACTGCAAAACGTCGCACCGATTCTGGCGCTGCTTGGCGGCAGGCTTAAGGAGAGGCAGTCGGCGTACTATCAGCTGTTCGACGCCCTGCTCAGAATCGCCAACAGCCCGCTGAGAAGTGACAGCGTCACGCCACAGGTCAAAACCGAAGTGCGCGACGACACCCGCCAGGCGCTGGATGCGGTGTGGGAGGAGGAACAGGTGAAGTTTATTGAGGATAACGCCACAGCCTGCGACAGTTCCCCGCTGCAAAGCTATCAGAAACGTTTTAGTCAGGACGTCGCGCCGCAGTACGTGGACGTCCGCGCCGGAGGCCCGAAATGAGCCAGTATCTGAACGTCTTCTTCTACGATATTTATCCGTATATCTGCGGTTCGGTGTTCATCATAGGCAGCTGGCTGCGCTATGACTACGGCCAGTACACCTGGCGGGCAGGTTCCAGCCAGATGCTCAACAAACGTGGGATGGTGATTTGGTCAAACCTGTTCCATATCGGCATCCTTGGGGTCTTCTTCGGCCATGCCTTCGGGATGCTGACGCCACACTGGATGTACGAATCCTTCCTGCCAGTTTCAGTGAAGCAGCAAATGGCGATGATTCTCGGCGGCGTGTGCGGCGTGATGACGCTGGTTGGCGGCGCAGGATTGCTTATCCGTCGTCTGTTTAACCCGCGCGTTCGCGCGACATCGACGACCGCAGATATCCTGATCCTGTCGATTCTGCTGATTCAGTGCATACTCGGCCTGTCGACCATTCCGTTCTCCGCCCAGCACCCGGACGGCAGCGAAATGATGAAACTGGTTGGTTGGGCGCAGGCGGTGGTGACATTCCACGGCGGTGCATCGACCCATCTTGACGGCGTCGCCTTTATCTTCCGCGTCCACCTGGCGCTCGGCATGACCATCTTCCTGCTGTTTCCCTTCACCCGCCTGGTCCACGTCTGGAGCGCGCCGGTGGAGTATTTCACCCGCAGGTATCAGGTAGTGAGATCGCGGCGCTGATTGCCCCTCTCCCTAACCCTCTCCCCAAAGGGGCGAGGGAACCAGACCATGCGATGTTCTCCCTCTCCTCTTTGAGGAGAGGGCCGGGGTGAGGAGAAAATTACTTCCCCGCCTCCGGATGCGTATCAAACGCCGCCATCACCGCCGCTAAATCCGCCAGCGAAAAGCCGTTTTTCGGATCGTCAACGCCCTGCCCGAACTTATCCTGCAACAACAAATACAGGCTCTCCACATCAGGTAAATTAAGTTGTTCAACGGTGTGACCGTTTTCCTGATGGGTAAAGTGGAAATTGGTCAGCGTCAGCTTGCCGCCGTCAGGTAGATGACGACACATCAGCAGATGATGGCGGAAGTGCGATTGCGGCCAGTGCGCCGACCAGAAGTTGCCGGCGACGTAATCGGAAAAGTATTGCTGCACCAAATCGAAGATGTACATCGACTGCCAGCGGTCGTGATGGCGGAACTGCAGCGTCCAGTCGTTGCCCTCATTCAGCAGACGATACACGCCGTGCGGCGTGGTTTGTTCTTTGTCGGCCTGTAAACGAATCGGTGCCGTCAGCGTCTGTCCACCGAAGCCCACGTCCGCAATCCAGCGCTCTCCGGCCAGTTCAACAACCAGCAGACGGTGCGTACGCGGGGGAAGCTGTGGCGGGTTAGCCAGAATCACTCGTCCCAGCACGCTGCGCACGTTAAAGCCAATTTCCCGTAGTACCCGCTCAAACAGACCGTTTTGCTCAAAGCAGTAGCCGCCACGCCGGGCCCCGATGAGCTTATCTTCCAGCGACTGATCGTCGAGCTGAATTTCACGCGGCAGAAGGACATCCAGATTTTCAAACGGGATGGTGCAGTTATGCCGCAGATGCAGCGCACGAAGCGTTTCAATATCGACCGCAACAGCATCGGACCAGTTAAGACGATTAAAATAAGCGGTTAAAAATGGGCTCATACGGCCTCCGTGCTTGAGATATAGTGTTTTTATAACGTATTTTTTTCACCCCATACGCGTTTTTGTGCGGTGACTTTTTCCGTTTGTGCGCGATACCTGTTTTCCGCATCCGGAACGCGCTTAAATGCAGCAAATAACCAGGAGAATTAGCTATGAGCCGTTTTCGCCCCGTAGAACTGAGGCATGCCAGCCGTCTGCTCAATCACGGCCCGACCGTACTGATCACCAGCTATGACGAGAGCATTGACCGTCGCAATATCATGGCGGCGGCCTGGTCGATGCCGGTGGAGTTTGAACCGCCGCGTATTGCGATTGTGGTGGATAAAAGCGCCTGGTCGCGCGAGCTTATCGAGCGCAGCGGGACGTTCGGTATCGTCATTCCGGGCGTGGATGCCGCGAACTGGACCTATGCCGTGGGTAGCGTCAGCGGACGCGATGAGGACAAGTTCAACTGCTACGGTATTCCGGTGGTACGCGGACCCGAACTCGGCCTGCCCGTGGTGGAGGAAAAATGTCTGGCGTGGATGGAGTGTAAGCTGCTGCCCGCGACCGCCGCGCAGGAAAAATACGACACCCTGTTTGGCGAAGTGGTTGCCGCCGCGGCCGATGAGCAGGCTTTTGTCGCCGGACGCTGGCAGTTCAACGGCGATCGCCGCAACACTCTGCATCATCTCGGCGCGGGCACCTTTGTGACCAGTGGACGGATGATCAAAGCAGCGGAATAAAAAAACCGCAGGTCATAAACCTGCGGCTTTCAGATTAAGCGTTACGCCAGCCTCCTGGTGCCGCTTGCCTGTTCCTCAGCTTATGTGCGGCAAGCGTTGCCACATCGGATAGGTGAAAAACAGCAGATGACACAGGTTCAGCCCGACATGGAACAGCACCGCGACCCATAATCTTCCGCTCAGCACCCAGGCTAATCCGTAAATCAGCCCCGCCAGCGTCGCGAAGATGACCAACAACATCCCACCAGCGTAATGCATTCCGCCAAACAGTAGCGAAGCGATAAGTAATGCCAGCACGGGATGCATTACCGAGGACAAACGCTGCTGAAGGTATCCCCGGAAAAGCGACTCTTCCGCGAGCGACACGAAGAATATATTCGCCAGCACAAACTGGAACAGCCACTGGGGCTGGTGTAGCTCGACCTTCAGACCGCCCAGCGCCACCGCGACCATCAGCAATACCGGCACGGCAACGACTAACGCCAGCCAGTGCCAGGGTTTGGTCCGTGGCCGGGTATCGGTGGTGAAAAGCGACTTCAGACAGATGAGCAATACAAACGGCACCAGCGCTTTATCGAAGTTGTAATACATCGAGAAGGGAGCGCTTTCCGGGCCCGCCCTGACGCCTTCCAGCACGCGGAGATTATGGAAACCGGGAATCAAATGCAGCATCAGCCCAACTGACGCCAGCACGAGCAGGATCTCAAGTAGCGTACGCGGCACCTTGCCGCTGAATTTGCAATATGCCCCGGCGATGATGGCTAACCCAGCCATAAACGTGAGGGCCCGCCAGTCAAGGACCTGGGTATATGCCCCAACCGCGGCGGTCACCATTAGCAGAATTACAGATATTTTTTTATTGAATTGAAGGACAAGAAGAGAGAGTGCCAGTAAATACCACATGTCGTTCCCTGAGATGATATAAAAAACCGGTAAACCGAGGTTTCATGAAGATAAATTTGCCCGGCGGCACGTTGTTAGCCGGACCTGTAAAACGCTGAGTGTCGGCCGGGTAAGGCTTTGCCGCCACCCGGCACAACAGTTACATACTATAACCTGGCTTCTTGATAAGCGTCTCCATCTGCGGCGCAATTTCCGTATCCCAGACCTGCGTCTTCCAGGCATCCTGCTGGACCTGATTCAGCGCAACGCTGATCGCGCCGTCCTTACTGCCCAGATGGCGGGTAATGGCGGCGGCGATGTCGGCCGCCAGGGCGGTTTTTTGCTCGTCGTTCAGGTCACGGGGAAAGCATTTGATATCTACGTGCGGCATGGCGATCTCCTGTTATGTGTCGCTTAAAACTATCACCTTCTCAGCCACTTAATTAGCGTTTTGTGCAGTTAAAATACCGTTGTCGCCCAATACCTTTTGCAGCGCCGGAAGCTGTGCTACCAGATCGGCAATTGCGCTTAGCCGTGGCGTATGTTCAGCAAACCATACCGCACGCGGTCCCCAGGTGCGCATCACAACAACATAGGCATCGATTAACGTGACATTGTCACCTAACGCATACGGCCCCACCAGCTGCCGATCCAGCCATTGATAAAGCGTTTTACGAAACGCAATACAGCTGTTTTGCAGCTGTTCTGGCGCATCCGGGGCAAAGCGCTGTGGGTAATCGGCATAGGTAAACGTGGGATAGACGTTGGCAACAATCCAGATCAGCAGCCGCTGAAAGAGCGCCCGCAGCGGTGAGCCGGACGGCGGAGCAAGATCGGGCCTCTCATCCAGGATCATCAGAGCAATGGCTGCGGATTCGGTCATGATAGTGCCATCATCCAGGCGAAGCGTAGGTACCTGGCACAGCGGGTTTATCTGCTCCAGCACGTCATGCTGCGGCCCCGGGGAATCAAAGCCGTCAACATCGACAAAATGATATGGCATCTCAGCCATCGTCAGCATCACTTCGCTGATAGCCGAGCCCCAGCCCGGCACGCCATAAAGCGTTAACATACGCAGTTCCTCCTTCAGGGCAGAAACAAGAGTATGGCCCCGAATCCTTAATAGGTGATCCCGGGTGGGTTCACTTCGGACTGCCCGACGCCCTCACCGTCTTCACCCCAACGGGCCAGAATGCGCTGCACCTCTCCGCGCGCTATACCGCCATTCAGCGCAGTTTGCAGGGCATACACCAGCCCGTTGCCTTTTTTGGTTGTCGTGGCCACAAAGGCTTTTTTCGGGCCAAGGCCGACAACTTTTGTTTTGCCCGTCAACGCCGCTTTATAGGCAGAAACAGACTGCGGCCCGAAGAAAACATCGGCGCGACCCGACTGAATATAGAGATTGCCCGAGGCGTCATCGGTCAGATAGACCGGCAGCGCCGGCTTGCGTCCCGCCTGCTCATTTATGGCATTCCAGCCGAGTAAAATCCGTTCCTGATTGGTGCCGGAGCCGACTATCACTCTCTTCCCGGTGAGATCCGCAGGCCCGTTGACCGCCGTGATTGGGCTATCCGATTTCACCGAAAAGGCCAGGGAATCGACGCGATAGGTGGCGAAATCGAACTTCTCTTTACGCTGTTCCGTCACGGCAATATTGACCAGCGCCACGTCATAGCGTCCTGAAGAAATGCCCAGCGGCCAGTCTTCCCAGGCAGTGGGCACCAGCTTCAGCTTTAGCCCCAGGCTTGCCGCCAGCAGCCTGGCGATATCCGGATCGCTGCCGATACGCGTCCGGTTATCAGTTGCCAGCAGTGCCAGCGGCGGTGAATTCAACGCCGAAATCGCCACCGTCAGCGTGCCCGGTTCAACAAACGCGTAATTCGTCGGGATCTTCGCAATGGCCTGCTCATCCCGCGTGACCGGCAGCGGCTGCTCATTTGCCCTGAGATCTATCTGCCCTTGCGCCAGACCAGCGCCTGCAACGAGCCATCCACCTAACAGCGTCCATTTGATCATGCCAGCACCTTTGATAAGAATTGCCGCGTACGCGGATGCTGCGGGCGGTTAAGTACCGCATCGCTTTCGCCCTGCTCAATGATTTTTCCATCGACCATAAACACCACCTGGTCGGCCACTTCACGGGCGAAGCCAATCTCATGCGTCACCACCACAAGCGTCGTGCCGGAACGGGCGAGCTTTTTGATGACGTCCAGCACTTCTCCCACCAGTTCCGGATCAAGCGCTGATGTTGGCTCATCGAAAAGCATCACACGTGGCCTCAGCGCCAGCGCGCGGGCAATGGCAATGCGCTGCTGCTGGCCGCCGGAAAGGTGTCGCGACCAGGCATCGGCCTTATTCCGTAACCCCACCACATCCAGCAACTCATAGGCACGCTCCGTCGCCTTTTTTTTGCTGAGCTGTCGGTGCGCCAGCGGCGCTTCAATCAGGTTCTCCAGCACCGTCATATGCGGAAACAGGTTAAAGTTCTGGAACACGTAGCCCACGTTTACCCGCTGGCGCAGGATCTCTTTTTCCTTCAGCTCATAGAGCCTGTTGCCCTGACGACGATAGCCGATATAGTCGCCATCAATCTGGATAAACCCCTCATCGACGCGCTCCAGGTGGTTAATGGTGCGCAGCAGCGTCGATTTCCCTGAGCCGGACGGACCTAAAATTACCGTCACCGTGCCGGGCTGAATCTCCAGCGACACGTTATCCAGCGCCTTATGGCGACCAAAATATTTACTGACGCCGGTAATCGAAATATGACCTTCAGGAGAGTTGGGCATGAACAGGCTCCGGGTTTGAAGTGGGCTGGGCGGCAGGCGTGATCGCCCGACCGCGTGCGGCATTGACGGCCGAGCGGCGCTCGCTGCGGGCAAGTGAGCGTTCAACCAGATACTGAATCACGGAGAGAACGCTGGTAATCACCAGATACCAGACCGCCCCGACCATCAGCAGCGGGATCACCTCCTGAGTGCGGTTGTAGATCATCTGGATGGTGTAAAACAGCTCCGGCATCGCCAGCACATAAACCATCGCGGTTCCCTTGGCGAGGCTGATGATTTCGTTAAAACCGGACGGCAGAATGGTTCGTAGCGCCTGCGGCAGGATGATGCGCAGCGTGCGGCGCCAGGCGGGCAGACCCAGCGCGGATGCGGCCTCATACTGGCCGTGATCGACCCCCAGAAATCCGCCGCGAATGATTTCGGCAGTATAGGCACTCTGCACCAGCGTCAGACCCACTACCGCCGTGGAAAACTGTCCGAGCACGTTAATTGTCTGATAGCTCGCCCAGTTAATGCCGGTAAAGGGGATGCCGATGGACAGCGTGTCGTAGAGGTACGAAAAGTTGTACAGCACAATCAGCACGACGATCAGCGGCAGCGAGCGGAAGAGCCAGATATAGGCCCACGCCAGGCCGCTCAACAGCCACGAAGACGAGAGTCGGGCAAGCGCCAGTACGCCGCCAAAAATCACGCTCAGCAGCGTGCCGAGCAGGGTTAACAGCAGCGTCTGCCCCAGCCCCTCCAGAATCACCGGGTCAAAGAACCAGCGGGCAAACACGCCCCATTCCCAGCGTGGGTTAAATGCGACCGACTGAACAACAATCGCCAGAATGAGCAGCGCCACCGCAGCACCCACTATGCGCATCGGGTAGCGTGCGGGCACGACTTGAATGGTTTCGTGATTTTTCATCGTCACTCCTCAGGCGCTTTTGCTGAGCGCGGGAACAGCCAGCGCTTTGGTAAACCGCAGGCGTCCGTCAAACGGCGGACGGCTGTACTCTTCCGGATCCCGACTCAGATCGAACTGCGGCTGGTAGCCCTGGCTGAGATACAAACGAACCGCCTCCGGCTGACGGAACCCGGTTGTCAGGTACATCTGGCCGTAGCCAGCAAGCCAGGCCCGGCGTTCAAGTTCAGCAACCACGCGCCCGGCAAGCCCCTGCTGACGCAGAGTTTTATCGGTCCAGATACGTTTGATTTCCGCCGTCTGGGCGTTCAGCGGTTTATACGCCCCGGTCGCGATGATGACGCCGTCGCGCTCCAGCACGATAAACAGCCCCTGCGGCGCGAGATACCATTCGGTCTGCTCCACTTCGGCATCACGCGAGAAATAGTCGCCGTAGCGCGCGGCATACTCGGCAAACAACCCGCTCAGAATGGGCTGTAACTCTGCATCTTCAGGCGAAACATCACGGAAACGTTCACTCATTGCGGGCTCCTTAATCGCCAAGACCGGCCGGGTTCACTTCAGATTGCGGAATACGTTCCACGCCCTCACCCCAGCGGTTGAGCACTTTGTCGTAATCGCCGTTCTTGATCGCGCCGTTTAGCGCCGTCTGCACAGGTTCTGCCAGACCGCTGCCTTTTTTCAGCGTCACCGCGATGTGTGCCGCCTTCGGCCAGCCGCCGTCCACGCTGCCGACCAGCTTCGTTTTGCCGTTCAGCGCGGCTTTCCATGCTCCGATAACGTTAGGGCCAAAATACGCATCAGCCCGCCCGGACTGCAACGCCAGGGTCTGGGCAGCGTCATCTTTGGTGTAGATCGGGGTAAACGGCTTCAGGCCTTTCTTGATGTTCTCAGCGTTCCACGCCAGCAGAATGGCCTCCTGGTTGGTACCGGATCCGACAATAATGTTCAGCCCGGCGATGTCAGGCGCCGTTTCGATTTTGCTGATGTTGCTCGTTGATTTGACGTAGAAACCGAGGGAATCCTTGCGGTAGGTGGCGAAATCAAACTTCTCTTTACGTTCTTTGGTGACGGTGATGTTGCTGACCGCCGCATCGTATTTGCCGGAGGCCACGCCAAGCGGCCAGTCCTCCCATGATGTCACCACCACGTTCAGCTGTAGCCCAAGACTGTCGGCCACCAGGCGCGCGATATCCACTTCGCTACCGAGGAGGGTTTTGTTGTCATCGGAGAACACCGTCAGCGGCGGCTGATTCAGCCCCGCCACCGCCACGGTGAATTTTCCCGGCACCGCCGGGGTAAATCCTTGCGGCAGCTGCGCAATGGCCGTTGGATTTTTAGCCGTGTTGATTGGCGTCTTATTGGCCTCGACGCTAACCCCGGTACCGTTGATGGTCACATCATTGGCCTGCACCAGCCCGGAAAAAGCCAGCGCAAGCGCCAGCAGCAGCGATGATTTTTGCATGGTGAAGTCCTTTATTATTTTGTAGTGTGTTTAACGAACTGATTCGCGGGTTGCGCAAGCCCCAGGCTTTCGCGCAGCGTGTGGCCGGGATAGTCGTGACGGAATAACCCTCGCGCCTGAAGCTCGGGCACGACCTGGTCTACAAAGCGCGGGAAGGTGTCCGGCGTACCGCCCTGAATAATAAAACCGTCGGCGGCGTGGCTTTCAAACCACGCCTGCAATCCATCGGCTACTTCCTGCGCCGTGCCGGAAAAGCGTGGGCGTGGACTGGCCGCTTCGAGCGCCGCCTGGCGCAGCGTTAAGCCACGCGCCTTTGCGTTACGTTTGATTTCATCGGTCGTGCTGCGAAAGCTGTTTTGCCCCAGATCGCCAAGCTCAGGGAAAGGCGCATCCAACGGATACTGGCTGAAATCGTGATGCTCGAAGTAGCGGCCCAGGTAGTTCAGCGCATCTTCCACCGACACCAGCGCGGCAGTGGTCTGGTACTGACGTTCCACATCGTCGGCATCGTCCCCGACGATCACGCTCACGCCCTGGAAAATATGCAGCTCATCAGCACGGCGCCCGTGCACTTCCAGCTGGCTTTTTACATCCCGATAAAAGGCCTGCGCTTCTTCAAGACTTTCGTGATGGGTAAAAATGGCATCGGCGTGGGTGGCAGCTAATTTTTTTCCGTCATCCGATGCACCCGCCTGAAATATAATTGGCCTGCCCTGCGGCGTGCGGCCGATATTCAGCGGCCCGGCAACCTGGAAAAAATCACCATGATGATCGAGGGTGTGTAATTTTTTCGCATCGAAGAATTGCCCGCTGGTTTTATTACGCACGAAGGCATCCTCTTCCCAGGAATCCCACAGCCCTTTTACTACCTGTAAATATTCATCCGCGATGCGATAGCGCAAAGCGTGATCGGGATGCTGCGCGCGGGAAAAATTCTTCGCGGATCCTTCCAGCGGCGACGTTACCACGTTCCAGCCAGCACGCCCGTTGCTCAGGTGGTCGAGGCTGGCAAACTGACGGGCGGTAATAAACGGCTCGCTATAGGAGGTGGACAGCGTGCCAACCAGGCCCAAATGCTGCGTCACGCTCGCCAGCGCAGATAATACGGTTAGCGGCTCGAAGCGGTTTAAAAAATGCGGAATAGACTTTTCGTTAATATATAAACCGTCGGCAACAAAAATAAAGTCGAGCTTCCCTTCTTCAGCTTTTAATGCCGTCTGCCTGACGAATTCAAAATTAATACTGGCATCTGCCTGCGCCGCCGGATGTCGCCAGGCGGACATATTTCCTGAAGCGCCATGTAATATAGTGCCAAGACGCAGTTGTCGAACTGAAGACATAATAACCCCTTACCCTGCCGGTAAATAAAAAGAACTAAACGTTAAGTAAGGCTTTTTCGGCCAGCCGGGCAAAATAGTGCGCCGCAGGTGCGATGAGCCTTTCGTCCGGGTCAAAGGCCGGATGGTGCAGGCCAGATTCACTGGCGCTACCGATGCTGACAAAAGCACCGGGGATCTGCTGCAGGTAGACGGCAAAATCTTCGCCGCCCATATGCAGATCCGCCGTCGCGGTCTGGTATCCCGCTTCATCTGCTACCGCCAGGGCAAACTCCGCCCATTCAGGGGTGTTCACCAGCGCCGTCGGGCCAGCGTACCAGATGACGTCAATCTGGGCGTTAAACGCGCTGGCAAACCCCGCCGCAATCTCACTGACGCGGGCTTTCACCCGCTGTTGAACATCGGTGCTATGGGTGCGAAGCGTGCCTTCCAGCTCAACGTTTTCCGGCAGCACGTTCCAGGTATTGCCGCCCTGAATGCGGGTCACGCTCAGCACCACCGAATCAAGCGTATTGACCTCGCGGCTGGCTACGCTTTGCAGGATGCCCACCAGCTGGCTGGCAAGCAGGATCGCATCCTTACCTTCATGAGGGCGGGCTGCGTGGGCGCCCTTTCCATGCACCCGCAGTACGAAGCGATCGACGTTGGCGTAGAACGCTCCGCCACGGGTGGCAAAGGCGCCCACCGGCAACCCAGGTTCATTGTGCATACCAAAAATGGCGGAAACCCCTTCCAGCGCACCGGCGCGGATCAGCGTCTTCGCCCCGCCAAAACTCTCTTCGGCCGGCTGAAAAAGAATACGTACTCGCCCCGGCAGTTCAGCTTCTTTGGCCTTCAAAAGCAGCGCTGCGCCGAGCATAACGCTGGTATGAACATCATGTCCGCAGGCGTGCATCACGCCTGGATTTTGCGAACGAAACGCCACGTTAGCCGTTTCTTCTATTGGCAGCGCGTCAATGTCGGCACGCAGCGCAATCACCTTTTCGCCCTTGCCAATCTCGATGACTACGCCGGTTTTCAGGGCATACGGCAGAATGGAAAGCCCGGCGCTTTGCAGCCAGTCGCGAATACGCGCGGTGGTCGCCACTTCCTGTAAAGACAGCTCCGGGAACTGGTGCAGCTCGCGCCGCCAGGCAATCAGCTGTTGTTCGAAACTCATAAGAGCACCTCCGCACGGTTCAGCGCCTGTGCCAGTAAGCGAACGGACGCTAATCGGGCTGCACCTTCAGCAATGGGCGTGTCGATGATGAACTCATCGACCCCATACTCCTGATGCAGCGCATCGAGCTGCGCGCGAACCTGTGAGGCGGTCCCGGCAATCAGCGATGATTCCCGACGCACGATCTCAACCGCCGGGCTACCGGCCTGATGGGCAAAGGCTTCGGCCTGCGGCTTGCTGGCAACGGTCACCCGCTGCCCGTTCGCCAGACGCACGCCCCAGACTTCAACCTGTGCGGCCAGGGCGGCGGCCTGCGCAGCATCCGGCGCAACAATCACCTGAACGGCGACCATCGCATCACGCAGGCTCCGCGCCCGCCAGCGCGATACCACATCCCGCAGCAGTTGCTTATCCCCGTTAAGGTGTGCGGCAAACACGAAATTCCAGTCGAGCTGTGCCGCCAGCTCTGCGCTCTCGAGGCTTGCTCCGAGCAAAAAACCGTCCGGGCGCTGGGGTGGAACCGGCGTCGCCAGTACCGTATCGCTGCTTTCCGCGCGCGTCAGGGACAGCCAGTTATCCAGCTGTGCCAGCTGATCGGCAAAAGTCCCCTTCTCCTCAGCATGTACTCCCTTTTGCAGCGCACGCGTAGAGTGAGGC
This sequence comes from Pluralibacter sp. UBA7423, assembly GCA_002470465.1. Classification (GTDB taxonomy): domain Bacteria; phylum Pseudomonadota; class Gammaproteobacteria; order Enterobacterales; family Enterobacteriaceae; genus Scandinavium. Next base: position 215,541 of record DKMD01000017.1, read on the forward strand.
AAGCCGCCAGGCGCTTTGCCAACGCCTAAATCAACGCGACCCGGAGCCAGTGACGCCAGCAGGTTGAAGTTTTCCGCTACCTTATATGGGCTGTAGTGCTGCAACATGACCCCGCCAGAGCCAATCCGGATACGTTTTGTCTGCCCCAGCAGCCAGCCAATTACCACTTCCGGTGACGGGCTTGCGAGCTGTGAGGTATTGTGATGTTCAGCAATCCACAGGCGATGATAACCCCAGGCCTCTGCCTGCTGTGCCAGCGTTAAGGTCCGCGCCAGCGCCTGCGTGGCAGTTTCACCTTCTGCCAGGGGGCTTTTATCCAGAAGACTGATTCGATAAGACATAGTGCAGACTCGTCATGAGAAACATGTCTGCATTATTAGAAGGGGTTGGCCGCGCTGAGAAACAATTTATTTACATTTGCTCTGCTGAAAATTAACTATCGATCGTCGCGCTAAGCCTAATTTTCGCAATAAAGTCTTCCGTTTCCGCCCGCGTGCGCAGCCGGACAAAAGTGAGTCCGGCAAACTGCGGATCCTGCATATCGGCCAGATACCACAGGCGGTTTTTATGCCAGGTTTTGGGGGCCCAGTGAATGATGGAATCCTGGCTGAAGAAAGAGAGCCGGAAGCTTTCCTGGTTGCCGGTACCTGGCCACAGCGCCTGCCGCGTGCGGTTGTAATTGCCATCAAGCACCCAGCTTTCCGTAGCGCTCAACGCCACATCCAGTCGTGCGAACAGCTCTTCGTCCGGCGTGCCCTGGCCAGTTTTTGCGCCAGTAAAGCCTGTCCATTTCGATATAAGGCGCATTCAGTCGAGCGACCAGACGGCGAGCCAGAGTCGTTTTCCCGACGCCACTGGTGCCAACCACGTTAATTCTCATCATTTCCTCCCGTCATCCAGACAGATTACTCTGGCTGGTCTTTGTCTTTACGCCAGACGGAATGGCGGGAGGGAAGTGAAGGCTAACGTCCGGCGTACTCCTCATCCGTGACTTTTTCAAGCCAGGTGACGGGCGAACCGTTTTCCGCCTCGGCGATGGCAATGTGGGTCATCGCCGTTTGCGAGCTCGCACCGTGCCAGTGCTTCACCCCGGGCGGGATCCACGCAATGTCACCCTGATTCAGCGGCTGCGCCTCCTGGCCCTCTTCCTGTAGCCAGCCGCGCCCCTGCGTCACTATCAGCGTTTGTCCCAGCGGATGGGTGTGCCACGCGGTGCGCGCACCAGGCTCAAAGGTGACGGTTGCCCCACCCACTTTTGCAGGCTCTGTCGCCTGAAACGGCGCATCAATTCTGACGGTTCCGGTAAACCATGCTTCGGGCCCTTTGGCCGACGGCTGAGAGCCGCTACGGATAATTTTCATATCTCCTCCTGTTGATGTATTCAGCGTAGCGCGTAATAGCCGCGAGGAGGTGCGTAATGCTTTTTCCTCCGCTGGCCGAAACGCTGCGTTTACGTTAACCAACTAAAATATCTGCCGATTATTTATGCTTCCCATTTCCGGTTATGCAGCAGATCTGACCACACAAAATGTTGCGACATCGCCCCACGGATTCGGCGTGTAACTTTTGCGTCGCTTCTCATTTGCAGGTAGGATGCTGCGCCATGTTGTGCCTTATCTCTACGTCAGAATGCTGAGAAAAGCAGAACAGTGTGCTGCCACGCAATCGTTTACCGCGGCGGCATTTTTTGGGCCCCGGATTAGGGGTAAAGACAGGTAATCGGGATACAACCATGAACACAAAACACGACAGCGCGGCGGAGCATCACGCAGCGAAACGCCGCTGGCTGAACTCGCATGAGGCGGGTTACAACAAAGCGATGAGCAACCGTCATGTGCAGATGATCGCTATTGGCGGGGCTATCGGGACAGGTCTGTTTTTAGGCGCCGGTGCGCGCCTGCAGATGGCGGGCCCTTCACTCGCCATCGTTTACCTGGTATGCGGCATCTTCTCTTTCTTTATTCTGCGCGCGCTTGGCGAACTGGTGCTTCATCGGCCATCCAGCGGCAGCTTCGTTTCCTACGCCCGTGAATTCCTCGGCGAAAAAGCCGCCTACGTGGCGGGCTGGATGTACTTCGTTAACTGGGCGATGACCGGAATTGTCGACATCACCGCCGTTGCGCTGTACATGCACTACTGGGGTGCGTTTGGCGACGTGCCACAGTGGGTCTTTGCCCTCGGCGCGCTGGCGATTGTCGGCACCATGAACATGATCGGCGTGAAGTGGTTTGCCGAAATGGAATTCTGGTTTGCGCTGCTTAAAGTGCTGGCAATCGTTATATTCCTCGTGGTGGGCACCGTGTTCCTCGGCAGCGGTAAACCGCTGGACGGCGGAACAACCGGCTTCCACTTAATTACCGATAACGGCGGATTCTTCCCGCACGGCCTGCTGCCTGCGCTGGTGCTGGTTCAGGGCGTGGTCTTCGCCTTCGCTTCCATCGAACTGGTCGGGACCGCAGCGGGTGAATGTAAAGATCCGCAGACCATGGTGCCAAAAGCCATCAACAGCGTTATCTGGCGTATCGGTCTGTTCTACGTGGGGTCCGTGGTGCTGTTAGTCCTGCTGCTGCCGTGGAATGCGTACCAGCCAGGGCAAAGCCCGTTCGTTACCTTCTTCACGAAGCTTGGCGTGCCTTACGTCGGCAGCATCATGAACATCGTGGTGCTGACCGCCGCGCTCTCCAGCCTGAACTCCGGCCTTTACAGCACCGGTCGCATTCTGCGCTCGATGTCGATGGGCGGTTCTGCGCCGAAATTCATGTCGAAAATGAGCCGTCAGCACGTGCCGTATGCGGGCATTCTGGCGACGCTTGCGGTGTACGTGGTGGGTGTGTTCCTGAACTATCTGGTGCCTTCTCAGGTCTTTGAGATCGTGCTGAACGTGGCGTCTATCGGCATTATCGCCTCCTGGGCGTTTATCGTCGTGTGCCAGATGCGCCTGCGTAAGTTCATCAAGGAAGGGAAATGTGCCGACGTGAGCTTCAGGCTGCCGGGTGCGCCATTCACCTCGTGGTTGACTCTGCTGTTCCTGCTGGCCGTGCTGGTGCTGATGGCGTTCGACTACCCGAACGGCACTTATACCGTCGCTTCCATTCCGCTACTGGCCGTACTGCTGATTGCTGGCTGGTTTGGCGTACGCAAACGCGTACATGAGATCCACAGCACTGCGCCTGTGCATCCTGATGATGAAAAACAGGATGCGCCGCTGGTTGAGAAGACATCACACTGATTGAGTGCCCGGCGTCACTGCGTTTTCCGGGCCGACAGAATGCACTAATCTGCAGGCCTGATAAGCAAAGTGCTATCAGACACTCAAAAAAAGCCGCTCTTCTGAGCGGCTTTTTCATACCTGAAATCTGTGATTACAGCGTAATGCGAATCACGTCATCCGGCTGGGTGGCTTCTTTCTCGCGGGTTGATTCCTGCTTCACGCTGACGTAGAGCGTTTTGCCATCGGCAGAAAGCGCCAGGCTGTTCGGACGCGGCGGGGTGTCAAAGGTCTTCACCACTTTATCGGTTTTGGTATCCACCACGCTCACTTTCCCTTCCATGCGATGAGTCACATACGCTTCATTGCGCGTTGGGTTAAAGACCACCGCCAGCGATGCCGGCATGGCAATGGTATTCAGCACTTTGCCGTCGCGGTAGTCAACAACCAGCAGCTCCGGCTGTTTGAAATCAGTGATGTACGCGCGATGATTTGTCTTATCCAGCGCGATATTCAGGAACGCATGCTCTTTACCATCGTTCACCAGCTTCTGGCGACTGAGAATGCTGTTGCTTTGGGTGTCGATGGTCACCAGTTCACCCTCGGCGCTCACGGTATACAGACGCTGCGCCTCGTTATCCAGCGCCAGTGCCGTGCTGCGATTGCCGGTGCCGCTGATGGTCGCTTTCAGCTTCAGCGCTGCACCATCAATGACCCACACCACGCTCTCCTTGCCGACGCCGGTGACATAAACGGTGTTCGTTTTGTCGTTTACGGCCAGCTCACGCGGCTGAAGCGGCTTCACCGTTTCGCTACGCTTGCGCGAATCCAGCACCACTCGCCCTTTCAGATCGCCCGTTTTGCCATCAATCGCGGTAACCGTGCCGTTGATTGTGTTGCCAAACCACAGGGTTTGAGTCTGATTATCTACTGTTGCCCCGAACGGTTTCAGATCGCTGTAGATGGTCTGGGTCGCCTCCAGCGTCACCGGATCAAGACGGTACATCACCCCACCTTTATCGGTTTTACGGCTCTGCGAGGTAGCCACCCACAGCGCATTTTCCTGCTGGCTCAGCGCCATTTCGTAAACCCCTTTACCCACAGCTTTGCGCAGCATCTCATCTGCGGCATGGGCGCTGAACGATCCGGCAAGGAGTAAAGAAGACAACAGCAGAGAACGGCGAAAACGCGGCATGGATATTGAACGTAAGGACATGACGACTCCCTTTGAAATCAAAATGATGTACTGCCCGACATGCTTCCTGCTCGCGGCGTCGTGGCACCGCGCTATTTGTTGAGAATAATAATCATTAATTATCAAAAAGGGGAGCGTTAATTCTGCCGCTTCGCCAGTTTTGTGCCATTGTTAAATCAGCATTTAACGTAACGTGCCGTTAAGATTTTCAAATAATTTACAAAGGCATTAACATATTCACAGTTGTTCCATTTGCTTCATTATCAAGAGAATTGCATGAAAATCATTACTGTCCGCAGGGCTGCGCTGTCGGCAATGCTGCTGCCGCTCCTGCCTGCGCACGACGCCACCGCCGCCGACGAGCAAACCATGGTCGTGTCCGCCAGCCCACAGGGCGTGTCAGAGCTGGATACGCCCGCGGCCGTCAGCGTCGTTAACGGTGAGGATATGCGCCACGCCGCTCCGCAGGTCAATCTTTCCGAGTCGCTCAGCAGCGTGCCCGGCCTGCAAATCCAGAACCGCCAGAATTTCGCCCAGGATTTGCAGCTGTCGATTCGCGGCTTTGGTTCCCGGTCGACCTTCGGCGTGCGCGGCATTCGTTTGTACGTCGACGGCATTCCGGCGACCATGCCGGACGGCCAGGGTCAGACTTCTAACATCGACATCACCAGCGTCGATAGCGTGGAAGTGCTGCGCGGCCCGTTCTCTGCCCTGTACGGCAACTCCTCCGGCGGCGTTATGAACGTCACCACGCAAACCGGCCAGCAGCCCACCACCCTTGAGGCGAACAGCTATTACGGCAGCTACGGGACCTGGCGCTACGGTCTGAAGGCCAGCGGTGCCGTTGGCGATGGTAGCCAGGCGGGCGACGTTGATTACACCGTCTCGACTACCCGCTTCGACACGCACGGCTATCGCGACCACAGCGGCGCGCGGAAGAATCTGGCGAACGCCAAACTTGGCGTGCGGATTAACGACGTCAGCAAGCTGACCCTGCTGTTTAACAGCGTGGATATTAAGGCCAACGATGCCGGTGGCCTGAGCTACAGCGAGTGGCGCGCCGACCCGCAGCAGTCGCCGCGAGGCGATCAGTACAACACGCGCAAAACCACCAAACAAACACAGGCAGGCCTGCACTATGAGCGTCAGCTAAGCGCGCAGGATGACCTGAGCGTGATGATGTATGCCGGGGAGCGCCAGACCACGCAGTATCAGTCAATCCCTATGGGACCGCAGCTGAACCCTTCCCATTCCGGCGGCGTTATCGATCTCGACCGCCACTACCAGGGCATCGACACCCGCTGGACTCACCAGGGGGAGTTACTGGTACCGGTGACCTTCACTACCGGGCTGGACTACGAAAACATGAGCGAGAAGCGCAAAGGCTATGAAAACTTTGTGCTCGACAACGGCGTGCCGGACTACGGCCAGCAGGGAGCGATGCGGCGTAACGAACGCAACCTGATGTGGAATCTCGACCCGTATCTGCAAACCCAGTGGCAGCTGACGCCGAAACTGACGCTGGATGCAGGCGTCCGCTACAGCTCGGTGTGGTTCGACTCCAACGATTTCTACGTCACGCCGGGTAACGATAACGACAGCGGCAATGCGAGCTATCACAAATGGCTCCCGGCAGGCTCGCTGAAGTATGCCGTGACCGACGCATGGAACGTTTATGTTTCGGCGGGCCGTGGCTTTGAAACCCCGACCATTAACGAGCTTTCCTATCGCCCGGACAACCAGAGCGGCCTCAACTTTGGTCTGCAGCCGTCCACCAACGAAACGGTGGAAGTGGGCAGCAAAACGCGAATCGGCAACGGCCTGCTGACGGCGGCGCTGTTCCAGACCAACACCGACAACGAAATCGTCGTCGACAGCAGCAGCGGAGGACGCACCAGCTACAAAAATGCCGGGAAAACTCGCCGTCAGGGCGCGGAGCTGTCGCTCGATCAGCAGTTTGGCGAAAGCTGGAAGCTGAAAGCAGCCTGGACCTGGCTCGATGCCACCTACCGCAGCAACGTCTGTGATGACGCCAGCTGCAACGGCAACCGCATTCCGGGCATCGCCCGCAACATGGGCTATGCCTCTTTTGGCTATGAGCCGGAGCTTGGCTGGTATGCGGGCAGCGATATCCGCTATTTGAGCGACATCATGGCCAACGATGAAAATACCGCCAGAGCGCCATCGTGGACGGTCGTCGGGCTGAACACCGGCTATAAATTCGGCGTGGGGAGCTGGAAAATGGACATCTTTGGTCGGGTGGATAATCTGTTCGATCGGGAATACGCCGGCTCGGTGATCGTTAACGAATCCAACGGTCGCTATTACGAACCTGCGCCAGGGCGTAATTACGGTGTGGGTTTATCCATAGCGTATCAGTTCCGGTAAAGGATTGGCGTGCCGGGAGTTCCGGCACGCTATTACTGAAGGTACCGATTAATAACGGGAATTAATTATAATACTGTCGCAATAATATAGCCGACCCCTGATCGATAGCCCGGCACATGGCCGCCCCGCTCTCTGCTTCGTCTTTTTTTTCCAGCGCGCTCAGTAAATCGTCGTAATAGCGATACTGTTTAAAAACCTCACAGGATTGTGGGTGCAAATAATTAAAGCAGGGGCCAATACGCACCCAAAGCTGTTCAATAAGCGCCGTCAGCGTGGGCATTTCCGCATAGTCATACAGCCGGAAACGGAAGCGGCAATTGGCCTGCAATGCGCGTTCCATATCACCCTGCGCTTTCGCCTCATGGAAGGCCCCCACGTAGTCGCGTAAATCCCGCAGCTTTGCTTCCGTCATCAATGCCGCCGCCGCAGATGCTGCCATCCCTTCGAGCTTCTTGCGGATTTGATTGACCTCGTTGTACTGCTGGAGCGTCACCTCCGGCACCAGAAAGGCCTGGGCGGGTGTCGCCTGCAATGCCCCGGATGAGACCAGGCGCAGCAGCGCTTCACGTACCGGCGTGATGCTGGTTCCCAACTGCTCGGCAAGATCCCGCGTTACCAGCCGGGCACCAGGCTTCAGCGCCCCGATAATCAGGGCACTTTTTAAATTTACTTCGACCTGCATGGTAAGACTCATACGCTGTGCTTTTTCAAAGTCGAGCATGGTTATTTCCTGTGTCCATAATCATTGTTCTCGTCACGGCCTGAGAGCAAACAACTGAGCACGACCCCAGGATATATCCTGTATCGCGGCGGTGTTGGAAATAACATGGATTAATCTGCTAAAAATAGTGATTTTTTAATTGTCATGTTGTTAATTTAGGCCGTGCACTTCATACAAATTGGCTATTGCACGATTAATTAAAGACGCTAATGGAATTTTTGCACGGAAATTTGCGGCGCTCGCGGCGCCGCAGCTTATTTTTTAGTCATCCGCATCAATGCGAATAACGACTTTACCGAAATTTTTACCTTTCAGCAGACCGAAGAAGGCCTCTGGCGCATTTTCCAGACCGTCGGTGATTTGTTCACGATATTTTATCGATCCGTCGCTTATCCACTGGTTCATCGCCGTCTGAAACTCGCCTATGCGATGGCCGTAATCCTGACCAATGATAAAGCCCTGCATGCGGATGCGCTTTTTCAGCAGTGTGCCCATCAGTAAAGGCAGACGGTCCGGCCCGGCTGGCAGTTCAGTCGCGCTGTAGCCGCTGACTAAGCCGCATACGGGAACGCGAGCAGACGTATTGAGCAGCGGCAGAACCGCGTCGAACACCTTGCCGCCGACATTTTCATAATAAACATCAATCCCCTGCGGGCAGGCTTTCGCCAGCTGCTGCGCGAAATCTGCGGCATGATGGTCCAGACAGACGTCGAACCCTAAGGTCTCCACGGCATAGCGGCACTTTTCTTCACCGCCAGCAATACCAACCACGCGACAGCCTTTGATTTTGGCGATCTGCCCGACCGTTGCGCCGACAGGCCCGGTGGCCGCCGCGACGACCAGGGTTTCCCCTGCCTTCGGCTGGCCGATATCCAGCAGCCCCATGTAAGCCGTAAAGCCCGGCATCCCGGCAATGCCAAGGGCCCAGGAGGGGTTTTCAGGACTTTCGCCGAGTTTCACCAGCCCTTGCCCGTCGGAAATCTCATAGTTCTGCCAGCCGCTGTAGCCCAGAACCCAGTCACCGGGCTTAAAATCTGCATGATTTGATTGCACCACGCGGCTGACAGTGCCCCCGACCATGGTCGCGCCAATCTCCACCGGCGGTGAATAGGACGGCGCGTCGCTCATGCGGCCACGCATATAAGGGTCAAGCGAGAGATAAACTGTGCGTAACAGAATTTGTCCGTTGCCAGGCTCAGGGATATCCCCTTCTTCAAGGCGGAAATTGGCGGCAACCGGTTCGCCGTGCGGGCGAGAGGCCAGCACCCAGCGACGATGACGTGACGCGTGTTGACTCATGATCTGCTCCTTCTGGAAAACATTCCCTGAGACTAGTCGCTCATCGTCACCCCTGCATTACCATTATGAGCCGGAATGGTTCAGCCGCACCACGAGGTAAATACAGGGCTTATCGGTCTGGTTCACAAAGCGACAGTCGTTCGGTGGGCCAAGCTCAAGGCAATCCCCCGCCTGCATAGCGTGCTGCGTATCGCCCTCAATGAACAGCAGTTCGCCCTGCTGAAGCCAGATCAGCTGCCGCGCCAGCGCATACGACGACGCGGGCATTGGGATGTCGCTGCCTGGCGGCAGCTCAACCTGCACCAGATCGATCGGCAAATCGCTGCGTGGGGAAACGTGGCGGCGAAGATAGTGGGTTTGTGGATCGTGCCAGACCGGCTGATTTTCAAACCGCAGCAGCTTCCCTTCCTGCATTTCGGCGCGTGCAATCAGCGTGGACATGCTGATCCCGAACGCGCCGGAAAGCCTGCCGAGCATTGTCGCCGTCGGGCTACTGTCGCCGCGTTCAATTTTGTGGATCATCGCACGCGATACGCCCGCGCGCTCGGCCAGTTCGCTAAGCGACCAGCCGCGGGATTCGCGCTCGATGCGAATGCGCGCGCTGATGCGCTGATTGAGTGTGTCTTCGATAGTATTCATGGCGTAATACTATAGTGCATCGGCTCGCTTTTCGAGTGGCTGGTCAGGAGCGATTCGCCAGAGTGGGTTTATTAAACTTCGAGTACGGTCAACGCTATGAGCAAAAACATTATTTTCTGTGCCGACGGCACCTGGATGTGGTGACGCACCTTAAAAGCACAATGCCATCCCGTGTAGCAAAGCAACAGGCTGTGGAAGAATCAACTGTATCGCCCGCAGGCCCTGAGGAAGTTTACCGCCCCGGACTGGCAGCTGCCCACCAGTTGCGTGATTGCCAAATAGTGCCGGCCTCTTGTCAAAGCCGGCAAAACTATAGTATCTATATCGTACTACTATAGTGAACAACCGAGGCCAGCCATGACCATTCGTTACGCCAGCAAAGAAGACTGTGCGGCAATCGCCGAGATTTATAACCACGCGGTGCTGCACACCGCCGCTATCTGGAACGATCAGACCGTCGACACCGACAACCGTATTGCATGGTATGAAGCCCGCCAGATTGCCGGGTATCCGGTATTAGTGAGTGAAGAAAGTGGCACCGTGACAGGGTATGCCTCCTTCGGCGACTGGCGTGCCTTTGACGGTTTTCGTCACACCGTTGAGCATTCGGTCTACGTTCACCCACTGCATCAGGGTAAAGGCCTGGGCCGTAAACTGTTAACGCAGCTTATCGCTGAGGCAAGACAGATTGGCAAACACGTGATGGTGGCGGGTATCGAATCGCAAAACCAGGCTTCGCTGAACCTGCATGCCGCGCTCGGCTTTGTAACCACTGCGCAAATGCCGCAGGTGGGCACCAAGTTTGGTCGCTGGCTGGATCTGACCTTTATGCAGCTCCAGCTCGACGATCGCCAGGATCCGGACGCCCGATCATGAACCAGTCGCTGACCCTCACCTTTCTGATTGCCGCCGGTATCGGCCTGGTCATTCAGAATACATTGATGGTGCGGATAACCCAGTCGGCTTCGACGATCCTTATCGCCATGCTGCTTAACTCGCTGGTCGGGATTGTGCTTTTCGTGTCGATTCTGCTGATTAAGCATGGCCTGAGCGGCTTTCAGGAACTCGCCTCCAGCATCAAATGGTGGACGCTCATCCCCGGTCTGCTCGGCTCATTTTTTGTATTTGCCAGCATCAGCGGCTATCAGTACGTCGGCGCGGCAACCACCATCGCGGTACTGGTCGCCAGCCAGCTGATCGGTGGCCTGGCGATGGACATCATTCGTCAGCAGGGCATCCCGTGGCGGGCACTGATTGGCCCGGTTTGCGGGGCTGTGATGCTGGTTGTTGGCGCATGGCTGGTGGCTCGTCGTCAGTTCTGACCGCATTCTGCGCCGAGCCGCCAAACTTCTCGCAGTACAGTATCATGGGTCCAGCGGGAGTATTGGAAAAGAAATTTACGATTTCACTTTTTATTAATCAACGTAGCGCCCTGTATGGCCGCTACGTTAAACTCCTTCATTTCTCATTAATAGGGCAGGATCGGTGCCTTACCCACCTTAGACACTTCCTCTAATGTAACCTTATAAATATTCGACGTTGTTTTGGACATCTCTGTAACTTTGAAATTTGCCAGCGGGGAATAGAGTCTTTCACCCTCATCATTATCAAATTGTAGCCCACCAGGAACGGATAATCCGTTGCTGCTATTTCCTTTTACTTTGAATATGACTTTTACATCATCCTGACTGCGGTTTGCAAATTCTTCTGCAACATTTTCCTTCGTGGAGGTAGAGAAAAATTGCCCAAGGTTATACACAGTCTCAGTTTTTTTATCTTGATCGGCATTAAATTGTGCGATTAAAGTGCCAATTCCGCACTGCGTCATCCCTTGCCCACGATGAGTTGTAATATTTTTTTCTGTCGGGGTATACCATGCTTTAGCACCCGTTTTCACCAGTTCGGGAAGATCGCTACAATTTGCCTTAATAGTGTATTCAAGTGACTTATTGCCTCGGCCAAAAATCTCATAACCATGAACCCTGCGGTACTCTTCAACGACTTTACTTCCACTCAGTTTGACCGTTGAACTGGCGTTACCAAACTGATGACGCGCCTCAATGTTAAGCGCTTTGCATCCCGCGTTGCTCTGATAGAGCATGGAAAAATTTTGTCGAGCCTGAATGTTTTTTTCATCAGCCTTTTTCGCATCGGTTTCAACTTTAACAAGCTTATCTATTTCTTTCTCTATGCCATATTGCTTCGCCTCGATTTTATCAATTTTCTTACCGTACCCGGCGACTTCTGTTTTTAGCTCATCAACCTTATTTGAGGCGCTATTAATTCTTGTTTGCAGCTCTGCCATCACCTTTCCGGCAGAAACGGAACTCTCTTCAGCATTGATTTTTTTGGCTGCGGCTTCGCGCTCAATCTGATAACGTCCACCGTGGAACATATTTTTAAGAAAATTACTCGCCTGACCATGTTTAAAATGATTATTTTTCAGTCGTACGGTGGCATCCTCACCATGTTTTGCTGAAACAGACTGAAGACTTTTAAGTAAAGACTGGTTTCCGGCGATATTCTTTTTATACGCGGAAATAGATTTATTCATCTCGCTTACGGTATTTTTAATGCTTGAGATATTTTTCGACAGGTTACTATTAAACTTGCTTAATTCGATCCGCTCTTGCCGTATGGCGCTCAAAGATACGGCGCTATGCTGTTTTACAGGGCTAATTGGCATTTAAATTTCTCTTTGTTGAGTGCATGAATACGGTTCGTGCACGAAGTCGTTAAAAATTCAGATGATTGCAGACTTCATGGCAGGGGAATATCAAGAAACGATTCTGAGCGAGAAATCGCGGACCATTTGAACAGCCACCTGCGCTTTTTTTTCGACAGACTCTGTACCGTAAGGTCGTCCATCTTCGGCTCCATTTTCACTCTCCAACGATAAGTCCTGTCGTTTACAGCGTGTTTTTCTGCTCAGGCTGCGCGGCTATGCTTAACCGGGTCAAACGATGAATCAGTTATGCCCTTTGGAGACTCTAATGAAAGCCATTGCCATTACCCCTTCTGCTGCCCAGGGAAGCAACATTTCTGCGCTGACCGCCATTGAATTACCTGTTCCCGTTGCCCACGGCCACGACCTGTTAATTGAAGTTAAAGCGATTTCCGTTAACCCTGTAGATACCAAAGTGCGTGCGGGTTTCAACGCCGACACGCCTCGCGTACTCGGCTGGGATGCGGTTGGCGTGGTGAAATCCATCGGCGACGCCGTCACCCTTTTCGCGCCGGGCGATGAAGTCTGGTATGCGGGCGCACTCACACGCCCTGGCAGTAACAGCGAATATCAGCTGGTGGATGAACGCATCGTCGCCCGTAAACCACGTTCGCTTGATAATGCCTCTGCCGCCGCGCTGCCGTTAACCGCTATTACCGCGTGGGAACTGCTGTTCGATCGCCTCGGCGTAAAAGAAAACGGTAACAACGGTGACACTCTGCTGATCGTCGGGGCCGCAGGCGGCGTCGGCTCGATCCTGACCCAGCTTGCCGCAAAGCTTACAAACATGACCGTGATTGGCACGGCTTCCCGTCCGGAAAGTCAGCAGTGGGTTCGCGATGCGGGAGCAGATCATGTCATCGATCACAGCCAGCCGTTAAGCGATGAACTGGCGCGAATTGGCATTCCGCACGTCACACACGTAGCCAGCCTTAACGGTACAGAAGCGCACTATGCACAACTTATTGAATCCCTTGCGCCACAGGGAAAGCTGACGCTGATTGACGATCCGGAAACGTTGGACGCTCGCCCGCTGAAGGTAAAAAGCATTTCGCTGCACTGGGAGTTCATGTTCACCCGTTCCATGTTTGAAACGGACGATATGATTGCCCAGCATCACCTGCTCACACGAGTAGCGAAGCTGATTGATGAAGGCGTGCTGAAAACAACGCTCGGCGAGCATTACGGCACCATCAGCGCCGAAAATCTGCAAAAAGCACACACGCAGCTCGAAACTGGCCGCGCAGTCGGGAAAATAGTGCTGGAAGGATTCTGACATAATGCCGGAGCGCTCACGCTCCGGTTATTAAGGCTCGTTTTGGAAACAGCAACGCAAGATGCCTTGAAAAACGGATTATATTAACTTCTCCATGTGGAAGAGTAACCATCGGGCGTATCTAAATTATGTTGATATAATGCGATGCCATAATGTTCATTCTGGAAAAATTCAGCCACACAAGCTGGGTCGACGTCATCCAGATCCAGTAACTGGTACGCCAGGCCTAACAACACTTCCAGGATTAGCCCTGGCCCGGTTAAGGCAGAGGTGACACAATAATTTTTAGTCATCAACTCAGTTCGCCATGTCAAAAGGCGGGAAAGATACTCCCCCTCCTCTCCCCCACTACAGCATCCGAAAATACACGCATTCTTTTCCAGGAACCTATATCGCTTCTTCATAACGCGCAGGATCATACGTACGGATTTTGACTGAGAGTGTGATGCCATAAAGTGATTAAAATAAATCCCTTTTAATCGCCGGAGCGAACCGAGTGCCAGCAGATTCCTGTAAACGCCTATTTCGCCTAATGGCCTTATTTTTTCGAAAGTAAACTCTGCCATATCGAGCTCAATCAGGCGTTTAATTTCTTTATGCTTATGATTGCCATGAGTGATTTTAGACTGAGACGATGTATTATTATGACCCCGAAGATGCTCACCATCAGCAGGTACAGATTGGGAGAGTTTTTTTAAAACCGCCTGGGTTTTCATTAATAGCAAAGTATCATCCTGTGCAATGTTTTCACATGCTAAAAAATGATTAAGCCTGCTAAAAGCGTTGTCGATATAGGGCAACGTATCTGTGTCTATATAAATACCGCCATGCAAATAGAGTATCAACAACCTGACGATATCACTGGCGCTGGCCAGGTTTCCCCTTAGAATCATTTCATAGTAATAAAAGCGCTTAAAGTCATCAAATTGAGGCGTAAACAGCTCCGAAATCCTTTTGATCACTATACCGCTGGCCTGAAATCGCTCATTTAAGGCCTGACTGGCTGGCGCTCCCTGACGGAGGTTGTAGCCAGATAAAAATTCGATGACCAACCGGTCAAAGGGATAACCTTCCTTTAGCTTCGGAAACATATCTTTAAACGCACGGTTTTTTATGCTTATTTCTTCCTGCGCATGATTTCCAGCTGTTGTCTTAAAAACATAGGCTTGAATAGATTCGTGGAAATAGTGGCATAGCCAGCTACTCTCATCCAGCCAAAGGTATATCACTTTGCTTTGATTAGCTTTACGCCATATATCAATATAGTCAACGTTCAGCCGACGGCTGTCACCTACCCAGACAAAATGCATAATGTCAGGAACGGCTATTTTTTCTTTCGCTGAGTGTTGTAATGCTGGCAGTTTGCACTTCATTGCCGTACCCTGTCAGGAGAGCAAGTAGACCAAAGCCATTATAACGACCGTGCAAGAAATGATAACGATGCTTCCGGAGAACTCACCAAGTGAGTTCAGGTAGCCATTATTATGCTCATTCAACTGCGCAATGGCCTCGGGCTCATTTTCAGCATCGACTTCAACAAAATGTTTTCTGAAACCCTGCTTTTTCATTTCCTGAACGATTAAATGCGTCGCTTCCGCTTTGGGAAACGCTTTTGCAATTGCTTTTGACTCATCATTTTTAATGAAAACAACATATTTAACCATTTTTACCACCATGAAAGCGCGCTTTTAAATCTTATTGTTTCAGCTAATTAACGATTCGTTCCGATGTGATCGCGTCCTCCCGCAAACACTCCACTGTTACCATTGCTGGAGTTTCCCCAATAGCCATATGCACCAGAGCCACTGCCGTATGGCGAGTTTTGCGATACGAAGGACTGGAAGCCCCCATTACCGCTGTTCCCACCGCCTGAAGCGGAGCCACCGTTCGTGGAAGACTTACGTCCGCTGCCGTCCTGATCCTGCCAGCCGCCCGATACAGTATCATACTGGCTGCTTAAAATTTCTTTCATTTCGTTCTCCATGTATTTGTTTAGCTATATTCCCGTATCCTCAGGCATTTTTATCACGCCATGGGATACACCAGACAATACACAGAACGTTTTGATATTAAAATAGTTGAACAATTAACTTCGGGGCATCACTGACCACTATGTATTCATAAGGCGAATGGTAAATATTGAGACAACCAGAATCACTTATCATTTCATGAATTTCCTTCTCAAAAATAACGACTATAAATATCTGTTTCTGACTAAACAATAAGGCAACTTCGGGTGTTTTAAGGCATAAATTACATTACGCCTGACGGTGCGAGGTAGTAGATATTCAATTAATAAAAAATCAGTTCGTTTTTATTAATTAAATGAAGATAAAAACAGAAGAGCGATCGTCCATTCAGCGCGGCGCTTCCTCTACTGAGAGAAAGCGCCGTTTATATTCAGATAATCGAGCCGCCCCTGGTCAGGCTTTCGAGGCGAGCCTCCTCCGCTTCTTTATTGTGACGCCCGTGATGTGCGATAGTCGTGCGCAGGCGCTGCTGCTGGGTGAACCTGTCTTCCCGGCTCAGCTCTGCGTCGTCACTCAGCTCTACCAGCAGCTCATTCATGCTGGTAATGGAACCGGTGGCAATGGCGGCATCCACTCGTTGACTTACCTCATCCAGATGCGACATCTCTTCTCCTTAATTCAGCTTCGCTTTTGAAAAATCACTGCCCATCAGGCTGACGCTGAAGCCGCTCACGTTGCTGCGGGTCGCGAAGAAGGTTTTGCCGTTAGCCAGCGCAATCCACGGCGCCTGCTTATAGAAAATCTCCTGCGTCTGCTGATAGAGCTTCGCGCGTTTCGCCGGTTCGCTGGTCAGTTTGGCCTGTTTCACCAGACCATCATACCCCTTATCGCACCAGCGTGCGGCATTCGAGCCGGTTTTGATACTGTCGCAGCCGAGCAGCACGTCGGCGAAGTTATCCGGGTCGCCGTTGTCGGACATCCAGCCAAACAGCGCGGCGTCGTGCTCACCTTTACGCATTCCGGAAAGGTACTCGCCCCACTCGTAAGTGGTGATTTTGGCTTTAATGCCTACCTTCGCCCAGTCGCTCTGGATCATTTCAGCAATGCGGCGGGAGTTCGGGTTATAAGGGCGCTGCACCGGCATCGACCAGAGGGTTACCTCGGCCCCCTTCTCAAGCCCGGCCTGCTTCAGCAGCGCTTTGGCTTTTTCCGGATCGTAACCGTAATCCGGCAGATCTTTGTTATAGCCCAGCATGTTCGGCGGCAGCGGTGATTTTGCCACGGTGCCAGAACCCATAAACACAGCATTCACAATGGCTTTTTTATCGGTGGCATAGTTCAGCGCCTGGCGCACCAGCACGTTATCAAACGGCTTTTTCTCGGTGTTAAATGCAAGATAGCCGACGTTCAGCGCATCTACCGCATGCAGCGCCAGATCTTTATTGTTTTTAATCACATCAAACTGAACCGGCGACGGCGCAGGGATAATCTGGCACTCGTTTGTTTGCAGCTTCGCCAGGCGCGTTTCCACGTTCGGCGTGATGGAGAAGATCAGGTGCTTCGTCGGCACTTCGCCATCCCAGTAGTTCGGATTCGCGATGTAGCGGATCAGCGAATCCACCTTGTATTGCTGCAGCGCATACGGCCCGGTGCCGATTGGCCAGGTATCAACGTATTCCGGCGTACCCTTTTTCATCATCGCATCGGCGTATTCCGCAGAAAGAATGGAGGCGAAATCCATTCCCCAGTCGGCCAGAAACGCGGCGTTCGGCTCGTTAAGATCGAACTGGACGTGGTAATCATCAATCTTCTTCACGTCCTTAATCAGCTTATCGAGGCCAACGTCGGTGAAGTATTCATAGTTGCCCTGCGAAACCTTATGGTACGGGTGATTTTCATCTTTCTGCCGCATTACCGAGAAGATGACGTCGTCAGCATTAAAATCGCGGGTTGGTTTGAAATATTTGTTGCTGTTGAACTTCACGCCCTGGCGCAGCGTAAAGGTATAGGTTTTACCGTCCGGGGAGATCGTCCAGCTGGTTGCCAGCGAAGGCACCGGCGTGTTGGTTTTCGGGTCGAAATTAATAAGACGGTTGTAGAGCGTCTGGGAGCTGGCAACAAAGCTCGGGCCAGAGCTGGCAATCTGTGGGTTGAAGGATTCGGGTGACGCTTCAGAGCAATAAATCAGCGTATCGTTATTTGCCGCCATCGCGGCCCCTGCCGGTAAAAGTGCGCTGAGAGCCAGCGCCAGCAGCGTTTTTCCTGCCGTGGAGTGAAACATGGTTATAAGCCTTATTGTTTTATTCTAAGAGGGATAATCACAGCACAAGGCGCTTCTTCTGGCAAATAACCAAACCGCATCAGGTTATACTTAAACGTCGATTATCGCCGTTTTATTCGCCAGAAATTTCACTTAAGAACTTTCTCGGAATGCAAGCTTTTCGCGCAAATTCAATAGACGGAGTATTTGCCTTTTTTGCCTTTTCCTCGCCCGTTTATCGCCTTCGCCTCTGCGTTAGAGTAGCGGCGTGAAAAAGTCGATGGGATAAGAACGTGGCAAAAACTTTATTACGCAGCGGAAGCCTGGATGATTTCCAGTCCGTGGGCGGCGGCGGGCAGGCCGTCTTTGCGTCTGCCCTGCAGATCCGCGAAACGCTGCGGTTACGCAAACAGCAAACGCTGGTGGAGTGCCTGGCGATTCCACAGGTCAACGATGACGGCGATCGCGTGGACTGGTATTCACCGATTGAAGGTGACGTCCAGCCGTGGAAAGCGGCCGATGAAGAGGTGCGCGAGCGCGCCCTGCATCAACTGGAAACTCTGGCCGACGGCGCATTGAGCCTGGCTCGCAGATGCCAGCAGTCAGAAAAAACCGCCCAGCAGCTGTTTGGCGCATTACTGGAAAAAGCGTTGCAGTTTCCGGGTGAAAACCACGTGTTCCTGGTCGGTGGCAAGCCGGTTATCACCTTCTGGGGCTTCGTGAACCTCAACGAAAGCGCCCGTGAGGAGCTGTTCGGCTGCCTGCATTTTGCGCCCGTTCCTGAACCGCTTATCGACGACGAAGATGAATTTATTGACGATGAACCGCTGATTGTCACCCTGAGTCACGCCGACGAACCGCTGCTGACTGCGCCGTTGACGCTGGCTGCAGAACTTGAGCCTGAAGCGGCACCTGAAGCAGAAAGCCCCGTCGAACCTGAAGTCACCGAAATTCCCGCGTCTGCTGCTGTCGTAAAAAAATCCCGTCGCGTGCCGCTGTGGAGTCTGCCCGTTGCCGCCGTTATCATGGCCGCCATTGCAGGGCCTCTGCTGTGGCCACGGCAGACCCCTTCCGCAGAACCGGCTGTCGCACATGTCGATCCGCAGCCAGCCATGGCTGAGCCTTCTGCGCCATTGCTCCCTGCGCTCACGTCCACTCTTCCACTGCATCAGGCAAGCGTCACCGTCGAGAAAAAAGCAGAACCGGTCGCGAAACCCGTCGTCATCGCCGCAATCCCAAAAGATGCGCTGGTGATGGATGCCGACCAGATGCGTGCGGGCACCACAAAATTTCTCAACGGCAATTGGCGAGTGCTGATAGACGTCAAAGATCCGGTCAGCGGCAAAGCCCTGTCGCTGCGCTATCAGATCCTGAATAACAAAGGCAGCGCTCGCCTGGTGCACGGCGCAAACGTAGTCTGCAAAGCTGATATTTTCTCGGGCCTGCATCAGAACGGCGAACTGCTGGTGAAAAGCCGCGGCAATGCGCGGTGCAGCGACGGTTCGCGCTACCCAATGCCGGAGATCTCCTGCAAAGCTGGCACCAGCAATGTCGCTGAATGCACGGGCCGCTACGACGCCAAAACGGTCGTACCGCTGACTTTCCGTAAGGTGGGAGCATAAACATGCTGGTGACTCTTTGCGATTACCAACAGAGCGTAACGCTCATCGCCAATAGCGGCGTGCAGTTCCTCGACTTCGGACTGACGCCGCAGGATTCCCTGAGCAACGGGCGCTTCGTGCGCAAAACCGCAAACGGGCCGCTGCTGCGTCTGGACTACGACATCGTCAACAGCCGCTACACGCTGCCCGCCATCGACGGCCAGCAGGCCGAAGTGGTTAAACCTGAAAGCACGCTGCCGCTGGAGTATTCGCTGGCCATTCTGGACGGCGTCTGGCTCCCACTGCCTTTCCTGCGTTTCAACCCACCCCGCACCTTTGTCGAAGGTCCGGACAACTGGGCGCGGGTGCAGATCCGCAAGCTGCCGGAGCCGGACAGCGCCGGGAACACCCATCGCGTAACGATTGCCCTCGACAGCCAGATCCGTGACGATGCGCCGATGGCGCTCGCGCCCGTGACCAACGACTTACTCAACGGCACCCGCTTTGCGCTGGCCTGGCGCGACAATGAAGTGGCCGACTTCCTCGATCAGACCTGGATTGATGGCTGGCTGCGTGAAGTCTTCAGCCACTACGCCAGCCTGACGGAAAACCGCAGCGAGCGCGACGTTGCCAAGGCAATGCGCAGCTTTGAATATCAGGGACACTGGCTGAATCTGCTGGCGATGCTGGGCGAACAGCTGAAAGTGCCGGAGGTGAAAATCGCCACGGCCACCGTCAGTACGCCTGCTATTCCGGTTGATTTGATCCTCGACGTCGGCAACAGCCATACCTGCGGGGTGATCATCGAAGATCATGGCGATGCCAACGATGGCCTGCGCCAGACCGCAGAATTGCAGGTGCGTTCGCTCAGCGAGCCGCAGTTCCTTAACGCCCCGCTGTTCACCAGCCGGCTGGAGTTTTCAGAGGCGCGCTTCGGCAAGCAGCATTTCTCCGTAGAAAGCGGACGCGAGGATGCGTTCGTCTGGCCGTCTATTGTGCGCGTGGGCGACGAAGCCCGTAAGCTCGCTATGCAGCGCGTTGGCACCGAAGGCAACAGCGGTATTTCCAGCCCGCGCCGCTACCTGTGGGATGAAACGCCAACCGTGCAGGACTGGCGCTTCAGCCAGATGAACAGCCGCACCCAGCGCGAACCGCTGGCGGCCGCCTTCCCGCTCTCCTACCTGATGAACGACGACGGCCAGCCGCTGTTTACCCTCTCGCCGGACGAACGGATGCCGGTCTTCTCGCCGCAGTACAGCCGCAGCACGCTGATGACGCACATGCTGTGCGAAATTCTGGCGCAGGCGCTGGGGCAGATTAACAGCGTGGCCACCCGCCAGCGCCTGGGCTTTCCGTCTTCACCACGCCAGCTGCGCACGCTGATCCTGACCCTGCCTTCCGCCATGCCAAAACAGGAGCGCGAGATTTTCCGCCGCCGCATGTTTGAAGCTATTGCGCTGGTGTGGAAGTCCCTCGGCTGGCATCCGCAGGATGACGACTTCAGCAACCCGAAACAGCAGGATAAAAGCGTCGTACCGGTACCCAACATTCATATGGAGTGGGACGAAGCCAGCTGCGGTCAGCTGGTCTGGCTGTACAACGAAGCGATGTCCCATTTCGGTGGGCAAACGGAAGCCTTCTTCGCCGCGCTGGCGAGACCCGACCGTGAACCGGAACCCGGCACCCGGCCAGGACGTGCTCTGCGCGTGGCGGCTATCGATCTCGGTGGCGGCACGACGGATATGGCGATCACCCATTACCGCCTTGATGAAGGGACCGGCAGCAACGTCAAAATTACCCCGCAGCTGCTGTTCCGCGAAGGCTTCAAGGTGGCGGGCGACGATATTCTGCTCGACGTCATTCAGCGCTGCGTGATGCCCGCCCTCCAGACGCAGCTCCAAAAAGCCGGGATCGCCGACGCATCGGCCCTGATGGCAACGCTGTTCGGTGATTCCGGCCGCATTGATACGCAGGCCATCCTGCGCCAGCAAACGACTCTGCAGCTGTTTATGCCGATTGGGCACGCCATTCTCGGCGCGTGGGAAACCAGCGACATCAACGATTCGCTGGCCGGGCTGCACGCCACCTTTGGCGAACTGCTGACTCAGGCTCCTACCCGCAACGTGATGAACTACGTGGGCCAGGCCATCAGCCACGCGCTGCCCGCGGATGCAGAACCATTTGATCTGCTAGCCACACCGCTACAGGTCAATTTCCGCGATCTGCATGAAGCAATGCTGGCGGGCGATTTCACTATTGCCGCCCCGCTCCATGCCGTTTGCGAAGCTATCTCTCATTATGCCTGCGACGTGCTGCTGGTGACCGGGCGTCCTGGCTGTCTGCCTGGCGTCCAGGCGCTGATTCGTTACCTCCAGCCCGTACCGGTTAACCGGATGGTCTGGATGGACAACTACCATGTTCATGAATGGTATCCGTTCAGCCAGCAGGGACGTATCGGTAACCCGAAATCGACCGCCGCCGTCGGCGCAATGCTGTGCAGCCTGGCGCTGGATCTGCGTTTGCCGCGCTTTAACTTTAAAGCCGCCGACATCGGTGCGTACTCCACTGTTCGCTATCTCGGCGTGCTGGATAACACCGTTAACACGCTGCGTGAAGAGAATATCTGGTATGCCGACCTGGATCTGGACAAACCAGGTGCGAAGGTCGATGCCCGTCTGCACTTCCCGCTGCGCGGCAACGTTACCCTCGGATTCCGCCAACTGGCGAACGCCCGCTGGCCCGCCACGCCGCTCTACACGCTGAGCATCAACTCCCCGGAGGTGGCGAAAGTCATTGCCGGAGACGGCGTACTGCAGGTTCGGCTGCAGCTGACCGGCGGTAGCCGTCAGGAAGGCCCGGAAGCCTTCGTCCTGGCAGAGGCAAAATTGCAGGATGGCACGCCGGTGCCACCTGATGCCCTGACGTTGAAACTGAACACGCTGGCCGACCGCCGTCACAGCGGCAGCCACTACTGGATTGACAGCGGGAGCGTCTACCTGAAATGAGCCGACTTCAACCTGTAATTGACTGGACGCGCGCGACCCGTCAGACCTCCGCCCTTTTCGACACCGATGCCGACGCGTTGCTCACGCGCTTGCTGATGCTGAAATCGCAGGAGACGGCGCTGTGTGAAGCACAAACCGCCCCGG
Organism: Pluralibacter sp. UBA7423; assembly: GCA_002470465.1. Taxonomy (GTDB): domain Bacteria; phylum Pseudomonadota; class Gammaproteobacteria; order Enterobacterales; family Enterobacteriaceae; genus Scandinavium. Next base: position 237,972 of record DKMD01000017.1, read on the forward strand.
CAAGCATCGGTCTGTTTGGCCATTCACAGGCTGCCAAAGCGCACCTGCTCGGCGCGCTGTACAGCAGCGGCAACGGTCGTCTGCTGGTGCAAACCGGCAGCAAAACGCTCGACTATTTCACCCATCTCAATCCGGGCCATGCTCTGACAAGAATGGCGCTGCGCTTCAGCCATACGGTTGCGTCTCCGGACGATGCCTTCCCGCTGCGTTTACGTCTGATGTCGGAAGCAGAACTGGTGCAGGTGTTCCTCGCGCATGCCTTACGGCAAAACAGCATGCACCCGGTGGTAAAAGCAACGGTCGCCGCACGACTGAAAAGCTGGCAATCGTTGCGCCAGACTCAGCCCGTACCGGGCCTGAGCGAAGAGGACGTAGCGGCCGTCGCCAGCTTCTGGCAAGCGCATGTTCCTGCTCGTCAGCAACAGATTGACGATAATTTGTGGCAGCAGTTTATTCAACTGCTGCCCTGCCTTGACCTCAGCGCCCGCGCCACGGCATGGGCGCTTCTCTGGGGCGAACAGCAGGAGCTGACGCGCCAGTGGCTTGAACTTGCCCACGTGCTCCAGCAGTGCGGCAATGTCCGCGAACTCGCCGCGCCGCTGAGCCTGCTGATTGACAGCTTTACTCTCCCTGCCGAAGGTTTCCTGACGCCGGAAAGCGAACCCGAAGGCGAAATCCTGGTTCACCCGCTGGCCGCAGATCGGTTACAGAATGCCATCAGCCTGCCGTTGAGCGCGCTGGCGCTGCTGACCGTCGAGCTGGTGCTGCCAACGGAAAACGGCATGCTGGATAACGTCGATGTGATCGACATTCCTCACCCGGTACAAACCGACGACGCGCTGTGGGTCAGCAAATGCCGCTGGCTGCTGGAAAGCTATCGCCAGCAGCATCAGCCCGATCTGCTGCTTGTCTGCAACGCAGCGTCCAGTCGGGGACAAATCGCTGACAGCGCCCGCACGCTGGCAAAATGGGTCACCGATACCCAGCCGCAGCACGACGGTGTGCTGCCGGGTCTGGTGTGGGCGATCACCCCGCAGGACGACCGCTTTGTGCGCAAAGTGAATTATGATGAAGCCGTACAGCATCTCATCGAAAAGCCCGGCCAGCGCTGGGGCACCCTGCAGGCGCTCGATGGCAGCAGTCTCCAACGACTGATCGAATGGCTTTCGCAGGCGACCGTACCGGCATTACGCAGTGCGCGTTTACAGCGGCTAGCCGATCGTCTGCGGCAGCAAACCCGACAGCTGCTGGCAGGCTGGCAGCACGACAGCAAAACAGCTCCGACAGAACAGCGCCGGCAGGCGGAACAGGTCGTGCGTGAGCTTCAGGGTCGCGCGGCCATTCTCGGCGAACTCCTGGAGGGGTTATTGCCGCCGCTCGCAAGCTTTGAGCAACCAGGGCAAGTTCAGCAGCAGCGCGAAGAGAAAGTCAGCGGTCTGTTCAGCGAGAGTGTTGATCTGTTCGCCCAGACCGAAGAAACGCAGTCCGGCCAGCATGCTTTGCAGGATAGCGGTACTCGCGCCCATGCGGTGTGGGTCAACTATCTGCGCCAGTGGAGCCGCAGCGAAGCCTGTGCTCAACGCTATGGTCTCAGCACCGCCGTGCTGCAACAGCTGGCGGACATGCTGATTACCACCAGCTATCGCCTTGAGCTGCCCGCACAGCTGCAGGCCATTACTCCTGACGAGCGCGCCAGCGCAGCCCATTTGCGGGCCATCATAAGCAACTATCTCGCATGGCTCGGCTATGCGGATATGCCGGTCGCCGCGCGTCCGCAAAGTCGTGTGGTTAAAGGGAGCACGCTGTTTGCACCTGCCGCCAGCAGCCTTGAGCGCCTGACCCAGCTCGGCGAACGCCCTGCTCATGCCGCAACGCGTTACGTTTACGACTGGCTCGTCGCATTGTTTACGCGCGCAACGGAAGCGCCGGACTATCGCCACCCGCAGGATGTTTCCCCGCAGTCACGCAAGCAGCTTTCAGTGTTGCTTTAACATCAAGGTTGGTCTTATCTTGCCCGGTGGTGCTTGCGCTTACCGGGCCTGCAACACGAAAATCTCACCCAGTACCCCTGCCAGCACTGAGGGATTTTCCCAGGACAGGGAGTGCCCTGCGTCCGGGATGATATGAAGCGGTATTCCGGAACCTGCAACCGCTTCAGCATCCGCATCAGGCAAGGAATGTGCGCCAAAAATAAGCGTTTTTTCACAGCGGAGGCTGCGAAAACGATCCATCCATGACGGTGCAATGCCTGTGACAAGGCTTGTCGCTGCACGCCACAGCGCCCACGGGGCGTTCAGCTGCAGGCAGCCCTTCCAGGGACTCTCTTCCTGCGCCAGAATTTGCGCAAAACCTTTAGCAGTAAATTCTACTTCTGAAAACGCCGCAATCTGGCGGCTGAAGAATCCTCCACCGGGATAGAAATTAGGCTCAGAAACCGCAAGCGAGCGCACCCGCTCACCCAGCATATCTGCTGCTTCAATCGCGATACTGCCACCCATGCTGTGGCCGTAGAGATCGCAGATGGCTATCTTCAGGGAATCGAGGATCTCCACGACGACGGCCGCCTGTTGAGTCGTGGTGTAAGCGTAGCCGTGAGGCTTATCGCTGAATCCACTGCCGGGAAGATCGATCAGGATCGCACGCCGATGGCCAAAGGCGGAATCTGCAACAATGCGAGGATATTCGTAGGATGCAGCGCAGCCCAGACCGTGGATAAATACCACCGGCAGGCCGCTGCCGGGGAGATCGTGCCAGCGTACCGTGGCACCCGCAATGGCCGAGAAGAGTGAGTTCATGGCATCGCCCTTTAACTGTTTTTATATACAGTAATAAAAATACGAGGGCGAGTCCAGTCTGGTTTAAAACAGCGACAGCAGCAATGCAACGGGGAAGCTGAAGGGCCAGGTTGCGCCAATCAGAAAGGTGGCAATCAGGCGGATGCGCTTGCTCTCTTTAGTGAGGAACCACGTAATAAAGGCACTAATGGTGGCCATAATGGCGTAAAAAATCAGCATATGCTGGTACAGCGTCATGAAAAAACCCGATCCACGTCAAAAAAAATCGTGCTTACTATGCCACTAATTTTGACCTGCATCAAATCTTTACAAATGTGACGAAATAATCACGAACCAAATGCAAAAACCCACTTTGTCTGATGGCGAACCTGTGGACGAGAGGCTATATCAGTAGAGGCCAACTAAAAGAGGATGGTGTTATGGAAGTATCCAGTAAAACCGTGTTTATGATTAATCTCTTTGCTGCCGTTGCCCTGATTAGCCTTTTATCGTTTCGTTTTGGCTGGATTTAGATCGGATCACGCACAACAAAAAAGCAGCTACCTGGCTGCTTTTTGCTTTTAGATTCAGTCTGATGCACTTTTCACTTTGGCGGCATTGGCATTGTAGGCTGCCTGCAGCGCTGCCGCGTTATCGTAGTTTGTCGGATCGTACTTCGGCAGTGGGTTAACTTTCTCATAATCCCATTCTGCCGCCGTACAGGCTGCTTCCGTTCCACCCTTCTTTTCACACTCGGCGATGCGATGCGCCGGAGAATTTGTACAACCACTCAAAAAAGCCAGCGCGGCAAAAGCGCAAATAAACAGTTTCTTCATAACAACGTAATATAATGACCAGGTTTGAAAGCGGACGATCCTCGCATATCTGCTTTCAAGCTGTCAAAACCCGATTAATCCGGAAGTGGGATGCCGGAGCATCTCTTGCCGGTGGCGCTGCCACTCATCAATATTCAGCGCGTAAAACAGGCTCGGCATGGCGTTGGCCACGTCGGCTACCTGCCCGCGCAGCACAAGCCCCGCTTTCAGCAGCACGCGCTGCGACGCCAGATGGTTTGAGCGCACCACGGCCGTCACTCTCTGCAGCTGATGCTCGTCGAAGGCGTAATCCAGCATGCGCTGACAAAACTCGGTGGCGAACCCCTTTCCCCACGCTCCGGTCGCAAAGCGATAACCGAGATTGTGTGTGAGTTCTTTCTCCAACGGACGCAGGCTGATGCCGCCGAAACCGACAATCTCCTGCGGCCGTTCAGCGTCATAAATCGCCATTTGCCCAATACCGTGCAAATGCCAGCCGTCAAGCCATTGCGCCAGGCGCGTTTTTGAATAAGCGAGATCGGGATAAGGCCCGGCGGGATTGAACGTATTGGTGGCAGGATCGCCGTAGATACGAAATAAATCGCCTGCATCAGCGGTGCAAACCGGGCGGATGATCAGGCGTTCGGAGAAGAGAGAGTGCGTGTCAATGATGTCATCGCTCCATAATCAGAGAAACCGGCCAGACCGATCAAGGTATCCTGAATTATGGACAGTTTTGGCGGGTTTGCTCAGACGCTCAGGAATAAAAAAGCCGCCTTAAGCGGCGGCCTGATGCGGCGTGGACCTTACGCGTCCCCTTCCAGCGCATCCTGAATCGCGTCTGCGAGGACAGAAACTTCCTGTGCCACGTTACGCAAATCCATCTGGCTGCGAATCCCGGAATTAGCCGTTGAGGCTGAAACTGACGCCTTAGAAATCTCTAAAGCCGCCTGCACCGCCAGCAAACGCTTACGGTTTTCGGCAACGTCGGCGCCCGTGGCGTTATCGTGATCGAAATACCCTTCTAACATCGCGCTCTCCTTAATAGTTGTTGAGTCGGTCGTGCAGAGCAGGATACTGAAAATGCTGGCATAAGCCAGCATTGTTGAGAATTGGACCGCCACCGAGGCCTCGAACCTCGTACACGACAACATAAAAATGTTATTTGCTCTTCCAGCTGAGCTAGTGGCGGTTTGGGCGATCTATTTTACGCGTGAATAAATAACATTACAAATAGAGGGACTAATGGCTGTTTGAACATTAATCAGTTTTGCTTACGCTATTTTGCGTAGCCCATAAACACACCGTTTTTCATCACCGCCACCTTGCCTGTTTTATAGGCAATAATGGTGTAAAGCCCTTGTGAATATACCGTCGCGTCTGCGTTAGTCTCGTCCTGAGCAGCCGGTTTGCCGTCAACGGTAACAATACCCAGAGCATCCCGCTTGATAAGCATTCCGTCGTAATGGCGAGTGAACGCCATGGATTTTTTGGCCGCCTGCGCCTTTTGCGGATAGAGCGCCTGCGCATTTTCCAGGGCCTGTTTTTCCGCTGCACTGTTAATAGCCGACTGGCGATTTTGTTCCGCCAGGTAGCAAGCGTCACGACTAACGCCCTGCGCCTCACACTCAGCCATACGGGAGGAAGAGCTGGAGCAGCCCACCAGCATCAGCAGCGGCAATGCGCAGATCATTACTTTATTCATACATCCTCACAACATTTTAATTGTATTCGCTATCATCATTCGCCGGCAGGCGATAATCGCGGCCAATATCCGCGATCTTCTCCCATCACCATTTGATTTATGTCATGCCTTTTCATTGTGCTGATTAGGAAATTTCTGGAACCATGATTTACCGGTTAAGTAACGCTTGCCGGACGCACTCTATCTTCAGAATGATTGAACGCCCGTTGAGTAGGCTGAGCAAGCGAAGCGCCGCCCGACGTTGGGTATTGGGTAAATATCGGTCATCAAAAACCTTCTTATCCACTACGGGCTAGAATTAAAAGGATGCTTTTAGTCATCGATCTGAATCTTTCTCCTCACATCTCCAGGAGTTCAAATGACTGACTTAAGTGAACGAGTTGAAATGCTTGAAAAAACCATTGGTGAACTCACCCTTAATCTCCACGCATCGAAGGTTGCCATCACCGTCTTGTCCGGCGCGTTAAGCGATATGAGTAGTGAGCCAGGCATGCTTGTAAGTTCGTATGAACAAGTAAAAAGTTCAGCCCCGCTGGTGACATTCAACCATCCTGACCAGCAAAACTACGAGGAAAGGCTCAGGGAGAGCGTGCTGGCGCTACTTTCAAAACCTGACCTGACGTCTTAATCGGTCCGTGTCTCTACAACAGGATAAGAGGAATATCCTCTTGTAGAGATATCAGGCTGTGACGCTGCCATTACGATGAGGCTATCCTGTAAGGATCATCCGTAATGAATGCCCCCTGGCGGCCCAAAAAAAGTGGCTGCAACACAATAACATTGTATTACAGCCACTTATCACTTCATCAGTGCTTAATCATCACATGCCGCACCACGGTGTAATCTTCCAGGCCGTAAACTGACATGTCTTTGCCGTAGCCGGAGAGCTTCTGGCCGCCGTGCGGCATTTCGCTGACCAGCATAAAGTGGGTGTTGACCCAGGTGCAGCCGTACTGCAGGCGAGCGCTCATGCGGTGGGCGCGGCCCACGTCTTTGGTCCACACGGAAGATGCCAGGCCGTAATCTGAGTCGTTGGCCCAGCCCAGCACCTGCGCTTCGTCGTCAAAGAGCGTGACGCTCACCACCGGGCCGAACACTTCGCGCTGCACGATGTCGTCTTCCTGCTTCGCACCAGCCAGCACCGTGGGCTGGAAGTGATAGCCGTTGCCCGCCGCCTTTTCACCACCGGTGACGACAGTGACATGGCTCAGGGCTTTGGCTTTGTCCACCGCTACGCTCACGCGGTCCAGATGCGCTTTCGAACTTAGCGGCCCCAGCTCGGTAGATTCATCGTTCGGTGAGCCCATTTTAAGGGTGGACACTGCCGCGCCAAGTTTTTCAACCAGCGCATCGTAGATGCCCTTCTGCGCGTAAATACGACACGCAGCGGTACAGTCCTGCCCCGCGTTGTAGAAGCCAAACGTACGAACACCTTCAACAACAGCGTCCAGGTCAGCATCATCGAACACGATAACCGGCGCTTTTCCGCCCAGCTCCATATGAGTGCGCTTAATCGACGGCGCGGTGTGGGAAATGATGTGCTCGCCAGTGGCGATGGAGCCCGTCAGGGAGACCATGCGCACCTTCTCGTGGCCCGTCAGCGGATCGCCGACGGTTTGCCCGCGCCCGAACAGCACGTTAATCACGCCTGCCGGGAAGATATCTTTTGCCAGCTCGGCGAGCTTCAGCGCCGTCAGCGGGGTGATTTCAGACGGTTTGATAACAACGCAGTTACCCGCCGCCAGCGCCGGGGCCAGCTTCCAGGCCGCCATCATCAGCGGGTAGTTCCATGGCGCAATCGAGGCCACCACGCCAACCGGGTCGCGGCGAATCATTGAGGTATGCCCTTCCAGATATTCCCCCGCCGCCAGTCCGTTCAGGCAGCGCGCCGCGCCCGCGAAGAAGCGGAAGACGTCGGCCACCGCAGGCAATTCGTCGTTAATAACGCAGTGCAGCGGTTTGCCGCAGTTGAGGGATTCGAGCTTCGCCAGCGTTTCAGCATGCTCGTCGATAACGTCGGCAAGTGCGAGCAGGCATTCAGCACGTGCTTTTGGCGTGGTCTGTCCCCATTCAGCAAAAGCACGATCGGCGGCCAGCACGGCTTCATTCACCTGCGCCGCCGTGGCTTCGGCGATCTCAAGAATCACTTCGCCGGTGGCCGGGTTATAGACCGGCTGTTTCTCGCCTTTGCCTGCGACCAGTTCACCGTTAATCAGTAAGTTGTGTTGCATATCCTGCTCCATCATTTTCAATTATTTACCGCTTCCGGCGACCGTTTCGCCGTCGCGTGTCAGCCACCAGGCCCCCAGAATCGGTATAGTTGTCACCAGCATCACCAGCAGCGCCACCACGTTGGTCACCGGCACATCGCGCGGGCGACCCAACTGGTTCAGCAGCCACAGCGGCAATGTGCGCTCGTGGCCTGCGGTAAAAGTGGTGACGATGATTTCGTCAAACGACAGCGCGAACGCCAGCATACCGCCCGCCAGCAGCGCCGAGCCCAGATTCGGCAGCACTACGTAGCGAAAGGTCTGCCAGGTGCCGGCGCCTAAATCCATTGAGGCTTCCACCAGGCTCCAGGAGGTGCGGCGGAAGCGTGCAATTACGTTGTTGAAGACCACCACCACGCAGAAGGTCGCGTGCCCGACCACGATGGTGAAGAAGCCGGGCTCAAGGTTGATGGCCTTAAACGCCGTCAGCAGCGCCAGGCCGGTAATGATCCCCGGCAGCGCAATCGGCAATAACAGCAGCAGTGAGATGGCGCTCTTGCCAAAAAATTCACTGCGCCATAGCGCCGCTGCAGCCAGCGTGCCAAGGACTAATGCAACAACGGTCGACAGCGCGGCAATCTGAAGTGACAACGTCACCGCATCAAGAATATCGCTACGCCCCGCCGCCACGCTGAACCAGTGCAGCGTCAGGCCTTTTGGCGGAAAGCTGAACGCCGCGTCTTCCGTATTGAAAGCATAGATGGCAATGATGGCGAGCGGGAAGTGAAGGAAAATCACGCCGCCCCAGGTCGCCAACTTCAGGAACCACGGTGCTCTTTCAGAGTGCATCGAATGCTCCCAGACGTTTCACGAACGCCAGATAAAGGGCGATTAACACAATCGGTACGAGGGTAAACGCCGCCGCCATCGGCATATTGCCGATAGCGCCCTGCTGTGAGTAAACCATCTGCCCGATAAAGTAGCCCGGCGGCCCCACCAGCTGCGGCACGATGAAGTCACCGAGCGTCAGTGAGAAGGTGAAGATCGACCCCGCCGCGATACCCGGAATAGCTAAGGGCAGAACCACATAGCGGAACGTCTGACGTGGATAAGCGCCTAAATCGGCAGACGCCTGCAGCAGCGACGGTGGCAAGCGCTCCAGTGCCGCCTGTACCGGCAGGATCATAAACGGCAGCCAGATATAGACGAACAGCAGAAAGCGCCCAAGCCCGGAGGTGGAGAGCGTATTGCCGCCCACTGCCGGAAGCTGCAGAAAGTCGTTCAGCAGCCCTTCCAGTCCCATATGGGTGAGAAACCACTGGGCAACGCCGTCTTTTGCCAGCAGCAGCGTCCAGGCGTAGGCCTTGACGATGTAGCTCGCCCACATCGGCAGCATCACCGCAATGTAGAAGAACGCTTTCCATTTCCCGCTGGTGTAGCGCGCCATGTACCACGCCATCGGAAACGCGAGGATCGCGCTGGCGATAGTTACGGCAATCGCCATCACCAGCGTGCGCACGATAATGTCGTAGTTCGCCGGGTTGAACAGCGCTTTCAGGTTGGCGAGCGTTAAATCAGGCGTCACCGACATGGTGAAGTCGTCAAAGGTATAGAACCCTTGCCACAGCAGGGTCAGCAGCGATCCGAGATAGACCACGCCGAACCACATCAGCGGCCCGAGCAGCAGCAGGAACAGCGCCAGCGACGGCCTGCGCCAGAACAGACCGGAAAGCCGGTTAGCGCGCGGTTGAGAAGGAAGCGGTGCGATACTCATGGCCATCTCACCTCCCTCCGTCCAGCGGCACCATCGCCTCCCGCGACCAGGACGCCAGCACGTTCTGGCCGGGCGTCGGGCCGTCCGGCAGCGCGCCGCCGCTGAAATTCCCCTGGCTCACCAGCAGCTTTTCCCCACCGGGCAAGCGAATTTCATAGCGTGTCGCCGCCCCCTGATACTGCACCGCCTGCACGACACCATTGACCTGTATCTCACCCGAGGTATCCAGCCGGATATGCTCCGGCCGCAAAGACCATTGACCCGTCATACCGCACAGCTTTTCGGTCATACCGGTATCGAACACGTTCGAGGTGCCAACAAATCCGGCCACAAACGGCGTACGCGGGTGCAGATAAAGCTCACGCGGGGTATCTATCTGCTCGATACGACCATTGTTAAACACCGCCACGCGGTCAGACATCGACAGGGCTTCGCCCTGATCGTGGGTGACGAAAATAAAAGTAATACCCAGATCCTGCTGAAGCTTTTTCAGCTCAAACTGCATCTGTTCGCGCAGCTTGAGGTCAAGCGCGCCCAGCGGTTCATCAAGCAAAAGCACGCGCGGTTTGTTGACCAACGCACGGGCAATCGCCACGCGCTGGCGCTGGCCGCCGGAAAGCTGTGACGGTTTACGCGCCTGTACATGGCTCAGGGCAACCTTTTCCAGCGCTTCCTGCGCCATCGCGTGCCGCTCTTTTTTGCCGATGCCTTTGACCATCAGCCCGTAGGCGACGTTATCGATGATCGACATATGCGGGAACAGCGCGTAGTCCTGGAAGACGGTATTGACGTCGCGCTGCCACGGCGGCAGCTCGCTTGCCTCTTTACCGAAGATTTTGATTGCCCCGCCGGAAAGTTGTTCGAATCCGGCGATGAGCCGCAGGCAGGTGGTTTTGCCGGAGCCTGACGGCCCCAGCATGGAAAAGAACTCCCCATCATTGATGGTGATACTGACGCCATCCACCGCACGAACATCACCATACAGACGCGAGACATCCCGAAATTCTACTGCGTACGTCATGCTTCACTCCCGGGCGTTAACGACCACCCATGATGGCGATGTAATCCTGCGTCCAGCGGCTGTACGGCACATACTTACCGCCTTCGGCAACAGGCGTTTTCCAGAAAGCGATTTTGTCGAAGAAGCTGTAGCCGTTGGTTTCGCAGCCCTTGTCACCGAGAAGCGGGCTGGCTTTGCAGCCTTCCGGCACAACCGGCAGCGAGCCGAACCAGGCAGACACATCGCCCTGCACTTTCGGCGTAAGCGACCAGTTCATCCACTTGTAAGCACAGACCGGGTGCCTGGCTTCGGCGTGCAGCATGGTGGTATCCGCCCAGCCGGTGACGCCCTCTTTCGGGAAGACGGTGGCGACGGGCTGGTTGTCGGTTTTCAGGCCGTTAGCCTGATAAGGCCAGGAGCTGGAAGCCACCACGCCTTCGTTTTTGAAGTCGCTCATCTGGACGGTGGCATCGTGCCAGTAGCGGTGGATCAGGGCATGCTGGGTACGCAGCACTTTTAGCACCGCGGCATACTGCTCTTCGTTCAGCTGATACGGGTCGGTGATGCCGAGCTGCGGCTGGGTGGCTTTGACGAACAGCGCCGCATCGGCGATGTAGATCGGGCCGTCATAGGCCTGCACGCGACCTTTGTTGGATTTGCCATCGGGCAGCGTTTGCTCGACAAAAATCACCTTCCAGCTGTCCGGCGGCGTCGGGAAAGTTTTCGTGTTGTACATCAGCAGGTTTGGGCCCCACTGGTACGGCGTGCCGTAGACTTTGCCGCCCACGTTGAACCATGCGCCTTTTTCCAGACGCGGATCGAGGGTTTTCCAGTTCGGGATAAGTGCGGTGTTAATCGGCTGAACGCGTTTGCCCATGATCAGGCGCAGTGAGGCATCACCGGAGGCGGTGACCAGGTCATAGCCCCCCTTCGCCATCAGGCTGACCATCTCATCAGAGGTGGCGGCGGTTTTCACGTTCACCGAACAGCCGGTGTCTTTTTCAAACTGGGTCACCCAGTCGTAGTTTTTATCGGTCTGGCCGCGTTCCACGTAGCCCGGCCAGGCAATAATATCGAGGCGGCCTTCCGCTTTGCCGAGCGACGCTGGCGGTTCGGCGGCTTGTGCTGTCATGATAGTCAGGCCCAGCGCGCACAGGCTGCTGCGGGCAAATTGCTTGCTCATCGTGTTGTTACTCCTGTCGGAATTAATCTGGCGGCAGCCGTGCCGTAAAAATATGTCCCCTAATAACCGTAGACGGCGTAATGCACACGCACCCGTGAGATTGGGGAAATTTCACCAGGTTGTGACAAAGGGCGCATTACGCTGAAAATCCAGTGATATATCTGAACTAAACAGAGTATAGACAAGGCGTTACGGCGCTTAGCCAGGTATGCATATTTCCTATGAAAACAGCAAAAGAAATAACCCGCTTATTATCAGCAAAATAATAAGCGGGTTATTTTCAATTTGAGAAAAAGGTATTCAGAAAATAAGAATGGCTATTCGTTAATCATTTCACGAATAAGATTCCCTAGGGTTTTTACCCCCTGCTCTTCGCGATCGCTCCAGCCCCAGGCGGTGTTAAAACGAAAGAACGACGCCCAGCTGTCGGTGGTTGAAAACATTTTGCCAGGCGCGATGCTAATTTTATGCGCCAGTGCCCGCGCGCCAAGCTCTCCGGCGTCGATGCCAGCAGGTAGCTCCAGCCATAAAAAATAGCCGTTATCGTTGTGGTGAATTTTCACCTCCGCCGGTAAATGGCGCAGCAATGCCTGCCAGGCCTGATGCTTGCGTTCCGCCAGCTGGCGACGAAGCCTGCGCAGATGCGAGTCGTAACGTTTGGTGCCAAGGTAATCCACCAACGCCATCTGCATGGGCGAGCTGGTGGAGAGCGTGCTCATAAGCTGCAAATGCTGAATGCGCTGCGCGTGTTTGCCGGCGGCAACCCAGCCGATACGAAACCCTGGCACCAGACATTTGGAAAACGAGCTGCAGTGCAGCGTCATGTCATCGCGATCCCAGGCCTTAGCAGGCAGCGGTTTCTCGCGGCCAAACCAGAGTTCGCTGTAGACGTCGTCCTCAATCAGCGTCACGTTGTGCGCAGTCAGTAGCGCGATAAGCTGTGCTTTTTTCTCCGGGCTCAGGGTAAATCCGAGCGGATTCTGGCTGTTGGTCATCAGCCAGCAGGCTTTGACCGGATACTCCTGCAACGCCTGTTCCAGCGCCGCCATATCAATGCCTTCTTTCACGTCCGACGGCACCGCCAGCGCCTTGAGCTTCAGCCTCTCCAGCGCCTGAAGCGCGCCGTAGAAGCAGGGGTTCTCGACAATCACCCAGTCGCCCGGCTCCGTCACGGCCTGAAGGCTCAGGTTCAGCGCCTCGAGTGCGCCCGCGGTGATCACAATCTCATCCGGCGAGATATTCATCCCCTGCAACGCATAGCGCCGGGCGATAGCGTGGCGCAGCTCCGCGTTACCCGGCGGCAGATTTTCAATCACGCTCATGGCACTGGCGGTTTTGCTGACCTGCGCCAGGGAGCGATTGAGCTGCTGAAGCGGAAAAAGTCGCGGATCGGGAAACGCGGAGGCAAAAGGCAGCACTGCCGCATCCCTGCTCGCCTGCAGCACGCCAAAAATATAGGTATTAATGTCTACGGCTTCGTCGCGCATGACCTGCGCAGGCGGCGTTGCCTTAAGCGCTTTCACCGGGCGCGGCGCAACGTAGTAGCCCGACTGCGGACGGGCGATGATTCGCCCCTGGCTTTCCAGCAGCTGATACGCATGGCCGACGGTCATAAAGCTCATCCCGCTGATGGTCACCTGCTCACGCAGAGACGGTAGCCTGTCGCCGGGCTGCCAGACGCCAAGGGCAATCTGCTCGGTGATCTGCTGCGCCAGGCGCTGGTATTTTTTCATCGCTGCGGCCTCTGCCGAATATAACAGTGTCAAAAATTATCATATTTACTGTAACTGTTATACATAAATAAGCCCCGACTGTCTCTGCTACTCCCTCGCAGCAATCCTTACCATGACTGCGAGCACCGTTTTATGTCGAGGTTGTCCATGTTCGGTTTAGACGCATTCCACCTGGCGCGAATACAGTTCGCGTTCACCGTCTCATTTCACATTATTTTCCCTGCCATCACCATCGGGCTTGCCAGCTATCTGGCGGTGCTTGAAGGGCTGTGGCTGAAGACCAAAAATCCTGTCTGGCGCTCGCTGTGGGCGTTCTGGTCGAAGATTTTCGCCGTCAATTTCGGTATGGGCGTGGTGTCCGGCCTGGTGATGGCCTACCAGTTCGGCACCAACTGGAGCGGCTTTTCGCAGTTTGCGGGCAGTATCACCGGCCCGCTGCTGACCTATGAAGTGCTGACGGCGTTCTTCCTCGAGGCGGGGTTCCTCGGCGTAATGCTGTTCGGCTGGAACAAGGTCGGCCCCGGTCTGCACTTTTTCGCCACCTGCATGGTCGCGCTGGGGACGATCGTTTCAACGTTCTGGATCCTCGCATCGAACAGCTGGATGCAGACGCCTCAGGGTTTTGAAGTCGTTAACGGCCAGGTGGTGCCGGTAGACTGGTTCGCTGTCGTGTTTAACCCTTCATTCCCGTATCGGCTGGCCCATATGTCCATGGCGGCGTTCCTCAGCAGCGCCCTTTTCGTTGGTGCCTCTGCGGCATGGCATCTGCTGCGCGGTAACAATACGCCTGCCGTTCGTGCGATGTTTTCTATGGCGTTGTGGATGACGCTGATCGTCGCGCCGCTTCAGGCGTTGATTGGCGATATGCACGGCCTGAACACGCTCAAACACCAGCCTGCAAAAATTGCCGCCATCGAAGGCCACTGGGAAAACAAACCCGGTGAACCAACGCCGCTGCTTATTTTCGGCTGGCCGGACATGAACCAGGAGCGCACGCGCTACGGCTTAGAAATTCCGGCGCTCGGCAGCCTGATCCTCACCCACAGCCTTGATAAACAGGTTCCGGCGCTGAAAACGTTCGCCAAAGAAGACAGGCCAAACTCAACGATAGTGTTCTGGTCTTTCCGCATGATGGCCGGGCTTGGTGGCCTGATGCTCCTGCTGGGGGTGCTCTCGCTGTGGCTGCGTAAGCGCCAGCGGCTCTACACCTGCCGACCTTTCCTGCGCTTCGCGCTTTGGATGGGGCCATCGGGTCTGATGGCCATTCTGGCAGGCTGGGTCACCACCGAAGTCGGTCGCCAGCCGTGGGTGGTTTATGGGCTGCAGCGCACCAGGGATGCCGTGTCCGCGCACGGCGATTTGCACATGAGCGTGAGCCTGCTGGCGTTCTTCATCGTCTATTCATCGGTTTTCGGCGTGGGCTATAGCTATATGATTCGCCTGATTCGTAAGGGCCCGCAGAACTTTGTTCCCGACGCACACGGCACGCCTGCTCGTCCGCTTTCGGCGGCCATCGACGTTAATCAGCAGGAGGTGCGCTAATGGGCATCGATTTATCGGTTATCTGGTTTGTGCTCATCGTTTTCGCCACGCTGATGTACATCGTGATGGATGGCTTCGATTTGGGTATCGGCATTCTGTTCCCGTTCGTGCGCAAACCCGAAGAGCGCGACGTGATGATTAACAGCGTTGCCCCGGTGTGGGACGGCAATGAAACCTGGCTGGTGCTTGGCGGTGCCGGGCTGTTTGGTGCGTTTCCGCTGGCCTATGCGGTCATCATTGATGCACTGACCATTCCGTTGACGTTAATGCTGATCGGGCTCATTTTTCGCGGCGTCGCGTTCGAGTTTCGCTTTAACGCCACCCCTTCGCACCGTCCATTCTGGGATCGCGCATTTCTCGGCGGCTCGCTGCTCGCCACGTTCTGCCAGGGGATCGTTGTAGGCGCGGTGCTGAACGGTTTTCCGGTTCACAACCGCGCTTTTGCCGGCGGCCCGCTTGACTGGCTGACGCCGTTCTCCCTGTTCTGCGGTTTCGGGCTGGTTGTAGCCTATGCGTTGCTTGGCGCGACGTGGCTGGTGATGAAAAGTGAAAATCCGCTCCAGGCAACAATGCGCCGGGTTTCGCACGGATTGCTGCTGGCAATGCTGATTATCATTGCCGCCATCAGCCTGTGGACGCCGCTCGCCCATCCGGCGATTGCCGCTCGCTGGTTTAGCCTGCCGAATCTGTGGTATCTGCTGCCGGTGCCCGTTCTGACGCTGGCTGTAGCCGTCGCGCTATGGCGAACGCTGGGCAATGTATCCTGTCATGCAGCGCCGTTTATGCTGACCCTGGGCCTGATTTTCCTGGGCTTCAGCGGGCTTGGGATCAGCATCTGGCCGAACCTGATCCCACCCAACATCACGATATGGCAGGCGGCAGCCCCGCCGCAGAGCCAGGGCTTTATGCTAATTGGCGCCCTGCTGATTGTGCCGATCATTCTGGTCTACACCTTCTGGAGCTACTACGTATTTCGCGGAAAAGTGCAGACCGGCGAGGGTTATCACTGATGCAAAGACCACTTTATCAACGTCTTTTCTGGCTGGTTGTCTTATGGGGCGGCAGCGTGCTGACGCTGGCGACGGTGAGCATGTTTTTCCGCCTGCTGATGAGCGCCGCGGGATTTAAATCTTAACCATTCCATTGCCGGGCGGCACGTTGTTTGCCTGGCCTACAAAATCCGTAGGCCGGATAAGGCGAAGCCGCATCCGGCAATGGCGCTTACAAGCCCTTGCGCTTTGGCAGGGTCTTCATCAAATCGTCCGGGCTGACGGACGCCACAATGCTCCCCGCCTGCGGCATCTTCAGGATATGGTTTTTGATTTTGCCGACCACGTGCATTTCGCACGGACGGCAGTCAAACTTCAGCGTCAGCACTTCGTCGCCGTGCATCAGCTGCATTGGCGTCGCCTTCCAGCTCTTGATGTTGCCTTTCGCCTGTTTCGGGCACAGGTTAAACGCAAAGCGCAGGCAGTGCTTGGTGATCATCACCGGCACGTCGCCCTTCTCTTCGTGCGCCTCATATGCCGCGTCGATCAGCTGGACGCCGTAGCGATGATAAAACTCGCGCGCTTTGTGGTTATAAACGTTAGTTAAAAACGTCAGATGCGTTTCCGGGTATACCGGTTCCGGCGTGGAAACCGGCTTGCGGCTACCGCGTACGTAGGCCGCCAGACGTGCCTCATCAAGCATCTCCACCGTTTCACGGCGCAGCTGGTTCAGCCGGCTGTTCGGTACAAACAGCGCACCCGGCAGGTTCACCTGCACGTCGCGCGGGTAATAAATGGTTTGCCCCAGCTTCGCCACGCCGTCCTGAAGGTTGTTCAGGGCTTTTTCAGCGTTGGATGCTTCTTCAAAATTGCCGTCGAGCGTATGCGTCACGCTGACGCCGTCTTCGCTGGTCATCGTCAGGATCAGCTGTTCCTGCCAGCCGCCGATGTCGATATCCACCGCAATGCGGCGTTCGCTGGAGGTTTTGGTCAGCGCCTGGGACCAGTTGTGGTCGAGGTTGCGGTTCAGCGGGGTGTGCGGGCGCGCCTTGTGCAGATCCGCAGGCATTTCGTTCGGCCATACGCGATAGCGGTTGGCGCCGGTTTTCTCCACCGTATTGGCGCGGAAACCAACCACTTCACGCTTGATGAGCACGTTCAGGCCGTCGCCGTTCGCCAGCGGCTCGGTCACTTCCACGTCGAGGTGATCTTTGCTGACCTTCAGGACTTCGCCCACCGGCAGGCCGATAAACTTCGGCGAATCAAACGCGCCGATATCGCCTTTACGCGCGTTCACGAAGTAATCCGTGCTGCCGCGATGGAAGGTTTTGTCAGTGGACGGTACGAAGAAGTGCTCGGTGCGACCGTGGGAAGCGCGCGCCAGGTCGCCGCGCTCTTCGATAATTTTGTCGAGCATCTGGCGATAGTGCGCGGTGATATTTTTCACGTAGCTCATGTCTTTATATCGCCCTTCAATCTTGAAGGAGCGCACGCCTGCGTCAATCAGCTGCCCCAGGTTGGCGGTCTGATCGTTGTCCTTCATCGACAGCAGGTGTTTTTCATAAGCCACTACGCGGCCCTGATCGTCTTTCAGGGTGTACGGCAGACGGCAGGCCTGCGAGCAATCGCCGCGGTTGGCGCTGCGCCCGGTCTGCGCATGGGAAATATAGCACTGGCCGGAATAGGCCACGCACAGCGCACCGTGGATAAAGAACTCGATGGTGGCGTCGGTATTCTCATGAATCGCTTTAATCTGCTGGAGGTTGAGCTCACGCGCCAGCACGATCTGGCTGAAGCCAACATCAGACAGGAATTTCGCTTTTTCGACGCTGCGGATATCGCACTGGGTACTGGCATGCAGCTCAATCGGCGGCAGATCCAGCTGCATGATCCCCATATCCTGCACGATCAGCGCATCCACGCCGGTCTGGTACAGGTCGGTAATCAGCTTTTGCGCCGGTTCCAGCTCATCATCGTGAAGAATGGTGTTGATGGTCACAAACACCTTCGCGCCGTAGCGATGGGCAAACGGTACCAGAGCGGCGATATCGCTCAGGCTGTTGCTGGCGTTGTGGCGGGCACCGAAGCCAGGGCCGCCGATGTAGACCGCATCCGCACCGTGAAGAATGGCTTCGCGGGCAATGCCGACGTCACGGGCCGGGCTCAGGAGTTCAAGATGATGGTTTTGCAGGCGCATCGTTATTATCCGTTGGGATCAAAATGGCGGCTATTGTAGTCAGAACCGGCGCGGGGCGAAATCATTTTCCACACCGCGCGGAGAGGCATTTTCTGCATTCCGGCAAAGCATTGAAGAAATTGCTATTTCCGGGCGAAGCGGCAACGCATTACAGTGGCTGCGTATTCCGGATTTTTCCTCGTCGCGTTTATTCTTGTCGTAAGTCGTCGTGTTTGGCCGCAGCTCAGTCTGCGGCTTTTTCTTTCTTAGCGTGGGGATAATGAATGAGCGAATGGAACAGCACCGCCTGCGCCGTGCTGTTGCGATAGGCGTGCGGCCTGTCCCCCGCGAACTTCAGCCCTTCCCCTTCTTTCACCTGCTGCCACTGCCCGTCAATGCACATCTCGAGCGTGCCGTTGATGGCGACAACATGTTCGATCACCCCGTTTTCGTGCGGCGTGGATTCGCTTAACGCGCCCGGCGCGAGGGTTATCGCAAAGTGATCGTAGTGCAGAATCGGGTCCCACGGGAAAATTGGCGTCACCACCATCGCCTGCTGCTGCGGATCGTAAGCTTTATCTTCACTTTCCGGCGGGGTGATAAACAGCGAAAACGGGACGTTCAGCCCGGTGGCGATTTTCCATAGCGTCGCGATCGTCGGGCTGGACTCGTGGCGTTCAATCTGCCCGAGCATCGCTTTTGATACGCCCGTCTCTTCTGCAAGCTTCGACAGGCTCCATTCCCGCTGCTGACGCAGCGCTTTCAGGGTAGTGGCAAGGTGGTGTGCAATATTCATCACGGCTCCTTTGTTGAACGCAGTTTATCACTTGTGCGCTATAACGCCCAATGCTACATTCCATCGGACGTTATAACGCACAAGAGGACGCTATGCGCACATTTCCTTTCTCAACGCTGCTGGCAGGTTTTGTGGCAGTACTGGTTGGTTACGCCAGCTCCGCCGCCATCATTTGGCAGGCTGCCGCCACTGCTGGCGCCGATGCCCGAACCATCGCTGGCTGGATGACGGCGCTGGGCCTGGCAATGGGGGTGAGCACGCTGGTATTGACCCTGTGGCGCAAGATCCCTGTTCTGACTGCGTGGTCCACGCCGGGCGCGGCGCTGCTGGTGACGGGGTTGCAAGGGGTAACGCTGAATCAGGCGGTCGGTATTTTCGTCTTTGCCAATGTGCTGATTGTGCTGTGCGGCGTAACCGGCCTGTTTGCCAGGCTGATGAAAATCATCCCACACTCTCTTGCCGCCGCGATGCTCGCGGGGATCCTGCTGCGCTTTGGCTTACAGGCCTTCACCAGCCTGCAAAGTGATGGGCTGCTCTGCGGCAGCATGCTTGCTGCATGGCTGGTACTCAAGGCTTTCGCCCCGCGCTATGCGGTAGTGGCAGCGCTGGCTTTGGGCTGTCTGATCGCCATTTTTACCGATAATCTGCACCATAACGCACTGCACCTGGCATTCGTCATGCCACGTTACGTCGCTCCGGCGTTTGATTTTTCTCTGCTGCTAAGCGTCGGCGTGCCGTTTTTCCTGGTCACAATGGCCTCGCAAAATGCGCCTGGCGTCGCCACCATGAAAGCCTCTGGCTACTCTGCCCCCATATCGATGCTGATGGTCGTCACCGGCGGCATTGCGCTGGCGTTCTCACCGTTTGGGGTGTTCTCGATTTGCATCGCCGCTATTACCGCCGCGATTTGTCAGAGCCCTGAGGCGCATCCCGACCCGTCGCAGCGCTGGAAAGCCGCGGCAGCAGCGGGATTTTTTTATCTGCTGGCGGGCGTGTTTGGCGACTCCATCACATCACTCATGGCGGCTTTGCCCGCGGCGGGAATTCAGATGCTGGCGGGGCTCGCCCTGCTCGGCACTATTGGCGGTAGCCTGGTGCAGGCGTTGGGCAAAGAAAATGAACGTGACGCGGCGATTGTCACCTTCCTGCTGACCGCCAGCGGCGTGACGCTGTTCGGGATTGGCTCTGCTTTTTGGGGGCTGATTGCCGGAGGAATTTGCTTCAGTGTACTGTCACTGGCCCGCCGCACGTAGCTGTGACGGCGTCATACCCAGCGCGCTTTTAAAGCGGTTGCTGAAATGGCTCGCAGAGCTGAAACCGCAGGCCAGGGCAATGTCGGTCAGAGGTAACGAGGTGTGACGCACCAGCTCCTGCGCCCTCGCCATCCGCCGCTGCATCACGTACTGATGAGGCGCCATATTCATCGACAGGCTGAACATCCGCGCAAAATGGTATTCGCTTAACTTCGCTTCCTGCGCCAGATCGGCGAGCGTCAGCGGCTCGGCTAGCCTGGCCTCAATCAGCGCCAGCACGTTGCGTAACACAAAGGGCGCAAGGCCGCCGGTCACTTTTGGCAGTTGCCACTGAACGTTGGTGTAGTGCTGAATCAGATGCGTTAGCAGCAACGTGGTTGCCGAACTCAGCGCCAGATGGTTCGCCTGCTGCTGCCAGTCGCAGTCGAGCAGAAAATGGCGATACAGTGCGGTGATTTTATCGTCCTGGGCGAAGGTTTTTTCATCCAGCCGGAACGACGCCGGGCTCTTGTCCCAGATTTTCTCACCGGTGGCACGCAGATGCTCGTCGGTGCAGTAGAGGTGCACAAACGAAAGATCGTCGCGGATATCCCAGCTCGACTCGCTCTCTTTTGGCATCAGGCAGAATCTGTCCGGCCCGCCGCCGTTTTTCCAGCCGTGCGGCGTTTTGTGGTAGCTCTCATAGCCATCCGCCACGTACAGGCTCAGCGTATGGTGGTCACTTTGTACCGTCACGGTATCGCTTTGATTAAACCAGGCCGCCAGCTGAATGCCGGAGTTCAGCGCCACCGTGTCCCGCAGGACGGCGTTTTGTTGGCGCAGGGTTTTAAACGTAGCGTACTGTTCAGGCATCGTGTTCGCTGTAGCCGGGAGTCAGAGCGATAGTCTATGAATTGTCGCCCCGGCATGCCAGCCTTCTGCGCGTCGGACAGCAAAAAAATGCGCAAGAATATGCAACTCCCCGGCAACTATCTGCAAGCGCCAGTCCGCTCACTTCTGCCAGACTTCGCCCATTGAAGACTGAAGTGAGAAAACAACGATGAACGTACTGCTCTATTTTCTGGTAGTGGTGATTTGGGGAACCACCTGGATTGCCATTTTCCTGCAACAGGGCCCGGTGCCCGCCCCGGTATCCATTTTCTGGCGCTTTGCGGTGGCGAGTATCACCCTGATGGTGGTGCTCAAACTGATGGGTCGTCTGCGCAAACTACAGGCGCGTGACCACCTGTTCTGCATCATTCAGGGCTGCTGCGTGTTCTGCTTCAACTTCTGGTGCTTCTACAGCGCGGCAAAGTGGATCAACACCGGCCTGGAATCGGTCATTTTCTCCATGGCCGTGCTGTTTAACGCCATCAACAGCTTCCTGTTTTATCGTCAGCAGCCGCCGGGCCGCTTTTACCTCGCCGCCCTGCTCGGTCTGACCGGCATCGTGACGCTGTTCTGGGATGATTTGCAGGCGAGCGGCCTGAGCACCGAACTGCTGATGGGCATTGGCCTGAGCGCACTCGGTACTTACGGCTTCTCGCTGGGCAATATGCTGAGCATCCGCCACCAGCGCCGTGGCCTGGAAACGCTGACCACGAACAGCTGGGCAATGCTTTACGGCACACTGGTGATGGGCGCGATTGCCCTGATTCACGGCGATAACTTTATGCCTGAATTTACCTTCAGCTATATGGGTGCGCTGCTCTATCTGGCGCTGTTTGGATCGGTGATTGCCTTCGGCGCGTACTTCACGCTGGTCGGGCGGATCGGGCCTGCGAATGCCGCTTACAGTACCCTGCTGTTCCCGCTTGTGGCGCTGACTATTTCAACGTTCTATGAAGGCTACGTCTGGCACGCCAACGCGGTATTTGGACTGGCGCTGATTCTGACAGGGAATTTAGTGATGTTTGCGAAGCCTGAAACCTGGTTCAAACGCAGAGCGTTACGCAAAAGCGTGGCGTAAGCCTGGTCATCAGCGGAATAGTTGCCCGGTGGCGCTGCGCTTACCGGGCCTGCATAACCTTCCTTAAGCCCACGCAAATAAAGTGCCGCCGGGCAATTTTTTTACTTCTGGCTTGGGTCGAACTTCACGGCGTCAATCGCCATTTCGTCAATCACCGCTTTCAGCGTATCCGCCGTTAACGGCGTGTTTTCATTCGAGAGTGATTTCCCCTCTCCTTTACGCACAACTTTGATAACCGGTTTATTGGTTTTCGCGTCGATGAGCTCACCTTCGAAATAAAGGCTGGTGTTCATCGTGCGATGGCCGGTTGCCATCTGCGTTCCCGCCACAATCATTGCCACTGGCACCACTTCATAGAACTGCAACCCTTCCTTGCTGGAGTCCACGCCGGTAATCGCCCCGCGGAAAATCAGGCTACGCGGCCCGACGGTAGTCGCCAGCGGTTTCTTCTCGGAAATCGCCTTTTTCAACTGAACGTTGGTGTAGTTGCGGATCTGATCCAGCGCATTCTGCCCAACCTGCGTTGTCGGTTTTGGCACCGGATAATAGACAATAGGGTTGAACACCACGTTATCGTAATTCGCCGGATTATAGTTTGGATCGATCCAGCGCAGCTCTGGCTTGCCGGAGGCGGAGGTGGTTTCTTTCAGGTTGGAATAATCCTTCAGGAAACCGGAATACTGATTGGGCTGAGCGATTTTGGAAGCGCACCCTGTCAACGCTAACATGGCCGCAACGGTGGCCACTTTACATAAAGTTTTGCTACGCATAAAAGAATCCTGTCAGTGCAAAAATGCTCTTAACTTATAGCAAAACGGCAGCGGAAAAGTTGTAGGAAAAAAAGCGGTAGCGAAAATATCAGGAAAATAACTATCACCTGCCGTTACGACAGGTGATGGCGCGTTTTACTTCAGGTCGACCTGCCAGAAAAGATGCTTGCCGAACGGATCGATTTCATAACCGGTGACTTCTTTACGCACCGGTTCGAAAATCGTGGAATGGGCAATCATTACCGCAGGCATCTGGTCGTGCATCATCTGCTGCGCCTGCTTATAAAGCTCGGTGCGTTTCTGCTGATCGGTTATCGATTTCGCTTCAGCAATCAGCTTATCAAATGGCGCATAACACCACTTCGCCGAGTTTGAACCGCCGTCTGCCGACTGGCAGGTAAACAGCGGGCCGAAGAAGTTATCCGGATCGCCGGTGGCGGTGGTCCAGCCCATCAGCGCCGCCTGATGCTCACCGTCTTTTACGCGCTTCAGGTATTCGCCCCATTCATAGGTGGTGATGGTGGTTTTCACACCGATTTTCGCCCAGTCGGCCTGAATCATCTCTGCCATACGCTTGGCGTTCGGGTTATAAGGACGCTGGACCGGCATCGCCCACAGATCGACGGTCAGACCGTCAGTAAAACCCGCCTCTTTCAGCAACGCTTTGGCTTTTTCCGGGTCGAAATCGTAATCCTTCAGTTCGCTGTCGGCGCTCCACACGCCCGGCGGCAGAATGTTCTTCGCCGCGGTGCCTGTCCCCTGGAAGACCGCGTCAATGATGGCCGGTTTGTTGATCGCCATCGCCAGCGCCTGACGAACCTTCACATTATCAAACGGCGGCTTTTGCGTATTAAATGCCAGAAAACCGGTGTTTAGCCCAGCTTTACTCATCAGGTTGATGTCTTTGTTCGCCTTCATGCGCGGCAGATCCGCCGGGTTCGGGAATGGCATCACCTGGCACTCATTTTTCTCGAGCTTGGCGTAACGGACGGAAGCATCCGGCGTAATGCTGAATACCAGCCGGTCGATTTTTGATTTGCCCTGCCAGTAGTCGGAGTTTGCGGTAAACAAAATGCGCGAATCTTTTTGGTACTGCGCGAGCTTAAACGGCCCGGTGCCAATCGGATCCATATCGACGCGCTCCGGCGTGCCCGCTTTCAGCATCGCATCGGCGTATTCGGCGGAAAGGATTGAGGCAAAATACCAGGCCAGATCGGCCACGAACGGTGCCTCAGGATGCGCCAGCGTAAAGCGCACGGTGTGCTCATCCACTTTGTCGATGGATTCAATCAGCTTGCCAAACTCCAGGCTTTCAAAATTGGAATAGCTGCCGCCGGAAACCTTGTGATACGGATTGTTCTCATCCTTCTGGCGCATAAACGAGAAGATAACGTCATCGGCGTTAAAATCACGGGTGGGTTTGAAGTTTTTGTTGCTCTGAAACTTCACTCCGGGCCTGAGATGGAAGGTATAAACCTTGCCGTCTTCACTCACGTCCCAGCTTTCCGCCAGGCTCGGCACCAGCTCCGTGGTGCCCGGTTTGAAATCCACCAGGCGGTTATAAACCGGTACGGCGCTGGCATCCACGCTGGTGCCAGAGGTGTATAACTGCGGGTTGAAGTTCTCCGGCGATCCTTCCGAACAGTACACCAGCGTTTGGCCGCCACGGTGGAACTTACCGTCAGGGCCAGCGTCGCAAGCGTTAGCGTTGTCAGTTTGCAATTCATGTCCTTTTCCTGTTCTTATTGGTTTAGCCTTCCATTGATAACATCAAATACAAACTGCAAACACCTGATAACATGAATAAAGAAGGAATCACTATGCCATCGCCGCTCGCCAGTCAATTAACCCAGCGCTTCTTCCGCTATCTGTCTATCACCAGCCAGAGCGACGCCAGCGCAACCACCTTACCCACCACCGCAGGACAGCACGAGATGGCGCAAGTCCTGGCAAAAGAGCTGGAACAGCTGGGCCTGGACAATATTGAAATTGATGAGCATGCCACCGTTACCGCGGTGAAAAAAGGCAATGTTCCCGGTGCGCCGCGCGTTGGTTTCATCACTCATATTGATACCGTGGACGTCGGGCTGTCACCGGATATTCATCCGCAAATCCTGCGTTTTACTGGTGAAGATCTCTGCCTGAATACGCAAAAAGACGTCTGGCTGCGGGTAAAAGAGCATCCTGAAATTCTGGCCTACCCTGGTGAAGACATTATCTTCAGCGACGGCACCAGCGTGCTCGGTGCCGACAACAAAGCCGCGGTTACCGTGGTGATGACGCTGCTGGAAAACCTGAAGGCCGAACAGCGCCATGGCGATATCCTGGTAGCCTTCGTGCCCGATGAAGAAGTCGGCCTGCGCGGCGCGAAGGCGCTGGATATCGAACGTCGCTTCAACGCTGATTTCGCCTGGACCATCGACTGCTGTGAACTCGGGGAGATCGTTTATGAAAACTTCAACGCCGCTGCGGCAGAAATCCGCTTTACCGGCGTCACCGCTCACCCGATGTCCGCCAAAGGCGTGCTGGTCAACCCGTTGCTGATGGCGACGGACTATATGAGCCACTTCGATCGTCTGGAAACCCCGGAGCACACCGAAGGCCGTGAAGGCTATGTCTGGTTTAATGGCATGGAAGCCGTGCAGAGCAATGCGGTGCTGCACGCCAGCATTCGTGATTTTGACAAAGCGAGCTTCGAGCGCCGTAAACAGCAGATTGCCGAAGTCGCCGGGAAGATTGCCGCGCTCTACCCAACGGCAAAAGTGGACTATCGGATAAGCGATACCTACAGCAACATCAGCAATGCCATCGGTGAAGATCGTCGTGCGGTTGATTTGATGTTTGAGGCCATGGAGAGCCTCGGTATTACGCCAAAACCGACGCCGATGCGCGGCGGCACCGACGGCGCGGCGCTCTCAGCCAAAGGGCTGCTGACCCCGAACTTCTTCACCGGCGCGCACAACTTCCACTCGAAGTTTGAATTTTTGCCGCTGAAATCGTTCGAGGCCTCTTACAACGTCGCTCTGCAGCTCTGCCTGCTGGCCGCGCGTTAAGCAGGTTTGCGGGCGAGCATGGTGGCAAAGCGCAATTTGATGCGGTTACCGTTGGGGTCGGTGCGATGGAGTTCGCCGACCTCTTCGTTATAGCGGTCGAACTGCCAGCCTTCGTAGTAATTCTTCAGCTCGCCCGCCTTAAAGGCAAACGGGAAGCCGACGGTACACGGATAATCGTCCGTGTCCATCGCCGCCACGATCAGGTTCCAGCCGCCCGGCTTCGTGCAGCGCTGCATGTTAGCAATCAGCCCCGGAATGGTTTTCGCTTCCAGGAACATCATCACCACGGTGGAGAGAATAAAGTCGTAGTCGCCGTCGAACGTCAGCGCATTCAGATCCACTTCCTTCGATCGCAGGTTTTCCAGCCCTTCCGCCTGGCGAATGGTCTCCAGGTTATTGATGCTCATTGCGTTTTTATCCCACGCGGTAACATCAAAGCCGTTCGCTGCGAGGAAAAGGCTGTTACGCCCGTTGCCACATCCCAGATCGAGCGTTTTTCCGGGCTGAATTTTCGTCGCCGCGTGCAGCACTTCTGAATGGGTGCGAGTCAGGCCGTATTTGTCAGTGAAGTAGTTTTCGTCACGAAGAGTCATTGGGGATCCTTGTTGGGTAAAAGAGTGTCACGATCGACGCGGGTCAGCAGCTTGCCGCAGACCAGCAAATTCAGGGTCCACAGCATCAGCAAAGCGATAATCGCGTTAGTGAAGATAAACAGCGGCAGCGCCAGGTAATGGAAAAAACCGTCAGGCGCGGCGTGCCCCAGATGCAGCCCGGTGGTCGCCAGCGCTGAAATGCCGAACGAGAAGCTCCAGAATGAGGCGTTAAACGGCTGAGCCAGGAACCAGGGGATCAGACGCAGCATAAACAGCAGCTGCAGCAGGCCGTAACCGAACAGCATTTTTGCCAGCACATCCGCGTGACCACCATTTACGGCAAACCAGGCGCTACAGGCCACCAGCGCGGGGGCAAGCTGAATACCAAGCGAGGTGCGCAGCGGTGCGGGCAGCTCTCCGGCGCTGCGTAAACGTTGTAAAATAACAGGCTCCAGGCTCAGCCAGGAGAAAATGCCGGCGCCCAGGAAAACCAGCCCGACGTCGGTATAACCCAGCGCACCGCACGCCATTGCGCTGATAAAGTTATTTGCCACCGTCGGCAGATACAGGCCTGGCGTTGTGGCCTCATTTGGGTGCTTTCCGCGCCACAGTCCGGCGCTTTGCCACGCGGCGTAACACAGCTGCGCCGCGACGCCGAAGCCAAACAGCCCTTCTGCCAGCTCCCGCCACCACGGCATTACGCCAATAGAAACCAGCATTGTCGTCGCCGGAAACAGGCTGACAAAGCTGCTGGCAAACGGGTGGCGCATCTCAGCGAGCACGCTGTGCGGGAAACGCGTCAGCCGCAGTAAAAACGCCAGCGTCAGCAGCGCCCAGATAACGATCGCCAGTACCACCAGCGCGTCGCCAATCAGCCACGGTACAGGCCAGATTGTGCTGGCATAGCGCCAGGCAAACCCCATGCCGATGATACCGAGCACCATGCCGAAATAACCGGCTGGCAGATGCAGAACGGGACGTTTACTGGAGGGATTGTTCATTTATGTTAAGCATTCAAAAAAATTTGAAGATGCATTTTAAAGGAACCTTCTGCGCCGCGTCACGCAGATTCTTTGCTACGTTTATCTTAGCCCCTCATAAAGAGAATTCTGATGAACAAATTCCGCCTGAGCGATTCCGCACGTAGCCACAGCTATCAGGAAGATGGTGAGAAAAAGTGCGTCTCACTGCGGCAAATCATTGCCCTGCGAGATTTCGCCGACGTGAAAGCCGGCACGCCGGGCGGCTGGGTGGATGATGAATCAGCGCTAAGCCAGGCAGGCAACTGCTGGATTTATGATGAGAACAGCGTGGTTTTTGCCGCTGCCCGCGTAACGGGCGATGCGCGAGTGACGCAGCCCTGCACGCTTTCTTACGGCGTGCTGGTGGAAGGTAATGCCTGGATAGACAACGCTATCCTTAGCCATCAGGCGAGAGTAAGTGACAACGTCACCGTTCAGTCATCCCGCGTGCGCGGCGAGTGTCATCTTTTCGGCGATGCACGCATTCTCAACGAATGCGATATTATCGCCGCCATCGGCTTAACCCGTGACAGCTTGCAGCATCTACAAATCTACGATCGCGCCACCGTCAGTCGCTCACGTATTGTTCACCAGGCACAAATTTACGGCGATGCCATCGTCGATCAGGCGTTTATTGAGCACCGCGCCGAAGTGTTCGATGCCGCACTTCTCCAGGGTAATGATGTAAACAACGTCTGGGTCTGCGACTGCGCGAAAGTCTATGGTAACGCCCGCGTGGTGGCCGGGAGCGGCGAGGACGCGATTCCCACCCTGCGCTACAGTTCACAGGTGGCGGAAAACGCCGTGGTGGAAGGCAACTGCGTGCTGAAACATCACGTGCTGGTTGGCGGTCACGCCTGGCTGCGCGGCGGCCCTATCCTGCTGGATGATAAAATCCTGGTTGAAGGCCACGCGCGCATCAGCGGAGATGTGGTGATTGAACATCGGGTTGAAATCACCGGTAACGCAGTGATCGAAGCTTATGACGGTGACACTATTCACCTGCGCGGGCGCAAGGTGATCAACGGCGACGAGCGGATCACACGCACGCCGCTGCTCGGGTCACTTTAAGCCATCTTCAATAATGCGGGCGTAGATATTCTGGTCCTGGTAGCGGCCGTTGAGATACTCCGCCTGTCGCAGGCACCCTTCCAGCACGAAACCGTTGCGCAGCGCCACCCGGTTGCTGCGCTCATTTTCAACGCGACATTTGATCACAAACCGGCGGATTTCCCCCTGTTGCGCGTAGTACTGCATAAACGCTTCAAGACAGGCGGACAGGATCCCTTGCCCCTGATGGTCTTCATCCAGCCAGTAACCGATATAACCGGCCTTATTGAGCGGCTCAATGGCGTTAAACGACAGCACGCCCACGACATCACCGCTGTATACAATCAGGAACATTTTGGCGTATCCGCGCTGGTGCAGTAACCGGTTGCTCAGCATATTTTGCCGGGTGTCCTCTTCACTACCGACAAACTGCGGCCAGTTCAGGGAGTGCTGCAGCCACTGGCGATTTTTAAGCACCAGCTGGTGCAGCGCGGGAACAAAACGCTCATTGGCGGCTTCCAGCGCTAACTCAGCGGAAACCTGAATCAATGCATCCTGTAGCGGGTTTTCAGGTGTCATCATGGATCCTTGTGATTAGCATACGTTTTCGTTCCACTGGTCCTCAAACCCTAAACAGGCTTGCCGGGTGGCGCTGCGCTAACCCGGCCTACGGTATTTTGTAGGCCAAGCAAACGCAGTGCCGCCAGGCGCTTACTTCATCACGCGGTCATCGACGTAATTACGCTTGTCCGGCGCGGGCGGGAAGTACTGATACAGCCAGGTTTCACTGATCGCATCGCCCTGGCAGCGCAGGAACATGCGCATATCTACCGGGTCTGTGGAGTCGTTGGTCGGATACCAGTCGAAGAGAATGCGGTAGCCGTCGAACGGTTCAACGTAGAGAATTTCAATCTGCTTTGCTTCGCCGTTGGAGAGCGTGATCACCGGTTCGATACCTTTCGGTGCGGCGGCTTTCAGGTCCCCGCCCACGAAGTCAATGGCAAAGCGACGTGCCCATTTATCCGGATAGTGTTCACCCGGTGCCCAGCCTTCCGGGAAGCCGCCCATGCCGGTACGGGTGGCCATCACGCGGGCCATTGGAGAGCGTACCGGCGGCTGCGCGGCCCAGTAGAGGCGATACTTGAAGTCCAGTTCGTCGCCCGCCTTCACCGTTTTTTTCGGCTGCCAGAAGCAGACGATGTTATCCAGCGTTTCACCGGTGGTCGGGATCTCCATCAATGAAACGGCCCCTTCGCCCCACTGGCTGCGCGGTTCGACCCACAGGCTCGGGCGCTTGTTGTACCAGCCCATCACGTCCTGATAGTGCGAAAAGTCGCGGTCAAGCTGCAGCAGACCAAAGCCGCGCGGATTTTTGTCCTGGTAGGCGTTGAACTGTAGCTTCTGCGGGTTATTCAGCGGACGGCAGATCCACTCGCCGTTACCGCGCCACATCGCCAGACGATCGGAGTCGTGGATTTGCGGGTGGATGGTGTCGCACGTGCGGCGCTCGTTGTTGCCGCAGCTGAACATGCTGGTCATCGGCGAGATGCCGAGCTGTTTGATGTCCTTGCGGGCGAAGATGTGGTTTTCCACATCCATGATCACCTGCGTTTCCTGACAGTTTACGGTGAACTTGTAGGCACCGGATACGCTTGGGCTGTCCAGCAATGCGTAAACGGTAAAGACCGTGGCGCCCGGCTTGACGGTTTCAAACCAGAAAGAGGTGAAATCCGGGAACTCTTCAAGGCCGTCGGTGTAGGTATCCACCGCCAGGCCGCGTGCAGACAGGCCGTACTGATAAGTGCTGTCCACCGCGCGGAAGTAGCTTGCACCAAGGAACGACACGATATCTCGGCGTGCCAGTTCCGGCGCCTTAAAGGTGCGGAAACCGGCGAAGCCGAGGTCGGTCTGCCCTTCCAGCTGCTTAGTGTCGACGCCCGCATCGTTGTATTTGAACAGCTCCGGGCGGAAGTGGATTTCACGCGCCTGCTGTGTCGCAGAATCCAGTGAGAACATGCGCACGCGGCGGCGGAAGCCCATCCCGACGTGGAAGAACTGAATATCGAGCTGACGATCGGGAATGTTGTTCCACAGCGACTGGTTTGCATCGTACTGAATCGCGTTGTAAGCCTGCGGCGTCAGATCTGCGAGAGTTTTCGGCAAATCTTTTGGTTTGCCACCCCATGGCTGGCTGGCAATGTCACGGGCCATCGACTGCAATACGGAGAAATCAAAACGACGCGTTTGCCCGTCGGCAATGGACGAATCATCAGCAAGCGCGGCTTTGGAAAACAGGGAGGCAATGCCGGTTGTCGCGCTCACCGCGGCGACAGCCATCGAGGATTTAATAAAGTGTCTGCGGTTCATGCCTGAGTCAGCGTCCTTATAAATGTCGACTTCGCGAAGATGCGCCCCACTCTAGACAAAAAACGCTGATAATCCAATTGTTGCCCGCGCAAACCGGGAAATAAATTATTGCGATCGGAAGTGACTGATTCCGGTTGTAAATGTCTGTATAAAAAAGGCTCATCGCTGATTTGCGTGAACGCTTGCGCGAAGGGCTTTTATGCCGGGTGGCGGCTTCGCCTTACCCAGGCCTACGATGCCCCATACGCCGTTCGAAAAAAAACCCGGCGAGCGACATCACTCCCGGGGCCAAAATACACTCTCGTTATTATTTTACGCTGACGTCAATACCCGGAAAGTATTTCGCCGCAAGCGTGGTGATGGTGCCATCGGCACGCACTTTGTCGATAGCGGCGTCGAGCTGCTTTTTCTGCGCCTCGTCGCCTTTACGCAGACCAAAGCCAATTCCGCTGCCGAGGATCGTATCATCCGCCACCGGTTTGCCGATAAAGCCGAAGCCTTTACCCTGCGGCTTGCTGAGGAACCCGGCCTGGCCCGCGGCGGACATCACTAAGCTTGCGTCAATACGCCCGTTCAGCAGATCCGCCCACGCCATATTCTGATCTTTATAAGACACTACGGTGACACCGTGCTTTTCCCAGTGCTCTTTGGCGTAGGTTTCCTGAATGGAACCCTGCAACACACCAATGGTTTTACCCTGCAATCCTTCCGGCGTGGCCTGCATGCCGCTGCCCTCTTTTCCGACCAGCTGAGACGGAATGCGGTAAATCGGCTGAGTGAAATCAATGCTTTTACGCCGCTGTTCGGTGATGTTCATCGCCGAGTTGATCGCGTCAAACTTTTTCGCAACGAGCCCCGGGATCAGTGAATCAAACGAGCTTTCCACCCAGCTGCATTTCAGCTGTGCCGCTTTACAGATGGCGTTGCCCAAATCGATATCAAACCCCTGTAGTTCGCCCGCTGAGTTACGACTTTCAAACGGCGGGTACTCCGCCTCCACGCCAAAGCGCAGCTCGTCTGCCGCAAAAGAGGAAACCGAGCAAATCAGGCCGAAGCCCAGGATCAGTGCTTTTACTTTCATCGCCAACGCCCCTTAACGTGGTTTAACCTGACACAGGGCCGCAGCACCTGCCCGTAATGTCGCCTCATCTTTGGCAAAAGAGAGACGAATCAGTTTGTTATCGGTGCCGTCGGTGTAAAACGCCGACAGCGGGATCGTCGCCACGCCGTGGTCAACAATCAGCCTTTTAACCATTTCGCTGTCGCGCTCGTCACTGAACGCGCTGTAGTCCGCCAGCAGGAAGAACGAGCCCTGACTCGGCAGCAGCTTAAACGGCGATTCTGCCAGCAGCGATTGCAGCAGATCGCGCTTACGCTGATAAAACGCCGCCAGCGACAGCCAGGTTTGCGGGTCCATCATATGTTCAGCAAACGCGTACTGCATCGGAGTATCGGCAGAAAACATCAAAAATTGATGCACTTTGCAGATCTCATCCATCAGTTCGGCTGGCGCCACACAATACCCCACCCGCCAGCCGGTGACGTGATAGGTTTTTCCAAAGGATGAAACAATCACGCTGCGCTCGGCGAGCTGCGGATGCGTTGCCATGCCGTGATGCGGCTGGCCGCCAAACACGACGTGTTCGTAGACTTCGTCAGACAAAATCACAATATCGGTGTTTCGGGTCAGCGCCGCCAGCTGCTGCAGATCGTTAGCATCGAAGACTTTGCCGCTGGGGTTATGCGGCGTGTTGACGATAATCATGCGAGTGCGCGGCGTGATGGCGGCACGCACCTCATCCCAGTTAACGGTAAAATCCGGCACCGTCAGCTTAATGGCGACCGGCGTTGCGCCCTGCAAACGCACAATCGGCGCATAGCTGTCGAACGAGGGTTCAAAATAGATCACTTCATCGCCGGGATGCACCAGCCCGCTGATGGCGGAATAGAGCCCTTCGCTGGCGCTGGCCGTGATCAGCACTTCGCTGTCAACGTCGTAGCGAGTGCCATAGAGATCGGCAATTTTCTCCGCGATGCGGATTTTCAGCGCATGCAGGCCGGTCATCGATGCGTACTGGTTATGCCCCGCTTCCATCGCACGGGTTACGCCCTGTACTAATCGTGGATCGCAGGCAAAGTTCGGCGCACCCTGGGAAAGGTTAATGGCGTTATGCTGTGCAGAAAGCTGGCCAATCACGGTAAAGATGGTGGTGCCCACATCGGGTAACTTGGTACGGGTTTTCACCGGAGAACGCAGAGTCATCGCCAATCCTTTCTCAGTAAATATGCATAACTATTCAAGCGAAAGCCCTCTGCGGCGACAATCGAATTGTTGTCATGCTAGCTATGAGGAAATTGCATAGCTGATATCGACGACTACACTTGATGCAGGTAACTCAGGTGAACCGCCATGAAAAAAATCGCCATCATCGGCACCGGCCCGACCGGGATATACACTTTCTTTTCGCTCTATAAGCACAACACACCCGTCGCCATCTCGCTGTATGAGCGCGCGGAGGAAGCCGGCGTCGGCATGCCGTATGCCGACGAGGACAATTCACGCCTGATGCTGGCGAACATTGCCAGCATTGAAATTCCACCGCTCTTTATGACCTACCTGGAGTGGTTAAAAACGCTGCCTCAGGAACGCCTGGCACATTTTGGCGTTGAGGCGTCCACGCTGCACGATCGCCAGTTCCTGCCGCGCATTCTGCTGGGCGACTACTTTCGCGCGCAGTTCCTCATCCTGGAGGAAAAAGCGAGACAGCGTGGCTACCAGGTTGAGGTCCATGAATCCTGCGAAGTGAGCGATCTGCACGCAACGGAGCAAGGCGTCCGGTTATGGATAAATAACGTTGCTGAACCTGACGTGTTCGACCTTGCCGTCATCGCCACCGGGCACGTCTGGCCGGATGACGAAGAGGCGACCCGTTCATTTTTCCCAAGTCCGTGGTCGGGGCTGCTGGAGGCGCGTATTCCTGCGGGTTGCGTCGGCATTATGGGGCTTTCGCTGAGCGCCATTGATGCTGCTATGGCCGTCGTGGCACAGCACGGTGCATTCGATGAAACGGATGAGCACGCTGTCACTTTTAATCTCAACAGAAACAGTACTGCACTGAACCTGACGCTGATGTCGCGATCCGGTATTTTGCCTGAGGCAGATTTTTACTGCCCTCTCCCTTACGAACCGCTGAAAGTGGTAACGGAACAGGCCGTAGCACGGGAAATTGCCGCCGGAAGTCAGGGTTTGCTGGACCGTATTTTTGCGCTGATGGCAAAAGAGATTACGCTTGCCGACCCGCAGTGGAGCGACCACATCACGTTATCTGAACTGAATGCCGACACCTTTGCCAGCGCCTGGTTTGCCGACAGGCAGCAGCACAACCCCTTTGACTGGGCGGAGGAGAACCTGCGGGAAGTCGAGCGTAACAAGCAAGAGCGGCATACGGTGCCGTGGCGTTATGCCATCCTTCGCCTGCATGAAGCGGTTGAAGATGCCGTGGCGCATTTTGATGAGCGCGACCGACAGCGCTTCAATGCAGGCCTGGCGCGGGTGTTCATCGACAACTATACCGCAATCCCTTCAGAATCCATCCGCCGCCTTCTTGCGCTGCGGGAAGCAGGGATCCTGACGATTCAGACGCTTGGGGAAAACTATTCGCTGGAGAAAAGGGAAGACAGGACGCGCATTCGCGGACAGAACGGCGAACTGATGTTCGACACCTTCATTGACGCTCGTGGACAGAAGCCACTGAAAATAAAAGATTTACCCTTCCCTCATCTTCGCGAACAGCTGGCCGCCACCGGAGATGATTTTCCGAATGTGGCGGAGGATTACACCCTGCCGGAACCCGAAGCGCTGCGCGGGCGGATCGCGTTTGGCGCACTGCCTTATCTCATGCACGATAAACCCTTCATTCAGGGCATTGTCGTTTGTGCAGAGATAGGCGAACGTATTGCTGAAACGGTGACGCAACCGACGAGCCGTCTGCGCCGACGTCTGCCGTTTATTGAGCGCTGACCCTGTGTCATACTCGGCATGACCAAATTGCATAGCTGGAGCCCGCATGTCCCGTAGCCAGTTGCCGCTAAACGCTATCGAAACTTTTCTGGTGACCGCCCGGCACCTGAACCTGACGCACGCGGCGAAAGAGCTGTGCCTGACCCAGGGCGCGGTGAGCCGCAAGATTGCCACGCTGGAAGCCTGGTTCGGGTTTCCGCTGTTTGAGCGTCTGGCACGCGGCCTGCGCCTGTCGCCTCAGGGCAGCGCGCTCTATCCGGAGCTTATGACGTCGTTTAACCAGATGGTGCTGGTCGCCGAACAGGCGCGCCAGCAGCAGAGCGTGGTCAGGCTTAAAGCCCCAACCTGCGCAATGCGCTGGCTTGTGCCGCGGCTGGTTGAGATTGAACAGCGCTTTCCGGAGATGCAGATTGCGCTGACCACCACCACCGAGCATTCGGTCAACTTCAGGACCGAGCCGTTCGATGCCGCCATTGTCTTTGGCACGCATATGAACGCGGGTGATCTGCTGTTTGAGGAGTCGCTGACGCCGGTCGTCAGCCACCGCCTGGCGGAAAACAGTCAGTTTTCAGGCATGACGTTTTTACACCCCACGCGCGATAAAACCGACTGGTCGCTGTGGCTGGCAAAATTGCCTGAACCGCTGCCTTCTGCCATGCAAAAGAATCAACACTTCGACACTATGGATTTGGCTATCACCGCCGCCGTGCAGGGCTTTGGCGTAGCGATTGCTGACGAAACGCTCGTCCAGGAAGATTTACTCAGCGGCAGGCTGGTGCGCCCCTACGCGATGAGTGTGAAAACCGGGGCCAGCTATCGCCTGGTGCTGCGCGAGAGTTCTGCGAAAGCCAGCGGGCTGACGCAGTTTCGCGACGGCCTGCTCAATCCAGCGTCACGTGATGACGCATCACTCGCCGAAACAGCACCATCCGCGCGCGCATAAAGCGGTTTTCCATTTTGAAACCGGCATATTTATTCAGTCCAATGCGTAACAACCTGTCGCGGCCTTTGACCGACGCAGGCCAGCGAACCGGGCCGGGCAGCGTGTCGTTTGCTGTGCTCGCATCACGGGCGAAACTCACCCAGTAATCCGCCACCCGCTTCGCAAACGCAAGGTCGTGTTCGTTTACGTACTGCCGGGCAGGCTCGGCGAGCGTCAGCGTATCAAACACATAAGGCACTTCGTTACCGTGCCAGGCGCCGTTTTTGTAGGTGTCATGCTCAGCCTGCGCCACATAGTCAAACCAATAGCGCCAGCACGGCTGGCCGATGCGCTGCTGCGCCTGCATCACCACAAATCCCAGCGTGGTGAAAGCCATATCCCGGCATACCTGGCGACCCAGCTCCTCGTCTCCTTTTACGCCGGGATAAAGCAGCTTAATCAGGCCCAGCCCCAGCCGACGCTCGCGGCGAAGCTTCTGAATTTGCTCCGCCAGATCGACGCCAAACACCGCCATGACGCTCGCTTCATCGCTATTAGAACCAATCACCACTGGCATGGGATGCTGGCGTGCAGTAAAGAAGGTTTCCAGCATCGGCTCAGGTAAAACGGCATCGCCGCAGACGGGAACCGGACCGGGCTTCAGCGCGCCTTCCAGCGGCCAGAGGGCTTCGGCAGGAATCTCACGCAGCTGTTCAGCCGTCGTGTTTTGCAGACCGAAATGGGCGGCAACGGCTTCGCCCTGCGCCAGCGCTTTGTCGACCGGCGTATCGGGCAACGTATAACCGCTTTGGACTATAGCCTTGTGAAACAAATGCTTAGATTTTGGTGATGCCAGTAAGGAGAGCACGCTGCGCGCACCGGCAGACTCGCCAAACAGCGTGACGTTGTCACGTTCGCCACCAAACGCTTCAATGTTTTCCTGCACCCATTTCAGCGCGGCAATCTGATCGAGCAGCGAGAAGTTACAGATGCGTTCGCCCTCTTCACCGTCCAGCGCCGGGTGCGCAAAGCAGCCGAGATGCCCGAGACGATAGTTAACCGTCACCAGTACTACACCACGCTGCGCCAGCCGTTTTCCATCATAGGGCGGCAGACTGCCTGCTCCAATCGTAAAACCCCCACCGTGCAGCCAGACCATCACCGGTAAGGGAGTAGTGCGTTCGGCAGGCGTCCAGACGTTGAGATAGAGACAATCTTCGGAGAAACGCCCCGGATCGCCACCGCCGAGTTCGCGGCAGTAGTCGATATTTTGCCAGCTGGCCGGAGAGAAGGTTTGTGCATCACGCACGCCTTCCCATGGCGTAACGGGCTGCGGCGAACGCCAGCGCAAAGCGCCGACTGGTGGAGCCGCGAACGGAATGCCGCGATAGCAATGGGTGTTATCGTCGGTAAAACCCAGCAGGGAACCCTGCCGGGTATGAGCCAGCGGTGTAGCAGGATGATGCATTGTTTTCTTCCTTTTACGCGCATTCATCCCAGTTTATGCGGGTTAGCGCCCCGTTAGCAACGCCGCCAAAGGCTGATTTACAGCAACCCGCAGCGGCGTTTACTGCGGTCTTCGGCTTCCTGGTACAGCTCAAACTCGTCCAGCACCGGGCAGCCTAGCGCTTCTTCGAAGGCTGCCTGACTGGCATTGCCGCGGCTGCGGGCCTGAGTTTCATTGCCGAGGTTTGACTGGAAGATCCCCGCAGCGCTCACCGGCAAAAAGTCTTCATAGGTGATGGGCTGCGCCACCAGCCAGCCTCGCTCGATAAGCGGCTGCGGGTCGTCACCCGGACGGAATGCCTGACGATGCGCTTCACCCGCAGGCGTCAGGCGATAGCGGAAGTACGCCAGCGCCTGACGCCTGAGGAACATTTCACTGTCGGGGAAGGATTTGAACATCTCCGAAAGATGCTGCTGATGGCTGAGGTTGTCTTTGCCGGTGCCCGCTTCCGCCAGCAACGCGTCATACAGCGCCCGTCCTTTCGGGGTTAACGCTACGCCGCGCTGTTCGATTTCGCCGAAACGCGCGGTGTGCGTTCCGCGATGTTCTCCGGCAAACAAAACGGGTTCTTCAAGGGCTTTGAAGCTGGTCTGACGCAGCAGAATCGGCACTTCCCGGCGCGGTGGGCCTTCAATCAGAATCTTCGGTTCGATGCCGTACTCCGGCATCAGCTGCTGAACGCGATCGATGTCCAGCGTGCGCGGCGTCAGATGGTTGATGTGGCAGCCGGGGAAGCATACAACGTCGGCAATCAGCCTGTGTTCGTTGTGCAGCGCCAGATAAGTTTCCTGATCCACCGTGGCATGACTGTGCCAACGGAAGGTTTCCAGCGCTTCCTTCACAAACTCTTTGGCTTCTGCTTCGGTCAGATCGCCCTGCACTTCATGCTGCGCGATCAAATCCAGGCAGCGCGAAGTGAAAATCTGTCGTTTCGCCAGAATCTCAGCGGCCTTGTTGCGCAGCTCAACGTTTTCGATCAGCTCCAGACGAAGCAATGAGGTAAAGACGCGGAATGGATTGCGGGCCAGCGCAGCATCCTCCACCGGACGAAACGCGGTGGAATGCACCGGCACGCCCGCCTGCGAGAGATCGTAATAGCTGACGGGATACATCCCCATCACGGCAAACATGCGGCGCAGTGTTGCCAGTTCCTCGGCTGACCCTACTCGGATCGCGCCGTGGCGCTCAACGTTCAGACGCGCCAGTTCATCGGCGTTCGCCAGTTGTTCATGTAGCTGAGGATGGTTCTCAAGCACTGCCAGGTTCACATCCGCCACCAGTTCCAGCAGCGTGCCGTACTGTGGAACTTCCTGCTGGTACATCGCTGACATAGCCTGCGAAAAGTTTTCCCGAATCTCATCAGCCGTGATGGTGTTCGCCATGATGTCATGTCTCCAGTGAATATTACCTGGAGTGTACATAAGCCTTTTCCGCCCGGTAGGAAGAATTTCTGAATTGTGATCGCGGATAACCTCTGTCGGCCAGCGCAAACCACGTGGCAATGAAGTCGTCTGTCGCGTTACCATCCACCTTCAGGGCGAAGCGAAAACGGTATTCTCCGATCTCTGATGCGCTTTTAGTCCAATGCCCTTATGCCGTGGGTCGTCTTTTCTGCTGTTTCCATAACTCACCGTCACCCTGCCCGGACAAATGTTAATGATATTTTGCTAGCAAGTTATCAAATTTAAACAAGTTGTCTTGATTGCGATCTCTGACTCTCTTTAACATCCGGTTATGGAAAAAAACGGTCTCTTCAGTCAGCGCATTCGCTTGCGCCATTTGCATACCTTCGTCGCCGTCGCTCAACAGGGAACGCTGGGGCGCGCGGCAGAAACCCTCAACCTTAGCCAGCCTGCGCTCTCTAAAACTCTCAACGAGCTGGAGCAGCTGACCGGCACGCGCCTGTTCGATCGCGGGCGTTTAGGTGCGCAGCTGACGCTGGTCGGCGAACAGTTTCTGACCCACGCGGTAAAAGTGCTCGATGCGTTGAACACCGCCGGGCAGGCCTTAAGCCGCAAAGAAGGCCTCAGCGGTGACGTAGTGCGGGTTGGTGCGTTGCCAACCGCCGCGCTCGGCATTCTTCCCGCAGTGATAGGCCCGTTCCATCAGCAGCAAAAAGACATCACGCTCCAGGTTGCCACCATGAATAACACCATGCTGCTGGCGGGGCTGAAATCAGGTGAGATTGATCTGGGGATTGGGCGCATGTCCGACCCGGAGCTGATGAGCGGCCTCAACTACGAACTGCTGTTCCTCGAGTCGCTCAAGCTGGTTGTCCGTCCGAACCACCCTCTTTTGCAGGAAACCGTCACGCTCAGCAAAGTGATGGAGTGGCCGGTGGTGGTATCGCCGAAAGGCACCGTTCCACGACAGAACGCCGAAGCTTTGGTGCTGAGCCAGGGCTGTAAAATTCCTTCAGGCTGTATTGAAACGCTGTCGGCTTCGCTGTCGCGCCAGCTGACGGTGGATTTTGACTACGTGTGGTTTGTGCCATCGGGCGCGGTGAAAGATGATTTACGCCGCGGCACGCTGGCGGCGCTGCCGGTGCCGAATCAGGGTGTGGGCGAACCTATCGGGATTTTAACCCGGGTGGATTCACCGCTGTCGAGCGGTGCCCAAACCCTGCTGAGCGCGATTCGTAAGTCGATGCCGGGCAGCTAATTCCGTTTGCCGGGCTGCGGCCAGCGCCTGACCCGGCCTGCAAATGCATATTGTGGTAGCAGGTCGGGCAAGCGCAACACCGCCCAACCTTGCTGTTACTTCTTACGCGGCATCATGCGCAGCAACGTATTGTCCTTCCAGAAATAGTGATGCATCAATGATGCCAGCGCGTGCAGACCAATCACGTAATAGCCAAAATTCGCCAGCCACACGTGGTATTCCTTGAGATTATCCGCCAGATCAAAATTGGCCTCCGCTGCGTGCGGCATGGTGATGCCAAACGCAATCCATGGGTTGCCTCGGTTGTACATCATCACCAGACCGATAATCGGCAAAATAATGAACAGCAGATAAATCACCAGATGCCCCAGATGCGCCATTCCGGTCATCCACGGTTTTGGCTTAGGCACAATCGGTGGCGATTTGTGCTTCAGCCGCACCAGCAGGCGCGCCACCATCAGCACCAGAATCGAGATGCCGCAGGAGACGTGCACCATATTAAAGTACGGACGGTAAGTCCGTGGAAAGAAGCCCCTCAGCTCCATGGCGCAATACGCGCCGATGACCAGCAAAAAAACCAGCCAGTGAATGCCTATTTGCAGACCAGAATATTTATCCCGCATCGTTATTGATTTCCGGAAAGAAGATGAAAGCGCTACCATAGCGGCCTTGCCTGAAAAATTCATTAACTTTTCTGTATCTATTTTCATACTGTTAACGCCCATTTGCGGTTGTTCAGTTGCCCTGGCAGAGCAACTGGTCTAAGCCTGGAGGAGTTTATTGACGATTAAGACAACCCCGACAGGAGAAGATGAATGAGTAAGATTGGCATTAACGGTTTTGGACGTATCGGACGCCTGGTACTTCGCCGCCTGCTGGAAGTCAAAAGTACGCAGGAAGTGGTGGCGATTAACGATTTAACGTCGCCCAGGGTGCTGGCGTACCTGCTGAAGCATGACTCCAACTACGGCCCTTTTCCGTGGAGCGTGGACCATACGGAGGATGCGCTAATCGTCGACGGCAAAAAAATCGCAGTTTATGCGCAGAAGGATGCCAGCCAGATCCCGTGGAAAACGGCAGGCGTGGAGTACGTGATTGAATGCACCGGGTTCTACACCGCCACGGACAAAGCCAAAGCGCATCTCGATGCAGGTGCAAAAAAAGTGCTGATTTCCGCCCCCGCAGGCGACATGAAAACCATCGTTTTTAACGTCAACGACGATACCCTCGATGCAAACGACACCATAATTTCGGTGGCATCCTGCACCACCAACTGCCTCGCCCCAATGGCAAA
The DNA here is from genome assembly GCA_002470465.1 of Pluralibacter sp. UBA7423. Taxonomy (GTDB): domain Bacteria; phylum Pseudomonadota; class Gammaproteobacteria; order Enterobacterales; family Enterobacteriaceae; genus Scandinavium. Next base: position 279,130 of record DKMD01000017.1, read on the forward strand.
AGCGCTGCACGACGCGTTTGAAATCAAAGTCGGCACCATGACCACCATTCATGCGTATACCGGCACCCAGGCGCTGGTGGACGGGCCAAGAGGAAAAGATTTACGCGCCTCCCGCGCGGCGGCTGAAAACATTATTCCGCACACCACCGGCGCGGCGAAGGCGATTGGTCTGGTGATCCCCGCCCTGAGCGGCAAGCTGAAAGGCCATGCGCAGCGCGTGCCGGTGAAAACAGGATCGGTAACGGAGCTGGTCTCCATTCTGGGTAAAAAAGTCACGGCGGATGAGGTCAATGCGGCACTGAAAAAGGCCGCCGAAGGCAATGAATCGTTTGGCTATACCGAAGAGGAAATTGTCTCAGGCGACGTGATCGGCAGTCATTTTGGTTCAGTGTACGATGCCACTCAGACTGAAATCACCGAAGTCGGCGATTTGCAGCTGGTGAAAACCGTATCGTGGTATGACAACGAATACGGTTTTGTGACTCAGCTGATTCGCGTGCTGGAAAAATTCGTCAAGCTGTAAGCAGGCAGGAATAAAGCGAAAAGGCATAAGGCTGTCCTTATGCCTTTCTTATTTCAGGGCAGGTTAAGCGCTTTTTCCGCTTTATTTCCGTTCTGGATCACCCTTTTCCCGAACGCGATACCGCGCATTTCAATAACCCGATGTAATACGGTGGCGAAGAGATACACGACCGGGAAACATAATCCGATGGTAATCAGATAGCGCACCCCGCTGCCGTGCGTTGCCAGGTGTGCATATTTGAGCAGCAGGCCAATCACTGGCATCACCACCAGCAGGTGCAGCAGATAAACCGAATATGAGACGTCGCCAAGCCAGGTGAAAAAGCGATGGCACAGCACGGCGCGTAACACGCTGAACAGGCGTTGCATCAGATTTTGCTGCTGCCACGGCCACAACACGCCCGTCATGCCCAGAATCATCAGCGCCTCAATAAAGACCTGCATGCTGTCCATACGGATATTCATCATGGCGCTGACCACCGGAGCCAGCAGGGCAAGCGCAATAAACAAAATGCGGCGCTGCCTGACCGCCTCTGCCACCAGCATGCCCGCAATGAAAATATGCAGCTTAATCAGGATCATCGACGGCATCGGGAACGCGGTATACAGATCGGGCAACAGATAACGCCCGGCAAGCACAAAAATCATCAGGGTGACCATCGCCAGGGCAAAGCCCAAACGGAGCGTCAACAGCATGATGAACGGGAACAGGACGTAATACTGCATCTCAAGCCCGATGCTCCAGTCCGGCAGCGCGGTGTTGTAGGCATATTGCGGCAGATCGCCAAACGTAAAGGTCAGGTGCGCCAGCACGTTGAAGAAGGAGATGTCGCTGTAGCGCGACGTTTCGGTGGCCGTCGAGGGAAAGGCGCCCGCAATAATTTCACGCATATCGCCAAGATAATGCCCGGCCAGCAGCGCAACAAACAGCAGCACATAATAGAGCGGCGCAATACGGAAATAGCGCCGCAGCCAGAAGGTTTTGATGGTCTGCCATTGCCCCCACGGTTCTTTCGTCTGACGCTCAATATAATTTTTGGTCATCAGATAGCCGGACAGCAAAATAAACAGATCGACGCCCAGCTTGGGCACCGCAATAATCGGTATCTTGCAGTTCACCAGTAGCGCAATATGCCCGAGAAATACCCACAGCGACGCCGCGCCGCGCAGACCTTCAAGCTCCGGGGACCAGTTTTTAGTCGTTGCCATAATCACCTCGTTAAAAAAGCATCATAGCAACATGTCCGTGACAGAATGTCAGAAAGCCAGGCCTGATAGCGACTTTCAGATAAAGGCCACAACGCCCGCTCTCATGCGGGTTTTGTTGGCGTATAGCGTAAGATCCCGGCCACCCCGCCACCGCCATCAGAAGGATGATGAACCCCATCGGCTACGGTTACTTCGCTGAAATCAAACGGCGACACATTCTCAATGCAGGCAACGTTCACCCCATACTGGTCAGGGTTGGATCGACGCTGATGGAAGGTATAAATCCCGCAGACCGAACAAAAATAGTGGGCGGCAGTGCGGGTATTGAAGCGGTATTCGGCCAGCTTTTCTTTGCCGTGGGTAATGTGGATCCCGGAGAGAGGCGCGGAGACCACTACCGCCCCGCGCATCCGACAGAAAGAGCAATTGCAGCGGCGGATCGTGTTAAATCCGTCCGCCAGCTCAACCGTAAACTTCACCGCGCCACAGTGGCATTGGGCATTCACTTTTTCAGTCATGGGCGTACCTCGTCATGGAGAGAGTCGCCCTAAGTTGTAGCACAGCGTAGCCCTTTTTGTCGGGTGGCGGCGATGCCTTACCCGACCTGCCCAGAAAATGACATTTATGCCAGTCTCACAGGCCGGGTAAGCGTCAGCGCCACCCGGCGCTCTTAAAAATTACGACTGCAAATAAACCACCTGCGTCTGCAAATACTCCTCCAGCCCGTGGCGACCATCGGCGCCGCCGATGCCGGATTTGCGCCAGCCCGCATGAAAGCCCTGCATCGCCTCAAAGTTCTCGCGGTTGATATAGGTTTCACCGAACTTCAGCCCTTTGATGGCCTTCATCGCTTTATTCAAATCCTGGGTGTAGACCGAAGAGGTGAGGCCATATTCGCTGTCGTTCGCCATCTTCAGGGCCTCTTCAAGCGTATCGAACGCCACCACCGGCAGCACCGGGCCGAACGTTTCCTCATGCATGATGCTCATCTCCTGGCGCACGTTCAGCAGCAGCGTTGGCGGGTAGAAATAGCCTTTGCCCTCCGGCGTTTTGCCGCCAATGGCGACTCTGGCGCCCTGCTCAACCGCTTTCGCCACTTTCTGCTCTACGCGCTCAAGCGCAGCGGCGTTGATAAGCGGGCCCATCGCAATATCGGTACGCTGCGCCGGGTCACCGAACTGTACCGCTTTCATCGCCTCACCCAGACGATTGACGAAGCGATCGTAAATGCCCTTCTGGACATAAACACGCTCGGCGCAGTTGCATACCTGCCCGGTGTTGATCACGCGGGAATCCACAATGGCTTTCACCGCCAGCTCAAGATCGGCATCGTCGAGCACGATCGCCGGGGCTTTTCCGCCCAGTTCCAGGCACACTTTGGTGATATTTTTTGCCGCCGCCGCCATGATTTTTTCGCCCGCGCCGACGCTGCCCGTCATGCTGACCATCGCGACTTTCGGGTTCCCCGCCAGCTCCTGCCCAACCGTTTCACCGCGGCCCAGCACCAGGTTGAATACACCTTTTGGCAGACCAATCTCATGTACAATTTGCGCAAAGGCGATGGCATTGTTCGGCGTAAATTCGCTTGGCTTAATGACGATGGTGTTACCGGTAATCAGCGCCGGAGCAAGCTTGCGGGCAATCAGGAAGAACGGGAAGTTCCACGGCAGAATGCCGGTGGTGACGCCCAGCGCCCGCTTGAAGACAAAAATATTCTCCCCCGGACGGTCGCTTTGCAAAATTTCGCCTTCGTAGCGGCGCGCCCATTCGGACATGTAGTCGAGATAGTCGGCAGTAAAAGCCACTTCCACTTCTGCCAGCTGCTGAATTTTACCGCCTTCCGCGACGATAAGGGCGCTGATTTCGTCCGCTCGATCGCGAATACCTTGCGCAATTTTCCTCAGCCAGCCCGCACGCTGAATAGCCGGAAGCGCTTCCCACGCGAGTTGCGCGCGTTCAGCCGCCTCAATGGCCTGCTGCGCTTCTTTGGCGGAGCCATCCGGAATACGGGAGATCAGCGCTTCGGTTGAGGGATTAACCACGTCAATCCAGGCGTCGCCTTGCCAGGTCACAAACTGGCCGTCGATATACATAGGGTGTTGAACGGGTGCTGTCATGCGCTGCTCCTGTAAATGCATCGTTTTTAACAAGTGAATTTATTGTTAAATATCCAAATGCAGCGGCGAGGGTCCAACGCTATGATCCTGAATCTGTGAGATATCTCATAAAAGTGGCGGGCTGAACGCGATTCAGCAGCAACATCGCGTTAACAAGAAGTGCCCGTTTGAGCACGGCGGCTCGCAAACGGGCATACGCATAAGACGTTACAGAAGAGAACGGCTGGCTAACGCTTCACGCAGCAGCGCATCGTCGCGCAGGTGCTGCCAGGCGCTCAGCACGCTTTCAGGCAGGTCAACATGTGCGATAAAGCCTTTTCCGCGCGGGCCGTAGCCGTTTTCATCGTCCTGAATACGCGGCAGTTCGCCAAGGATCAGCGACAAATAACGCTCGACGGGCCAGACGTTCTCCGCTTCATCGGTAAAGGTCAGGCCTGTTTCGCCGTTACGCAGCACGGGCAAATAGCCCGGATAGCTGTGCCACTGTGGCGCGCTGGCATCGTCCTGCCAGACATGGGAAAACGTCGCCATAGTGCGACGCTGCATGGTCGGATCCTGCACAACAATAGCGTGGCGACTCCCGATTCCGCATGACTGCATAACGTCGCGCGTAAAACGGGCATTTTCGCCACAGTTAGTCGAACGATCTTCTACAACAATACGCTCACGGGGAATATTCCAGAACCGATGCGCGATATCGGCAAGAATGGCCGCTTCTGCCCGCCCTGTGGTACGCAGCGTGTTGTAGCGCGGATGACGGGCAACGGCGGCATACAGGAACGTGGTTGAGTGACCGATGCCGCCGCTGATAAGCAGGGTCCGGTTCTCTGCGGCCAGGCGACACGCGGCGTCAATCGTCGGGATAACCGCATTGCCTGTGAGCACCACAAGATCCGCCTCAGCGTTTACTGGCGGCGCAGAATAATCGTTTTGCGCCAGCCATTCACCCACGCAGTTAGCGGCCTGCAGAGTTGCATCAGTCAGGTGTGGAAAGGTGGTCAGCATAATACTCCCTTCTTTCGTATGTCAGCGGTCAGGGTAACGTCCTGGCCGGATGATGACAGCAGAGGGCTCCGAAAGCGAGCCTGTTGCTTTGTCTCTGCGCGGTGATTGGCTCTTTTTATTCAGGGTGTTTTTGTGACAGTATTAACCGATTCACTTGAGTAATGTTTTGTAACAGGACTACAATCATTAGCACACTAACGATTAACGGTTTGAATGTATTTTCCGCAAGGTCTGAGGGATAAGATGCGCCTGCCGAAACGCGACCCGTACGCGCCACACGACTGGGCACCCCATGAGAAGCCCGCCCTGCTCGGTTCCCCTTCCACGCCGGAACACCCCATCCCCAAACGTATCGCGTACGGGATTGTCGGTCTGTTGGTTTGCCTGACCGGTGCGTTGGGCAACGCCGTTGTGACGGCTAACCTGCAAAATTTGCAAGGTACGTTTGCCGCCTGGTCAACGGAAATCGCCTGGCTTCCTGCGGTTTACGTGATGACCAACGTCTCCATCAACCTGCTGCTGGTGAAGTTTCGCCAGCAGTTCGGGCTGCGCGCCTTTACCGAAGGGTTTCTGGTGCTGTACGTGCTGGTCACCTTCTTCCACCTTTTCGTCAACGATTTGAGCAGCGCCCTGATGGTGCGTGCGGCACACGGCATGGTCGCCGCGGCGCTCAGTTCGCTGGGGATTTACTACCAGATTCAGGCCTGGCCTGCGCGTCACCGCCTTAAGGGGCTGACCATCGGCATCACCGGTTCATCGCTGGCGATCCCCCTTGCCCGCCTGTTTTCTACCGAACTGTTGCAGCTCGACGAGTGGCGCGGCCTCTATTTCTTTGAGCTGGGGCTGGCGCTGATTTGTCTTGCCTGCGTTATCGCCCTGAAGCTGCCGCCGAGCGATCGCAAAAAAGTGTTCGAAAAGAAAGATTTTGTGACGTTTTTCCTGCTCGCTCCCGGCATGGCGTTGCTGTGCGCGGTGCTCTCTCTGGGGCGTCTTGACTGGTGGTTTGAGGCGCCGTGGATTGGCTGGTCGCTCGCCCTCGCCACAGTGCTTATCATCAGCGCCATCGTCTTTGAACATAACCGCAGCAACCCGCTCCTCAACACCCGCTGGCTCTCCAGCGGGAGTATTCTGCGCCTGGGGCTGATTATGCTGCTGATCCGCATTGTGTTGGCGGAGCAGAACACCGGCGTTATCGGCTGGCTGCAGTATGTCGGGCTGCAAAACGAGCAGATGATCCCGCTGGCGTGGTCGATTTTTGCCGGGATCGCCTGTGGGATTGTCGCCAGCTGTCTGACCCTCAAGCCGCAGCGGCTGGCGTTGCCGATTGTTATTTCGCTGGCGCTGATGATCGTTGCCTCGCTGATGGACAGCCAGTCCAGCAGCCTTACTCGCCCCGCACAGCTGATGGTCAGTCAGTTTCTGTTGGGCTTCGCCAGCGCGTTCTTCCTCGCCCCTTCCATGCTTGCCGGGATCGGCGGCGTAATTGCCGACCCGCGCAATCTGGTCAGCTTTTCCGTGCTGTTTGGCATGAGCCAGAACATCGGCGGCCTGCTGGGGTCGGCGATCCTCGGCACCTTCCAGACCTGGCGGGAAAAATATCACTCAGCGCTGATAGCAGAACAGCTGACAACGTTGAACCCGCTGGTGACCGAGCGCATCCAGCAATATACGCAGCTTTTTCAGAGCCAGATTGGCGACAGCGCCCTGCTCGGCACTCAGGCGCTGACGCAGCTCCAGACCGTCAGCACGCTGGAGGCCAACATTCTGGCCTACAACGATACTTACCTGCTGACCGCCTGCATTGCGGGCATGACGCTAATCTGGATTGCCTGGCGTCTGTTGCGCCTGCGTATCACCGCACATTTAGCGCTAAAAAAAGCGACGGGAAACAAATAAATATGTCCGCTATACGGGAGTTGTTATGAGTCAGCAGGATGCCGCCAGCGAGCAGGCCCACACGCGCAACAATCTGCGCATCGTTTCTGTGTTTACCGCTGCGGCCATCGGGCTGGTCGGCGTTCTGGTCATTCTTTACGCCTGGCAGCTGCCGCCGTTCACTCGCCACAGCCAGTTTACCGATAACGCCTACGTGCGTGGCATGACCACCTTTATCAGCCCGCAGGTCAATGGCTACATCACCGACGTGAAGGTGAAAGATTTTGACCAGGTAAAGTCAGGCAATGTGCTTATCCAGATTGATGACCGCATTTACCGCCAGCGGGTGCATCAGGCGCAGGCCCAGCTTGCCATGAAAAAAGCCGCGCTGAACAACAACCTGCAGCAGCGAAAAAGCGCCGAAGCGGCCATTGCCCGCAACGCCGCCGCGCTCGAAAACGCCAGAGCGCAAAACCTGAAGTCGCAGGCAGACCTGAAGCGCGTGAAGGAGCTGACCGCTGACGGTTCACTCTCCATACGCGAACGTGATGCAGCACTTGCCAGCGCCGCGCAAGGCAACGCCAATATCGCCCAGGCGAACGCCACGCTTGAGATGTCCCGACAGGATCTACAGTCAACCATCGTCAACCGTGCCTCGCTGGAAGCGGATGTGACCAATGCTGAAGCCTCACTGGAGCTGGCGCAGATCGATCTGCAAAATACCCGCATCATCGCGCCGCGTGACGGCCAACTGGGGCAAATCAGCGTGCGTCTTGGCGCCTACGTCACCGCCGGAACGCATCTCACCACGCTTGTGCCACCGCAGCACTGGGTGATAGCCAACATCAAAGAGACACAGCTTGCAGAGCTGAAGGTTGGCCAGACTGCGACATTCACCGTTGATGCGCTCAATAACGAAAAATTCCACGGCAAGGTCCAGAGCATCTCCCCGGCGACCGGCGTCGAGTTCAGTGCCATTTCTCCGGATAACGCCACCGGCAACTTCGTGAAAATCGCCCAGCGTATTCCGGTGCGCATTACGGTTGATGAGGGGCAGAAAAACGCCGAACGCCTGCGGCCAGGCATGTCGGTGCAGGTGACGATTGATACCCGTGAGGCACAGAAATGAGGCGCTTATCCTCTCTTGCCGCCGCGCTGCTGCTGGCGGGATGTCACTCCGTTGCTGTTCAGAAAGCCGACTCGCACCTGCAAATTCCGGGCGCATGGCGGCAGAGCGTGGGTCCGGCAAGCCCGGCGGAGAGCGTGTGGTGGCGTAATTTTCACGACAGCCAGCTGAATCAGTACGTTGAGCAGGCGTTGCGCTATAACAGCGACGTGCTGATTGCCCGGGAACGCGTGAATGAATATCAGGCTCGCGCTTATGCAACGGAAGGCGCACTGTTCCCTTCCGTCGATGCCGGGCTGAGCGGCACCCGGGCGCGGGCTCAGTCAGCAGCAACGGGCTTACCCATCCACAGCACGCTTTATAAAGGCAGCCTGACCGCAACCTATGATGTGGACCTGTGGGGAGCGAATCGCGCCGCATCACGAGCAGCTGAAGCCTCGCTTGACGCGCAAAAAGCAGCGGCTTCCGCTGCCGAGCTGACCGTCGCTTCAAGCGTAGCGGCAGGTTACGTCACCCTGCTGTCGCTCGACGAACAGCTTAGGGTCACTGAGGACACACTGAAATCTCGCGAAGAAGCTTACCGCCTTGCAAAACGGCAGTACGAAACGGGATATACCTCCCGACTGGAGCTGATGCAGGCCGACTCTGAACTACGCGGGACGCGCGCCCAGGTGCCACAGGTGAAGCACCAGATAGCGCAGCAGGAAAACGCGCTGAGCGCGCTGCTCGGCCAGAATCCGGCAAGGGTGGAACGCCAGACGTTTGCCACGCTCACGCCGCTGGCTGCCCCGTCACAACTGCCGTCCACGCTGCTGAACCGCCGCCCGGATATCGTGCAGGCCGAACGGACGCTGCTGGCCGCTGACGAAACGCTCGCCTCATCAAAGGCACAGCTGTTGCCTTCCCTCAGCCTGACCGCCAGCGGCAGCTATCAGGACGATGCGCTGTCGGGGTTACTCGATAATCCGCTGCGCCTTTGGAGCGTCGGCGGCAGCATTCTCGCCCCGCTGTTGAACCGACAGGCGCTGAATGCACAGGTGGACGTGTCGATGTCCCAGCGCAATCAGGCACTTTACAGCTATGAAAAAACGGTGCGGAGCGCCTTCAGCGAAGTCAACGACAGCCTCGACGCCATCACCCGCTACGGCGAACAGCTGGAAGCCCTGCAAGAGCAGCAACAGGTGGCGGAAGAGACGCTGCGCATCGCGCAAAACCGCTACCGCAACGGCTATTCGTCCTACCTGGACGTGCTCGACGCTCAGCGTACGCTGTTTTCCACGCAGCTGAGCGTAGTGCAGGTGAAAAACAACCTGCTGCTGGCACAAATCGATCTTTACCGGTCGCTGGGAGGCGGCTGGTCTTCTCTGTCAGGGTGACGCTCACTGTGAGGCTCAGAGATGCAAAAATCGTGGTCTGCTGTCGATAACTATTTGATCAACGCGCTCCTGCCTGCCGATCCTGTCCTGGAAAGCGTGCTTGAGAACAACCACAAGGCTGGCCTGCCCGCTATTGACGTGGCAGCCAATCAGGGACAGCTGCTGGCGCTGTTTGTAAGGATGACAGGCGCCAGAAGCATTCTGGAAATTGGCACCCTCGGCGGATACAGCACAATCTGGATGGCCAGAGAGCTTCCCGAGAATGGCAGGCTAACGACGCTTGAATTCAGCCCGCATCACGCCGCCGTCGCCCGCCAGAATCTGCAAAGCGCAGGCGTGGCGCACAAGGTGGAGGTGATTGAAGGGCCGGCGCTGGAATCACTGGCGGCGCTGGATCCGGCAACCACGTTTGATCTGATCTTTATCGACGCCGATAAGCCCAATAACCCACATTATCTGGAATGGGCGCTGCGTTTTTCACGGTCGGGGACGCTGATCGTCGGCGATAACGTGGTGCGCGAAGGCGAAGTCACCCATCCTGCAAGCTCTGATAAAAGCGTTCAGGGCGTGCGGAAATTCATCGAGATGATGGGCAATAATCCGCGCCTGACCTGCACGGCGCTGCAAACCGTGGGCGTAAAAGGCTGGGATGGGTTTACGCTGGCAATTATGGAACGATAATCAGCCGGGTGGCGGCTACGCCTTACCCGGCCTACATTTTCTTCCATAGGCCCGGTAAGCGCAGCACCACCGGGCATGGTTTTTAACCAGAAATCTGCTCCATCGCCTGCAAAATACGCTTGTCGGAAATCGGATACGGCGTGCCGAGCTGCTGCGCAAAATAGCTGACGCGCAGCTCCTCGATCATCCAGCGAATCTCCTTCACGTCGTCGTCATCCCGACGCCCCGGCGGTAGCTTGTTCAGCCACTGCTGCCACACCTGCTGTACGCTTTCCACTTTCAGCATATTTGCGCGATCGCGGTGGGGATCGACAGCCAGTTTTTCCAGTCGTTTCTCAATCGCGTTGAGATAACGTAGCGTATCACCCAGCCGCTTAAAACCGTTACCGGTGACAAACCCACGGTACACCAGCCCCGCCATCTGCGCTTTCACGTCTGAAAGGCCAAGCGCCATGGTCATATCCACGCGCCCTTTAAGCCGCTTGTTGATGTTGAAGACGGCGGTCAGGATCTGCTCCACCTGTTTAGCAATCTCAACCACGGTATCGTTCAGCTCTGCGCGCACTTTCTCGTGCAGCTTCGCGAAGTTCTCTTCCGTCCACACCGGACCGCCCGCCTCGTGAATCAGCTTGTCCACGCCGCAGGAGATGCAGTCATCAATCAAATCCAGCACTTTGCCGTACGGGTTAAAATAGAGACCGAGCTTGGCTTTGTTCGGCAGCTTTTCGTGTAAATATTTGATCGGCGAAGGAATGTTCAGCAGCAACAGGCGGCGTAAACCACGCCACATCGCCTGCTGCTGCTCCAGCGGATTATCAAACAGCTTAATGGCAACGCTGTCACGCTCATCCACCAGCGCCGGCCAGGCCTTCACTTTGTAGTTACCGCGCTTCTGCTCATAGCTTTCGGCAAGCGTACCGAAGCTCCACAGGTGCAAACCACTCTGCTCGATACCGTCGTCCGCTACGGCGGAAAGCGTCTCCTGCACTTTACCTTTAAGCGCGTCTTTCAACGCCGTCAGGTCTCGCCCTTCCTGAAGCTTCTTGTTTTTGTCATCGACGACGCGGAAGGTCATTTTAAGGTGATCGGGCACCTGATCCCAGTGCCAGTCCTCACGGTCGATAGTGACACCGCTCATGCGGCGCAGCTCCCGCTCCATGGCATCCAGCAGCGGCAGTTCCAGCGGCGTAACGCGGCCCAGTAATGCTTCGGCGTAGTTCGGTGCTGGCACAAAGTTGCGGCGCACGGGTTTCGGCAGCGATTTAATAAGCGCAATCAGCAGTTCGCGTCGCAGACCCGGAATCTGCCATTCAAAACCGGCTTCCTCCACCTGATTCAGCAGCGGCAGCGGAATATGCACCGTGACGCCATCGGCATCGGCGCCCGGCTCGAACTGATAGCTCAGGCACAGCTTCAGGTTGCCCTGATGCCAGAAATTCGGGTAGTCGAGCTTGCTGACGCTCTCCGCCCCCTCTTTGATCAGCATGCTCTTTTCAAAGCTGAGCAGATCCGGCGTTTCACGGCTGGCCTTCTTCCACCAGCTGTCGAAATGGCGGGCGGAAATCACTTCATGGCTGATGCGCTGATCGTAAAACTCAAACAACGAATCGTCGTCCACCAGGATGTCGCGGCGGCGGGATTTGTGCTCCAGCTCTTCGATTTCGGTGCGCAGTCTGTTGTTGTCGCGGAAGAACGGGTGACGCGTCTGCCAGTCACCTTCCACCAGCGCATGGCGGATAAACAGCTCACGGCACAGCGCCGGATCAATCTGGCTGTAGTTCACCTTACGTGCCGCCACGACAGGCAGACCGTAGACGGTCACTTTCTCCGTCGCCATCACCGCCCCCTGTGAGCGTTCCCAGTGCGGTTCGCTGTATGAGCGCTTAATCAGGTGCTGCGCCACCGGCTCGACCCATTCCGGATCGATGCGTGCGGCAATGCGCCCCCAAAGGCGGCTGGTTTCCACCAGTTCAGCCACCATCGTCCACTTAGGCGGCTTTTTGAATAAGCCGGAGCCCGGGAAAATGGAGAATCGGGCGTTACGCGCGCCGGTAAATTCCTGCTTATCGGTATCTTTCATGCCGATGTGGGAAAGCAGCCCCGTCAAAAGAGCGATATGAATTTCGCGGTATTCGGCCGGTTCGCTGTTCACCGGGATACCCAGCTCTTTCACCACCTGGCGAAGCTGAGTGTAGATATCCTGCCACTCGCGCACGCGCAGGTAGTTGAGGTAATCCGTGCGGCACAGGCGTCGGAACTGGTTCGACGACAGCGCTTTTTGCTGCTCGCCGAGGTAGTTCCACAGGTTCACAAACGCCAGGAAATCCGACTCTTTGTCGTGGAAGCGGCGATGTTTTTCATCAGAGGCCTGCTGCTTGTCCATCGGACGCTCGCGCGGATCCTGAATCGACAGCGCGGAGGTGATAATCATCGCCTCACGCACACAGCCGTGTTTCTGTGCTTCCAGCACCATGCGTGCCAGGCGCGGATCGACCGGCAGTTGGGCAAGCTGGCGACCCATGGTCGTCAATTTATAAACGGTTTGCTGTTCGTCAGTGGTAATAGCGCCCAGCTCTTCCAGCAGACGCACGCCGTCCTGGATATTGCGCTTATCCGGCGCTTCCACGAACGGGAATGCGCCAATATCGCCGAGCCCCAGCGAAGTCATCTGCAAAATAACCGACGCCAGGTTAGTGCGCAGAATTTCCGGATCGGTAAATTCCGGACGCGACAGGAAATCATCTTCCGAATAGAGTCGAATACAGATCCCTTCGGAGACGCGCCCGCAGCGCCCTTTACGCTGGTTAGCGGAGGCCTGAGAAACTGGCTCAATCGGCAACCGCTGTACCTTGGTGCGATAGCTGTAGCGGCTGATGCGTGCGGTACCCGGGTCGATCACGTATTTAATACCCGGCACGGTGAGCGAGGTTTCGGCGACGTTGGTTGCCAGCACGATCCGCCTTCCACTGTGTGACTGGAACACGCGGTTCTGCTCGCTGTTCGACAGGCGCGCGTAAAGCGGCAGAATCTCGGTATGGCGCAGATCGCGCTTGCTCAGCGCATCAGCGGTATCACGAATCTCTCGCTCGCCGCTCATAAAGATCAGGATATCGCCCGGACTTTCCTGCCCCAGCTCATCCACCGCATCGAAAATGGCCTGCAGCTGATCGCGTTCCGTGTCATCCGCCTCTTCAACTATCGGACGGTAGCGTACTTCCACCGGGAAGGTACGCCCGGAAACCTCAATTATCGGTGCGTTATTGAAATGTTTTGAGAAACGCTCCGGGTCGATGGTTGCCGAGGTAATAATAATCTTCAGATCCGGACGTTTTGGCAGCAGTTCGCGCAGGTAGCCGAGCAGGAAATCAATGTTCAGGCTACGCTCGTGAGCTTCATCGATGATGATGGTGTCGTACTGCATCAGCAGGCGATCCTGCTGGATTTCCGCCAGCAGGATCCCGTCTGTCATCAGCTTAACCATCGTGTTATCGCTGACGTGGTCGCTGAAGCGGACCTTATAGCCAATGCAGCCGCCCGGCTCGGTTTGTAGCTCTTCAGCAATACGGTTAGCAACGGTTCGCGCCGCCAGTCGACGCGGCTGGGTGTGACCAATCAGCCCCTTCAGCCCGCGGCCCAGCTCCATACAGATTTTCGGCAGCTGGGTGGTTTTTCCCGAACCGGTTTCCCCCGCCACAATCACCACCTGGTTATCGCAAATGGCGTTGAAAATATCCTGCTTTTTCTGGCTGACCGGCAGGTTTTCCGGATAGGTAATCAAAGGGCGCGCCGCTTCGCGCAGCAGGACTTTCCCTGCGGCCTGGGCGATCTCCTGCGCCATCTCCTGCAAAATGGCCTGCTGTGATTCAGGATTTTTAACCTTCTTCACGCCATGCAGACGGCGGGCGAAGCGCGTTTTGTCGCGTAGCATCAGGCCGTCGAGTCGTTCATGCAGCTGAGAAAAAGTCAGTTTATGTTGTTCTGTCATAGTCTTATCGGGCAGCGCACTGCCGGGAAAGTGTCTCTGTTTTGATTGTGTCAGATTACCATATCGGGGCTTCGCTTTCCTTCATCAATAAATTTGAACGAAGGCTTCGATATATTGCGCTATCCCTGCGACAGGATTGTGAATAGAGTGTCAACAAGCAACAGGGCACGGGCCCGTCAATCTCATAAAAGGAAACACCCATGAGCAAAGTATTAGTTCTCAAATCCAGTATTCTGGCAGGGTACTCTCAGTCTGGTCAGCTGACCGACTATTTTGTTGATCAGTGGGCTGAAAAACACCCGGCCGATCAGATTACCGTTCGTGACCTGGCTGCACAGCCAATCCCGGTACTGGATGGTGAACTGGTTGGCGCACTGCGTCCGAGCGATGCACCACTGACGCCACGTCAGCAGGAAGCGCTGGCGCTCTCCGATGAGCTGATTGCCGAACTGCAGGCGCATGACGTGATCGTTATTGCCGCACCGATGTACAACTTCAACATCCCGACTCAGCTGAAAAACTATTTCGATCTGGTGGCTCGCGCTGGCGTGACCTTCCGCTATACCGAAAACGGTCCGGAAGGTCTGGTAAAAGGCAAACGTGCGGTAGTAGTTTCCAGCCGTGGCGGTATCCACAAAGACACCCCAACCGACCTGCTGGCACCGTACATGAAGCTGTTCCTGGGCTTCATCGGCATCACCGACGTGAACTTCGTGTTTGCTGAAGGTATCGCTTACGGGCCAGAAGTCGCCACCAAAGCGCAGACCGATGCCAAAACCGCTATCGACAGCCTGGTTGCAGCATAAGATCTCCAGCCTCTCACCGCCCGGTGGGAGGTTTTTTTATCCGCAAAATCCTTCCCTTACGATTCTTTCCGAGCTTGCTCGTAAAATCAGCAGACTTATCTTCCCGGTGATTTAGCACAGCGTAGAATGGCGGCGGGTGCTTGAGGCTTTCTGGTCTCAGGCATGAGGCAGGCAGTGCGTGCAGGAGTCAGAAAGTAAAAGTGGACTGACCCCACGCCCGT
>DKMD01000016.1 GCA_002470465.1 Pluralibacter sp. UBA7423
TTTATTTTCGCTTTTCTCCGTCAGGATTTCCGGAGGAATCCTGCTGACCCGGCGGCTTGTGTGCCGTTGTTCCGAGTCAGTGGAGGCGCATTATAGGGAGTTCTGAAGGCGCCGCAACACCTAAATGACAGAAAAATGACTGACTGCTGCATTCCACAGCAAAACCCCGCCTTATACCCATTTACACACAGAGTTATCCACAAACCATTAAAAGACCAAAATTGTGCGAGCGTTGCGCAAACGTTTTCGTTACAATGCCCGCGCTAAAACAAGGATGCCCCGTAAGGGGCGTTAGCTGAGTTTTTTCAGTAAAAATTCAGCTAACGCTCTCTGTAATTGTCAAATCCAGGGGATTTACCATGCAACAACGTCGTCCAGTCCGCCGTGCTTTACTCAGCGTTTCTGATAAAGCTGGCATCGTCGAATTCGCACAGGCACTTTCTGCACGTGGCGTAGAGCTGCTTTCAACCGGCGGAACCGCTCGCCTGTTAGCAGAAGAAGGCTTGCCCGTTACTGAAGTTTCCGATTACACCGGTTTTCCGGAAATGATGGATGGACGCGTTAAGACACTGCACCCGAAAGTGCACGGTGGGATCCTCGGTCGCCGCGGCCAGGATGACGGGATCATGGCTCAACATGGGATCGCACCGATCGATATGGTTGTCGTCAACCTTTACCCGTTTGCACAAACCGTCGCGCGTGAAGGTTGCTCTCTGGAAGATGCCGTTGAAAATATCGATATCGGCGGCCCGACCATGGTGCGCTCTGCGGCCAAGAACCATAAAGATGTGGCGATCGTGGTTAAGAGCAGCGATTACCCTTCTATTATTAGCGAGCTGGATGCTAACGAAGGTTCACTCACCCTCGACACCCGCTTCGACCTGGCAATTAAAGCGTTCGAACACACCGCCGCCTACGACAGCATGATCGCCAACTACTTTGGCAGCCTCGTTCCAGCTTATCACGGTGAAACCAAAGAACCTGCCGGTCGCTTCCCGCGTACCCTGAATCTGAACTTCATTAAGAAGCAGGATATGCGCTACGGCGAAAACAGCCACCAGCAGGCTGCCTTCTATATAGAAGAGAACGTGCTGGAAGCTTCCGTGGCCACCGCACAGCAGGTTCAGGGTAAAGCACTTTCCTATAACAACATAGCTGATACCGATGCAGCACTTGAGTGCGTCAAAGAGTTCAGCGAACCGGCCTGCGTCATCGTCAAGCACGCTAACCCTTGCGGCGTGGCTGTCAGCAACACGATTCTCGATGCCTACGATCGTGCTTACAAAACCGATCCAACCTCTGCTTTCGGCGGGATCATCGCCTTCAACCGCGAACTGGATGCCGAAACCGCACAAGCGATCGTTTCTCGCCAGTTTGTTGAAGTCATTATTGCACCGTCGGCTTCTGAAGAAGCGTTGAAGATCACCGCCACCAAGCAGAACGTCCGCGTGCTGACCTGCGGCCAATGGGATGCTCGCATTGCGGGCCTCGACTTCAAACGCGTAAACGGCGGCCTGCTGGTTCAGGACCGCGATTTGGGCATGGTCACTTCCGGCGAACTGCGCGTTGTCAGCCAGCGCCAGCCAACGGAGCAGGAACTGCGTGATGCGCTGTTCTGTTGGAAAGTGGCGAAATTCGTGAAATCGAACGCCATCGTGTATGCCAAAGAGAACATGACTATTGGCATAGGTGCAGGCCAGATGAGCCGCGTGTATTCCGCCAAAATCGCTGGTATCAAAGCCGCCGACGAAGGTCTGGAAGTAAAAGGTTCGGCGATGGCGTCAGACGCCTTCTTCCCGTTCCGCGATGGTATTGATGCCGCAGCTGCCGTCGGCGTGACCTGCGTGATTCAGCCTGGCGGCTCCATTCGCGATGAAGAAGTCATTGCCGCGGCCGACGAGCACGGCATTGCCATGATCTTCACCGACATGCGCCACTTCCGCCATTAATTCCGGAGCTTAGAATGAAAGTTTTAGTGATTGGTAACGGCGGGCGCGAGCACGCGCTGGCCTGGAAAGCGGCCCAGTCGCCGCTGGTTGATACGGTATTTGTTGCTCCGGGCAACGCGGGAACGGCGCTTGAGCCGACGCTGCAAAACGTCGCTATCAGCGCAACCGACATTCCTGCGCTGCTCAACTTCGCCAAAAGTGAAGACATTGGCCTGACCATCGTTGGGCCAGAAGCACCACTGGTGATTGGCGTGGTGGATGCCTTCCGCGAAGCGGGCCTGACCATATTCGGTCCGACTCAGGGTGCGGCACAACTCGAAGGATCCAAGGCCTTCACTAAGGATTTTCTGGCGCGCCATAATATCCCAACCGCTTGGTATCAGAATTTTACCGAAGTCGAACCTGCACTGGCTTATCTGCGCGAAAAAGGCGCACCGATTGTTATTAAAGCCGACGGTCTGGCTGCGGGTAAAGGCGTGATTGTCGCGATGACGCTCGAAGAAGCCGAAGCCACCGTGCACGACATGCTGGCGGGTAACGCCTTTGGCGACGCAGGCCACCGTATCGTGATTGAAGAGTTTCTTGAAGGCGAAGAGGCCAGCTTTATCGTCATGGTTGACGGCGAAAACGTGCTGCCGATGGCCACCAGCCAGGATCACAAGCGCGTGGGCGATGGCGATACCGGCCCAAACACCGGCGGCATGGGCGCGTATTCTCCTGCTCCAGTCGTCACCGACGAAGTCCATCAACGCACCATGGATCGCGTCATTTGGCCAACCGTTCGCGGGATGGCGGCAGAAGGTAATACCTATACCGGCTTCCTGTATGCCGGATTGATGATCGACAAAGCGGGCAATCCGAAGGTTATCGAGTTTAACTGCCGCTTTGGCGATCCGGAAACGCAGCCGATCATGCTGCGCCTGCAGTCTGACCTTGTGGAACTCTGCCTTGCGGCCTGCGAAGGCAAGCTTGACGAGAAAACCTCCCGCTGGGATCCGCGTCCGTCTCTGGGCGTGGTGATGGCCGCCGGCGGCTATCCGGGAAGCTACAACACCGGAGATGAAATCCACGGCCTGCCGCTGGAAGAAGTAGAGAACGGGAAAGTGTTCCAGGCCGGGACAACGCTCTCCGAAGACGATCGCGTACTGACCAACGGTGGCCGCGTACTGTGCGTGACGGCACTGGGTGAAACAGTAGCCGAAGCGCAGAAACGCGCGTATGCCTTAATGGCCGATATTCACTGGCATGGCAGCTTCAGCCGAAACGATATTGGTTATCGCGCGATTGCGCGTGAGCAAGGGAAGTAATTCGTCATTGCCCGGCGGCGCGATGCTTGCCGGGCCTGGGCTTTTCTGTCCGTTAAAAGGTTTTCTCTTTCGGCTGCCAGGTGCAGAAATCTTCATTTGCCACCAATAGCAGCTGTGACCCTTCCGGCGCTTCCAGCCACGCCACGCTGACTTCTACCGAAGAGTGATTCTGACGTCGTTCGATGTGATTAATCGCGCGAGCTTCTAAATCGGGCTTCATCGTCTCGCCTTCACAGGTCGTTACGGTATGATTTGCATGCCAGCGTCCCTGTCGCAGCACCACACGCCCCTGACGCAGCGCATCGCTGGTCTGACGGATTTGCTGCGCCTGATAGCGGTACAGCGCTATCTGGTCGTTAGAGAGCTGCTGCTTCTGTCCGTCGACTTCACGCTGCATAAAGCTGAGCTCGCCATGGTCATCAAAACGCACGCGAACGTGTTCTGGCGGTTTACCGTAGATATTGAGTTCAATCAGAGAAAGCGTATCGCCCTGCCAGCGGTATTCGCTGGTTGAGGTGTTCCCGCTGCGCCACGGGCTGAAGGCCGCAAGCAGGTGAGTTTCGTTATCGGAATCTTTGCGCCAGATGCGCACCGCGCCCTGGTTATCGGCATAGCCGCTGGCAGTAAAAGGGGGTAATGCAGAGTTGTGGCTACAGGCGGTGAGCAACAGCACACCGGCCAGCGCCAGCGAACGGCGCCAGACGGACAAAAGGGGCGAAACCGCCCCTTCGATAAAACTGTTCACCGGCACGCGGTCTTACTTAACGGCGTCTTTCAGTGCTTTACCAGAAACAAAAGCCGGCACGTTAGCCGCGGCGATTTTGATTTCTTTACCGGTCTGCGGGTTGCGGCCAGTACGCTCAGCGCGGTGGTTCACTTTGAAGGTACCGAAACCAACCAGTTGTACAGCATCACCTTCTTTCAGAGACTCAGTAATTGCAGCCAGAGTAGATTCCAGGGCAGATTTAGCCTGTGCTTTAGACAGGTCAGCCTTGTCCGCAATTACATCAATCAGTTGAGTCTTGTTCATATGTTATCCTTACAATGTGTTTATCGCTTGCTAAGCATCGAGTGCGACGGAAATGCCTGAAAAGCACTCTCCTGCATACACGCACCGATAGCCACTTTTTTTCGCCTTCCAAATGTAGACCAGACGGGGGGCAGATGTGAAGCCTTCAGGCACGACAATTCGGACTGAATATCACGTTTTGTGGCTTCATTGCTGAAAATTTATACCGATATTGCTCTCGCCCGCCTCGCGGAGGTCTGCCCGCAGCCCTTTTATTAGTTCAATATCGCGTTCTTCACAGTCGGCCAGAAGTCGGAATATTTCCCATTGGATGTCCCATTCCTGCTCTACCGCTGGGTTCTCTTTCAGCTCTTCATCCGTCATTTCGCGGCCCGCCTGAGTCATTTCCAGCATCGCGACGGTAGTGATGGAGGTCTTGCTGACTTCGATCGCGTGTTCCAGCGTTTCGCCACTCAAACGTGAGTGCATCAGCTCGCTCAGCGCCACGCAGGCGTCAATGGCCGGATAAACGCCGTACATGTCGAAATCTTCCGCGACGGGGATCGCTTCCTCGAACTTCTCAAGCTGGCTGTCGAAGTTGACTTTGGCATCCTTCACCGTCAGCGTTTCCCAAATCAGATCGAGAATACGGCGATAAAGCTGCCCATCAGCAAATTCGGTCTGCTGGCAGAACATAGCGTAGTTCGGATACATACGCTCGCACAGGCAAGCCATAAAGGTCACGTGCTGCCAGCTTTCCAGCTTCTCGAGGCGCAGATGGATCGGGTTTTGTAACATGATGAATTCTCGAATACGTTAATGGGCGGCAGTTTACCTGAATCAGGGCTGAATTGCTTGCCAGCGCAGGAAGGCGGGCCGACGGGATGCCACTGCATCTGCCCAACGGGTGGGTTCCGGCAGACGGTAGCCGCGAGTACAGCGCTGAACCCAGGCCAGTGCGCTGTCCTGACTCACGCGATACCCGGTGGCGATAAACAGTGGGTTACAGCGCGCTTTGCTCCGCCATACCCAGCCGAGCTGCTCCTGCTTGTCGACGAGCGGCGCCAGCGCGCCCGGATCGGGAGACAGCGGCTCGAACTTGCCGCACAGGCGCTTTTTCGCCACGCCGATAGTCGGCACGTCCACCAGTAGGCCAAAATGGCTGGCGACGCCGAGCCGCCGCGGGTGGGAAATGCCGTGGCCATCGACGAAAAGCAGATCGGGTTTACGGGAAAGCTGCTCCCACGCTGCCAGCAGCGCGGGATATTCGCGGAATGACAGAAAACCGGGGATATAGGGCATGGTGGTGGGAATACGCGCAATCTGGTATTCCACCAGCTCCAGTTCAGGCCAGGTCAGCAACACCATCGCGGCGCGCGTGACTTCGCCGCCCTCTTCGAAGCCGACATCCGCCCCACCGATCAACGTCGGCGGATCGACCAGAAAGCGATCCTCGCGGATCACCGATGAAGCCAGTGCTTTTTGTTGTTCCCGAAGCTCCGCCAGATCCATGGTATTTCCTTATTGATGATACTGAGCTGACAAACGGTGTACGGCTTCAACAAACGCGCCCGCATGTTCTGGCGGCACATCCTGATGAATACCGTGGCCCAGGTTAAAGACGTGCCCCTCGCCCTGACCGAAACCAGCCAGAATGGTCGCCACTTCTTCCTCAATGCGCGCGGGTTGTGCGTACAGCATAGACGGATCCATGTTGCCCTGAAGCGCCACTTTGTCACCCACGCGACGGCGCGCATCGGCAATATCTGTTGTCCAGTCCAGGCCCAGCGCGTCGCAGCCTGTAGCCGCCATCGCCTCCAGCCACTGCCCGCCGCCTTTGGTAAACAGCGTCACCGGCACGCGGCGTCCTTCGTTTTCACGCAGCAGGCCATCGATAATCTTGTGCATGTAGTAGAGAGAGAACTGCTGGTAGTCACGCCCGGTCAGCACGCCACCCCAGGTGTCGAAAATCATGACCGACTGCGCGCCCGCGCGGATCTGCGCGTTCAGGTACAGCGTGACGCTCTTCGCCAGCTTATCCAGCAGCAGATGCAGCGCCTGCGGATCGGCGTACATCATCTTCTTAATAACGGTGAACGCTTTGCTGCTACCACCTTCGACCATATAAGTTGCCAGCGTCCACGGACTGCCGGAGAAGCCAATCAGCGGGACCTCGCCTTTGAGTTCGCGGCGAATGGTACGCACTGCGTTCATCACGTAGCCCAGCTCCTGTTCCGGATCGGGAACGGGCAGCTTTTCGATATCAGCTTTGGTTTTCAGCACCGAGGTGAACCGCGGGCCTTCACCGGCCTCGAAATAGAGCCCAAGCCCCATTGCGTCGGGAATGGTCAGAATGTCCGAAAAGAGGATCGCCGCATCCAGCGGGTAGCGACGCAGCGGCTGCAGAGTCACTTCACAGGCCAGCTCCGCATTTTTGCACAGTGACATAAAATCCCCCGCCTGCGCACGCGTAGCTTTGTACTCCGGCAAATAGCGGCCTGCCTGTCTCATCATCCAGACAGGTGTAATATCAACAGGCTGGCGCAGCAGCGCACGCAGATAACGATCGTTTTTCAGTTCGGTCATATTTGCAGTTCCTTTATGCATTATGCGGGGAGTGTACCATCACTCGTCATCTGCCCGACACATCGCCACGGTGTCTTCAATCAAACGCCGTGCCACGGTGCCCGGCGGCGGAAGCAGCGGCAGGTTATCGTAGCGATACCAGTTAGCGTCCAGTAATTCTTTCGGATCGATGACAATCTCTCCGCTGTCATAATCTGCCATAAACGCGGTCATCAGCGACTGGGGGAAAGGCCATGGCTGTGAGGTGATGTAACGAAGGTTTTTTACGCGGATGCCGCTCTCCTCCATCACTTCGCGGGCCACCGCCTGCTCCAGCGTTTCGCCCACTTCAACAAAACCTGCCAGCACGGTATAAACGCCGTTGCGATGGCGGGTATGCTGTGCCAGCAGGATGGAGTCATCACGCCGAATGGCGACGATAATGCACGGTGCGATTTGCGGGTAATAGCGTTCGCGGCAATGGCTGCACAGCATTGCCCATTCGGTTTTGCTCGGATGCATGGTGTGGCCGCAATAGCCGCAGAATTTATGCGAACGGTAAAACTCCGCCAGTTGGACGCCACGCCCGGCTAGCTGGAACAGGCCGACGTCCTGATCCAGGACCTGGCGAACCGTGCCCATCTCCTGGCAGCGCGCCTGTTGAACCAGCCAGACGGGAGCGCCTTCCCACTCACCAATTTGCATGGCTGGCAGGCCGACAAGATCGAAATTCTCTGCCGTCCCACACGGTATTTCTCCACCGGGCAGCCATAATTTCTGTTCGTGACTGACTATCCACCAACCGCTGTCTAATTTTTCAATAATACGATCCATATCTATTGCACTACCTTCGCTTCACTGGCACTTTGTTAACAGTGTTTTTACATTTTTGGGTGAGCCGTTTTTACTCTTTTAAAGTCGGAGTCCATCATGCTAAACCAGTTAGAAAGCCTGACAGAGCGCGTTGGCGGCAGCCATCATCTTGTCGATCAGTGGCTACAGGTGCGTAAGCAGTTGATCGTCGCCTATTACAATCTGGTTGGCATTAAGCCTGGCAAAGGATCGTATATGCGCCTCAACGAAAAAGCCCTCGACGATTTTTGCCAGCGTCTGGTGGATTATCTCTCCGCCGGTCACTTCAGTATTTATGAACGCATTGTCGGCGAATTGGAAGGCGAAAACCCACTTTTGGCGGCAACAAAGCTCTATCCGCAGCTTGAAGGCAACACCCAACAGATCATGGATCTGTATGATTCCAGCCTGGAAACTGCCATCGACGATGATAACTGCATGGAGTTTCAACAGGCGTTATCCGCCCTTGGCGAAGCGCTGGCCGCGCGCTTTACGCTGGAAGACAGCCTGATTGCGCTGGCGCTGGACAGCAAATTTAACGGCGGCGCGAACGACGAAAATCAGATCGCGCGTCCGGCTTGAGTTCTTAAGCGTTAACGAGTAATTTACAACCTTCACCTCGCCTGTGGGCGGGGTTTTATCTTGTCGGAGTGCCCATTTGGGCTGAGACCGTTAATTCGGGATCCGCGGAACCTGATCAGGCTAATACCTGCGAAGGGAACAAGAGTCAACCTGCTGTTACATCGCCATAAAGGCGATGTCTCCTCTTGCTTCATCCGTCGTCTGACAAGCCATATCCTTACTTTACTGGAATGTGCTATGTCTACTACCAAACTGACCCGCCGCGAACAGCGCGCACAGGCTCAACGCTTTATCGACACGCTGGAAGGCACCGCGTTTCCTAACTCACAGCGTATCTATCTTCAGGGCTCGCAGGACGATATTCGCGTCCCAATGCGCGAAATTCAGCTAAGCCCAACGCTCATCGGCGGCACCAAAGAGAATCCACAGTTCGAACAAAACGAAGCTGTGCCGGTGTACGACACCTCCGGCCCGTATGGCGATCCGTCGATAAAAATTAACGTCCAGCTCGGCCTGGAAAAGCTACGCCAGCCATGGATTGACGCCCGCAACGACAGCGAACCGCTGGATGAGAGAAGCTCAGCGTACACCAAAGAGCGCCTGGCCGACGACGGCCTCGACGAGCTGCGCTTCAGCGGATTGTTAACGCCCAAACGCGCTAAGTCCGGTAAATGCGTGACCCAGCTGCATTACGCCCGCCAGGGCATCGTGACGCCGGAAATGGAGTTCATCGCCATTCGCGAAAACATGGGGCGTGAGCGGATTCGCGGTGAAGTCTTACGCCACCAGCATCCGGGAGAAGGTTTCGGCGCGCGTTTGCCGGAAAATATCACCCCGGAATTTGTGCGCGATGAAGTGGCCGCCGGCCGCGCCATCATCCCGGCAAACATCAACCACCCGGAATCCGAGCCGATGATCATTGGCCGCAATTTCCTCGTCAAGGTGAACGCCAACATCGGCAACTCGGCGGTGACCTCCTCCATCGAAGAGGAAGTGGAGAAGCTGGTGTGGTCAACGCGCTGGGGCGCGGATACGGTGATGGACTTATCAACGGGGCGCTACATCCACGAAACCCGCGAGTGGATCCTGCGCAACAGCCCGGTTCCGATCGGCACCGTGCCGATCTATCAGGCGCTGGAGAAGGTTAACGGGATCGCCGAAGATCTGACGTGGGAAGCCTTCCGGGATACTTTACTGGAACAAGCCGAACAGGGCGTCGACTACTTCACCATTCACGCTGGCGTGCTGCTGCGCTACGTGCCGATGACGGCCAAACGCCTGACGGGCATTGTTTCCCGCGGCGGCTCCATTATGGCGAAGTGGTGCCTGTCGCATCATCAGGAAAACTTCCTTTATCAGCACTTCCGCGAGATCTGCGAAATCTGCGCCGCCTACGACGTTTCCCTCTCTCTTGGCGACGGACTGCGTCCGGGCTCGATTCAGGATGCCAATGACGAAGCGCAGTTTGCCGAACTGCACACGCTCGGCGAGCTGACCAAAATTGCCTGGGAGTACGACGTGCAGGTGATGATTGAAGGTCCGGGCCATGTGCCGATGCAGATGATTCGCCGCAACATGACCGAAGAACTGGAGCACTGCCACGAAGCACCGTTCTACACGCTTGGGCCGCTGACCACGGATATCGCACCGGGTTATGACCACTTCACTTCCGGCATTGGCGCGGCAATGATCGGCTGGTTTGGCTGCGCGATGCTCTGCTACGTTACGCCAAAAGAGCATCTCGGCCTGCCGAATAAAGAAGACGTTAAGCAAGGGCTTATCACCTATAAGATTGCCGCCCACGCCGCGGATCTGGCAAAAGGTCATCCCGGCGCGCAAATCCGTGATAACGCTATGTCAAAAGCACGCTTTGAATTCCGCTGGGAAGATCAGTTCAACCTGGCGCTCGACCCCTTCACCGCCCGCGCATATCACGATGAAACCCTGCCGCAGGAATCCGGAAAAGTAGCCCACTTCTGCTCAATGTGCGGCCCCAAATTCTGCTCGATGAAAATCTCTCAGGAAGTCCGCGACTACGCGGCGGCACAGACCATTGAAGTCGGCATGGCGGATATGTCAGAGAACTTCCGCGCCAAAGGCGGCGAAATCTATCTGCGCAGGGAGGAAGCCTGATGTATCAGCCCGATTTCCCGACGGTGCCACACCGTCTCGGCCTTTACCCGGTGGTCGATAGCGTGGAGTGGATCAAACGCCTGCTTGAAGCAGGCGTGCGCACTCTTCAGCTGCGCATTAAAGATAAGCACGATGAGGAAGTGGAGGCGGACGTTATCGCCGCCATCGCTTTGGGCCGTCGCTATCGCGCCCGGTTATTTATCAACGATTACTGGCGGCTGGCGATTAAGCATAAGGCCTACGGCGTGCATCTGGGCCAGGAGGATCTGGAAGTGACGGATCTGGACGCCATTCGCCAGGCGGGTTTACGGCTTGGCCTCTCCACGCACGACGATATGGAAATCGACGTGGCGCTGGCTGCAAGGCCGTCCTATATCGCTCTGGGTCACGTTTTTCCAACGCAGACCAAGCAGATGCCGTCAGCGCCGCAAGGGCTGATGCAGCTTACCGCGCATATTGAACGGCTGAAAGATTACCCGACGGTAGCCATTGGCGGCATCAGCCTTGCGCGCGCGCCGTCCGTTCTGGCAACGGGGGTTGGGAGCATTGCAGTGGTCAGCGCGATAACCGAAGCGCCGGACTGGCAAATCGCCACGGCTCAGCTGCTTGAGATGGCGGGAGCGGGCGATGAACGATCGTGACTTTATGCGCTACAGCCGCCAGATCCTGCTGGAAGATATTGCCATCGACGGCCAGCAGAAGCTGCTCGCCAGCCGGGTGCTGATCGTTGGGCTGGGCGGTTTAGGTTCGCCCGCTACGCTGTACCTCGCGGGCGCAGGAATCGGCACGCTGGTGCTGGCAGACGATGACCACGTGCATATCAGCAATTTGCAGCGCCAGATCCTGTTCAGCGTTGACGATATTGATCGGCCGAAAGCGGAGATAACGAAGCAGCGGCTGGCTCAGCTCAATCCGGATATTCAGCTGATCGCACTAAACCAGCGCCTCGAAGGCGAGGAGCTTCATAAGCAAGTCGTGCAGGCCGATGTGGTACTCGACTGTACCGACACGATGGCGAGTCGTCAGGCCATAAATGCCGCCTGCGTGAAACACGGCACGCCGCTGATAACCGCCAGCGCCGTCGGATTTGGCGGACAGCTGATGACCCTTGCACCACCGTTCACGCATGGCTGCTACCGCTGCCTCTGGCCCGAAGAGCAGGAGCCTGAGCGCAACTGCCGTACCGCAGGGATCGTGGGGCCGGTCGTCGGCGTAATGGGCACGCTGCAGGCACTGGAAGCCATCAAGCTGCTGAGCGGTATGAGCGTCGCACAGGATTCACTGCGCCTGTTCGACGCCCGTTCCGGTAACTGGCGCACATTAATCAGAACACGCGTGCCCGGTTGCTCCGTCTGCGGAGGAAGCCATGCAGATCCTCGTTAATGACGACCGCGTTGATTGCGAAGCGGGAGAACCTTTGGCTGCGCTGCTTTCCCGGCTCGGCTGGGCTCAGCCCGGCGTCGCGCTGGCGCTTAATCAGCAGATAGTGCCCCAGGCTCAATGGGCAGAAACCCTTTTACAGGATGGCGATAGTCTCCTGGTTTTTCAGGCGATTGCCGGAGGCTGACATGCTACGTATTGCCGACAAAACATTTGAATCACGCCTGTTCACGGGCACGGGGAAATTTTCCTCACCGGAACTGATGGTCGACGCCATCAAGGCTTCGGGTAGCCAGCTGGTCACGCTGGCGATGAAGCGCATCGATTTACGCCAGCGCAATGATGCCCTGCTTCAGCCCCTGCTTGCGGCAGGCGTCTCACTGCTGCCCAACACGTCTGGCGCAAAAACGGCGGAAGAAGCGGCGTTTGCCGCCAGGCTTGCGCGGGAAGCGCTCGGCACGCACTGGGTCAAACTGGAAATTCACCCTGACGCACGCTGGCTGCTGCCCGATCCGATTGAAACGCTCAAGGCCGCAGAGCTGCTGGTAAAAGAAGGGTTTGTGG
Source organism: Pluralibacter sp. UBA7423 (assembly GCA_002470465.1). Lineage (GTDB taxonomy): Bacteria > Pseudomonadota > Gammaproteobacteria > Enterobacterales > Enterobacteriaceae > Scandinavium. The sequence continues at coordinate 12,342 of DKMD01000016.1, forward strand.
TGCTGCCTTACTGCGGCGCAGATCCGGTTCTCTGCAAGAGGCTGGAAGAAGTGGGCTGTGCGGCGGTGATGCCGCTCGGTGCGCCTATCGGCTCTAATCAGGGCCTGGAAACTCGCGCCATGCTGGAGATCATCATCGCCCAGGCAACGGTACCCGTTGTCGTGGATGCCGGAATTGGCGTCCCGAGCCACGCCGCACAGGCCCTGGAAATGGGCGCCGATGCGGTGCTGGTCAATACCGCAATTGCGGTCGCAGATTCTCCCGTCAACATGGCCCGTGCCTTTTGCCTTGCCGTTGAGGCCGGGGTTCTGGCCCGCCGGGCAGGCCCTGGAGCGACAAGCAAACAGGCACAAGCCACCAGCCCGCTAACCGGTTTCCTGGAGGTGCTGTGATGGCTGTTTTCACGGAACGCTGGCAGCAACTGAACTGGGACGATATACGCCTGCGGATCCACAGCAAAACCGCAGCCGATGTGGAGCGGGCGCTGGCGGCGCCATCGCTTAGCCGCGATGATTTCATGGCATTAATTTCGCCCGCCGCAGATGCCTTTCTGGAGCCGCTGGCGCAGCGGGCACAGCAGCTGACCCGCCAGCGCTTCGGACATACGGTCAGCTTCTACGTCCCGCTGTACCTCTCTAACCTTTGTGCGAACGACTGCACCTATTGCGGTTTCTCCATGAGCAACCGCATTCGGCGGAAAACGCTGGATGCCCAGGAAATCCAGCGGGAGTGTGAAGCTATTCGGGCGCTCGGGTTTGAGCATCTGCTGCTGGTCACCGGTGAGCATCAGAGCAAAGTGGGCACGGACTACTTTCGTCGTCATCTGCCCGCTATTCGTCGCCAGTTTTCCTCATTGCAGATGGAAGTTCAGCCTCTCTCGCAGGCCGAATATGCAGAACTGAAATCGCTCGGCCTTGACGGCGTGATGGTTTACCAGGAGACGTACCATCAGGCGATGTACGCCCGGCACCATCTGAAAGGTAATAAGCAGGATTTCATCTGGCGACTGGAGACGCCGGACAGGCTGGGAAAAGCGGGTATCGATAAAATCGGCCTGGGTGCGCTCAGCGGGCTTTCCGACAGCTGGCGGGTGGACAGCTATATGGTTGCGGAACATTTACTGTGGCTGCAAAAGCATTACTGGCAAAGCCGGTTTTCCATTTCATTCCCACGCCTGCGCCCATGTGCAGGCGGCGTGGAGCCTGCTTCGATCATGGATGAGCGCCAGCTCGTGCAAACGATTTGTGCCTTCAGGTTACTGTCGCCAGAGAGTGAGCTGTCGCTGTCGACGCGGGAGTCTCCGCAGTTTCGTGATCGGGTGATTCCCATTGCGATTAACAACGTCAGCGCGTTCTCAAAAACGCAGCCCGGCGGCTATGCGGACGAGCGCCCGGAGCTGGAGCAGTTTGTGCCGCACGATGCTCGTCGTCCTCAGGAGGTTGCACAGGCTCTCATCGCCAGCGGATTGCAGCCGGTATGGAAAGACTGGGACAGCTGGCTGGGGCGCTCCTCGCAATAATCTGTAAGCGTTACATTCCGGAAAAGGAAGGGCTGAAAGGTGCTCGCAAAGCCGGGCACTGCTCATTGTTGGGGATCGTGATTTTCCCTACGCTACTCTGGTCAGCACGGAGCGCTGACCAGGGCGGCTGTTTCTTCCTCTCCCGCCCTGCCTTCTGCCCTTGCAGAAGTAATGATATTCGCAACAGGACTGCATTGTGGTGGCATGGGGCTTTGCGCTGGCAGCGATTCTGATTGCGCTGTTCAGGCTTTGTCTGCGCCACGCTTCCCTCTCTTTTAGCCCGGCAGCGTGGGCTTTTTTGACCTGCCCAGTCAAACTGTAACCGGTTTCATTTTTTTGGGGCTATCTTTGTGATGCCTTACACACAATCGCGGTAAAGCGGTTGTTGAATCCGACGTCACGCGATAAAGATTAGGCATCAAGGACCATGAGGGCGAGTTATGAAGAACATTGTTTTATGCTGTGCAGCAGGCATGTCCACCAGCATGCTGGTTCAACGTATGAAAGACGCCGCACAAAAGAAAGGCGTTGAAGTCTCTATCAAAGCTGTTCCTGTTGCAGAATTCAAAGACAACCTCGATGCCGCAGATATCGTTCTGCTGGGGCCACAGGTGAAATATGAGCTGGGTAAACTCCAGGCGCAGGCCGAACCGCTGGGCAAGAAAGTCGCGGTTATCGATATGATGGATTACGGCATGATGAAAGGTGATGTCGTTCTTGAGAAAGCCCTCAAGCTGATGGAGTGAGACGTGGAAGATTTAGAATCAATTATCATGGAGCTGCTGGTTAACGCTGGCGCCGCACGCAGTTCTGCTTTAACAGCCCTGCAGCTTGCGCGTAAAGGTGACTTTGCAGGCGCAGAACAGGCCATGGCAGAGTCGCGCGAATTTGTGAAACATGCGCACACTATTCAGACCCAGCTAATCGGTCTTGATGAAGGCACAGGCAAACTGCCGGTCAACCTGATCACCGTTCACTCCCAGGATCACCTGATGAACGCAATGGTCATTCAGGATCTGGCGGGCGATATGATTGAACTCTATCGTCGTCTGCCATTAGTGAACTAAAAATAACGCTATCTCAGTCATACTGAATGCCCGCTAAACGCGGGCATTTTTGTTTTTTTGACCAAACAGCAGATATAAAAAAACCCGCCGAAGCGGGTTTTTACTGTCGAGTGGCACTTTGCTTACCCGACCTACGGTCTGCTCAGGCCCGGCAAGGTAGCCGCCGGGCACTCAACGATTACTCGTTGTCGGAACCGCCCAGGCCTGCGTTCAGCAGCTCTGCCAGGCTTGCAGAAGCATCTTCTGCAGTTACCTGTGGAGCAGCTGGCGCTTCACCCGCCGCGCGGCGACGGATACGATCCTGGTGGTACGCATAACCGGTACCGGCCGGGATCAGACGACCTACGATGACGTTCTCTTTCAGACCGCGCAGTTCGTCGCGTTTGCCCGCAACGGCTGCTTCGGTCAGAACGCGAGTGGTCTCCTGGAACGATGCCGCAGAGATGAACGACTCGGTTGCCAGAGACGCTTTGGTGATACCCAGCAGATCGCGTGCGAAGGTTGCACTGATTTTGCCTTCCGCTTCCAGCTCGCGGTTTGCGATCTTGACGCGGGAGTATTCCACCTGCTCGCCTTCGAGGAAGTCGGAGCTGCCTGCATTCTCGATGGTTGCTTTACGCAGCATCTGACGCACGATAACTTCGATGTGCTTATCGTTAATCTTAACGCCCTGCAGACGGTAAACGTCCTGCACTTCGTTAGTGATGTAACGAGTCACCGCGTGGACACCACGCAGACGCAGAATGTCGTGTGGCGCTTCCGGGCCATCGGACACTACGTCACCGCGTTCTACGCGCTCACCTTCGAACACGTTGAGCTGACGCCATTTTGGAATCATCTCTTCGTACGGATCGCTACCGTCAACCGGCGTGATCACCAGACGGCGTTTACCTTTGGTCTCTTTACCGAAGGAAATGATACCGCTGATTTCCGCCAGGATTGCTGGCTCTTTCGGACGACGTGCTTCGAACAGATCCGCAACGCGTGGCAGACCACCGGTAATATCCTTGGTACCGCCGGATTCCTGAGGAATACGCGCCAGGGTGTCACCGGAGCTGATCTGTACGCCATCATCCAGCTGAACGATCGCTTTACCAGGCAGGAAGTACTGAGCTGGCATATCGGTGCCAGGGATCAGAACGTCGTCGCCTTTGGCATCAACGATTTTCAGTGCCGGACGCAGGTCTTTACCACCGGTAGTACGTTCTGCAGAATCCAGAACCACCAGGGAAGACAGACCGGTCAGTTCGTCGGTCTGACGAGTAATCGTCTGGCCGTCGATCATGTCGGTGAAGCGAATGAAACCAGACACTTCGGTGATAACCGGCATGGTGTGCGGATCCCAGTTTGCGACGGTTTCACCGCCAGCAACCTGCTCACCGTCGCCTTTCGCCATGACAGCACCGTAAGGCACTTTATAGCTTTCTTTGGTACGACCGAATTCGTCGATCAGCTTCAGCTCGGTGTTACGAGAGGTCACAACCAGCTTGCCAGCGGAGTTAACAACAGACTTCGCGTTGCTGAGCTTGATGCTACCTTTGTTTTTCACCTGGATGCTGGATTCAGCAGCCGCACGAGATGCCGCACCACCGATGTGGAACGTACGCATCGTCAGCTGTGTACCTGGTTCACCGATGGACTGTGCCGCGATAACGCCGATGGCTTCACCTTTGTTGATGATGTGGCCACGCGCCAGGTCACGACCGTAGCAGTGCGCACATACACCAAAGTCGGTGTCACAGGATACAACGGAGCGGACTTTCACGGAGTCAACGGAGTTGGCTTCGAGCAGGTCACACCAGTGTTCGTGCAGCAGGGTGTTACGTGGAACAAGAATGTCCGCCGTACCCGGCTTCAGAATGTCTTCCGCAGTCACACGACCCAGAACGCGATCGCGCAGTGGCTCTTTA
>DKMD01000038.1 GCA_002470465.1 Pluralibacter sp. UBA7423
TTATCGCGACCGTTGTTTCCGTAAACCCACAGGTTAACCCGGATATCGTGGCAATGATCGGTGCATCCGCTGCGCTGTCGCTGTCCGGTATTCCATTCAACGGCCCAATTGGTGCCGCTCGCGTTGGTTACATCAACGACCAGTACGTGCTGAACCCAACCCAGGAAGAGCTGAAAACCAGCAAACTGGATCTGGTTGTTGCCGGTACTGAAGCCGCTGTGCTGATGGTTGAATCCGAAGCAGAGCTGCTGAGCGAAGATCAGATGCTGGGCGCTGTGGTGTTCGGTCACGAGCAGCAGCAGGTTGTTATTCAGAACATCAACGACCTGGTGAAAGAAGCCGGTAAACCACGTTGGGACTGGCAGCCAGAAGCCGTTAACGAAGCGCTGAATGCACGCGTTTCTGAACTGGCTAAAGCACGTCTGAGCGATGCTTACCGCATCACCGACAAGCAGGAGCGTTATGCCCAGGTTGATGCTATCAAATCTGAAGTCATCGCGACTCTGGTTGCAGAAGACGAATCGCTGGACGCAAACGAGTTGAGCGACATCCTGCACGACATCGAGAAAAATGCCGTTCGTAGCCGCGTACTGGCTGGCGAACCGCGTATCGATGGCCGTGAAAAAGACATGATCCGTGGTCTGGACGTGCGCACTGGCGTACTGCCGCGTACTCACGGTTCCGCGCTGTTCACCCGTGGCGAAACTCAGGCGCTGGTAACGGCAACTCTGGGTACGGCGCGTGACGCACAGAACATCGACGAACTGATGGGCGAGCGTACTGACAGCTTCCTGTTCCACTACAACTTCCCTCCGTACTCCGTAGGCGAAACCGGCATGGTCGGTTCTCCGAAGCGTCGTGAAATTGGTCACGGTCGTCTGGCGAAGCGCGGCGTGCTGGCAGTCATGCCAACCACCGAAGAATTCCCGTACACCGTACGTGTGGTTTCTGAAATTACCGAATCCAATGGTTCTTCCTCCATGGCTTCCGTATGCGGTGCTTCTCTGGCACTGATGGACGCAGGCGTGCCGGTGAAATCTGCCGTTGCAGGTATCGCAATGGGTCTGGTGAAAGAAGGCGACAACTTCGTTGTGCTGTCTGACATCCTCGGTGATGAAGATCACCTGGGCGATATGGACTTCAAAGTAGCGGGCTCCCGCGACGGTATCTCTGCGCTGCAGATGGATATCAAAATTGAAGGTATCACCAAGGAGATCATGCAGGTTGCTCTGAATCAGGCTAAAGGTGCGCGTCTGCATATCCTGGGCGTGATGGAACAGGCAATCAACGCACCGCGTGGCGATATCTCTGAGTTCGCACCGCGTATCCACACGATTAAGATCAGCCCAGATAAGATCAAAGATGTTATCGGTAAAGGCGGTTCTGTGATCCGTGCGCTGACGGAAGAAACTGGCACCACCATCGAAATCGAAGATGACGGTACCGTTAAAATCGCAGCGACCGACGGTGACAAAGCGGCCTACGCCATTCGCCGTATTGAAGAGATCACTGCTGAAATCGAAGTGGGTCGTATCTACAACGGTAAAGTGACTCGCATCGTCGACTTCGGTGCATTCGTGGCGATCGGTGGCGGTAAAGAAGGTCTGGTTCATATCTCTCAGATCGCCGATAAGCGCGTAGAGAAAGTGACTGACTATCTGCAGATGGGCCAGGAAGTACCGGTGAAAGTTCTGGAAGTTGATCGTCAGGGCCGCGTACGTCTGAGCATTAAAGAAGCGACCGAGCAGACTCAGCCTGCGGCCGCGCCGGAAGCACCGGCAGCGGAACAGGGCGAGTAAGGTTGCCGTTAGCCCTCCGCCGTTGCGGAGGGCGTATCCCGGGCAGGACGCTTGTTAGCAGCCGGGGAACAGGACGTTCATCCAATTGTTGTCTTCGGGAGTGGGAAATGAAGCCTTTTTTGCGCTGGTGTTTCGTTGCGACAGCACTCACGCTGGCAGGATGCAGCAACTCTGCCTGGCGTAAGAGTGAAGTTCTGGCGGTACCATTGCAACCGACTTTACAGCAGGAAGTGATTCTGGCCCGTATGGAACAGATTCTTGCCAGTCGGGCTTTAACCGATGATGAACGCGCACAGCTTTTATATGAGCGCGGAGTGTTGTATGATAGTCTCGGTTTGAGGGCACTGGCGCGTAACGATTTTTCGCAAGCGCTGGCTATCAGACCCGATATGCCTGAAGTATTCAATTACTTAGGCATTTATTTAACGCAGGCAGGCAATTTTGATGCTGCCTATGAAGCGTTTGATTCTGTACTTGAGCTTGATCCAACTTACAATTACGCATACTTAAATCGCGGCATCGCATTGTATTACGGTGGTCGTGATAAGTTAGCGCAAGATGATCTGCTGGCGTTTTATCAAGACGATCCCAATGATCCTTTCCGTAGTCTGTGGCTTTACATCGTTGAGCAGAAGCTCGATGAGAAGCAGGCTGTTGTAGCGCTTAAGCAGCGCTTCGAAAAATCGGACAAAGAGCAATGGGGATGGAACATTGTCGAGTTCTACCTCGGTAACATTAGCGAAGCAACGCTGATGGACAGACTGAAGGCAGACGCAACGGATAACACCTCGCTCGCTGAGCATCTCAGTGAAACAAACTTCTATTTAGGTAAGTACTACCTAAGTCTGGGGGACAAGGACAGCGCTGCGGCACTGTTCAAACTGGCGGTTGCTAACAACGTTCATAACTTCGTTGAGCACCGATACGCATTGTTGGAATTAGCGCTCTTGGGCCAGGAGCAAGATGACCTGGCAGAATCGGACCAGCAATAGCTGACGAACAAATCAGCCCATAATCTTTTTTGATTGCCATCACCTTCACGGGTGAGGGCTTTATTGTTCGTTAATCCACCTAATTTGAGCCGGTTCACACTTTTCAATGAAAATGACCCTAAGTTTTCACGATGAGTTATGTAGACTGGCCGCCATTGATTTTGAGGCACACGTACTACATGGCTGAATTCGAAACCACTTTTGCAGATCTGGGCCTGAAGGCTCCTATCCTTGAAGCCCTTACCGATCTGGGTTACGAAAAACCATCTCCAATCCAGGCTGAGTGTATTCCTCACCTGCTGGGTGGCCGCGACGTTCTGGGTATGGCCCAGACCGGCAGCGGGAAAACTGCAGCGTTCTCTCTTCCGCTGCTCAACAATCTTGATCCTGAGCTGAAAGCACCACAGATTCTGGTGCTGGCACCGACCCGCGAACTGGCGGTACAGGTTGCTGAAGCGATGACGGATTTCTCCAAACACATGCGCGGCGTAAACGTGGTTGCCCTTTACGGTGGCCAGCGTTATGACGTGCAGTTACGCGCTCTGCGTCAGGGCCCACAGATCGTCGTCGGTACGCCGGGTCGTCTGCTGGATCACCTGAAACGCGGCACTCTGGACCTCTCTAAGCTGAGCGGTCTGGTTCTGGATGAAGCTGACGAAATGCTGCGCATGGGCTTCATCGAAGACGTAGAAACCATTATGGCGGAGATCCCGGAAGGTCATCAGACCGCGCTGTTCTCCGCAACGATGCCGGAAGCTATCCGTCGCATTACCCGTCGCTTCATGAAAGAGCCGCAGGAAGTTCGCATTCAATCCAGCGTAACGACCCGCCCTGACATCAGCCAGAGCTACTGGACCGTCTGGGGCATGCGTAAGAACGAAGCGCTGGTGCGTTTCCTGGAAGCAGAAGATTTTGACGCGGCGATTATCTTCGTTCGTACCAAAAATGCGACCCTGGAAGTGGCTGAAGCGCTGGAGCGCAGCGGTTACAACAGCGCCGCGCTGAACGGTGACATGAACCAGTCCCTGCGTGAGCAGACTCTGGATCGCCTGAAAGACGGTCGTCTGGACATCCTGATCGCGACCGACGTTGCGGCTCGTGGCCTGGACGTTGAGCGTATCAGCCTGGTGGTTAACTACGATATCCCTATGGATACCGAGTCTTACGTTCACCGTATCGGTCGTACCGGTCGTGCGGGTCGTGCTGGCCGTGCGCTGCTGTTCGTTGAGAACCGCGAGCGTCGTCTGCTGCGCAACATCGAACGTCTGATGAAGCTGACCATTCCTGAAGTCGAACTGCCAAACGCAGAACTGCTGGGCAAACGTCGTCTGGAAAAATTCGCGGCCAAAGTACAGCAGCAGCTGGAAAGCAGCGATCTGGATCAGTACCGTAACCTGCTGACCAAAATGCAGCCGGAAGGGTCTGAAGGCGAACTGGATATGGAAACTCTGGCCGCAGCATTGCTGAAAATGGCCCAGGGCGAACGTACCCTGATCGTTCCACCAGATGCGCCGATGCGTCCTAAGCGTGAATTCCGCGATCGTGACGATCGTTTCGAACGTCGTGGAGACCGTAACGACCGTAACGATCGTGGTCCGCGTGGCGATCGTAACGGTGAAGATCGTCCGCGTCGCGAACGTCGTGACGTGGGCGATATGCAGCTGTATCGCATTGAAGTGGGTCGTGATGACGGTGTTGAAGTACGTCACATCGTTGGTGCTATCGCGAACGAAGGTGACATCAGCAGCCGTTATATCGGCAACATCAAGCTGTTCGGCACCCACTCTACGATCGAACTGCCGAAAGGCATGCCGGGCGAAGTACTGCAGCACTTCACGCGTACCCGCATCCTGAACAAGCCGATGAACATGCAGCTGCTGGGTGATGCACAGCCTCACAGCGGCGGTGAGCGTCGTGGCGGTAACGGTGGTCGTGGCTTTGGCGGTGAGCGTCGTGAAGGCGGTCGCGGTGAAGGTCGTCGCTTCAGCGGTGAACGCCGTGAAGGTGGCGCAGGCCGTTTCAGCGGTGAGCGTCGCGAAGGTGGTCGTGCACCACGTCGTGATGATGCGCCAGTACGTCGTCGTCCGACTGAAGCGTAATTGCCCGATAAAAAACTACGTTTGCTGACGTAAAGTAAACGATACAGCCCCGGTTATAGTTATCGGGGCTTTTTTTATTCCAATTGTACTCGTGTACTGGTACAGTGCTTCGCGTAAACAGGCAGCACGATTTTTCAGGAGAGCAGTAACATGGCGACACTCACTACCACAGCCACCCGGCCATCATTGATTGGCGGAGTGGTGATCATCGGCGGCACCATTATCGGGGCAGGCATGTTCTCGCTGCCGGTGGTCATGTCCGGGGCGTGGTTCTTCTGGTCGCTGGCGGCGCTGGTATTTACCTGGTTTTGTATGCTGCACTCCGGGCTGATGATCCTTGAGGCTAACCTTAACTACCGCACAGGTTCGAGCTTTGACACTATCACCAAAGATCTGCTGGGCAAGCGCTGGAACCTGATTAACGGCCTGTCGATCGCCTTTGTGCTCTATATCCTGACCTATGCCTATATCTCGGCGAGCGGCTCGATCCTGCACCACACGTTCAGTGAAATGTCGCTGAATGTTCCGCCGCGCCTTGCCGGTTTTGGTTTTGCCCTGCTGGTGGCCTTTGTTGTGTGGCTCAGTACTAAAGCGGTCAGCCGCATGACGGCGATTGTGCTGGGGGCGAAAGTGATCACTTTCTTCCTGACGTTTGGCAGCCTGCTCGGCCACGTTGAAGCACCCACGCTGTTCAACGTCGCGCAGCAGAACACCTCGTATCTGCCTTATCTGCTGATGACGCTGCCGTTCTGCCTGGCATCCTTCGGCTACCACGGCAACGTGCCGAGCCTGATGAAGTATTACGGCAAAGACCCGCAGACCATCGTGAAGTGCCTGGTCTACGGTACGCTACTGGCGCTCGGTCTGTACGTTGTCTGGCTGCTGGGTACGATGGGGAATATCCCTCGTCCTGAATTTATCGGCATCGCCCAGAAGGGCGGCAACATTGACGTGCTGGTACAGGCGCTGAGCGGTGTTCTGAACAGCCGCAGCCTGGATCTGCTGCTGGTTGTGTTCTCTAACTTTGCGGTGGCCAGCTCTTTCCTTGGCGTGACGCTTGGCCTGTTCGACTACCTGGCCGATCTGTTCAAGTTTGATGATTCGGGATTGGGACGTTTTAAGACGGCGTTACTGACCTTCGCGCCGCCAATCGCTGGCGGCCTGCTGTGGCCAAATGGGTTCCTGTACGCGATTGGTTATGCAGGCCTCGCGGCAACCATCTGGGCGGCAATCGTTCCGGCACTGCTGGCACGTAAATCCCGCAAGCGCTTTGGCAGCCCGCAGTTCCGCGTCTGGGGCGGCAAACCGATGATTGCGCTGATCCTGGTCTTTGGTATCGGCAATGCGGTAGTGCATTTCCTGTCGAGCTTTAACCTGTTGCCGGTTTATCAGTAACCAAAATGCCCGGTGGCGCTACGCTTACCGGGCCTACAGCATCCAACAGGCCGGATAAGGCGTAGCCGCCATCCGGCAAAAAATTACCCCACTAATTCTTCTTTCACCTGCATCGCCAGATCGAATGAATGCAAGCGCGCCTGATGATCGAAGATCTGCCCGTTAACCATGATTTCGTCCGCCTGCGTTTCACGCAACACTGACTCAAGCCCGTGGCGAATCTTCGCTTTATCACCCACCAGCGACATACCGAGCGCGTTATCGACGCCGTATTTTTCAGAGGGCGACCAGAACTGATCCATATTCTGAATCGGCGGCGGCAGCTGCGAGGTTTCACCGCGACGTAAATTCGTAAACGCCTGCTGCATGGAAGTAAAAAGGAATTCCGCGTCGCGGTTGCTGTCGGCGGCGATGATATTGATGCACACCATCGCATAAGGTTTTGCCAGGCGCTCAGAGGGTTTGAACTGCGTGCGGTAGAGATGCAGCGCCTGGAACAGCATGTCCGGCGCGAAGTGAGAGGCGAAGGCAAACGGCAGACCGAGCTGAGCGGCAAGCTGGGCGCTGTACAGGCTCGAGCCCAACAGCCATACCGGAATTTTTTCACCATAGCCCGGCACCGGGCGCACCTGCGGGTGCGGGTCACGGGCATCAAACCAGTCAACCAGTTCCGCCACATCGCGTGGGAAGTTATCAATATCGCCGCCCATATGGCGACGCAGTGCGCGCATGGTCGGCTGATCGCTGCCCGGCGCGCGGCCTAAGCCCAAATCGATACGGCCAGGATAGAGCGTGTTCAGCGTACCGAACTGCTCAGCAATCACCAGCGGGGAGTGGTTAGGCAGCATTACGCCGCCCGAGCCCAGATGCAGCGTCGTGGTATTGGCGGCCAGATAGCCAATCAGCACGGAGGTGGCGGCGCTGGCGATCCCGGTCATGTTGTGGTGTTCGGCTAACCAGTAGCGATGATAGCTGCCCTTCTCGGCGAGGCGGGCGAGATCGAGCGAATGAGAAAAGGCTTCTTTTGCGGAAGAACCCTGGGGGATCGGTGCCAGATCGAGCACCGAAAACGCAATTTGTTTGTCAGTCATAACGGCTCACTTTGTCATCGGCATATTTTTTAATAGTGCATTAAAAAATGATAACCGTAGTTAACAAAGTGAGCTTTATAAAATGGCTAACGGGCAGAAAATGCCTGATGGAGCTGCGCTTATCAGGCCTGTAATTCCAGCCCAGCCAGACGCTTCCAGTAGCCGTTACAGTCGCTGTGCGCTTCCAGGGCGAGCGGGGCTGCGCCGTTTTCATTAGCGCGGAAGGCGTCGATCATGGCGAACGTCTCCATCCCGAGCGGTGACAGGCGCACCATATCCACCAGTCCCTGCATCGATTTGAGCTCGTTGCCAAGGTTATAGACGTAGCCGCTCATGGTCTGAATGCCGTTCAGCACAAACACCTGCTGGTTTTCCTGCGACAGCATATCGCGCCCGTTCGGGTACTTGATGCAGCAGGTTTCACACTCGTCCTTCGGTTTATCTTCCGAACGCGCGGTGAAACAGCGGGCAGAATACGCGAGCGGCAGATGGCCATAGCTCAGTACTTCGACCTCAAACTTATCGCGGATCCCCAGCGCTTCGCACTGCTGGAGTAAATTCACCAGCCAGTCGCGGGAAAGCTCCACCGGCATGCACCAGCGCATCATGCCCTGCTTTTGCAGCAGGCGGAGCGTGACCGCGTTGTAGCAGTTCAGCGCATGACCGGCGACGAAGGGCAGCTTGCGATCGGCGCACAGGTTCACTACCCCAAGATCGCTGGCTTCCAGCAGGAAATCACCGTTGTCGACGTAGCGCTTCAGCTCGTTAAGTTCAGACGATGCCTGCACCAGCGCCAGCGTTGAAATGACGACCTGTTTGCCGCTGCCCGCAAGCGACTTTGCCATCTCCAGCCAGTCGCCCACTTTGGTGGAGCGGCGCTTGCTGCACACCGCTTCACCGAGGTAAATCGTGTCGGCGCTGCTCTGAGCCGCCTGCTGGTAGAAATCCTCCAGCGTCTCTTTTGACCAGTAGTAAAGGACTGGTCCCAATGAATATTTCATCGTATTCCTTACTGCCACTTGCGGTGGTAGGCTCCAAGCGTGGTCTGGGTGCCTTCGGACATGGCGCCGAGCGCCTCCATCCAGGCGGGCTGCGGCACGAAGTTTTGCGGATTGGCCATGCAGCGGTCGATGGCCTGACGCCACACTTTCGTCACCTGGCTGACGTACGCCGGGCTACGCTGGCGGCCTTCGATTTTCACCGAGGCGATGTTGGCAGCAAGCAGTTCCGGCAGCAGCTCCAGCGTGTTGAGGCTGGTCGGTTCTTCCAGTGCGTGATAGCGCTCGCCGTCCACCAGATAGCGGCCTTTACACAGGGTTGGATAGCCTGCGTTCTCGCCGTCCTGATAGCGGTCAATCAGCACGTCGTTCAGGCGTGACTCCAGGCCCTGAGGCGTTTGCTGCCAGCGAACATACTTCGCCGGGGAACATGCCCCCACGGTATTCGGCGACTCCCCCGTTAAATAAGAGGAGAGATAGCAGCGGCCTTCAGCCATAATGCACAGGCTGCCGAAAGCAAAAACTTCCAGCGGAACTGGCGTGGTGCGCGCGAGTTGCTTAACCTGATGAATAGAAAGTACGCGCGGCAGCACAACGCGAGCCACGTCAAAGTGACGATGATAGAAGCGAACGGCCTCTTCATTGGTGGCCGAAGCCTGAACGGAAACGTGACGCTCGATGTGTGGGTAGCGCTCGGCGGCATATTCAAGCATCGCGATGTCGGCAAGAATCAGCGCATCGGCGCCGAGCTGAGCGGCCATATCCACCGCGCGCTGCCAGCGGGCGTAGCCGTCCGGGTGAGCGAACGTATTAATGGCAATATGCAGCTTGCGGCGATGCTGGTGAACAAAATTGACCGCTTCCTGCAGTTTTTTTTCGGTAAAGTTCAGACCGGCAAAATGGCGGGCGTTGGTATCATCTTTCAGTCCGATATACACCGCATCGGCACCGTTTTCGATGGCCGCCTTAAGCGCCGGGAGGTTTCCGGCAGGACAGAGCAGCTCCATAATGTTTCCTGAAAGCAGCGACCCAAGGGCCGCGATTGTTAACGAACGAGGATTTTAGTTAACCTCTCGTCGACAATTTTTGATTTGAGGCAGTTAAAAGCGCATTCAGGGTGTCATTCGTACGTAATGGCTACTGACAGAATTGTTGATATACGCCGCTATGTTGTCTGGCGGATATGGCAAAATAAACGGACTATTGCATTGAGGGAGTAAAGCTCGTGTTGGATAAACTGCGTTCACGCCTGGTACAAATGGGCCCGACTCTGATGAGCGTTCCGGTAAAAGTCACACCGTTCGCGCTAAAACGTCAGGTCCTGGAACAGGTGCTAAGCTGGCAGTTCCGCCAGGCACTGGCGGATGGCGAACTGGATTTTCTGGAAGGCCGCTGGTTAAGCATTGAGGTGCGCGACATCGGCCTGCGCTGGTTCACCTCCGTTGAGAATGACCGCCTGGTCGTCAGCCATAGCGCTGATGCCGACGTGAGCTTCAGCGCAGACGCCAGCGATCTGCTGATGATTGCGGCCCGTAAGCAGGATCCGGATACGCTCTTCTTCCAGCGCCGCCTGGTGATTGAAGGCGACACGGAGCTTGGGCTGTATGTCAAAAACCTGATGGACGCCATTGAGCTTGAGCAGATGCCAAAAGCACTGCGTATCATGCTGATGCAGCTGGCGGACTTTGTTGAGGCCGGATTGCAGAATCCGCCACAAACCAGAAACACATCGGTAGGTGAGCCATGCTGATTCGAGTGGAAATTGGAATCGACGCGCCAGGTATTGACGCGCTGCTGCGCCGTGAATTTGCGGGCGACGGCGAAGCGGATCTGGTGCATTCCCTACGGGAAGATGGCCTGATTACGCTGGGCCTGGTCGCGACGGATGACGAGGGGCAAGTGGTTGGCTACGTGGCCTTCAGCCCGGTCAGCGTTGAGGGCGAAGAGCTTCAGTGGGTTGGCCTGGCGCCGCTGGCTGTGGCGAAGGAGTACCAGGGGCAGGGCATTGGTCGTCAGCTGGTGTTCGAAGGGCTCGATTCGCTCAACGAGTTTGGCTACGCCGCCGTTGTCACTCTTGGCGACCCGGCGCTGTACGGCAAGCTCGGTTTCGAACCGGCTGCACGCTTTGATTTACGCTGCCGCTGGCCGGGCACCGAAGCGGCGTTCCAGGTTCGTCCTCTGGCCGACGATGCCCTTAACGGCGTGCATGGCCTGGTCGAATACTGCGACCACTTCAATCGCTTCTGAGACCCGACAGCAGCGTCTCAAACGATTCATCCCCGAGGACGAGGCGCTCTTTCTGGCGCTTCGTCAACTGCTTTATCTGATATTCCACCCGTAAGGCCAGTGAGCGATCGCCCACTTCTTTGGCAAAGGCCAGCGTAAGCTCACCTTTTCCTCGCAGCGCCTTCGCGCCTTTTCCTGACTGATGCTCTGAAAGGCGGCGTTCCACGTCGGTGGTGATGCCCGTATACAGGCGGTTATCCGCGCTTCGAACCAAATAGACAAACCAGCACACGTTTCGGCTCCTGTGTTAAGGTGAGCGCACCATAGCACGGGGGAGAGCAAAAATGGAGTCACTGGCAATCGCCAGCCGATGGCTGGAAAAACAGCACGTTGTCAGTTGGAGCGTGGCAAAGGATGGCAATCTGTGGGCTGCCAGCGCGTTTTATCTCTACGATCGTGAAAAAGTGGTGTTCTGGCTGCTCAGCGAAGAGTCTACCCGCCATGCGCAAATGAGCGGCAGACGTGCGACCGTTGCCGGCACCGTTAACGGGCAGCCTAAAAACGTAGCGCTAATTCGTGGAGTGCAGTTTTGCGGAGAGATTCGTCTGCTGGAAGGCGAAGAGAGCACCGCTGCTCGCCAGCGCTACCTTCGCCGTTTTCCTGTTGCCAGAATGATGCCCGCGCCGGTCTGGGAAATTCGTATTGATGAACTGAAATTCACCGACAACACGCTGGGCTTTGGAAAAAAATTCCACTGGCAACGTCAGTTATCTGCCGAGTAGCACCAGCGCCTCGCGGTTAAACGCCGGTAAATCGTCCGGCGTGCGGCTGGTCACCAGCTGATTGTTGTCGACCACCACTTCGCGATCGTAAAAATCCCCCCCGGCGTTTTTCACATCCACCACAATCGGCTTCACGGCAGTCAGTTTCCTGCCCCGAATCACATCGGCGCTGATCAGCAGCTGTGGGCCATGGCAAATGGCAAAGACGGGCTTACCGCTGTTCACAAAGTCGCGCGTGAAAGTGACAAAACGCTCATCGCCGCGAAGCTGGTCCGGCGAATAGCCGCCGGGCAACAGCAGCGCATCAAAGTCTGCCGGGCGTACATCATCAATGGCTTTATCGATAACCACCACGGCATCGCCCTTTTTGCCTTTAACCTGTTTACCCGCCTGCTTTTCAATAGTGATAACTTCATGACCTGCTTTTTTGAACTCGGTGGCGGGCGAGGTAAACTCTGAATCTTCAAACTCATCGGTGATCAGGACTGCGATTTTCTTGCTCATCATTCCTCCGTTGTTCTGATTTCAGAGATATAGATTCTCCAGAATGGTCAATAATGACTCAGAGTATTAAGTCTGGGTGCTGTCGTTGAATTCTCAACACGGAATAATCTGCAAAGGAGGAATGATGAGTCATGTACTGATTACTGGTGCCACGGGGCTGGTTGGTGGGCACTTACTGCGAATGATGGTTCAGGAACCGCGCATCACCCGGATTACCGCCGCGACCCGGCGTCCTCTCCCGGATAAGCCGGTCGATGTTCTCAATCCCTGGGATCCCCAGCTCACCGATGCGCTGGCGCAGGTGACGGCCCCGGTTGATATTGTTTTTTGCTGTCTGGGCACCACGCGTCGTGAAGCGGGGAGCAAAGAGGCTTTCGTGCACGCCGATTACACGCTGGTGGTGGACACTGCGCTAACCGGGCAGCGCCTTGGAGCCAAACACATGCTGGTGGTCAGTGCGATAGGAGCGAATGCTCACTCACCATTTTTATATAATCGTGTGAAAGGCGAAATGGAAGAGGCGCTGATCGCCCAGAACTGGCCGCAGCTGACGATTGCTCGCCCGTCTATGTTGCTTGGCGATCGCGATCGACGACGCCTGAACGAATCCCTTTTGGCTCCGGTGTTCTCACTTCTGCCCGGAAACTGGAAATCCATTGAAGCGCGCGATGTGGCACGGGCGCTGCTGACCGAGGCGCTGGAACCCGCCAGACCCGGCGTCACCGTGTTAACCTCAGCAAAATTACGTGAAATAGCGGCACGCCAGGCGTAAGATTCGGCTCCACTATCACTTTCCTTTCCGGAGTACGGTATGGCTGGTCAGTCTTCCTCTCAGGCGGCATCTCCACTGGCGTGGTGGAAGCCTGCCCTGTTTTTCCTCGTTGTTATCGTCGGCCTTTGGTATGTGAAATGGCAGCCCTATTACGGTAAAGCTTTCACCGCCGCAGACACCCACAGCATCGGAAAATCCATCCTGGCTCAGGCGGCTGAGAATCCGCTGCGGGCGGCACTGGATTACGCGATGGTTTATTTTCTTGCCGTATGGAAAGCCGCTGTGCTGGGCGTATTGCTGGGTTCGCTGATACAGGTATTGATCCCACGCGACTGGTTGATGCGCACACTTGGACAACCACGGTTTCGCGGCACGCTGTTTGGCACGCTGTTTTCCCTGCCGGGCATGATGTGTACCTGCTGTGCTGCGCCGGTTGCGGCCGGAATGCGCCGCCAGCAGGTTTCGATGGGCGGGGCGCTGGCGTTCTGGCTTGGCAATCCGCTGCTGAACCCGGCCACGCTGATTTTTATGGGGTTTGTACTTGGCTGGCAGTTTACCCTGATCCGGTTAGTCGCAGGATTCGCGACGGTGCTGATTGTCGCCACGCTGGTGCAGAAATGGGTAAAAGAGCCCGCCGCCGTGCAGCCCGTAGTGCCTGACGTTTTGTCAGAGGCTGAGACCACGCCGTTTCTGGTTCGCTGGGGAAAAGCGCTGTGGGTGCTGTTCTGGAATACGATCCCGGTTTATATCGTGGCGGTGCTGATCCTCGGGGCCGCGCGCGTCTGGCTGTTCCCGCATGCCGATGGCGCAGTGGGCAATACGCTGTTCTGGGTGATTGCGATGGCGGTCGCTGGTTGCCTGTTTGTGATCCCCACCGCAGCGGAAATCCCTGTTGTTCAGACTATGATGCTTGCCGGAATGGGCGTGGCGCCCGGGCTTGCGTTACTGATTACGCTGCCTGCGCTAAGCCTGCCGTCGCTCATCATGCTGCGTAAAGCGTTTCCGGCTAAAGCGCTGTGGCTCTCTGCCGGGCTGGTGGCGCTGGCGGGGATTGTGACGGGCGGGATTGCGCTGCTGTAGTAAACATTTGCCGGGCTTCAGATGGAGACAAACCGCTTTGTGTTTCTGCCGGATGGCGGCGTAAACGCCTTATCCGGCCTGTGATTCCCTTTAATTCGAATCCTCCAGGCCTGATAAGCGTAGCGCCATCAGGCAACTAAAGTCTCAAGCCCGGCAAGGGTTTACTGGATAATGGTAAAGGCGGTGGTGACGTGCTTCACTCCGCTAACGCGGCTGGCAATATCCGCCGCGGCTTTGCCTTCGCGTTCGGTCAGGCTACCCATCAGGAACACTTCTGCGTTTTCCGTAGTGACTTTTACCGCCGAGGATTTCACCTGATCGCTGCCCAACAGCTGGGAGCGAACTTTGGTGGTGATCCAGGTATCCGAAGAGGCGGTGCCCAGACCAATCGGCTGGCCCTGACGAATTTCGTTAAATACTTCGGTCGTGCCTTCGACGCCCATGGCGATCTGCTTAGCCTGAGCGGCCAGATCGGTTGTCGGTGACTGGCCGGTCAGCAGGACTTTGCCCTGCCATGCCATCACGTTCACGCGTGCTTCTTTCTTCAGCTGTTCATCTTTGTTCAGGGCGCTGTTCACGCGCAGTTCGAGCGTGCTGTCATCGACCTGGGTTCCCACGGTGCGGGGATCGGTGGCTGCTTTAGTGCCGACCGCAGCTGTACCAACTACCGCTGCCGCAACGCATCCCTGAAGCAGCAGCGCGGAAATAATAACCGCGAGGGGCGAAAATGCCTTCATGAGTACTCCTTAATCGTCCTGGTGTGGGAAGAGGGTGTTATCAATCAGATCGCATAAACAGTTTACCGTCAGCATGTGCATCTCCTGAATGCGTGCTCCACGGTGCGAGGGAATGCGGATTTCCACATCCTGAGGGCCGAGCAGCCCGGCGAGCTCACCGCCGTCATAGCCGGTGAGCGCCACAATGGTCATGTCGCGCGTCACGGCAGCCTCCACGGCTTTCACGATGTCGCGGCTGTTGCCTTTGGTGGAAATTGCCAGCAGCACGTCCCCCGCGTGGCCGAGCGCACGAACCTGTTTGGCATACACTTCGTCGTGCAGACGGTCGTTTGCAATCGCCGTTAAGACCACATTATCGGTATTAAGTGCAATCGCAGGTAAACCAGGGCGCTCTGTCTCAAAACGGTTGATCATACAGGCAGCAAAATGCTGTGCGTTGGCGGCGGAGGTGCCATTGCCACAACAGAGGATTTTGTTGCCGTTAAGCAGGGACTGTACCAGCGTCATCGCGGCCCGGGAAATAGCGTCCGGAAGCGCTTCTGCGGCGGCGATTTGGGTCTGAATGCTTTCGGTAAAGCAGGCTTTAATTCTGTCGAGCACGATATCCCTTACATTCTTAATTGACGCTATTCGCCAAAGGCGTTTTTCAACCATTCGATCTGACTGCCGGTGAAGGCTACCACATCGAAACGACAATCCGTAGTTTCAAAACTCCCATTGTGGCGGGCAAGCCACAAGCGAGCGGTCTGTAATAATTTTGATTGTTTGCTGCGCGTCACGCTGGCGGCCGCGCCGCCAAAGCGGGCGGAAGTGCGATAACGGACTTCCACAAATACTGTTACTGCTCCGTCTTTCATTATCAGATCGATCTCGCCGCCGCGCGCATGCACGTTGGCGGCGATAAAGCGCAGTCCTTTGCTTTCCAGATAGCGACGCGCCTGCTGTTCCCACGCCTCGCCGGTCTGTTTACGGCTTAGTTTGCCGGCACCATCTGTCCCTGCTGGTATTTGAGCCATGACAACTTCCTGTTGATCACACAATCCTGATCGGCGGTCAGATCGCCGGTGTTACCGTTGACTTCGAAACCCGGCACCTGGCGCATCTGCGAGAAGTGGTTCGCTAACGTCCAGGCGTCTACGCCCATGGCGTACAGGCGGGCCAGCGAGTAGTCGTTACGTACGGCGCTCAGCGCCTGCTGCATCAGCGCCGGGTTGCTGCCTGCCAGCATCGGAATTTCGCTGAACTGCAGGCCATCCATCTCCAGACGGAAATCCGGGCCAGCGGTGCCCTGTGCGCTGCGGGAGCTGGCATAAAGCGTTGCGCCGCTCTGGCTGCCGTTGCGCATCGCAATCATCGGCTTGATGTAGGCAATTTCTTCCGGTGTGGCCACGATATATACCGCATCCACTTTACCACCGCCGGTGATTTGCGCGTCGCTCGGTGGGGCCGGGATCGTCAGGCCGCCGATGGTTACGCTCTGCTGCTGAGGCAGGCTGGCGCTCACCGGGCTACCGGTCAGGGCGATACCGCCGCCGCCGTTCACGTTGCCGCGCAGTTCATTGGCCGAGCCAAATTTCTGCTGCAGGACAACGCCGCCGCCGTTTTTCTGCCACTCCTGAGCGAACGCTGTGGCGACACGATCGCCAAAGGCGCTGCGCGGGATCAGGATCAGCGGAGACTGCTTGCCCTGATCGTGGATATGGCGCGCGGCATCGCGGGCTTCATCTTCCGGCGAGAGCGCAAAATAGCAGACGTTCGCTTTATTCTGCACGCTTTCCGGCTGGTTCAGCGCCAGGACGTTCAGGCTGGTATTGCTCTTCACCAACGAGTCAACGTCGGGCTTCAGCAGCGGACCGACCACGAGGGAAACGCCATCCTGTTGAGCCTGATTTAAAATCTGGTCCAGAGGTGCGGTGGTGGTGTCATAGACTTTCAGCTCAGCGGAGGGTGCGGCTGGTGCCGTTGCCACGGCTGGCTGAGCGGTTGGCTCTACGGATGATTGCACCGCAGGCTGCGCGGTGGGCGAAGTATTCATCGGTGCTGCGGGCTGTGCAGCAGGAGTTGCGTTTGCTGGCTGTTGCTCAGGTGCTGTTGTTTGCTGAGGAGCCGGCGCCGCAGAGGTGGGGGCCTGAACGGGATTTGCCTGAGTACCGACGGCTGGCTGGCTGGTGGTCAAATCGGTCACTTCAGCCTGAGAAGGGCTGACTACGGTGTTGTCCTGCACATTAGCCGCCTGAGCCGTTTGTTCCGGCACGGCATTACCGCTTACGGAACCCGCGCTGCCATTTTTTGCTGCTTCAAAACCTTGCTGAATGGTGCGACCGAAGACCGCCGCCTGGCCGTTCAGCGGCAACAGTAGGGCGATTTTTGCGGTGGAAGCCGGTTTGAAGTTCTGGACGTTAACCAGCTGCGTCGGCAGCATTTTCGCGCCAGGGTTATGCGGGTAACGGGTTTTCCAGTCCTGGATGCCAGCTTTCATCATGTCCGGATCGTTGCGGTTATCAAACCAGACGCGCTGGAGGTCGAGCCAGCCCTGCAGCACGTTATCATTGGCGTTGATGACCAGCGAATTGGCCTGATCTTTGGTCATCGATGAGAGCGCCTGCCAGGTGGCATCAATATTTTTCTGCTTATCCTGAGGAGACGTCAGCAACTGCTCCTGCGCGATGAGCGCCCCCAGCAAAATCAGAGACGGCTGGCCTTGCTGGGCGACAATCACGTCCTGCCAGTAGCGCGCCTGCTGATTTTTTTCCAGGCTGGCGACATCGATTTTTGCCAGCAACGCCTGCGCCCCGGCAAAATCTTTCTGTGCGAGCTTAATCTCCGCGCCAAGCAGCGCCTGCTCACGAGACTGAGTATTGTTCAGATTCTGCGGCAGCTGGCCGTAAAGCTCCAGCGCCTGCTGGCTCTTGCCCTCTTTCAGCAGTGCACGAATGGCGAGTAATTGCCAGTTGGTCTTGCTATCATCTGAACTTTGCTGCATCTGCTGCAGATAGTAGCCGGAATCAGCCTGTGCGCTGCCTTCAAGGTGCGCGGTGCTCTGATCGGCGCTTTGCTGAGTGCCACAGCCGGCGAAAAGTAACGCTGCCAGCATAACAGGCAGGCAGCGCGCGGCTTTAGAACGAAGAAATGTTGACGGTACCATAAGTATCCAGTGATATTTTTTTAGCTCAATGCTCAATATTAAATCGGCAATACGGACTAAACAATGAAACAACGCGAAACAGCGGACAATTCTCAGGGCAAACTCTACATTGTGCCCACGCCAATTGGTAATCTTGGCGACATCACCCAACGTGCGCTGGACGTGTTGCAGGCTGTTGATCTTATTGCCGCAGAAGACACCCGTCATACCGGTTTGCTGCTGCAACATTTTGCTATTAACGCCCGCTTATTTGCGCTGCACGATCATAACGAACAGCAAAAGGCAGAAACGCTGCTGGCGAAGCTGAAAGAGGGGCAAAATATCGCCCTCGTCTCTGATGCCGGCACGCCGCTGATCAACGATCCTGGCTACCATCTTGTACGCACCTGCCGTGAAGCCGGGATCCGCGTTGTGCCGCTGCCTGGGCCTTGTGCAGCCATTGCTGCCATGAGCGCTGCCGGGCTGCCTTCCGATAAATTCTGCTACGAAGGTTTTCTGCCCGCTAAATCCAAAGGCCGCCGCGATGCGCTGCGAGCGCTGGAAAACGAGCCGCGTACGATGATTTTCTATGAATCCACGCACCGCCTGCTGGAAAGCCTGGAAGATATCACGGCGGTACTCGGCGAATCCCGTTACGTGGTGCTGGCTCGCGAGCTGACCAAAACCTGGGAAACCATTACTGGCGCACCGGTGGGTGAACTGCTGACCTGGGTGAAGGAAGACGAAAACCGCCGTAAAGGCGAAATGGTGCTGATTATTGAAGGCTTCAAAGTGCAAAGCGACGATGCGTTGCCTGCCGAAGCGCTGCGTACCCTGGCGCTGTTGCAGAAGGAACTCCCGCTGAAGAAAGCTGCGGCTCTCGCTGCCGAAATCCACGGCGTGAAGAAGAATGCGCTTTATAAGCATGCGCTGGAGCAGCAAGGGGAGTGATGCATTGAGCCGCTATCAGCCTCCTTTTACGATAACGCCGATAATGCTCAACAAGATGGTTGAGATCGGTGAGCTTCTGGGGCACTGGGCGGCTCAGTCCGGACGTACTTCACCGTTGCTGCGTAAAGAAAATCGTATTCGAACCATTCAGGCGTCGCTGGCGATAGAGCACAATTCATTAACCACGGAGCAGGTGACGGCGATTATGGACGGTAAACGCGTCCTGGCCCCTGCCAAAGAGATTCAGGAAGTACGTAATGCTATTCAGGCTTACGAGAAAATGACTTCCTGGAAAGCGTGGTCTTTGAAGGATTTGCAGAACGCACATCGGATACTGATGACAGGGCTCGTCGATGTACCCGGGGCGCTGAGAACCGGTGATGTGGGGATCTATCGCGGTAAAAAATTGATCCATTGGCACCGCCTGCTTCACAGTTACCGCGCCTGATTGGCGACCTGCTGGCGTGGCTGAAAATAACCGACCTGCATCCGTTGATCGCCAGCTCTGTTTTCCATTACGAATTTGAATTTATCCATCCTTTCTCCGACGGAAATGGCCGAATGGGTCGGTTATGGCAGACGTTGATCCTTAGTCAGTGGCGTAATGAGCTGGCCTGGTTGCCTGTTGAAACGCTGATTCACTTCCAGCAGACGCCTTCACTGACTGCAGTCAGCCTGGCCGTACGGCTGGATATATCATCAAAAACAATAGAGCGTCACCTTAAATCGTTACAGCTTAAAGAGAGGCTTCGGCGAGTAGGCCCTAATAAAGGGGGCCACTGGCAGGTGGTTTGAAATACGGCCCGGAACGCCGGGCCTTTCTTGTTTATTTCACCGGCATGGCTTCAAAGACCAGCGTTTCAAACGGTTTAAGCGTGACTACGATTGCATCTTTGTAGTCAGCAGGCACCGTTGTGTTATCACCATATACCGCTTTCAGCGATAATTGTGTCGCCTCACCCCGCGGGATTTCGAAGTCTTTCACCAGATTCAGATAGTAAGTCTGTGGCTTATCGGACGGGTTGCGCAGGCCCAGAATGGCTTTCTGTTTGCTCCACGATGCCCAGCCATAAGCTTCAAGTTTCGTTGGGTCGCCGCCAATCCAGTGGGTATCCACCAACACTTTAGCGTTATCCCTTGACCACCTGGCCGCCTGCGCCAGCGTGTCCCACTTGGTTTTATTCAGCATCGACGGAGTGATGTAAAGCTCCTGGAGCTGCGTACCGGTGGCGAAATAGCTCCAGACCTGATCGGCAAAGTCGCTGTCGGTCTGTACTTTTTCGAGCCCGTAATAGGCATGTTCGGCGCTGACGATGCCGTGATACATCAGTGAGTTAAGCGGGAACAGTGGGCCTTTACGCACGATAGAGCGATACGTTTCCGCATCACGATAGGTCATCCACTGCTGCACGGGTGTTCCCGGGCCATAAAGATTGATGTCATCACCCTGACGCCAGATGGAATCGGCGTACAGCAGCCAGGACGGGCTGGCGTCGGTGCCGGTGGTCAGGTTGATAAACAGATTTGGGTTGGCCTGTCGCATGTTGTGCAGCAGCGCAATGGAGGCATCAAAGTCGGAGGCAAACTTGCTGCCTTTGATGTGCGAATTGGCGTTACCCATGCCGTCGAGCTTGAACGAGGTAATATGCTCGTCCTTAATCAGCTTGATGATTTGCTCGTTGAAGTTGTCAAAATAGCGCGGGCCGGAAAGGGCAAATTTCCCGTCAACGGTTTCGAAACCATACTCTTTTGCGTGCGAGACGCGAATATCCCGCGGCTTGTTATACCCACCCCACGGTGAAAGCCAGAGCCCGACCGAACTGTGTAGGCTGTCTGCTTTTTCCCGCACTTTGCCAAATCCGTGGCTGAACGCTGGGCCAAACAGCCAGCGGCCAGTGCGATCGTCCCATCCGTCATCCAGCAGGAAGGCATCAAGCGGCACGCTGCGCCCGGTGATGAGCGCTTTGTTCCACTCATCCATCCGCCCTAAAACGTCCTGTTCGCTGTAGGTAGTGAAGAAGCCGATATCCATCCAGCTGTTGTAGTGAAGGTAGGGCTTGTAAGGGCGAGGGCGAACGGCCTCAATGAACTCATTCACGCTACGGCGCAGCTGGCTGGTTTCTGGGAAGGTGCCAAAGTAAGTGGTATAGCTGACCGGCGTATCCGTCTGAATCGGCGTTTTCAGCTCGACGCTAAGGTTGGTGGTCGCCTCGTAGGCATAGGTATTAATAATGGGTTTGCCCGGCAGCATAAAGAACGAATCCGCCACGATGGGCGAACTGTTGATCGCGCCGTCAACAAACGGCGCCTGAGCCTGCTTTTTGGTCGGGAAGAAGGTGATTTTTGCCACTTCACGCGCTTTGCCTACGGCAGAAAGCGTGTAATCGAGACTCGCATATTTACCCTTGATCAGATTTACGCTCACGGTGACGTTGAAATCAGGATGCGAGTAATCAATCACAATCGCATTGTCCTGTTTCTCAACGTGTTTCACCTTGAAATCGGCAGTGTGGATAACCGTCTCATCCGGCAGCGTCAGAAAAAACAGCTCCTGCGGTGAAAGCGGGTGGCTGGAATGTACATCTTTCACCACCAGCGCCGAGTTCGCGTCGTCAAAGGAGACGCTGAGGTTGTCATTATTGAGGGTAAAGCTTGTGGCAAAAGCGCCGTTTGTAACCAGTAAAGCCAACAGCGAAAGCGTGGATACTTTTTTCATCAGGTATGTCCTTACGGGCAGATCAGGCTTCTGCGGGAAGACGCAGGCGATGGGCGGACCCGCAAACGGCGACTTTTTGTCTGACGATCTCTTTCATGGCGTTCATGCCGACGCGCATGTAATACCTTGGATCGTTGCCTTCCGGGTTCTCGGCAAACCACTCTTTAACCGCGGTGGCAAAGGCGATTTTCAGCTCGGTCGCCACGTTCACTTTGCATACGCCAAGCTCAATGGTGCGGCGTACAAACTCATCCGGTACGTCGCTCGCGCCGTGGAGCACCAACGGAATGTCGACCACTTCACGGATTTCCGCCAGCCGCTGAAAATCGATTTTCGGGCGCTTCGTGTAGAGTCCATGCGCGGTGCCAATCGCCACCGCCAGGCTGTCGACGCCGGTCAGCTCAACAAAGCGCTTCGCCTCCTGTGGGTCGGTCAGGAAAGCGCTTTCTGCATCAACGCTCATATCATCCTCCATGCCACCCAGACGTCCAAGCTCCGCTTCAACGCTGCAATCGTTCTGATGGCAGAAATCGACCACTGATTTCACCAGCTTTACGTTTTGCTCAAACGGGTAATGGCTACCGTCGATCATTGCGCTGCGCACCCCGGCATGGACCTTGCGACGGATATCCTCCAGCGATTCATGGTGATCGAGATGCAGCGCCAGCGGCATGCTGTAGCTGGTGGAGTAGGCACTGCACAGCGCGAAGATCTCTTCGAGGGCGATGTGTTTGAAGGTGCCCGGCGTCCCGGCGAGGATCACTGGCGATTGCAGTTCGCTACACACTTCGAGGATCGCCTGGATCGTCTCGGCGTTGTGAATATTAAAGGCCGGAACCGCGTAGCCGTTGGCCTGCGCGTCCTGAAGCAGATATTTGGTAGAGATGATGCTCATTGTCTTCTCCTCTTATGCCTTCCACGGGTGGATGACAACGCCCTGAACCACACGATTGACCGTGCCGTTGGCGGAAGGCGTATCCGGTGTGTTGCCGATGCTCAGAGACTGCGTCAGGGCAAAAACTTGTGCGTAAATCAGGAAGCAGAACACCTGCTCCATATCGATGAAGGGCCGCGCTGGCGGCAGCAGGATATGCGGGCCTGCTGCTATCAGTTCGTCCGTTTCGGCGGCGACGGCCACTACCCGCATCGCTTCTCCATCGCGGCGCAGCTCTGCCAGAAGATCGAGATCGTACTGGCGGGTATACGGGTGGCTGGAAACAAACACCACCACCAGCGTTTGTGCATTGATCAACGATTTTGGTCCGTGGCGGAAACCTGTCGGTGAGTCATAAAACGCCGCCAGCTTACCGGCCGTCAGCTCCAGCACTTTCAGTGCGGATTCACGAGCAGCGCTCTGCAAGCCGCCGCTGCCGAGATAGACGATGCGTTCCCATGGCTCGTAACCGAACACGCCGCTGCGAAAATCGCCAAGAGAATCGAGAATCGCCCGGCAGCGGTCTGCTACATCGCGGAAGGTCTGGCTGTTGATGGTGTCTGGTGCGAAGACGGCAAGGCAGCTCGCCATCATGGTGGTGATACTGCTGGTCATCGCGAAGCCGCGATCGTGCGTTTCGGCGGGCATCAGCAGAGCGAACGCGTTATCGCTGTCCAGAGCGTTCTGGTAAAGGCTGCCGGCTTCGTTGCAGGTAATGGGCAGGTGATAGCACTCCGGCACAAGCTGATTGGCAAGGTTAACGGCGGCCAGGCTTTCCGGGCTGTTGCCTGAGCGGGCGAAAGAGACCAGCAGCAGCGGGTGCGCCGCGTTCAGGTAGTCCATCGGGTTGGTGACCAGGTCCGTGGTTGGCACCGCGCTGATGTTGAGCCCGGTATGGCGTGAGAGCCACGGTGCAATAATATCGCCGATAAACGCCGAGGTGCCCGCGCCGGTCAGAACAATTCGCAGATTTTTTTTGCGCAGCAGCGGGGTAAGAAAACCGTCCAGCGCAGGGCGGAGCTTATCGAGGTTAGTCAGGGAGCGGATCCAGCTGGCGGGCTGCTGGCGGATCTCGGTTTCGGTCCAGGTACCGGTGACGGAGGTGATCGTTTCGGGCATAGCTCATTCCTTAGTCGCGTGAGTTCCACAGTGGACGCGGGTACGTGTCGCTGTCTTTCGTTTCGTTTCACTTGTTTATCTGTTTCGTTAAATAAAATCTATAGAAAAGAAATTGAAACATCAATGAAAGAAAGCGAAATATGATGAAATTTGTGACCGCCAACGGGTGTTCTTGTTTAACTTTATGAAAAATAAATAATTTATTTAAATGAGTGGAATCGGGAAAGATTTCGTGAAAGGAAAAGAAAGGCCTGGCACTACCTTCATGCAGGCCAATATGATGCAAAATGAAAGGTCTACAGGGGGAGAGCCAGACCTGAATTATTAACCCTGAAGCGAGCTCAGATCCCTTCCTCAACGGGCTTTGCCTCACGGCAGCGCCCCAGTTCATCGACCAGGCTGGTCAGCCCGCGGTGTCCGCATTCCAGCGCCTGTACGCGGAAGGTTTCGCTGTTTAATCCGTCTCGCTCGAGTACCATTTCAAGCAGCAGCTGCAGATTGGTGCCGGTGATCACCTCTCGTCCCGGCTTTTGCATTGCCAGCGTTGAT
Source organism: Pluralibacter sp. UBA7423 (assembly GCA_002470465.1). GTDB lineage: Bacteria > Pseudomonadota > Gammaproteobacteria > Enterobacterales > Enterobacteriaceae > Scandinavium. The sequence continues at coordinate 23,869 of DKMD01000038.1, forward strand.
GCGACGCGAAAAGGTGTGCCCCCAAGCAGGTCGGTCAGAAAGACTATTTCGTGCTGGGGATCCAACGCATCCACCGCCTGCGTTAGCTGTTCGGTAAGCAGTGCCGTGGTGGAAGTTTCAGGAAAGTCGATGGCGATAAAGTGCGACTGCTCGCCTAAGATTTGCTTCATCGCCTTTTCCATCCCGCTGGCAAATCCGCCGTGGCCGGTCAAAATAATGCCTAACATCGCGTACCTCTTTGTTTTTACAGGAAGTGACAGAATTTACCGACCACGCCGAGCAGCACGGTGATACCAATCAGGCGCAGCGGACTCCAGCCCCGACGCACCAGCCAGAACATGCACAGGGTATAGACCAGCGGCAGGAAGGCGGGCATCAGCTTATCGATCACATCGGTTTGCAGCTTCACTACCGCATCACCGGCGGTAATTTCGAGCGTGGTATTCAGGCGCACGTAGGTCGCGACCAGCGCGCCAATCACCGTCATCCCGACAATCGAGGCGGCATGACCGACTTTTTTCGTATTGGCCTTAATCAGCGGGATTGCCGCCACGCCCATGCGGTAGGCGTAATGCGCCAGCCCAAAACGCAGGCCGAGATGCACCACGTTAAACAGCACCAGGAACACCACAGCGCCGAGAATCGAGCCCTGAAGCGCCAGGCTCGCGCCGATGCCGCCGCAAATGGGTAGCAGCGTCAGCCAGAACATCGCATCACCGATGCCGCCGAGCGGTGCGCCAACCGCAATTTTGGTGCTCTGAATGCTGTTCACATCCTGCTTGGAGCGCTCCATCGCGAGAATAATGCCGATGACGAACGTCACCAGGAACGGATGGGTGTTGAAGAAACCCATGTGGCCCTTCATGGCGCGCGCCAGGTCGCGGGGGTTGGTGTGGATCTTTTTCAGCGCGGGCAGCAGGCCATACAGCCACCCCGAAGCCTGCATACGCTCGTAGTTAAAGGAAGCCTGCAACAGCATCGAACGCCAGGCCACGCGGTTAATGTCCTTACGGGTGAGCTCCGCACCGAGCTTCTGATCTTCATAGATATTTTCATTCACGTCTGTCAGCAGCGTCTGCTCACCGTCGACGACGCCCGGCAGGGTGGTATGTTCAGATGCCATCTTCGAATTCCTCTTTCTGTGCTGCCGGGGCAGCCGGTTCTGGAGATTTACGCAGCAGATCGATAAGCGCCATTGCCAGCGCCGCGGCAGCAATCGCCAGCACCGGTAATTTCAACCAGGCGGCGGCGACAAAGCCGATGATGAAATAAGGGATGTAGACGTTTTTCATCATGATTTTCAGCAGTACGGCGAAACCGATGGCGGGCATGATGCCGCCCGCTACGCCAAGACCGTCGATCAGGCGAGCGGGCAGGACGTCGATGGCGGTTTTCGCGTGTTCAGCGCCGAAGTAAATCGGCAGGAAAGCGCAGAGAAAATAGAACACGCCGAGTGCCAGCAGCGCCAGATAGTTCACCCGCTCGATGCCTTTCACATCGGCGTTTGCCGCCATGCGGTCGCAGCGGGACATCACGCCGGACATCACCGAGAAGAGGAACGTAATGCCCATTTGTACCGCCACGGCGAACGGTACAGCCACGCCGACCGCCACTTCAGGTTTGACGCCAGTCGAGATAGCAAACGTGGTACCGACGATGGTGCCGATAATGACGTTCGGTGGCTGCGCTCCGGCCAGCGGCGCCAGGCCCATCCACACCAGCTCCAGCGTCCCGCCGGTCAGGATCCCGGTGTGCAGGTCGCCCAGGACCAGACCAACCAGCGGCCCCAATACGACCGGCCGGTGCATATGGGTTAACCCGTTGAACATATCGAGGCCAGCAACAAAGGCGAGAAGGCCCAGCGCAACAGCCTGCAACAGACTGATTTCCATTATGAATCCCTCAGAGTAGTTTAAAGAGATCTAAAGCGGGCTCGGTCGGCACGCCCTGCACGAAGCAGGCAACCCCAGCGTCTTTCAGCCCGTTGAATGCGGCAATATCGCTGGCGTCGACAGAAACCGTTTTGGCAATTTGCTGTTTGCCGTTGGCGTAATGCATGTTTCCTACGTTGATGCGCGTCACCGGCACGCCGCCCTCAACCAGCTTTATAAAGTCAGCGGGGGATTTACAAACCAGCAGGATTTTCTGCCGATCCGCCGCCCGGTGAATGTTGTCGATCACCTTTTGCAGCGGCCAGAAACGCACGTCGATCCCTTCCGCCAGCACCATCTCCATCAGGTTTTGCTGAACCGGATCGTCAGCCACTTCATCGTTGGCCACCAGTACCAGATTCGCCCCGGCGAAGCCGACCCACTGCACGCCAACCTGACCGTGGATCAGGCGCTCATCAATCCGACTTAACACAATGTTTGGCATACTGTTTTCCTCTTCGTTGTTATGCGTTAGGGGACGTTTCGCCCTGACAGGCCGCGTGGTACTGGCGAAGTATGTCCTGGATATGGTCGAGGATGAGGTCCCGCGGTGCCGCATTGAGATCGCCCTCGCGGACTTTTACGTACTGCAGCGGCAGGTACTGGCTGATCAGCGGCAGCGGAATGGGGTCGTCGGCCAGATTGCGCACCAGTCGCTCAAACGCATCATCAATTTGGCTGTCCGGCCAGTAGTAGCGCACGCGGTCAGAGTAGCTGTAGCCTCGGGCCAGACGACGGGTATTGCCATCTCCGTGATAGTGGCTTTGCCAGTATTCCGGCCGATCCAGCATGACGGTTTCCAGCACATGGCGCAGGCCGGAACAGGCTTTGGCGGGCAGCAGCTCTTCTTCGATGGCAGCCAGAGAGAACAAAGCTTCGCGCAGCGCAAAGGTGAGCGCCGGGCCGACCTTGAGGATGGCGAAATGATCTTTCACCAGCCGGCGCAGCGCCTGCGGCGTCTGATAATCGGTGGAGTGCGCTTCAAAAACGAGGGTGTCGAACGCGTTGACCATCTCGCTCAGCGCTACGGCTTTCTGCGGCTGATAGTCAATCACGTGGGTATGATCGAATTCGACGCCGGGCTGGACGACAAGCGCAATAATGCGTGGCCAGATAGCATTGAGCCCCTGCTTTTCAAAGGCGTGGCGATGGGCTTCAAGCGTCGCACGGGCCGCATCCGGCGTCGTGACCTCAAGTTCGGTTAGCGCTTCATGTGCACCGCCCGGCACCGGCACTTCTGTGCCAATCACGTACACCAGATCGGCGCTGCCGAAATGCTCACGACAGGTTTGCTCGGCGATGTTTGCAAGCCTTGCGGCGCGTTCAGCCACGATTTCGTCGGTGAGCGGCACCGGGTCGCCCGCGCAGGACATGCTGCAATCGAGGTGGATTTTTTTGAAACCCGCAGCGACATAGCATTCGATTAAGCTGTCGGCGTTAGCCATGGCTTCTTCAGCAGGTAAATTCTGCCAGCGATTTGGGCCCAGATGATCGCCGCCGAAAATGAGGCGTGATTCAGGGAAACTAAGCCTGCCGGCGAGCTGACAAACAAATCGGCGAAAATCAGCAGGGGTCATGCCGGTGTAGCCGCCGAACTGATCGACCTGGTTCGAGGTGGCTTCAATCAGCAGCGGGGTCTGCCGGGCATGGGCATAGCGGAGTGCGGCTTCGAGCACCAGCGGATGTGCGGAACAGACGGCATAAATGCCGTTGCCGTTTCCTTTCTTATGCTGCGCGACGCTATCAATAAGATGTTTCACTTTCCTCTCCGTTTCGGATGGTTATGGTATTCATCTTTCGTTTTGTTTCAGTTAATCCTGCATCATGCTGCTTTAAAAATAAAACGAAAGATAATGGTTTTCCGATCTGTTTCACAAAAGAAACATAATGAAAGGTTTCAGCGGAAAGATAAGCGCGTAAGGCGAGGCGGGCAGCGCTTGCATTTCGGCAAAAGAAAGGCGTTAATAGCTAAAACGAAATGAAACGAAAGTTTTTCTTAAAGGAGCTCTTATGAGCAACAGCGAATTGTCCGCAGAAAAGCGCATTAGCGGCACCAGCGAAAGGCGTGAGCAGATTATCCAGCGGTTGCGGCAGCAGGGAAGCGTGCAGGTTAACGATCTTTCTGCCGCCTTTGGCGTCTCCACGGTGACTATCCGCAATGACCTGGCTTTCCTGGAAAAACAGGGGATTGCGGTGCGCGCCTACGGCGGAGCGCTAATTTGCGAGGGCAATACGCCCGTGCACGAGCCGTCGGTGGAGGACAAAAGCGCCCTCAACACCGGGGTGAAGCGCAATATTGCCCGTGCTGCTGCCGACCTTATCAAAGCGGGCCATCGCATCATTCTGGATTCCGGGACCACCACCTGTGAGATTGCCAGAATGCTCCGCCAGCACACGGAGGTCATCGTCATGACCAACGGCATGAACGTCGCCAACGCGCTGCTGGAGGCCGATGGGGTTGAGCTGCTGATGACCGGCGGGCATCTGCGTCGTCAGTCGCAGTCGTTCTATGGCGACCAGGCCGAACAGTCGTTGCAGAACTACCACTTCGACATGCTGTTTCTCGGGGTGGATGCCATCGACACCGATCGCGGCGTCAGCACGCATAATGAAGATGAAGCTCGTCTCAACCGCCGGATGTGCGAGGTGGCCGAGCGCATCATCGTGGTGACCGACTCCAGCAAGTTCAATCGCTCCAGCCTGCATAAAATTATCGATACTCCGCGTATCGACATGATCATCACCGACGAAGGTATTCCGGCAGAAAGCCTGAAAGAGCTGCAGCGTGTGGGAATTGAGGTGTTGCAGGTGAAGGCGTAATTGCGGGATTTGGAAAAGGAAGAGCCGGGTAGCGCTGGCGCATACCCGGCCTGGAAGCCTGCAAGACAATCAGGTCACCGGCGCCGGGTTAAACACCGCCAGCTGATTGTGCAGCCCCCACTGGTCGGAAAACGTCTTTTTGCGCCCGCTCGCTACATCCAGAATAAAGTGGAACAGCCTCCAGCCGACATCCTCAATAGTTTCTTCCCCGGTGGCTATCGTGCCTGCATTGATGTCCATAAGGTCATACCAGCGGTTGGCGAGCGCCGTGCGCGTTGCCATCTTGATGACTGGCACCGCCATCAGGCCGTAAGGCGTGCCTCGCCCGGTGGTAAACACCTGAACCGTTATCCCGGAGGCGACCTGCTGCGTGCCGCAGACGAAGTCGCTGGCGGGCGTGGCGGCGTATATCAGGCCACGCTTCGTCGGGCGCTGCCCCGGAGAGAGCACTTCGACAATCGCGCTTTGCCCGGATTTGGCAATCGATCCCAATGCTTTTTCTACCACGTTCGCCAGCCCGCCTTTTTTATTGCCGGGCGAAGGGTTGGCGCTGCGGTCCGTTTTGCCCATATCGAGATAGTTATCGTACCAGGCCATCTCCTCCAGCAGGCGTTTGCCGACCTCTTCGTTAATGGCGCGCGGCGTGAGCAGGTGAATCGCGTCGCGCACTTCAGTCACCTCCGAGAACATCACCGTAGCGCCACAGCGGACCAACAGATCTGAGGCGTAGCCGACAGCCGGATTGGCGGTGACGCCAGAGAAGGCATCGCTGCCGCCGCACTGCATGCCGACCACCAGGTCAGATGCCGGGCAGGTTTCGCGCTGGCGCTGGTTGAGCTTCGCCAGATGTCTTTCGGCAACCTGCAAAATATCGTCGACCATTGAGCGAAAACCGACGTGCTGCTCATCCTGCAAACGCACAACGCTGGCGCCGTCCACCGGAATGGCCTGTACATCTTCACTCCCCTGTAGCAGCCGCTCCGGCTGAAGCTTCTCACAGCCAAGCCCGACGACCATCACTTCGCCACCGAAATTAGGATTCAGAGCGATATTGTGGGTGGTGCGAATCGGCACGATGGCGGCGGGCGCATTGATAGCCACGCCGCAGCCGTAAAGATGATTAAGGCCAACCACGCCGTCGACGTTCGGGTATTTGGGCAGTAAGTCGCGCTCGATAATTTTCACCACAAAATCCACAACGCCCGCCACGCAGTGGACGCTGGTGGAGATGCCCAGCAGGTTTTTAGTGCCGACGCTGCCGTCTGCATTGCGATAACCTTCGAAGGTATAGCCTTCCAGGGCAGGCAATGGCTCTGGCACCCGCGTGGCTAATGGCAGGGTTGCCAGCGGCGGCGCTTCCGGCAGAGCGACGGTGGATTCATCAATCCAGCTGCCTTGTGCGATATCCCGCACCGCATAGCCAATGACTTCGCCGTAGCGGACAATTTCGCCGTTGCATGGAATAGCCTCCAGCGCAACCTTGTGGCCCTGCGGAATATGCTCCACCAGCGTCAAACCGTCGGCAAAACAGGTTCCTGCCTTTAGCCCATTATCGTTAACAATAATGGCGACGTTATCAGCGGCATGCACTTTGATATAAATTGCCTGCGGTGCCTTATCCCGGATTTCGATATCAGCCATTGTTCCGTTTTCTCCAGTATGAAAAGAGACAGCGAAATAAAGAAAATGAAGAGCCGCCAATATGCCGGGGGAATGCATGGGAAAATGTGATCGCTATCACTCAATAAGCCGCCGGAAACCTCGCCGGGCCAGCAATATCACGTTCTGTGGCGCAGCGCGTATCAGGGTGTGCAGATGCACAGGACAATGAAAGAAACGGGTAAAGATATTGGTTTCCTGCACAATGCGCGACTCTTCAGGGCTGCTTATACTGAACAGGTTTTTATTTCAGAGCCTGCGCATTGGGCGGCAGATAAATAAGAAGGGCGTGGGGTTCACTGACTGACGAATAAAATAACCAAAGGCTGAAATCATGACGAACGGAATATTCCCGAACACCTTCAAGGCTGCGCTGGCGGCACATCAGATCCAGATTGGCTGCTGGTCAGCATTGGCGAACCCAATCAGCACTGAAGTACTGGGGCTGGCTGGCTTCGACTGGCTGGTGTTGGATGGAGAGCATGCCCCCAACGATATCTCGACTTTTATTCCACAGCTGATGGCGCTGAAGGGAAGCTCCAGCGCTCCGGTGGTAAGGGTGCCGACCAACGAACCGGTCATTATCAAGCGCCTGCTGGATATCGGCTTCTATAACTTCCTGATCCCGTTTGTCGAAACGCAAGAAGAAGCCATTCTTGCGGTAGCCTCCACGCGTTATCCACCTGAAGGGATCCGCGGCGTGTCGGTATCACACCGCGCCAATATGTTTGGCACCGTGCCGGACTACTTTTCTCAGTCGAATAAAAACATTTCCGTTCTGGTGCAGATCGAAAGCCAGACAGGGGTGGACAACGTCGATGCCATCGCAGCTACCGAGGGCGTGGACGGCATTTTTGTTGGTCCGAGCGATCTGGCCGCAGCCCTGGGCCATCTTGGTAACGCGTCGCATCCTGAGGTGCAGAAATGCATTCAGCACATCTTCGCGCGTGCCAAAGCGCATGGCAAACCGAGCGGTATTCTGGCGCCCGTTGAGGCCGACGCCCGTCGCTATCTGGAGTGGGGAGCAACCTTCGTTGCCGTCGGCAGCGATCTCGGCGTATTCCGCTCCGCCATGCAAAAGCTGGCTGACGCCTTTAAAAAATAACCACCACCGTAATTGAGAAGGAACAGAAGATGACGATGAAAGTGGGCTTTATTGGCCTGGGCATTATGGGTAAACCGATGAGTAAAAACCTGCTGAAGGCGGGATACTCGCTGGTGGTGTCGGACCGCAATCCTGAAGCGGTGGCTGAAGTGATTGCCGCGGGCGCGGAAGCCGCCAGCACGGCCAAAGATATTGCTGAGCAGTGCGACGTCATTATCACCATGCTGCCGAATTCGCCGCACGTGAAGGAGGTGGCGCTCGGTGAGAACGGCATTATTGACGGTGCGAAGCCGGGCACGGTGCTGATTGATATGAGCTCCATTGCGCCGCTGGCGAGCCGTGAAATCAGCGAGGCGCTGAAGGCCAAAGGCGTGGCGATGCTGGATGCGCCGGTCAGCGGTGGCGAACCGAAGGCCATCGACGGTACGCTCTCCGTGATGGTAGGGGGCGATAAAGCCATTTTCGATCGCTATTACGATTTGCTGAAATCGATGGCAGGTTCCGTCGTGCATACCGGTGAAATCGGCGCGGGTAACGTCACCAAGCTCGCCAATCAGGTGATTGTGGCGCTGAATATTGCGGCCATGTCGGAGGCGCTGACGCTGGCGACTAAAGCGGGTGTGAATCCGGACTTAGTGTATCAGGCTATTCGCGGTGGTCTGGCGGGAAGCACCGTGCTGGATGCCAAAGCGCCAATGGTGATGGACAGAAACTTCAGGCCGGGCTTCCGAATTGACCTGCACATCAAAGATTTAGCCAATGCGCTGGATACTTCTCACGGCGTGGGCGCACAGCTGCCGCTGACCGCAGCGGTCATGGAGATGATGCAGGCACTGCGCGCCGACGGGCTGGGAACCGCCGATCATAGCGCGCTGGCCTGCTATTACGAAAAACTGGCGAAAGTGGAAGTTACTCGCTAACGGCGTTGTCGTCACGTTGCGGGCCGGGATGCAGCCCGAAGGGTGACAAAGCTATGCGAACCCTCTATACTGCGCGCCGAAGCTGACCAGACAGTCGCCGCTTTGTCGTCGTCCTCCCTCGGGGGGAGACGGGCGAAGGGGAGGAAAGTCCGGGCTCCACAGGGCAGGGTGCCAGGTAACGCCTGGGGGGGAAACCCACGACCAGTGCAACAGAGAGCAAACCGCCGATGGCCCGCGTAAGCGGGATCAGGTAAGGGTGAAAGGGTGCGGTAAGAGCGCACCGCGCGGCTGGTAACAGTCCGTGGCACGGTAAACTCCACCCGGAGCAAGGCCAAATAGGGGTTCACATGGTACGGCCCGTACTGAACCCGGGTAGGCTGCTTGAGCCAGTGAGCGATTGCTGGCCTAGATGAATGACTGTCCACGACAGAACCCGGCTTATCGGTCAGCTTCAACTTCTTTCAGAACCCCGCTTCGGCGGGGTTCTTGCTTTATGCGCGAGTGAGATAAATGACTGTCCACGACGCTATGCCCAAAAGAAAGCGGCTTATCGGCCGGCTTCAACTTTTATAAAGACGCCCGCAGATGAAAATCTGTGGGCGTTTTGCTTTGTGGCAGCAAGTGATGAATGGCTGTCCCTTCCTCTGTCTCAATAAAAAGAAAGCGACTTAGTGGTCAGCTTCGCTAACCTTGCTTTGTCTCCTCTTTAATTCTAAATAGCCCTGAATTACTGTGAGTAAAGCACTAAAAGAGTTCGATGCGATAAATATAAGATACATCATCAAGAAGCTATATTTACATAAACTTACATTGTTGTTAAGTGATTCACTATTTAAATAAGTTTTTGCATGTGTAACAGTTAAATGGCGGAAAGCAAGCGACTAACCAATAAAAGGAATCTTTATGACAAAAATAAAAGAATTAAGTTTAGATGAGATGGCGTTAGTCAGCGGCGGTGAGAGCATGATGAGTGCAGCAAATCGTGGAACGACAAAAGGTAGCACTTCCTATGGAGGGCAGGCAAACGGGTTTCAACCGAATTATGCTGCGGCTGGAGGAACGGGAAGTTGTGGCGCAGGTGTTGCTGGAGGTTTGGTTGGTGGTATAACTGCTGCGGCTATTGCTACAGGTGTTATTACCGGTGGAATTGGTTTTGTGGGCACTCTCGCGGCAGGAGCTATTGCGGGGGGATGTTTCTCTGGCGGGGCGAGCAGCGGCAACGGAGGGAAAGTGGGTTCAAATAACTGTTCTGGCGGTGGAGCGGGGGCGACTTGCAGTAGATAATTTTGGAATTAAGGTATTAATAATGATTTTTAATATGAAAAGAGTGATGACAATATTTTTAACTGTATTCACATTGTACTTTGTTTTTACTAATTCACCTATCCTTGAATTGAAAAGGGAAACAATATTACAACAGTTGGCTTTTTTTGTAATAATAACAAGTATTCCGTCAGGGTTGATTTTTTTATATGAAAAACTTATTGCTATTGCGGAATGGTTTCTGCTAAACATAATAAATGGTAAGTAAAGGCATAAAGCAGGAATTGCGTTTGCATAAGCCTGTGTTGTTGTTGGTTAATTCACTATTTCAATGGGTTTTGTTATTTTAAAACATGTTCCGAAAGTGCATGATAAATAACAAGAGCAACGAAGATTACTATCGCATGAATGTTGGAGCCGGGTGCGTTTTCATTATGACCTATGGCAGATATGAACTGCTCTCTCAATTATGACGCCGTGTTTCCTTTGCCGTGCTCCGACATATTTTCACCAGAACAACGAGCTGGCTTTGCACGAGTCCTGGATCGGCTGACTGAACGGTCAGCGTACAGCTATATTCGCTGAAGAGTAAGGATTACGGCCAGCCAATGCCTGTCCGGAGTCAGGGAGCAATATCACCCGCAGTCTGAATATAGCGCAACGGCGAGACGCCGAGCTTCTTGCGGAACATCGCGATAAAGGCGCTGGCGCTGGCATAACCCAATTCATGCGCCAGTTTGCCGATTGCTGCCCCGCGAGCAAGATTACACACCGCTTCCAGCAGGCGGATCTGCTGGCGCCACTCGGAGAAACTGAGGTTGGTCTCCTCGCGAAACAGTCTTGCCAGCGTGCGTTCACTGGCCCCGACCTTTTGCCCCCACCATGACAGGGTAGCCGTATGGTCCAGCTCGCGGCATAACGTATCACACACCTGCCGCACGCGCCGGTCTCGAGGAAGGATCACATGGCAAAGCATGCTGGTTGGTAAACGGGAGAGTTCATCGTTTAACAGCGCGGCAATCAGCGCCTGACGTTCCGCCAGGATCCCTTCTTCCAGGCCAGCCGTAATCAGCGTATGCAGGAGCGGCGTTGCTGCCAGGCCACGACAATGAGAGCCAAACTGGCGCGAAGCCTGAGGCGTTAAGTAGATATTTTGCGTTACCACGTGGTCAATCGCCTGCAGACCATGTGATAAACCTCCGGGCAGCCAGATGGCGCGTCCGGGCGAAAGTAACCAGATATGCTGCGGAGTGACGATTTTCGCCACCCCACGTAACATATAAATCATCTGCCCTTGTTCATGCTGATGAACCGGCTCTTCGCTGCCCGGGATATATTTCAGCTGACGCAGCCCTTCAATAGCCTGCTGGATTGTCATCTTCACCTGCCTTTGTCCGATTCTCACCATTTATGAGCACTGCTGCGTATAGAGACAACTTTTGTCTTAATGGCGACATCCAGGTGGCCAGTTGCGCCATTCTGCCATGGACGGGCTTCTCTTTTAAAGTTGAATAATTATCATTTCCACCTAACTCTAATAACAGTCGGAAATAATATGAAAGAGATTGGCAAGTTTTTCAGGGATAAGCCGTTGAAAGTACTGGCATGTACGATCATCGCAGGATACAGCGGGCAAGCGTTTACTGCGGATAACGGGCAGGATAGCACAAAAGAACAGACGATGGTGGTCACCGCCGTTGCTGGCTCACAGGGCCAGGAAGACGAAAGTAATATCGTTGCACATAGCGCAACGGCAGGCAGTAAATCGAGCCAGCTCATCAGCCGGACCGCACAAAGTATTGCGGTGGTTACCCAGGCACAAATTGAAGCTCAGGCGGCGAAGACCATTCCGGAAGCATTGCGCTACGTTTCCGGCGTGTCATCGGAAAGCTCCGGCCCGGATACCCGCTTCGATACCATCATGGTGCGCGGATTCGAGGCCGACGAATATCTTGATGGCCTGCGTCTGCCGCGAGAAGCCTGGTGGAGTCGACCAGCATGGGACCCGTTCCTGCTGTCCCGTATCGAAGTCGTAAAAGGCCCCGCTTCGGTGCTCTACGGGCAGGCTAACCCCGGCGGGATCGTCAATATGGTGAGCAAAACCCCGCAGGCTGAACCTGGCGGTCAGGTGTATGTGACCACGGGCAATAACAACCTGTTTGGTACCGGCGTTGACGCGACCGGGGCGCTGAACGAGGACAAAACGCTGCTCGGCCGCGTCGCTGGCACCTTTTTCGATACGGAAACCCAGGTCGATCATACCCGCTATCAGCACTATGCTATCGCGCCTTCGTTGACCTGGCAGCCGAGCGATCGCACCAGCCTGACGCTCCTGGCGCAGCTGCGTAAAGACCCGGACAGCGGCTTCTACAACCAGATGCCCCTTTCCGGCACGCTGACCCACAACCCGAACGGGCAGATCTCCACCCACTTCTACGGCGGGCAGCCCGGCTTTGACAAGTACGAACGTGAACAGGGCAGTATCGGCTATCAGTTCCGCCATGACTTTAACGATACGGTAACCTTCCGTCAGAACCTGCGCTATATCAGCAGCACCGGCGACTACCTGATGGTGTATCCGTGGGGCGAACACGCCGACGCGCCGCTGATTGACCGCTATTCGATGAACCTGAAAGAGACGATGGTCAACTTCGCCGTGGATAACCAGGCGGAGTTCCATCTGCAAAGCGGGCCGATCGCCCACACGCTGCTGGTAGGTATCGATCGCATGCACAGCTCGGTGCGCAGCCAGTCAGGCTATGGCGATGCCAGCCCGATCAACTATCGCGATCCTGACTACAGCACGCCGGTCGAAAAACCGCCCTTTGACAGCAGTACCCACTCGACGATGGATCAAACCGGGTTCTATTTACAGGATCAGCTGGGGTGGAACCGGTGGATCATGAACCTCGCCGGGCGCTATGACGCGGCAAAAACCAAAAGCACGGACCTGATCGCCGACACCCGCAGCGAACGTAACGATTACGCCACCACCGGTCGCGCCGGACTGCTTTACCATTTCGACAGTGGCCTGTCGCCTTATGTCAGCTACTCGACGTCGTTTGTGCCAACCAGCAACACCGACTTCTACGGCCACGCCTTTAAGCCAACGGAAGGTAAGCAGACGGAGATCGGCCTGAAATACGATCCTGTCGGTCTTGATGCGCTGTTTACCCTCGCGCTGTTTAACCTGCGGGAAACCAACGTTGCCACGCCAGATCCGGATCATGCCAACTTCAGCGTGCAGACCGGCGAGATCCGCTCCCGCGGGGTTGAAGTGGACGGCAAAATCAACATTACGCCTGCCTGGTCGGTCATGGCTTCCTATGCGTTAACCGATCCGGAAGTCATCAGCGCTAACGACGGCAGCGAAGGCAAGCATCCGGTAGGTATTGCGCGTAACAGCGCCAAACTGTGGACCGAGTACGCACTCAGCGGCCCGCTGGACGGCGTTTCGTTGGGCGGCGGCGTGCGTTATGTCGGCAGCAGCTATGCCACGACGGACAACAGCCTGAAAGTGCCGGCGGCAACGGTTTACGATGCGCGGATTGGCTACCAGTGGCGTGAATGGGGCGTGGCGCTTAACGCCGCTAACCTGACCGACAAGACCTATCTTGCCACCTGCCAGGATAACGGCTGCGAATATGCGATGAAACGGCAGCTGGTCGCCACCGTGAACTACAAGTGGTAACCATGCTTTCACGACGCAGGTTGTTAACTGCCGCTCTGCTGGCCCCCGCGTTGTCGTGGGCCGGCAGTACGCCAGTGCCGCAGCGGCTGGCGGTGCTGGACTGGGGGCTGACGGAGATGATCCTTGCCCTCGGCATCACGCCAGCCGGCGTTTCGGCGCCGGACTGGTATCGCAAACTGATCCCCACGCCCGTTCTGCCGCCGACGGTGCAGGATCTGGGTCTGCTGTTTCAGCCCAATCTGGAAACGCTCTTTGCGTTGAAACCTGACGCGATTGTAATCACTCCGCAACACGTTCTGCTAGAACCGGCGCTGGCGCAGGTGGCTCCTCTTTTGACTTTACCTGCCCATGGGCTCAGCGACTTCATCAGCGCCACGCTGCAGTTGGGTGGTGCGCTGAACCGTGAGGCACAGGCGGCAGCGCTTCTCGCGCGCCTGCACCAGCAAATCGCTCGCGCCCGCGACCATGCGAGTAGCCTGCGCCAGCCGGTGATTATCGCCGCTCCGGTAGACGCCCTGCACCTGCGGCTATACACGGTCGGTAGCCTGCCGGGAGATGTGCTGACGGCCTGCGGGATGCGCAACGCCTGGCACGGCGGCGGCGGGGCAGAAGGCAATGTTCTGGTGGAACTGACACGCATCGCGGGCGTTGATGCCCGGTTGATCCTGCTGGTTGCGGCGGATCAACAGGACGCGGTTTCCCACTGGCAGCAAAGTCCACTGTGGCGACGCTTGCCGTTAACCTCTCGCTATCCGATCGCGCGGATTGATCAGCAAATCAGCGATGCCGGAGCGCTGATCACCGCCGGACGTTTTGCCGATATCTTCAGCCAGCTGATGGCGGGGTGGCGCGATGCATGAACCTTTTTCCCGCCGCCTCTCCTGGAGCGTTATCGGCGTACTGTGGCTGGTTTCGCTGCTGCTGGCGGCCAGCGATGTGCTGCACCAGGGCGGGTTTGCCGCGCTGTTCAATGCCCACAACATTCAGCCGATGGCGATTATCCTGCACAGCATGTGGCTGCCGCGGCAGGGGATGGCCATCGTTGGCGGGGCCACGCTCGGGCTGTGCGGCTGGCTGATGCAACGCGCGCTGCGCAACCCGCTGGCGGAGCCGATCACCCTCGGGATGACCTCCGGTGCGACGCTGGCGATGGGGCTGGCTTCGCTATGGCTACCGGCCCTGAGCGGCGGCATGCGGATGGGATTCATCATAGGCGGTGAACTGGCGGCGCTGCTGCTGGTGTTGCTGCTTAGCTGGCGTCAGCGCCTCTCGCCGCTGGTGATGATTCAGGCCGGGATGATGATCAACTTATGGTGCGGCGCGCTGACGATGCTGATCGCCATCATTAACGATCGTTTCCTGCTGACCGTCCTGATGTGGGGCGGCGGTTCGCTGGCCCAGGAAGACGGTCATCTGCTGCAGTCGCTGCTGCCGTGGCTGGCGCTGTGTCTGGGGCTACTGGTGCTAATGCTGCGTCCGCTGGAACTGCTACAGCTGCCGGAAACGATGGTTAACAGCCTCGGTGCTTCAGCGCTGCGGATCCGCACGGTGGCGGTATTGCTGGCGCTGGTGATGAGTGCGCTCATCATAAACGCCGTCGGGGTGATTGGCTTTATCGGTCTCGCCTCGCCGCATCTCGCCCGTTTTGGCGGCGCGCGCACCTCGCGCCAGCTGCTGCTGCACAGCGCCCTGACCGGCGCGGGTCTGCTGTGGTTTACCGACCTGTGCGTCTCCCGGGTTTCTCTGCTCAACGGCCAGCTACTGCCGACAGGAATGTTGACCGCGCTGATTGGCGGCCCGCTGCTGATCCTGCTGGCGCGCCATGCCCGCCAGCACACGCTTGATACGGCGCCACCCCCGCTGGCGGTGGAACATTCTGCCAGTTACCGGGTGCCGTGGGCTGTGGCGCTGGCCCTGCTGCTATCGGTGGCGATCTCGCTGTTTTTCGGCCGTGGGCTGAGCCACTGGCACTGGGCCCATTCGGCGGAGCTGGCGCAATTGCTGCCCCTGCGGCTACCGCGGCTACTGGCGGCGATGAGCGCCGGTGCTCTGCTGGCCGGGGCTGGCGTACTGATGCAAAGGGTAAGCGGCAATCCCCTCGCCAGTCCTGAAGTGCTGGGTATTGGCGGCGGCGCGGCGATGGGGGTGACCGTTTATATTCTGCTTTTTCCCACTCACGGCAGCGCTTTTTTACTGCTCAGCAGCCTCTGTGGCGCGCTCATCAGCCTGCTGCTGACGATGTGGAACAGCCGCAGCAGCGCCTTTAATCCGCAGCGGGTGCTGCTCAATGGCGTCGCTCTCAACGCTCTGTGCCAGGCGGCGGTGAGCATTGTCATGCTTAATAACCTCGCTGCCAGCTCGATACTGCTGCCGTTGATGACCGGAAGCACCTATTACATCAGCGCGCCGCTGGCGCAGGCGCTGTTTGTCTCCACCCTGGTTCTGCTGGCGCTGACGCCGCTGCTGCGCCGCTGGCTGACGCTCCTGCCGCTCGGCGGCGTGGCCGGTTCGTTGGGGCTCTCACTTCCGCGCGCCCGTTTCGGGGTGCTGGCACTGGCGGCATTGATGACCGGGCTCGCCACGCTGCTGGTCGGCCCGGTGTCGTTTATCGGCCTGCTCGGGCCACATCTGGCTCGTAAAGTCGGCGTCAAAGGTGCGCTGGCGCAGCTTTACACCGCTGCGCTGCTGTCCGCCTGCATCATGACCTTCGCCGACTGGCTGGGGCGCAATGCGCTCTATCCACGTCAGCTGCCGGTCGGGCTGGTGGCGTCACTGATCGGCGTTCCGCTGCTGGTCTGGCCGTTGATGCGCGCGAAGCGCCAGCGCGGCGGCGAATAACAAAGAATAAGCAATGAAAAAGGAATGATGCATGTCGGTTTTGTTGATTTTGTTTCGTATGGTCGGCGGCTGGCTGCTGCTGGCGGTCGTTGCCGGGATAATCAGCGGCTTTAGCAATGCATCGCTGCTGGCGATGATTAACCACAGCCTGACGCTGCCGCAGGCGAAAAGCGGGTTGGGGCCGGGGGTGCAGTTCACGCTGCTGGCCCTGCTGATGCTGGCCACCCGGGTACTATCCCAGACCACCTTTATGTATCTCGGGCAGAAGGTGAAAGCGCGGCTTCGCGGCGAACTGACCCGGCACGTCAGCGAGACTCGCTGGCTCCAGCTGGAGAGCGCCGGCATGGCAAAAACGATCTCGGTACTGACCCAGGATCTCGATACCCTGGTGGTGTTTTTCGTCAGCCTGCCGAATCTGTTTATCTATGGTGCGGTGATCGTCGGTTGCCTGGTTTACCTTTCAACTCTCTCGATCGGCGTCCTTGCGCTGGCGCTGGCCGCCATTATTCTTGGCACCCTCGGCTATCACGCCGCCCACGGCAGGGCCATTGGCCTGCTGCGCCAGTCGCGACAGCGGGAAGATACCCTGATTCAGCAGTGCAAAAAGCTGTTTGATGGCGGGCGTGAGTACCGGCTGAATGCCTCCCGCCGCCGCCAGTTCGTCTATGGTGAGCTGGCTGACAATATTGAGGCTGTCCGCCGGGAGCGCACCCGCGGCTATGTCCTGTACGGGCTGGCCACCAGCTGGGGCAGCATTCTGTTTTTTGCCTTTATCGGCCTGGTGCTCTTTGGCCTGCGCGAGTCGCTGACGCTCTCACCGGCGGCGATCACCGGCTACGTCATGATCTTTCTCTACATGATTGTGCCGGTTGAAGGGGTGCTGTCGTCGCTACCGACCATTGCCAGCGCCCGGGTGGCGCTGCAGCGGGTACAGCTCCTGCGTGATGAGCTGCCGCCGGAGCAGCCGCAGCGCCCGCTGGCGGCGGAACCATTTCGCTCCCTGACGCTCAGCGAGGTGTGCTATCAATATCAGGGGGAGGACGGGGAACGCTTTACTCTCGGGCCGCTGAATCTGGAATTCACTCCCGGAGAGCTGGTGTTTGTGGTCGGCGGTAACGGCAGCGGCAAAACCACCCTTGCCAGTTTGCTGGCAGGGCTTTATCCGCCTGATAGCGGGGCCATTTTGCTTAACGACCACACCGTCGCGGCCGACCAGCAGGAGGCGTATCGCCAGCTGTTCTCGGCGGTATTCAGCGATTTTTTCCTTTTTGATGACGTGGCGTTTGTGCATGAACGCACGCCAGAGCAGGTTGACCGGCTGCTGCAGTTGCTCAAGCTCAGCCATAAAGTACGCTTTCAGGACGGTCGTTTCTCCACGACCGCCCTCTCGCAGGGGCAGCGAAAACGGCTGGCGCTCCTGCAGGCGTGGCTGGAGGAACGGCCGCTGTATCTGTTCGATGAGTGGGCTGCCGATCAGGACCCGGAGTTCAAAGCGGTGTTTTACCTTGAGCTGCTGCCGATGCTGAAGGCTGAGGGTAAAACCATCATCGCCATCACCCACGACGACCGCTATTTTCACCTGGCGGATCGGCTGATTAAGCTGGAGTCGGGGCAGGTCGTGTAGTCTGCAATAACGGTACTAACCCCTCCAGACGGGGTTAGTCGCTGCCATGTCTGCCGCTTCGCTCAATGATGACGAGGTGTTTCCTTCGCCATACCCCGACATGCTTTCTCCACAATCCTGCCACAATGATTAACTGACTTTGCACTCGTCCTGGATTGGCTGACTGAGCGGGCGACATACTTAAACCTGTAAACGCTTCTACATCCACGATTCTGCGAGGGTTTAAAAATGAAAACGACTTCTCTGCTGACAGGTGCAGTTTTTATGCTGATTTCCGGTGCGGCGCTGGCCGCGGGTCCAAAACAGGTTGATGCCGATCGGGCCAGCGGGCTACAGGAAATGGGTACCGTTCAGGTATCCGGGATTGCTGGCTCATCAGATGATGCGGTGCGTGCGCTGAAAGCGAAAGCCGCGCAAGATAATGCGGGCCATTACCAGATTGTTGCGATGGGCAACGGAGGGGACTCCAGCCTGTGGGACGGCACGGCAATTCTCTATAAATAACCGTTTTACCTCCAGTAGCCAGACCCTCGACAAAGCCTCATGTGCCCACATGAGGCTTTTTTGTGAGCAGCGCCCGCTTGTTGTAAAAGTGTGGTAGTTGTTTCTTATTGGTTGCTAAATATTCATCGGGTTGATGATTTAAAGATTGAGAAATGTGCTTCTGTAACAATACGCGTGATCGCTATCGTATTTTATAGCCACCTTTATGGTCCTCTTTAAATTATTTTTATTTATTAAAATAAAGATAGATAATAAAGTGATGAAAATATATACCGAAAATGCGATGAATATAGCCGGTTAAACAAATTGTGAATAATTAGTGTGACGCGATTTATCGCCATAAAATAAAGTTATGCGCTTGATGTTTATTGACTCTGGTCAGGCTATTGTTGAATTGATAATTCATTAACACATTGTATATAAAGAGTAATCCTAAATAATGTGAGCTGATGCAGGCAACCCTTCCGGTGAATTGTGAGTGATCGCACATACGCCGCTATATTTAATTTACTAGAATTCAGCCCGAAGAAAGGAATATGGACTGAGTACTATGGATAATATTCTTCTGCCAAAAACGCAGCACCTTGTCGTGTTTCAGGAAGTGATCCGCTGTGGCTCGATTGGCTCAGCGGCAAAACAGCTCAGGCTCACGCAACCGGCGGTCAGTAAAATTATCAATGACGTTGAGTATTATTTCGGCACTGAATTGATGATTCGAAAAAACACCGGGGTAACGCTAACCAGCGCCGGGCAGGTGCTGCTGGCCTATGCGGAATCCATCACCCGTGAAATGAAGAATATGGTCAGTGAGATCAACAGCCTCAGCGCAGGCGGCGTGGTTGATGTTTCCTTTGGCTTTCCGTCGCTTATCGGCTTTACGTTTTTGCCGGGCATGATGAAAACGTTCAAGGAGCTGTTTCCGACGGCGCAGGTTTCCATGTTCGAAGCGCAGCTTTCCTCCTTCCTGCCCGCGCTGCGCGATGGTCGTCTCGACTTCGCGATTGGCACGCTGGACGATGACATGCAGCTCCAGGACCTGCACGTGGAACCGTTGTTTGAAACGGAATTTGTGGTGGTGGCAAGCCGGTCCCGAACATGCGGGGGAGCGATCCGACTTGATTCGTTGCAGAACGAACAGTGGGTCCTCCCGCACACGGAAATGGGATACTACAAGCAACTGCTCGCCATTCTTCAGCAACACCACATCAACCCAGACCATATTGTTAAAACCGACTCGGTCGTGACGATTTATAACCTCGTGATGAACGCCGATTTCCTGACCGTCATTCCCTGTGATATGACGACGCCTTTCGGCTCAGAACAGTTTATTACGCTGCCGCTGAAGGATGTATTACCGATGGCCCGCTACGCCGCCATTTGGTCGAAAAATTACAGTATTAAAAAATCGGCTTCAGTATTAGTGGGGCTGGCAAAGCATTACTCAGAACAAAATTTTACCCGGCGAAGGCCGGTGACAGAAATAAATTAAATAAGCATTAAACCCTATGCGGAGTGCTCAGGTTTGAGCCTCTAATGACCTGATATTGCCTGAAATTCAGATGAGTTTCTGAAAAGAGGATGTTATGCATATTACTTACGATCTTCCGGTTACCCTCGATGATATTCAGCAGGCAAAGCATCGCCTTGCCGGTAAAATATATAAGACAGGCATGCCCCGCTCAAATTATCTGAGCGAACGCTGTAAAGGTGAAATTTACCTGAAGTTTGAAAACATGCAGCGCACCGGCTCATTTAAAATTCGCGGGGCGTTTAATAAGCTGAGTTCGTTAACGATGGAAGAGCGCCGTAAAGGCGTGGTCGCCTGTTCCGCCGGGAACCACGCGCAGGGCGTATCGCTCTCCTGTGCGATGCTCGGGATTGACGGCAAAGTCGTGATGCCGCGCGGTGCCCCGAAATCCAAAGTGGCTGCCACCCAGGATTATTCGGCAGAAGTGATCCTGCACGGCGACAACTTCAACGACACGATTGCCAAAGTCAGCGAAATTGTGGAAATGGAAGGGCGGATTTTCATCCCACCGTACGATGACCGATACGTGATTGCAGGCCAGGGCACCATTGGCCTCGAAATCCTTCAGGACCTCTATGACGTTGACAACGTGATTGTGCCGATTGGCGGCGGCGGCCTGATTGCCGGGATTGCCACGGCGATCAAATCCATTAATCCGACCATTAAAATCATCGGCGTGCAGTCCGAGAACGTGCACGGTATGGCTGCTTCCTGGCGTGCAGGCACTATCACCAACCATCGTCTGAATCCGACGCTTGCCGACGGCTGTGACGTGGCGCGTCCGGGCAATCTGACCTTTGAAATTGTTCGTGAGCTGGTGGATGACATCGTGCTGGTCACCGAAGACGAAATCCGCGACAGCATGATTGCGCTTATCCAGCGCAACAAAGTGATTACCGAAGGCGCCGGTGCCCTGGCTTCCGCCGCGCTGCTCAGCGGTAAGCTGGATGACTACATTCAGCACCGTAAAACCGTCAGCATTATTTCTGGCGGCAATATCGATCTTTCCCGCGTTTCACAAATTACCGGATTAGTTGGGGCATAATGCCCCGCTTTGACAGGTTTCGGAACATTTTCGCTAAGGACACGATATGAGTACCACAGAAAGCCTGGTTGCCGGCCAGCAAAAATCCTCGGCATGGCGCAAATCGGATACGACCTGGACGCTCGGCCTGTTCGGCACGGCGATCGGGGCCGGTGTGCTGTTCTTCCCTATCCGTGCCGGTTACGGCGGTCTGATCCCGATTCTGATCATGCTGGTGCTGGCCTATCCCATTGCCTTCTACTGCCACCGCGCGCTGGCGCGCCTGTGCCTGTCCGGGAAAAACCCTTCCGGCAACATCACGGAAACGTTGGAGGAGCACTTCGGCAAGACCGGCGGCGTGGTGATTACCTTCCTTTACTTCTTCGCCATCTGTCCGCTGCTGTGGATTTACGGCGTGACCATCACCAACACCTTTATGACCTTCTGGGAAAATCAGCTTGGCTACGCGGCGCTCAACCGCGGCATGGTCGCGCTGTTCCTGCTGCTGCTGATGGCGTTCGTCATCTGGTTTGGTAAGGATCTGATGGTAAAAGTGATGAGCTGGCTGGTCTTCCCGTTCATCGCAAGCCTGGTGCTGATTTCGCTCTCGCTCATCCCTTACTGGAACTCAGCGGTAATCGATCAGGTAAGCCTCAGCGACATTGCGCTCACCGGCCATGACGGCATTCTGGTCACCGTGTGGCTCGGCATTTCTATCATGGTGTTCTCCTTTAACTTCTCACCGATTGTCTCTTCGTTTGTGGTGTCCAAGCGCGAAGAGTACGAAAAGGATTTTGGCAATCAGTACACCGAGCAGAAATGTTCGCAGATTATCTCCCGCGCCAGCATGCTGATGGTGGCCGTGGTCATGTTCTTCGCCTTCAGCTGCCTGTTCACGCTCTCCCCGCAGAACATGGCGGAAGCAAAAGCGCAGAATATCCCGGTGCTTTCCTACCTGGCGAACCATTTTGCGACCATGACTGGCACTAAATCTACGTTTGCTACCGTGCTTGAATTTGGCGCTTCTATCATCGCGCTGGTGGCGATTTTCAAATCCTTCTTCGGCCACTATCTGGGCACGCTGGAAGGGCTGAATGGCCTGGTGCTGAAGTTTGGCTACAAGGGCGATAAAACCAAAGTCTCGATGGGCAAACTGAATACCATCAGCATGGTGTTCATCATGGGCTCCACCTGGGTTGTGGCTTACGCCAACCCCAATATTCTGGACCTGATTGAAGCAATGGGCGCGCCAATTATTGCCTCGCTGCTGTGCCTGCTGCCGATGTTCGCTATCCGTAGAGTCCCGGCGCTGGCGAAATATAAAGGCAGAACCGAGAATATCTTTGTCACCGTTATTGGCCTGCTGACTATTCTGAATATTGTCTACAAACTGTTTTAATTCCTGATACCCCAATAAACTCAGGCTGCATTCGCAGTCTGAGTCTTTCATCACGAAACAAGGACGAGCGGAGAATTCAAATGATTGAGTTTCCTGTGGTGCTGGTCATTAATTGCGGATCGTCTTCCATTAAATTTTCTGTAATGGATGCTGATTCTCAGGATGTATTACTGACGGGCATTGTCGAAGGCGTTAATACTGACGTTGCCACTTTACGTATTAATGAAAATGACCCTGTTGAATTGAATCACCAGGATTACGAATGTGCGCTGGGGGCGATTACCGACGAATTAGATAAACGTCAATTACTGAACAGCGTCACGTTAATTGGCCATCGGATTGCCCACGGCGGCAGCATATTCAGTGAATCGGTAGTCATTACCGATGAAGTTATTGAACTTATTCGCCAGGTATCGCCGCTGGCTCCGCTGCACAATTTCGCCAACTTAAGCGGCGTGGAGTGTGCCAGACGCCTTTTTCCTGGCGTGCAGCAGGTGGCGGTATTTGACACCAGCTTCCACCAGACGCTGGAGCCGGAAGCTTATCTCTACGGTCTGCCGTGGCGCTATTTCGAAGAGTATGGCGTGCGTCGCTACGGCTTTCACGGCACCTCACACCGCTATGTGTCGCAGCGCGCCTGTGACCTGCTGGGTCTTGAAGAACAAAACTCAGGCCTGGTGATTGCTCACCTGGGTAACGGCGCCTCGATTTGCGCGGTACGCGACGGCAAAAGCGTCGACACCTCGATGGGTATGACGCCGCTCGAAGGGCTGATGATGGGCACCCGCTGCGGCGACGTGGACTTCGGTGCAATGGCCTGGATTGCTGGCCAGACCGGGCAATCCCTGAGCGACCTTGAGCGCGTGGTGAATAAAGAGTCCGGCCTGCTTGGCATATCCGGGCTTTCCTCGGATCTACGGGTGCTGGAAAAGGCCTGGCATGACGGCCATTACCACGCGCGCCTGGCGATCAAAACATTCGTCCACCGAATTGCCCGCCACATTGGCGGCCACGCGATGGCGCTTAAGCGCCTCGACGGCCTCATTTTCACCGGCGGAATTGGCGAAAACTCAACGCTCATTCGCCAGCTGGTCGTGGAACATCTGGAGGTGCTGGGCATTCAGCTCGATCCCATGAAAAACCGGCTGCCGGGGAAAGAAGGTGAGCGAATTATCTCGCGGCCAGAATCCCGGGCTGCCTGCGCGGTGATCCCAACCAACGAAGAACAGATGATCGCGATGGATGCGATCGCGCTTGGACACATTCACGCTTCGGCAGAATACGCCTGACGTTAAGAGAGAGCTATTTCATGAAGGTTAATATCGATATCAACGATATGCAGTATGTCGCTGCCTGGCAGGGATTTCACGGCGCCGACTGGAAACTCGGCATCAACGTGCGTGATTTCATTCAGGCGAACTACACCCCTTACAGCGGTGATGAATCTTTTTTAGCGGCGGCAACGCCTGCGACCACCGCGCTGTGGGAAAAGGTAATGGAAGGGATTCGCACGGAGAACGCCACTCATGCACCGGTGGATTTTGACTCCGATGTTGCCACCTCGATCACCGCCCATGCGCCGGGCTACATCGAGCAAAGCCTGGAAACCATCGTTGGCCTGCAAACCGATAAACCCCTGAAGCGCGCGCTGCATCCGTACGGTGGCATCAATATGATCAAGAGCTCATTTGATGCCTACGGGCGCGAAATGGACCCGCAGTTTGAGTACCTGTTTACCCATCTGCGCAAGACCCACAACCAGGGCGTATTCGACGTTTATTCGCCGGACATGCTGCGCTGCCGTAAATCAGGCGTGCTGACCGGGCTGCCGGACGGCTACGGGCGAGGGCGCATTATTGGCGACTACCGCCGCGTGGCGCTGTACGGTATTACGTATCTGGTGCGGGAGCGCGAACAGCAGTTTGCCGATCTGCAATCTGCGCTTGAGCGCGGCGAGAATCTTGAAGCGACCATTCGCCTGCGTGAAGAGCTGGCCGAGCATCGCCGTGCGCTGCTGGAGATCCAGCAGATGGCTGCGAGCTACGGCTACGATATTTCCCGCCCCGCGCATACCGCACAGGAAGCGATTCAGTGGCTCTATTTTGCTTATCTGGCCGCGGTGAAATCGCAGAACGGCGGGGCGATGCCGCTCGGGCGCACCGCGTCCTTCCTCGATATTTACATTGAACGTGACATGCGTGCGGGCCGCCTGACGGAAACTCAGGCCCAGGAGCTGGTCGATCACTTCATCATGAAGATCCGCATGGTGCGCTTCCTGCGCACGCCGGAGTTTGATTCGCTGTTCTCCGGCGATCCGATTTGGGCAACGGAAGTGATCGGCGGGATGGGGCTGGATGGCCGTACGCTGGTGACCAAAAGCTCATTCCGCTACCTGCATACGCTGCACACGATGGGGCCAGCGCCAGAGCCGAACCTGACGATCCTTTGGTCGGAAGCGCTGCCGATCGCCTTTAAAAAATACGCCGCGCAGATGTCGATCGAGACCTCGTCATTGCAGTACGAAAACGACGATCTGATGCGCACCGATTTCAACAGCGACGATTACGCCATTGCCTGCTGCGTCAGCCCGATGGTGATCGGCAAACAGATGCAGTTCTTCGGCGCCCGCGCCAACCTTGCCAAAACGCTGCTGTATGCGATCAACGGCGGCATGGATGAGAAGCTCAAAATCCAGGTCGGCCCGAAAACCGCGCCGTTGATGGACGAGGTGCTGGATTACGCCACGGTAATGGAGAGCCTCGATCACTTTATGGACTGGCTGGCGGTGCAGTACATCAGCGCGCTGAACCTGATCCACTACATGCATGACAAATACAGCTACGAAGCCTCGCTGATGGCGCTGCACGATCGCGACGTGCATCGCACGATGGCGTGCGGGATTGCCGGGCTGTCGGTGGCGGTGGACTCCCTCTCCGCCATCAAATATGCGCAGGTGAAGCCGGTGCGCGACCACACCGGGCTGGCGGTCGATTTTGTTATCGACGGTGACTACCCGCAGTACGGCAATAACGACGAACGCGTGGACAGCATCGCCTGCGATCTGGTTGAACGCTTTATGCGCAAAATCAGCGCGTTGCCGACTTATCGCAATGCAGTACCGACGCAGTCCATTCTGACCATTACCTCCAACGTGGTTTATGGCCAGAAAACCGGGAACACGCCGGATGGTCGTCGTGCAGGTATGCCGTTTGCGCCAGGGGCAAACCCGATGCATGGCCGCGATCGGAAAGGCGCGGTGGCTTCACTGACGTCGGTTGCGAAGCTGCCGTTTGCCTATGCCAAAGACGGTATTTCCTACACGTTCTCCATCGTGCCAGCGGCGCTCGGTAAAGAGGACGGCACGCGGAAAACGAACCTGGTGGGCCTGCTCGACGGCTACTTCCATCACGAAGAAGCCATTGAGGGCGGGCAGCACCTGAACGTTAACGTGATGAATCGCGACATGCTGCTGGATGCTATTGAGCATCCGGAGCAGTACCCGAATCTGACCATTCGCGTATCAGGCTACGCGGTGCGCTTCAATGCACTGACCCGCGAACAGCAGCAGGACGTGATTTCCCGAACCTTTACGCACGCGCTGTAATTTGCGCTCACGGCGAGGCGTGCTCTTGGCGCCTCGCCCGGCCACCGCTCTTCACCGACAGGTTTTCAGGAGTGTGGATATGATTAGCACCTTCGACATTTTCAAAATTGGCATTGGTCCTTCGAGCTCGCACACCGTCGGGCCGATGAACGCTGGTAAAAGCTTTATCGATCTTCTGGTGGCATCGGGTGCGTTAGCTTCCGTTAACCGGATTAGCATCGATCTCTACGGTTCACTGTCGCTCACCGGCAAAGGCCACGCCACCGACACGGCCATCATCATGGGGCTTACCGGAAACACGCCGCAGAGCGTAGCGATTGACGGCATTCCTGCCTTCATTGAGCAGGTCGCCTCCAACGGGAAACTGCCGGTGGCAGGCGGTACGCATCAGGTGGCTTTTGCTATGAATGAGGACATTGTTTTTCATGATGAAACGCTGCCGCGGCATGAAAACGGCATGCGGATCGTCGCCTGGCGCGGGCAGGAGCGGCTGCTCAGCAAAACGTACTACTCCATCGGTGGCGGGTTTATCGTTGATGAAGAGCATTTCGGCCAGGCGCATGAGGTGGAAACGCCGGTGCCGTACGCTTTCCGCTCCGCAGGTGAACTGCTGAAGCTGTGCGAGCGCAACGGGCTTTCCGTCTCCGGGCTGATGATGCAGAACGAACTCGCGCTGCGCAGCAAAGAGGAGATTGATACCGGGATCGCTCAGCTGTGGCAGGTGATGCACGACGGCATTGAGCGTGGCATGAATATCGAAGGCGTGCTGCCGGGGCCGCTTAAGGTGCCGCGTCGCGCCGTCGCGCTGCGAAGAATGCTGGTGGCGAGCGACAGCCTGTCGAGCGATCCGATGAACGTGATCGACTGGATCAATATGTTTGCCCTGGCGGTCAGCGAAGAGAACGCGGCGGGTGGGCGCGTGGTGACGGCACCGACCAACGGCGCCTGTGGCATCATTCCGGCAGTGCTCGCCTATTACGATAAATTCCGACGCCCGGTTAACCCCAACTCCATTGCCCGCTATTTGCTGGCCGCCAGCGCCATTGGCGCGCTGTACAAAATGAATGCGTCGATTTCCGGGGCGGAAGTGGGTTGTCAGGGGGAGATTGGCGTTGCCGCATCGATGGCGGCGGCGGGGCTTACCGAGCTGCTGGGCGGCAGTCCGGCGCAGGTCTGCATCGCCGCCGAAATCGCCATGGAGCATAACCTGGGGCTGACCTGCGATCCGGTTGCCGGACAGGTGCAAATCCCCTGCATCGAGCGTAATGCCATCAATGCGGTGAAGGCGGTTAATGCGGCCCGGATGGCGCTGCGTCGTACGTCCGAACCCCGGGTTTCACTCGATAAGGTGATCGAAACCATGTACGAAACGGGCAAGGACATGAACGACAAATACCGTGAAACCTCACGCGGTGGGCTGGCGATAAAAGTTGTCTGCGCGTAATCCTGCACGCACGAGCAGAAACGGCGCGCGCTGCAACGGCTATTAAGACCAGATGCCCGGTGGCGCTACGCTTACCGGGTCTACAACTTCAGCGTAATGGTTTGATTTTGTAGGCCTGATAAGCGAAGCGCCATCAGGCAGAACAGGGAGAATTTTCTACGCCAGACGAGCTTCCTGTTCCAGCCTGGTTTCGGCTTCCGAGACAATCGCCTCCAGTTCCCCCAACATCTCATCAAAACCAAACGCTATCGGCGAGGCGTTGACGCTGGCGACCGTTTCCAGGTTTTCTTGCGGAGCGGCCGTCTGAACCGCGCCTTTTTTCTGCTGTTTTTTGCTCACGATGACCGCCAGAATTCAGGGCTATACCGGTAAATCTATCAGCAAAGCGCGCAGCGGCGTATCAGCAACCAGTGTTATGTTAGCCTCGTCACGAATAAAAGCGCCGTCGCCGCAGGTCAGGCCTTCCCGTTCGGCTTTTGGCGTTAGCGCATGAACGGTGCCGTGAATCGACTGTAAGTACGCACGAGGCCCATGAAGCTGGAAGCTGAGCTGCTCGCCTTTCTCTAACTGAATGTGATGGATCCATACCTGCTGACGCAACTGCACGCTCTGCTGGCTGCCGTCCGGCGAGGCAATCAGCTGCTGCGCGGTATTGCTGAGCGCCAGCTTCTGCACCGGCGGGTTTTCCCTTTCCGGGCAGGCATCGAGCCACAGCTGCATGCGGGTCAGTGATTTGTCTTTGCTGAGGTTGTGCTCGCTGTAGCTGATACCCGGTTGGGTGGCAATCAGCAGCGCTTCGCCTGCTTTGGCCTGAACGTGATTCCCTTCACTGTCGCGATACTCGGCTTCCCCTTCCAGAATGAGGTTAAGGATATCGACTTTCGGGTACGTTCTTGGCTGGAATGCGCTGCCTGGGCCGAGCACTTCCTGATTCAGAACGCGCAGCGAGGCGTAGCCCAGCAGTTTTGGGTCGAAGTAGTGTCCAAAGGAGAAAGTGTATCGGGCCTGCAGCCAGCCGAAATCGGCTTGTCCACACTGTTTGGCTGTTCGGGTAGTAATCATATTCTTGACCTCTCTTTACACTAAAACAATGGTAAAGCTATGGACGCTGCATTGTTAGCCAGATATTCTGCCCGGTATGTTCAAATTTCCTGAATGAGAACGCCATGGCTAAAGAGAGAGCATTGACGCTGGAAGCGTTAAGAGTAATGGATGCCATCGACAGGCGAGGCAGTTTTGCCGCCGCTGCCGATGAGCTGGGGCGCGTTCCGTCGGCGCTGAGCTACACCATGCAGAAGCTGGAAGAAGAGCTGGACGTGGTGCTGTTCGACCGCTCAGGGCATCGTACAAAATTCACCAACGTTGGGCGCATGCTGCTGGAGCGAGGACGCGTTTTGCTGGAAGCGGCGGACAAGCTCACCACCGATGCCGAAGCGCTGGCTCGCGGCTGGGAAACGCACCTGACGCTGGTCACAGAGGCGCTGGTGCCGACGCCTGAGCTGTTCCCGCTGGTGGAAAAGCTGGCGGTGAAAGCCAACACGCAGCTGTCGATCATTACTGAAGTGCTGGCGGGCGCATGGGAAAGGCTGGAGCAGGGGCGGGCGGATATAGTGATCGCCCCGGACATGCATTTTCGCTCCTCTTCCGAGATTAACTCCCGCAAGCTTTATTCCATTATGAGCGTGTATGTTGCGGCACCGGATCACCCGATCCATCAGGAGCCGGAACCGTTATCCGAAGTGACGCGCGTGAAATACCGTGGCGTGGCGGTGGCTGATACTGCCCGGGAACGGCCAGTGTTAACCGTGCAGCTGCTCGATAAGCAGCCGCGCCTGACCGTCAGCACCATTGAAGATAAGCGTCAGGCGCTGCTTGCCGGGCTTGGCGTGGCGACGATGCCGTATCCGCTGGTAGAGCAGGACATCGCCGAAGGGCGCCTGCGGGTTGTCAGCCCGGAATACACCAACGAAATCGATATCATTATGGCCTGGCGGCGTGACAGCATGGGCGAAGCGAAAGCCTGGTGCCTGCGCGAAATACCAAAGTTGTTTGCACACCATAAATAGCGAACGCAGAAACGAAAACGCTCCTCAGACGGGAGCGTTTTTTGTTATACGCAGAAGGCGTTATGACACAATCCGCTGCGTTGCATCTGATGCTTTCGGGTCCGGCCCGAAGCGGTTGTCGCCTGGCGTGCCGCTCTGGCAGTTAAAGACCAGGATCACCAGCCAGCCGATCACCGGGATCAGCCAGATAAGCAGCCACCACGCGGAACGATCGGTGTCGTGCAGACGGCGGAACTGTACCGCCAGCCCCGGCAGCAGCACCAGCAGACCATAAATGCTTGCCAGCACACCTTCACCTCCGGCGCGCTCCCAGCCGAGGATCTTATCGATAATGCTTAGTACCCCGGCCAGAACGAAGCTTATCAGCACGAACATCCAGTATTCTTTCCGGCGTGCGCGGCCACCAAATCCGATGTAATTCTTCAGTACTTTTAGATACCAGTCCATTTTCCTTGCCTCGATTATCAGTCAATCACTTGTTTTCTAAGCGATCGAGGTAAGGATAGATGCAAAAGATGAATTAAAAAAGGGCATCCAGAGATGCCCTTGATAATTAGCGGAAGCGGACGTCGCGCCCGTGCGGTTCGTCGAGATCCTGCCAGGGGCCGATGGAGATGATCCCTGTCGGGTTAATGGTTTTGTGGCTGCGGTAATAGTGGTTACGAATGTGGTCAAAATTGACCGTCTCCGCCACGCCCGGCAGCTGATAAATATCGCGCAGGAAAGCGTACAGGTTCGGATAATCGCTGATGCGGTGCTTGTCGCATTTGAAGTGGGTGACGTACACCGGGTCGAAGCGTACCAGCGTTGTCCACAGACGGAGGTCGGCTTCGGTTAGCTGGTTACCCGTCAGATAGCGGTGCTGATTGAGGATCTGTTCGACGCGCGCGAGGGATTCAAAGACTTTATTCACCGCTTCGTCGTAGGCCTCCTGGCTGGTAGCAAACCCGGCCTTGTAGACGCCGTTATTGATGGTGTCGTAGATCCAGCCGTTCAGCTCGTCTATTTTCCCACGCAGCGCTTCCGGGTAGTAGTCTCCCGCGCGTGCGCCGAGGCCGTCAAACGCCGTGTTCAGCATACGGATGATTTCAGCGGATTCGTTGCTGACGATGGTGTGGTTCTTTTTATCCCACAGCACCGGAACGGTGACGCGCCCGCTGTAGTGCGGATCGGCGTGGAGGTAGAGCTGATAGAGAAATTCGTTTTGGTACAGGCTGTCGCCGGTTGCGCCGGGGAAGCTGTCGTCGAAGGTCCAGCCGTTTTCGAACATCAGCGGGTTGACCACAGAGACGTCGATAAACGCTTCCAGGCCTTTCAGCGCGCGCATAATCAGCGTGCGGTGTGCCCACGGGCAGGCGAGGGAAACGTATAAATGATAGCGATCTTTCTCGGCGGCAAACCCGCCTTCTCCGGAGGGGCCGGGCGCGCCATCGGCGGTCAGCCAGTTACGAAACGCCGAAACGGAACGTTTGAAACGCCCCCCGGTTGATTTTGTGTCATACCAGGTGTCATGCCAGACGCCGTCAATCAGTTGTCCCATGTTCTCTCTCCTTCAAATGGCAAAAGCGAGGAAGACGCTCCTCGCTTTTTGATGCATTCAGTATAGATGCCTTACCACTTTTTGTTCAGCACGCGGTCCAGACTCAGGGCACCAGGGCCGGTGATAGCCAGTACCAGGAAGCCACCTGCGATGGTCATGTTCTTCATGAACATCAGGGAGTTCACGCCTTCCGCAAAGTTGCTGTGGAAGATGAACGCGGTCAGCAGCGTAAAGATGGCGGTAATAATCGCGGTGGTACGGGTCAGCAGACCGAACAGAATGGCCAGGCCGCCGCCAAACTCGAGCAGAATGGTCAGAGGCAGCAGCGCACCCGGAACGCCCATGGCTTCCATGTATTGTTGGGTGCCAGCGTAGCCGGTGATCTTGCCCCAGCCTGCGGTGATAAACAGGATTGGCATCAGAATACGTGCTACCAGGAAACCAACATCTTCTAATTTTTTCATTCTACTCTCCATCAAACCTTTTGGGCGTCTGTATTGATTTGTTGTGCAATTTCGCAGAGATACCGCGTGCTTGCTGTCGATGGAAAGGAGTGTAAACGTGACGGTGCGGGATTGTTAGCAAGGAAAACTGTCAGTCTTCTTCAAATATATTGAGTGTGTGCGGGGTTGCCTGATGGCGCGGATTGCCTGGTGGCGGCTAATGCCTTACCTGGCCTACAAATCAGGTCCGGGGGGAGGCAAAGAGAGGGAAAGGAGGCCGGGTAAGCGGTAGCGCCACCCGGCATTCAGCCATTTGGCAACATCAACGGAACTGCTGCTGGCGAAGCGTATTTTTTACCAGGCGGTATGCGCTCCAGGCACCAAAGCCCCGGCGGGCCCAGCGCACCAGGAAGCGGGGATGACGAACGCTCCAGATGGCCATCACGCTGCTGCCAACCAGCGCCCAGGAACGCAGGTTAAGCAGCGTGTTCCAGCCACGATCGTAGACGCCCGTGGCCTCGTGCCAGTCGCGGCGGCTGGCAGAAAGATCCAGCCGCTGCTGCTGAATCTGGCTCAGCAAATACGCTTTGCGTTTTTGCAGCTCCAGTTTGCTCTTACTCACGATCGTCGTCCTCAAGCAGCGCCCGGTCGTTCGCCAGCTCGTTGCGGGTGTGGCGCAGGAAGGTGGAGCGCCGTGCCTTACGCAGCGTCCAGAGGCCGCCAATAAGCGCCAGCGCAAGCAGCACCACGGTGGTGGCAATCATGGCGTTCAGGCGGTACTGCGGATCGATGGCCCAGATAATCAGCACCATCAGGCTCATTAACCCAAAGGCGGCGAACAGCATGGTCAGGCCAAGCATCAGCAACATCTGGAAGAGGTTGGCTTTCTCCTCTTCCAGCTCGACCACCGCCAGTCGCAGACGGGTTTCGACCATCTCGACCATGATGGTGACGATCCGCTGACCGATACCAAAGACGCTTTTGCCCGGCCCGTGTGTGCGATGTGAATCAGCCATAATCAGCGACGCGTCAGCAGCACACCCAGCACCAGCCCGACGGCTGCACCGATACCTACGCCAGTCCATGGGTTATCACGTACGTACTCATCTGCGCGCGCGGCCGCTTCACGGGTTTGTTTGGCAATAACGTCGCTGGTTTCGCCCAGACGATTGCGGCTATCCTTCAGTGCGCGTTCTGCTTTGCTGCGCAGTTTGCCCAACTCTTCTTTTGATTTATCGGTGGAGGAGTTCAGCACCTCTTCCAGGGTATCCGCCAGGGATTTCAGTTCGGCACGAAGATGTTCTGAGGTGTTCTCTTTTGACATGGTGTTCTCCAGTTGACGAGATTAGACTTCCATTGACTCAATAATCACGAGACTCCAGCGCTTTCAGCTGCTCCTGCGCTTCTGCGAGCTTGTGTTCACGTTTACTGATTTTGTCCGCATCACCTTTGGCTTTCGCTTCGTCCAGGTCGTGGCGACGCTCGGTGACTTCCTCTTTTTGTCTGGCAATTTTCTGCTGGTGGTCGGCGCGAAGTTTTGTGTCGCTACAGCTGTTTTTCACTTCGCGTAACGCTTTGTTCAGACCGTCAATCCGGCTCTGGTTGTGGTGCTTTTCGGCGTAGTGAATTTCGCGCTGAATGTCCTGCTCTTTCTCCTGGCACGGCGTGGTGGCAAACGCGGCTGTGCTCAGCGTGACAAGGCCCAAAGTCAGAAAAATGCGGTATTTCATAGGTGAAACCTTCCATTGTGTCGTGGGCAACGCTGGACATTGCCCCACCCAGTCGATGAGATGAGGATGGTGACTTCCGCTTACTCAATGATAGTTAGTAAACGCGAAATCACCAAAGCCTGTGAAAAGATTCAGAATCCTGGAAGGGATTAACCGAAACGGTGTGGGTTATCACGGAAGCGGGAAAGCCAGTGCGGGGTCAGCGAGTCGTCGTCGTCCTGCTGGGCGATGATGTAACCGTGGGGCAGCGTTCTGTCCAGCACCTCTTTGGCGGCGGCGCTCTGATCGCTGGATTCAAATTTGATCACTAAGGCATCTTTCTGTGGGGTGATGCTTTTAAAGGGGATACCGTTGGCATCCAGGTGATGCCAGACGGAGAAGCCGTCCGGCATGCTGACGCTTGCGCTCACCGGGCGAATGGCCAGCGATGATTCCCGCTGTTGCACCGCGCTTCCAAACCAGATGAGGGCGCACAGCATGAGCAGTGCACCGAAACAGAGGCTGAGCCGGCGCAGGGTGACGTTACGCAATTCCATGCTTAACTCCGGTTACCGTATTTTTTCTTCCACAGCACGACCAGCGAACCGATAAGGCCAAATACCAGCAATACCACAGGCAGCAGCATCAGACAGGACATTAACGCATCTTCGTATTTCTGGAATACCGGCGTTTTACCCAGCGCGTAGCCGAGCGTGGTGAGGATAACCACCCACAGCAGGCCGCTCATCCAGTTAAAGAACTGAAAACGGGTGTTGCTCAGGCCGGACAACCCGGCGATGGTCGGGAGCAGGGTACGTACGAAAGCGATAAAGCGGCCAACCAGCAGCGCGGATAAACCATGCTTATGGAACAGATGATGCGCGCGCTGGTGGTAATGTGCAGGCAGATGCGACATCCAGGTTTGTACGAGGCGCGTATTGCCGAGCCAGCGCCCCTGAATGTAGCTGACCCAGGAACCGAGACTTGCGGCAACGGTGAGCAGCAGCAGCGTCTGTGGGAGGCCCATCACGCCTTTGGCAATCAGTACGCCGACCAGGATCAGCAGGCTGTCGCCGGGCAGAAACGCCGCAGGGAGGATCCCATTCTCAAGAAACAGAATCATAAATAATACGAGGTAAAGCATGCCGATGAGGGAAGGATTCGCGAGGGTTTCGAAATCCTGACTCCATAAGGCATCAAGTAATTGGGTTAACAGTTCCATTCACGATTCCTGGTACATCGATTAATGTCACGCCTGAACGCGTTGTCTGCCGGACGTCAGTTGTTATTGATTGATTATGGACGCTGGCGTGGCGTTCCGAACTTATCCATGTTTATACGAAACGGGGCAGCCCGTTTCGCGAACGCCAAATTGCATCTAAGTGTAACAAAGCCTCTGGTTCTGCGTCACAGAAATTACAGATTGTTGAGCAGTGATTTTGCTTTCTGAAAGAGGGCGAGGCGAGGGATTTTACACAGGCTGACACTATAGTGGCTTAACTTACCCTCGATAAGGCATCGAGGGTAAAGAAACGCTTATTTTACGCCGTTAGCGGCTGTATCGAGATGAACGACCGGATTTTCCGCAAACAGATAGCGATCGGCGTTGAATTCAAAGTCATCGCTGGTTTCGTTAAACAGCATTTGTTTGGTGTTTTCAAGGTGCTGCCACATTGCCAGCTTCGCCGCATGGGGATCTTTACGGATCAGCGCTTTCAGGATCTGATCGTGATCGTCGCACCAGTTATCAACGGTTCGAGAGTCGATGTGATCGTGCAGTTTTTTCCAGTACGGGTTGTGTACGCGCTGCGTCCACATTTTTTCGACGATGGCCGCAAGCGCGGTATTTTGCGTTGCCATTGCCACCTGCACGTGGAACTGCAAATCCCATTCTGAATCGCGGAAGCACTTCTCTTTGCGCGCCTTTTCCTGAATCTCCATCAGCTTCATGATGTCCTGCTTGGTGACCTGAGTCGCCGCAAATTCAGCAATGTTGCTTTCAATCAGCTGACGAGCCTGAAGCAGCTCAAAGGGGCCATAATTCGCAAACTCAAGGGATTCATCCGGGGTCTGGTAGTGCTTAGCCGTGCTGGAAATAACATGAATACCGGAGCCTTTACGCACTTCAACGTAGCCTTCAACCTCCAGCATAATGATGGCTTCACGGACAACCGTACGGCTGACGTTCTTCTCGTCGGCAATAAAACGTTCTGCAGGCAGCTTGTCGCCCACAAGATAAACGCCTTGCTCAATGCGATCTTTCAGCTCAGCGGCAAGCTGTTGATATAAACGGCGTGATTCCGTGATTTCCATATTCGCTCCAGGCAGGGTACAGCATAATGAATTTGTTATACCACTTTTACCCAATCCTCACCACCCTGAACCAGCAAAAAGCCGCTCGGTGAGCGGCTTTAATGTCAGTCGTGATAAGGCTTAGCTCTGCGTAACCGGGCCGCCAACGGTCTGGATATTTTCCGCCGCAGGTTTGTTCTGCAGGACGGTCCAGATCACTACCGCACCTATCAGGTCAAACAGCGCCAGCACCGCGAACAGCGGGCTGAAGCCAAGCGTATCCGCCAGGGCACCAACCACAAGCGCAAACAGGGTGCTTGCTGTCCAGGCCGCCATACCGGTCAGGCCGTTTGCCGTTGCCACTTCGTTACGGCCAAACACATCAGAAGAGAGCGTGATCAGCGCACCGGACAGAGCCTGGTGAGCGAAGCCGCCGACGCACAGCAGTGCAATCGCTATATACGGGCTGGTGAACAGGCCAATCATGCCCGGGCCAATCATCAGTACCGCGCCCATGGTCACCACCAGCTTACGGGAGACAATCAGGTTTACGCCAAAGACGCGCTGGAACAGCGGCGGCAGATAGCCGCCAACGACGCAGCCGAGGTCGGCAAACAGCATTGGCATCCAGGCGAACATCGCGATGTGCTTCAGGTCGAAGCCGTAAACTTTGAACATAAACAGCGGGATCCAGGCGTTGAACGTTCCCCATGCCGGTTCTGCCAGGAAGCGCGGCAGCGCAATGCCCCAGAACTGACGGTTGCGGACGATCTGCCAGGCAGACATTTTCTTCGCGTTGTTGGTTTGATGCTGGGCTTCCTGACCGCCGATGATGTACTCGCGCTCTTCATCGCTTAATTTTTTCTGATCGCGCGGATGCTTATAGAAGATAAGCCAGGCCATTGCCCAGGCGAAGCTCAGGACGCCGGAAATAATGAACGCCATCTGCCAGCTGTGCATCACAATCGCCCAGACGACCAGCGGCGGAGCAATCATCGCGCCAATCGATGAGCCCACGTTGAAGTAGCCAACTGCCACGGAACGTTCCTTCGCCGGGAACCACTCGGAGCTCGCTTTCAGACCCGCAGGGATCATCGCGGCTTCCGCAGCACCCACAGCACCACGTGCCAGCGCCAGGCCTCCCCAGCTGCCTGCCAGCGCGGTTGCACCGCAGAAACAGGCCCAGAGTACGGCAAACATAGCGTAGCCAATTTTGGTGCCGAGCAGGTCGAGTACGTAGCCTGCTACAGGCTGCATCACGGTATAAGCCGCGGAGTAGGCGGCGATAATGTAGGAGTATTGCTGGGTGGAAATATGCAGTTCTTGCATCAACGTCGGTGCGGCGGCGGCCACGGTGTTACGGGTCAGATAACCCAGCACGGTGCCAAGCGTCACCAGTGCGATCATGTACCAACGTAACCCTTTAATTTTACGCATCTAAAACCTCGTCATTTGTTTTATCCGCGCACCGCGCGGTCATCTTCCTGGGAGGAAGGAGGATGTTTAAGTAACGGGGGCGTAACAGACAAACTGTAACGGCCCGAACCTTGCCATGAGTAATCCTGCGAATTCGGTATCCGTACCGGGTAATTCCGACGACGCTGTCATCGGTAATGCATTCCGTCGGCTGATAGGTTGCGACGGGGCAAACGATAACTTGTCATACAACTTTAAAAGGTGAGAACCGTCACAAATGCTGGAATAACCGTAGGGTCTTTATTGCTGATGAATAAAGCCAGTGTCTGCGCGGCCTGGCACGTTGTTTACTTCTTATTGAGTACTTTTTTTGTCGGTGTTTATTGATCTGACTCACGAAAAATTCTTCGGTGGCTGGAAATTGGTGTGATAACTTTGTCACCATTGCAGTTAAGCATCTGACGCACTCTATAATGAGGAAGACGATAATGACGCCGTTTATGACCGAAGATTTCCTGCTCGATACCGAATTTGCCCGCCGTCTGTACCATGACTACGCCAAAGACCAGCCGATTTTCGACTACCACTGCCATTTGCCGCCGCAGCAGGTTGCCGAAAATTACCGTTTTAAAAACCTGTATGACATCTGGCTGAAAGGCGATCACTATAAATGGCGTGCGATGCGCACCAACGGCGTAGCGGAAAGGCTGTGTACCGGGGATGCGTCCGATCGTGAAAAATTCGATGCGTGGGCCGCGACAGTGCCGCACACCATTGGCAACCCGCTGTATCACTGGACGCACCTCGAGCTGCGTCGTCCGTTCGGCATCACTGGCAAGCTGCTTTCTCCGGCAACGGCCGATGAGATCTGGAACCAGTGCAACGATCTGCTGGCGCAGGACAACTTCTCTGCGCGCGGGATCATGAAGCAGATGAACGTGAAGATGGTCGGCACCACCGACGATCCGATCGATTCCCTTGAACATCATGCCGCCGTGGCGAAAGACACAAGCTTTGACGTGAAAGTGCTGCCAAGCTGGCGCCCGGATAAAGCGTTCAATATTGAACAGGCTACCTTCAACGACTATATGGCGAAGCTCAGCGAAGTGTCTGACACCAACATCCGTCGCTTCAGCGATCTGCAAACCGCGCTGGGCCGCCGCCTGGATCACTTTGCGGCGCACGGCTGTAAGGTTTCGGATCACGCGCTGGACGTGGTGTTGTTTGCGGAAGCAAGCGAAGCGGAACTGGATGCGATTCTGGCGCGTCGTCTGTCAGGCGAAACCCTGAGCGAGCACGAAGTCGCGCAGTTCAAAACGGCTGTTCTGGTGTGGCTCGGTGGTGAATACGCCCGTCGCGGCTGGGTACAGCAGTACCATATCGGCGCGCTGCGCAACAACAACCAGCGCCAGTTTAAGCTGCTGGGGGCGGACGTCGGCTTCGACTCCATCAATGACCGTCCGATGGCGGAAGCGCTGTCGAAGCTGCTGAGCAAGCAGAATGAAGAAAACCTGCTGCCGAAGACCATTCTGTACTGCCTGAACCCGCGCGATAACGAAGTGCTGGGCACCATGATCGGTAACTTCCAGGGCGAAGGGATGCCGGGCAAGATGCAGTTTGGTTCCGGCTGGTGGTTCAACGATCAGAAAGACGGTATGGAGCGTCAGATGACGCAGCTGGCGCAGCTTGGCCTGTTGAGCCGCTTTGTCGGGATGCTGACCGACAGCCGCAGCTTCCTCTCTTATACGCGTCATGAATATTTCCGCCGCATTCTGTGCCAGATGATTGGCCGCTGGGTCGCCGCAGGCGAAGCGCCAGCCGACATTCAACTGCTGGGCGAAATGGTCAGAAATATCTGCTTTAACAATGCGCGCGACTACTTCGCCATTGAACTGAACTGATTCGCTACCGCATCGGCATTAAGGTTGGTTGATATGCAATACATCAAAATCCATTCGCTGGACAACGTGGTTGTCGCGCTGGCGGATATCGCAGCGGGACAGGAAGTGACCGTGGAAGGTCAGACGGTACGCCTGCTGGCGGACGTCGTGCGCGGGCACAAGTTTGCCCTGCACGCCATCGCGAAGGGTGAAAACGTCATCAAATATGGACTGCCTATTGGTCATGCGCTGACGGACATTGCGCCCGGGGAACATATTCATTCCCACAACACACGAACCAATCTCAGCGATTTGGATGAGTACAGCTATCAACCGGATCTGCACAGCGAACTCGCTCAGGCAAGCGATCGTGACGTGCAGATCTTCCGCCGGGCGAACGGTGAGGTGGGCGTTCGCAACGAACTGTGGATCCTGCCGACCGTTGGCTGCGTGAACGGTATCGCGCGTCAGATTCAGAACCGTTTTCTGAAAGAGACAAACAACGCAGAAGGCACCGACGGGGTGTTCCTGTTTAGTCACACTTACGGCTGTTCGCAGCTTGGTGACGATCACGTTAACACCCGTACCATGCTGCAGAATATGGTGCGCCACCCGAACGCCGGGGCAGTGCTGGTGATTGGCCTCGGCTGTGAAAACAACCAGGTCGATGTGTTCCGCGAAACGCTGGGCGAATTTGACGCTGACCGCGTGCATTTCATGATTTGCCAGAAGCAGGACGATGAAGTGGAGGCGGGTCTTGAGCTGCTGCATCAGCTGTATGACGTTATGCGCCACGACAAGCGCGAGTCGGGCAAGCTGAGCGAGCTGAAGTTTGGCCTTGAATGCGGCGGCTCCGATGGGCTGTCCGGCATCACCGCTAACCCGATGCTCGGGCGTTTCTCTGACTACGTGATTGGTAACGGCGGCACGACCGTACTGACAGAAGTGCCGGAGATGTTTGGCGCCGAGCAGATCCTGATGAGCCACTGCCGCGACGAAGCGACGTTTGAAAAGACCGTCACCATGGTCAACGACTTCAAGCAATACTTTATCGCGCACAATCAGCCGATCTACGAGAACCCTTCGCCGGGCAACAAAGCGGGCGGGATCACCACGCTGGAAGAGAAATCCCTGGGCTGTACGCAGAAGGCGGGCTCAAGCCAGGTGGTGGACGTGCTTCGCTACGGAGAACGCCTGAAAACCCACGGGCTGAATCTGCTAAGCGCACCGGGTAACGATGCGGTGGCGACCAGCGCACTCGCCGGAGCGGGCTGCCACATGGTGCTGTTCAGCACCGGGCGCGGCACGCCGTACGGCGGCTTTGTGCCGACGGTGAAAATCGCCACCAACAGCGAGCTGGCGGCGAAGAAAAAGCACTGGATCGACTTCGATGCGGGGCAGTTGATTCACGGCAAAGCGATGCCGGAGCTGCTGACGGAGTTCGTGGATGCAATTGTGGAATTTGCTAACGGCAAACAGACCTGCAACGAGAAGAATGATTTCCGCGAGCTGGCGCTGTTTAAGTCGGGCGTAACGCTCTGAAGATAACGTGCCGGATGGGGACGACCCGCCTTATCCGGCCAACAAAATCTTGCCGATCCTGTAGGCCGGATAAGCGTTATCGCCATCCGGCTTTATTTTTATCCGCGCAGCGCGTCCTTCGCCAGGCGCTCATCTTCTGCCTGGCAGGCGGCGGCGGTAAACAGCACGTCGGTGGAGGAGTTCAGCGCGGTTTCGCAGGAGTCCTGCAAGACGCCGATGATAAAGCCGACCGCAACAACCTGCATGGCGACATCGTTTGGAATGCCGAACATATTACAGGCCAGCGGGATCAGCAGCAGTGAACCGCCGGCTACGCCTGATGCGCCACAGGCGCACAGTGATGCCACGACGCTCAGCAGCAGCGCGGTGGGCAAATCGACCGCAATGCCAAGGGTATTGACCGCCGCCAGCGTCAGCACGGTGATAGTGATTGCCGCGCCCGCCATGTTGATGGTTGCCCCCAGCGGAATCGATACGGAATAAGTATCACGGTCGAGATTCAGCTTCTCCGCCAGCGCCATGTTCACCGGAATGTTAGCCGCAGAACTGCGGGTAAAGAAGGCATAAACGCCGCTTTCGCGCAGGCACATCAGCACCAGCGGATAGGGGTTGCGGCGAATTTTCCAGAACACCAGCAGCGGGTTAATCACCAGCGCGACCAGCAGCATACAGCCAACCAGTACCACCAGAAGCTGTGCATAACCCCAAAGCGTTTCAAAGCCGGTGGTGGCAAGCGTCGACGAGACCAGGCCGAAAATCCCGATTGGTGCGAAGCGAATCACCAGTTTCACCATAAAAGTCACGGCATTGGAAACGTCGTTAACCAGGTTTTTCGTTGATTCGTTACCGTGACGCAGCGCGAAGCCAAGGCCCACGGCCCATACCAGAATACCGATGTAGTTGGCGTGCAGCAGTGCGTCGATTGGATTACTCACCATACTCATCAGCAGGCCACGCAATACTTCGACGATGCCCGACGGCGGCGTAATATCGCCCGCGCCAGCGCTGAGATGCAGCGTGGAGGGGAACAGGAAGCTGAACAGCACTGCGGTCAGCGCTGCGGAGAAAGTACCCAGCAGATAGAGGAACAGAATTGGGCGAATACTGGTTTTCTGGCCGTGCTGGTGGTTTGCGATAGAGGCCATTACCAGCATCAGCACCAGTACCGGGGCTACGGCTTTCAGGGCACCGACGAACAGCGTACCCAGCAGACCAACGGCTTCTGCTGCTGGCTTTGAGACCCAGGCCAGCAGGATGCCCAGGATCAGGCCGACGAGAATTTGTTTAACAAGGCTGCCGCGCGACAGGCGCGTAAACAGACCCGATGATGATTTGGTCATGGGTATTCCTTAAGTGAAATTGCGTTCCATCCCGGATGTGCTCTGAGTCACATTTATGTCCGGATGTAAGTAAATGTTTGCCTGGTCGAGTATAGGGAAAGTGGTGGGGGAGGGAAGCGTAAAATGCTGGATTTTACGTGTTGCGTCATGTTTTTTAACTGTTGTTTTACAATGTTGCCGGGTGGCGCTTCGCTTATTCGGCTAACTGGGGGCTTGTAGGCCCGGCAAGCGTAGCGCCGCCGGGCAAAGCCAGTTAAGCCTGTTTCTTATCCTGCTGGTAATTAACCCATGCATTGATAAGCAGCGTCACAACCAGAATGCCGAACACCACGCCCAGTGAAATTGCGATAGGGATATGGTAGAAATCGACGATCAGCATCTTGATACCGATAAACACCAGAATCACCGACAGGCCGTATTTGAGCATTGAGAAGCGTTCTGCCACGCCCGCCAGCAGGAAGTACATGGCACGCAGGCCGAGGATCGCAAACAGGTTCGACGTCAGCACGATGAACGGATCGGTGGTCACCGCGAAGATAGCCGGAATGCTGTCTACCGCGAAAATCACGTCGCTCAGCTCCACCAGTATCAGCACCAGCAGCAGCGGCGTGGCGTACAGCAGGCCGTTTTGGCGCACGAAGAAGCGTTCGTTTTCGATTTTATCGGTCATGCGCAGATGCCCGCGGATCCAGCGCACCAGCGGCTTATCGCCGATACCCCCTTCATCTTCTTTTGCCAGCGCCATCTTCACGCCGGTAAACAGCAGGAACGCGCCGAACACATACAGCAGCCATTCGAACTGGGAAATCAGCCAGCTTCCGGTGAAGATCATGATCGTACGCAGCACAATCGCGCCC
The DNA here is from genome assembly GCA_002470465.1 of Pluralibacter sp. UBA7423. GTDB lineage: Bacteria > Pseudomonadota > Gammaproteobacteria > Enterobacterales > Enterobacteriaceae > Scandinavium. Next base: position 66,308 of record DKMD01000038.1, read on the forward strand.
AGAACGCCGTACACCAGTACCCGACGCTGCAGCGCTGCCGGCACCGCAAAGTAGCTGAACAGCATCAGCCAGACGAAGACGTTATCTACCGCCAGCGCTTTCTCAATCAGGTAACCCGTGAGGAACGCCATGGCCTGCGGATCGGCAACGGCACGGCCCTGGGTTTGGGCGAGATACCACCAGAAGGCAAGGTTGAAAAGCAGCGATAAAGTGACCCAGACCAGCGACCAGCTTGCCGCCTGCTTCATGGTCATGGTATGCGCGCCGCGCCGTCCCTGTAACAGCAGATCGATCGCCAGCATAATGACGACCACAACAGCAAATCCGCCCCAAAGTAACGGTGTGCCGACAGTATTCATAATCTTTCCTTTAAGCAAAAAAAACGGCTAACGTCCAAAAGACGATAGCCGTTATGGGATTTTTTGCCCGGACCTCGCCTTTCGGCAAGGTCTCACTTACAGCAGGAAAGAAATTATGCTGCATCTCTTTCCTGTTGCCCGGCGACCGGATGCTTTCGCATCGTCATGACGATCCACCGGCTAACAAGTTACTCCCCTTTGCGTGTGACAAAATATTACAGAGCATTGAGGGGGTCAATGCCCTGTAACATCGGTTTTACATTGTTTTACGCAGCCGCACCGTCAGCCGGGAAGACTACGCCGGTCTGACGGCGGATTTCGGTCGACAGCTTCGCCGTGATGCGGCTGACTTCGAGACCCGGATGGTTCACCTCACCGGCTTCCACCAGGCGGGCGAACGTTTCCGCTTCATACAGCATGGTGTTGATGTGCTGTGGTTGGGTCAGGTCCTGGGCTTTGCCGCCGCGCGGCACGAAGGACACTTTCTGGCACTCGGAGATTTTCTCGATCACCAGCGAGCCGTCTTCGCCCTGAATTTCGCTTGGCAGAACGGAATCGCTCACCTTGGAGTGCTGTAGCGTCACGCTGAAATCGCCGTAGTCCAGCACCGCCACGCCGTGCGCGTCAACGCCGCTTGCCAGCAGCGAAGCTGTAGCCTTCACGCTCTGCGGCTCGCCCCAAAGCGCGACAGCGGAGGCCAGGCAGTAGAAGCCGATATCCATAATCGAACCGTTGGAAAACGCCGGGTTAAAGGTGTTCGGGTTTTCGCCGTCGAGATAGCGCTGATAGCGTGATGAGTACTGGCAGTAGTTGATAAACGCCTTGCGCAGGTTGCCCACTTTGTCGAGCGACTGCTGCAACGCTATGAAGTTCGGCAGGCTGGCGGTCTTGAATGCTTCAAACAGCACCACCTCGTTTTCCCGCGCAATCGCGATAGCCTCTTCCGCTTCCTTGATGTTGGAGGCAAAAGGTTTCTCACAGATAACGTGCTTTTTATAGCTCAGGAACAGCTTCGTCTGCGGGAAGTGCAGGGAGTTTGGGCTGGCAATATATACCGCGTCGATAACGTCGCTTTGCGCCATCTCATCGAGCGAAGTGAAGGTGTGCTCCACCATGTAATCGCTGGCGAACGCCTGGGCCTGTTCGGCGCTGCGGGAATAAACGGCGGTTAGCTTATAGCTGCCGGTTTCATGGGCGGCATCGACAAACTGGCGGGTGATCCAGTTGGTACCAATGACTGCGAAACGTATCATGAGAATCAACGAACTCCGTAAAAGTGACCTTTCGCCACTTTAGCACGGCTAAATGACAAAACCAGTGCGCGCTCACGCAGAACCCGTCTGAGAGAGCAGCATCAACCGATTTCATTGTGGCATTATTATTCAGCATGCATTTATATATTTATTTTATGAATGAATTTCGTTATTGGAATTTGTATTTTGTATATAACCATTGATTTAATTATTTCTATGTTTTCCAAAGGGAATTTGTGGGTTAATATTCGTTCATCTTAAGCGCTTTTGCTAATTTTAATGCCCTGGTTAATGCTGTTCACTCAATTAAGGGAATCTCTAATTGTATTTTTATATTTGTTTATGTGATGGGCGTTATATAAACATGAGGAATTATAATGTCTGAGTTCGCCGCTCTGAGATTCAGCCATAACCACCATCTTCTGGCGGTGAAGGGATGCGATGCCGCGCTCGACGTGCTGGCCTTTGAAGGTAATGAAGCCCTGAGCAAACCGTTCAGCTACCGCATTGAGTTCACCAGCGGCGACCACGCTATCAGCAAAGAGATGATGCTGATGAAAACAGCCTCCCTGACGCTGCAGGCTCCGGTTGACCAGGGCTTTGGTATTAAGATGCAGCAGGCCGTGCGCACCCTTCAGGGCGTGGTGAGCGGGTTCGAACGCCTCGGAACCTCAAAGGATGAAACTCACTACGCCCTGACCCTCACGCCGCGTCTGGCGCTGCTTGACCGTTCACACCAGAACGCCATTTACCAGGACATGTCCGTTCCGCAAATCGTGGAAAAAATCCTGCGTGAGCGCCACAGCATGCGCGGTCAGGATTTTCTGTTCTCGCTGAGTAAGGAATACCCGCGCCGCGAGCAGGTAATGCAGTACGGCGAAGACGACCTGCGCTTTATCACCCGCCTGTTGGGTGAGGTCGGCATCTGGTTTCGTTTTACTACCGACACGCGCCTCAACATCGATGTGGTGGAATTTTACGACAGCCAGCAGGGGTATGAGAAAGGCCTTACGCTACCATCGGTTCCGCCGTCAGGGCAGCATTCGAAAGGCGTGGACTCGGTCTGGGAGATGGAATGCCACCATAAGGTGGTACAGAAACAGGTCAGCACCCGCGACTACAACTACCGTCAGGCCACGGAAGACATGAACACGCTTGTAGATGCTACCAGCGGGGATGCGACCACATACGGCGATGCCTATCACTATGCCGATAACTACCTGACCCAGGGCAGCGCGTATGACCGCAACCCGGCCCCGGAATCCGGCGCGTTTTACGCCCGTATTCGCCATGAACGCTACCTGAATGGCCAGACGCAGGCGCAGGCCATTACCAGCTGCCCGCTGCTCTCTCCGGGGATGCTGCTGAAGGTGACCGGCGGTTATGAAGTGGCTGAGGTGTTCAGCAAGGGGATGGTCATCACCGAAATGACCAGTGCAGCAAAACGTGACAAAGATTTTGAAGTACATTTCAGCGGAATGCCGGACAGCACGAATTTTGGTTTCCGCCCGGAACCCGGCAAACGCCCGGTGATGGCAGGCACACTCCCGGCCCGTGTCACCAGTACCACCGAAAACGACACCTACGGCCATATCGATAAAGACGGTCGCTATCGCGTCAACATGCTGTTTGACCGGGACAACTGGGAAAACGGGTTTGAGAGCCTGTGGGTACGTCAGTCCCGCCCGTATGCTGGCGACACTTACGGCCTGCACCTGCCGCTGCTGGCGGGCACCGAAGTGGCGATTGGTTTTGAGGACGGTAACCCGGACAGGCCGTATATCTCCGGCGTGCTGCACGACTCGGCTCACGGTGACCACGTCACTATTCAGAACTACAAACGCAACGTCCTGCGCACACCTGCGAACAACAAAATTCGCCTCGACGATAATCGCGGCCAGGAGCACATCAAGGTCTCGACGGAGCATGGCGGCAAGAGCCAGCTGAACCTGGGCCACCTCGTCGACAGCGAAAAACAGAAGCGCGGCGAGGGTTTTGAGCTCAGAACCGACAGCTGGGGGGCCATCCGGGCGCAGAAAGGGCTGTTCATCACAGCGGATGGCCAGGCAAAAGCGCAGGGCAAGGTGCTGGAAATGCAGGCGGCGGTCAGCAATCTGGGTAACGCCCGGGAGCAGATGAGCGATATCTCGAATGACGCGCAGAAGGCGACCGCGAACCCTGCCGATCTCCATGCGCAAATCAAACTGCTGGAACAAGAAATTAGCGACCTCCAAAAGTCGGTGCTGTTGCTCAGCGCTCCGGAGGGTATGGCGCTGACCAGCGGCGAGCACCTGCAGGTCTCAGCCGGGCAGAACCTGATTGCCACGGCCGGTAAAAATGCTGACGTCAGCGCGGTGAAAAACCTGTTTGTCGGGGTGGGTAATGCCCTGAGCGTGTTTGTCCGCAAGCTTGGTATGAAGCTTATTGCCAATCAGGGGCCGGTACAGATGCAGGCGCAGAACGACCTGATGGAATTACTGGCGCGCAAGGAAATCAGCATTGTCAGCACGGAAGATGAAATCAAAATCATCGCGAAGAAGAAGCTGACGGTAAACGGCGGCGGGAGTTATATCACGCTGGATGTTCATGCCATTGAGTCGGCGACGGCAGGTGAGTACAGAACAAGGGCCGGGTATTACGTCAGGCAGACAAAAGCACAAGATAAACCTGAAATAGCCATACTCCCTGGCGCCATTGCCAACCAGGTGGACATTGCGCTGAATTTCTTTGATCAAAGCAATCAGCCGATAGCGGGAGCCGGATATCAAATTACGTTTGAAGGGGGGCAGGTTTTGCAGGGTGAACTGGATGAACAAGGGTACGCATTGCACAAAAATGTGCCAAATGAAGATGCCAAAGTAGTTTACCAGCTCCCGGAACCTCAGCCAGATACGCCGTGGCCGCCTTACTCAGACTTGCTCCAGGCCACTTCATCATCATTCGCAGGTTAACAGGACGACAGCATGGATACGGATCTTCAGAACGCGCTGGCATTTTATCAGCCTGCACCGGAAGGCTGGTTTTCGGGGTTAAGCAGAAAAATGGAGGCGGCAGGGGAATGGATATGGCAAACCATTCAGGGCGATTTTAATGAGGAGCAGACGACCGGGCAGATTGTCACGGGAACGCTCATATCAATGATCCCTCTTGTCGATCAGATTTGTGATATTCGGGATCTGGTCGCCAACTGCAAAAAGATTAAAGAAGAGGAGAACAACACCGGATATTGGGTTGCTCTGGTGCTGACGCTGATTGGGCTTTTCCCGACGCTGGGGTCTCTGGTTAAGGGAAGCATGAAAGTTCTTCTGCTGTCAGGACGCAAAACGTTTATGCGTGCGACGCAGAACCAGACCCTGATCACCAAATCCCTCGACGGCAGTATCGCCTTGCTCAACAAGTTCTTGGATCTCCCGGCCGTTCGCGGCACCCTCAAAACCCTGAAAATTCATAATGCATATCATTACCTGGAAAAGCAGGTACGCGCCTTAAGGGGAGCCCTTTCCGTTAGCAAGCTGCTGAAGGCGTTCGACGACGTGCTGGCGGCAACCCGCAGTATGCTGGATAAAGTCGTTTCCTGGGGGCCAGAGTCATTGCGTCGGCCGGTTACTGAGCTGTGGGATGTGTTGCAGTTTGTCCGCCGTAAAGCGGATGAAATGCTGGGCAAAGCGCTGCAGCCGGTAAATGATTACCTGGAACGTCTGGCCAACCGCCTGAGAATTGAGGGCGACAATCTCTACCGTGGAAAAGTGGGAGTTAACCATCATGTGCTGGGCGGCGAGCGCGCGGCGCAAGAGCTGGAGATGTTAAAGCGGGATAAGCCGGACTGGGTGGATAAAGGGGTTAAGCGTCAATATTCTGCCTTGAGGAAACTTAGTGAATCACAAGAGAGAAAAATTGAGCAAGGCTGGCCGGATATTCGTTATGTTGAAAATAGCCGCGCTCCGTTAAACGGCAAGTTTAATACTTTCGATGATTCAATGAAGGCGACTGAGATACCGCCCGGTGAAAAGCTGTATCGGGTGGTAGATCCCAGCTCCGGGGATAACAGTATCTGCTGGATGCGTGAACAGGAGTTTCAGGCGCTGAAATCGAAAAGCGAATGGCGCAGGCGTTTTGCGGTCTGGAAAAGCTGGAATGAAAACGGCGAATATGTCATCTACACGGTTCCACCGGGTAAGTCGCTTAAGGTCTGGGAGGGGCGTGCGAGTACTCAACTTAAAAGGGGAGCTGAAGAATATTCACTGGAAGGTGGGGGTATGCAAATTGTTGTTGATCCAAATGATCTGAAAAAGGAATTTACCGGTAAGCGAATGAAAACCGGCTGGGGCTATCTGGATGTGGATAACGACCCGGCAGCCGTATACCTTGGATTGCCACGCCTGGAAAACAAACACAACTGGTACGAAAAAAAGGATAAATAAAATGGCGATACTTCACCCACAGGAATGCTATTTACTGGAGCAGTTCAGCTCCGCAGAGCATATTGCTGCCACGCGGGATGCGATTATTGAATTTATTGATGCCCATGAAGCGGCCTATGCGCGGTACCAGGCTAAAATCCCGGTGCGCAGCCGAAGCGAACCGCTGTGGAAGCAGGCGGATGTGGTCTGGGGAAACAGGGTATTGCCGAATATCCGAACCGCCCGTGAGCAGTATATCAACGCATATATTTACCGAACTCATGACGATCCCTTGGCGTTTCGGATTGGGCATACAATGAACGATTTTGATCGTGGCATTAGTGAGTTCTGGGATGGCTGGATGACGGATGAGGAGCAAACGAGGATCGTAAAAGCTAAGAGCAAGGCAACCCGTCTTGACCAACAACTTTCTACAACCGTAAGCGGGATGTGGGAAGAAGGAGATTTAACTTATCTTGGAGCTAATTATTATTTTAGGCTCAATGAATTACCAAAACGCTTACCACGCTATGAGCTGGATAAAAATGTCAGGATTGAAATTGGTCAGTTGCCAACGCAGGCAGGAATTTATCTTCCCGATGTGGAGTTCGCCGCGGCTCAGTTACTTTATCCTGACCCAGAAACCAATATGCTCAGGGAAGCCCGTCAGGGTGTCAGACGCAGCGACTGGGTAAATGAGAAAACCGGGCGACGAGACTACAGTTGGGAAGAAGCCCGCTGGGCAGAAACCGGCTGGACGCTGATTCGTCGGGTGGAAGGGGAATATATCGATGTGCCACCGGAGGGTTTTTTCCCCAACGGCACGCCGGATGAACTTTATAGCTGGCCGGAACGGGAGAAGAACTATATCAGCCGTGAAGGGGGCTATATCAGCGCCTGGTCCGGTGAGGAAGCTACTCATACCGGAGACTGGTCGGTCTTTACCGGTAATGAGATGAAGCACGTTAATCTTCGCAAGGGTGAACGGCTGCCGTATCTGCCGGGAGAAAATAATTCGCAGCAGCGTGCCTGTTGGACGCTGGTGAAGCGAGAAGACGGCGGCTCTGTCTTCCGGGATAAATAAAATGGCGATACTTCACCCACAGGAATGCTATTTACTGGAGCAGTTCAGCTCCGCAGAGCATATTGCCGCCACGCGGGATGCGATTATTGAATTTATTGATGCCCATGAAGCGGCCTACGCTCGATACCAGTCTGAAATCCCGGTGCGTAGCCGAAACGAACCGCTGTGGAAACAGGCGGATGTGGTCTGGGGAAACAGGGTATTGCCAAATATCCGCCATGGCAGAGAGAGATATATTAACGCGTATATTTTACGTACTCATAACGATCCCAAAGCATTCAACATTGGTTCTGCGATGAATGGTTATAGTAGGGGGATTGATGAGTTCTGGGATGGTTGGATGACGGATGAAGAGCAAACCAGAATTGCAATAGCAGAAGGTGAGGCTAGTGAGCTCGATAAACGACTTTCTTTAACTGTGAGGGGAATGTGGCAAGAGGGTTATCTGACCTATTTAGGGGAAAATAGCCTTTATAGTTTAAATGATTTGCCAAAGCGTATTCCTCGCTATGAACTTGATCGCAATATAAGGATTGAAATCGGTGAATTGCCAGCTCAAAGTGGCATTTATTTACCCGATGTGGAGCATGCCGCAGCTCAGTTGTTGTATCCCAGCGAACAAATTACCAGAGTAAGAAATGTACGCCAGGGTGTCAGACGAAGCGACTGGGTGGATGAGGACACCGGACGGCGGGAGTACGACTGGCAAGAAGACCGCTGGGCAGAAACCGGCTGGACGCTGATTCGTCGGGTGGAAGGGGAATATATCGATGTGCCACCGGAGGGTTTTTTCCCCAACGGCACGCCGGATGAACTTTATAGCTGGCCGGAAAGGGAGCAGAACTACCTCAGCTGTTAAAGCTCTTTCTGTGCATTCACGCAGAACCCGGCAGCGAAAGCTGCGTCAGCCAAAGGCGGGTATCAAACTCCAGCTGGTGATACTGCGGCTCCATATGGCAGCAGAGCTGATAGAAGGCTTTGTTGTGATCTTTCTCCTTCAGGTGCGCCAGCTCATGCACCACAATCATGCGCAAAAAAGCTTCCGGCGACTGGCGAAACACGGTGGCGACGCGGATCTCCGCTTTGGCCTTCAGCTTCCCGCCCTGCACGCGGGACACCGCAGTGTGCAGGCCCAGCGCGTTTTTCAGCACGTGAATTTTATTGTCGAACGCCACTTTGTTGATAGGTGGGGCGCTGCGCATATAGCGGTTTTTCAGGTTTTGCGTAAATTCCCACAGCGCCTTATCGTTAGTGATGTCGTGCCTGTCGGGATAGCGCTTCTCCAGCACTTCGCCAAGACGCCGTTCGGCAATCAGGGTACGAACCTGGGCGAGCAGATGCTCGGGATAACCGCTTAAATACGTCAGTTCGCTCATGCTTGTCTCAGATTCCGGGAAAAAAGGGTATACTCACGCACCCCGAAGGGGCGACGCAGCGCTGAACATCCTGTAAGAGTGCAAGTAAGGATGTCATTACTGTAAAAAAAATAAGGAAAATCAATTCATTGATTTTCGGCTGATTACAACAAAAAAGGAAAAACCACGCTTTTTCCTTTTTTGTCAGTAACCTGACGCCCCCTGACGGGGATACCACCGAATTTTACCATCCAGGAGGGCCGATGAGCCAATCAGACAACGGTTTCCGTTCACTGACACTAAAACGTTTCCCGGAAACGGACGACGTTAACCCGCTGCAGGCGTGGGAAGCGGCAGACGAATACCTGCTGCAGCAGTTAGACGGCACCGACATCACCGGCCCGGTCCTCGTTCTGAACGATACCTTCGGCGCGCTGGCCTGTGCGCTGGCGGAACACCAGCCTTACAGCATTGGTGATTCCTATTTAAGCGAGCTGGCGACCCGTGAAAACCTGCGCCACAACGATATCCCGGAAAACAGCGTCATCTTCCGCGACAGTACCGGCGAATACCCGGCAGATCCGGCGGTCGTGCTGATTAAAATCCCGAAAACGCTGGCGCTGCTGGAACAGCAGCTGCGTGCTCTGCGCGAAGTGGTCACGCCACAAACCCGTATTATCGGCGGTGCGAAGGCTCGCGACGTGCATAACTCCACGCTGGATCTGTTCACGAAAATTCTCGGCACCACGACCACCACGCTTGCGTGGAAAAAAGCCCGTCTCATCAACTGTACCTTCACCGCTCCGGCGCTGAAGGAAGAGTCGCAGATAACCAGCTGGAAGCTGGAAGGAACTGACTGGACCATCCATAACCATGCGAACGTGTTTTCCCGCACCGGGCTGGATATCGGCGCGCGCTTCTTTATGGAGCATCTGCCGAAGGATCTGGAAGGGGAAATAGTCGATCTCGGCTGCGGTAACGGCGTTATCGGCCTGACGTTGCTGGAGCGCAACCCGCAGGCGAACGTGGTGTTCGTGGATGAGTCGCCGATGGCGGTCAGCTCCAGCCGCATGAACGTAGAAGAAAACATGCCGGACGCGCTGGATCGCTGCGAGTTCATGATCAACAACGCGCTGTCGGGGGTGGAGCCGTTCCGCTTTAACGCCGTGCTCTGCAACCCGCCGTTCCATCAGCAAAGCGCGCTGACCGATGGCGTGGCCTGGGAAATGTTCCACCACGCGCGCCGCTGCCTGAAAATCAACGGCGAGCTGGTGATTGTGGCGAACCGTCACCTTGATTACTACCACAAGCTGAAGAAGATTTTCGGCAACTGCACAACTATCGCCACCAACAAGAAGTTTGTGATCCTGAAGGCGGTCAAGCTCGGCCGTAACCGTTAAGGTTTTTTGCCCGGCGGCGCTTCGCTTGCTCAGGCCTACGGTTTTGTAGGCCCGGTAAACGTAGCGCCACCGGGCAACATCTTTAAATTTCCAACGCTAATTTCGTGCCCTGCGCAATCGCGCGACGCGCATCTAACTCCATCGCCACATCACATCCGCCAATCAGATGCACCGGTTTACCGGCTGCACGCAGCGGTTCGGCCAGGCTGCGGCGCGGCTCCTGTCCTGCACAGATAATCACGTGATCCACCTCGAGCAGCTGCGGTTCTCCGCCGATCGTTACGTGCAGCCCATGATCGTCAATTTTCTCGTAGCTCACCGACGGGAACATTTTCACCCCACGCGCAAGCAGAGTCGTGCGATGGATCCAGCCGGTGGTTTTACCTAACCCTTCGCCAGGTTTGCTGGCTTTGCGTTGCAGCATCACGATCTGGCGGGGGCTCTGGTGCAGCTGTGGCCCTTCCGGACGCAGGCCGCCGTTCAGTTGCAGGCTGGTATCAATTCCCCATTCCACGCAAAACTCAGCGATATTCTGGCTGGTGGCCTCGCCCGGCTGGCTCAGGTACATCGCGGTATCAAAACCAATGCCGCCGCAGCCGATAATGGCGACGCGCTGGCCAACCGGCGTTTTGTCGCGCAGTACGTCGAGATAATTCAGTACCTTAGAATGATCGATTCCCTCGATGGCAGGCAGTCGCGGCTTAATGCCTGTCGCGAGGACCGTTTCGTCGAATTCGGTCAGATCTTCTGCGCAGACAGTGCGGTTCAGCTCCAGCTTCACGCCGTGGAGCTCGATCATCCGGCGGTAATAGCGCAGCGTCTCGTAAAACTCCTCTTTGCCGGGGATCTGCTTAGCGATATTAAACTGGCCGCCAATTTCGCCTGCGGCATCGAACAGCGTCACCTGATGCCCCCGCGCCGCCGCGTTCACCGCAAACGCAAGGCCAGCCGGGCCCGCGCCGACAACGGCCAGGTTTTTCTTCTGCTGTGCCGGCACGACGGGCATCCGCGTTTCATGGCAGGCGCGTGGGTTAACGAGGCATGAGGTCACTTTGCCGGCGAAAATTTGATCGAGGCAGGCCTGGTTACAGCCGATGCAGGTGTTGATCTCATCCGCCCGCCCGCTTTGCGCCTTGGAGAGCAGCTCCGAATCTGCGAGGAAAGGCCGCGCCATCGACACCATATCGGCGTCGCCGCGCGCGAGGATCTCATCGGCCACCTGCGGATCGTTAATACGGTTAGTGGTCACCAGTGGGATCGTGACTTTGCCTTTCAGCTTGCGCGTCACCCAGGTAAACGCACCGCGCGGCACGGGCGTGGCAATCGTTGGAATGCGGGCTTCGTGCCAGCCAATGCCGGTGTTGATGAGGGTTGCGCCTGCTTTTTCAATGGCCTGCGCCAGCTCTACGGTTTCGTTGAAGTTGCCGCCGCCCTCGACCAGGTCGAGCATCGACAGACGGTAGATAATGATGAAATCCTCACCCACGCGCTCACGCACTGCGCGAACCACTTCGACGGCGAAGCGCATGCGTTTTTCCCAGCTTCCGCCCCATTCGTCTTCACGCTGATTGGTGCGGGCCGCAAGGAATTCGTTGATCAGATAGCCTTCAGAACCCATCACTTCCACGCCGTCGTAGCCTGCTTCACGCGCCAGTAGAGCGCACTGAGCAAAGTCATCAATCAGCACCAGAATTTCTTCGTGAGTCAGGGCGTGCGGCTTGAAGTGGTTGATCGGGGCCTGAAGGGCTGAAGGCGCGACCGGCCGAGGCTGATAGCTGTAGCGCCCGGTATGCAGGATTTGCAGGGCGATTTTACCGCCTTCTTTATGCACCGCGTCGGTCACCGGGCGATGATGGGCCAGCTGGCTGGCATCGTTGAGCACCGCACCGCCTTCCATTGTGACGCCAGATAAAGTCGGTGCCACGCCGCCGGTTACGATAAGCGCCACGCCGTGCCGGGCACGTTCGGCATAGAACGCCGCCAGCCGTTCGGTACCGTCCGGACGTTCCTCCAGCCCGGTGTGCATCGAGCCCATCAGAACGCGGTTTTTCAGGGTGGTAAAGCCCAGATCGAGCGGGGCAAACAGGGACGGGTAGTGGCTCATAATCGCTTCCAGTGTAAAATTATTGTTATGTGGTCGGATGAGTTGTTAATTTAGCTTTCGGCGGGCAAAAGGGAAAAGGGCGAGTGCGGTGATTGTGATGGGATTCAAAGATTGGGGAAGTGAGGTGGTGGTCCTCTCCCTGGAAGGGAGAGGGAGCAAATTATTCCCTCGCCCCTTTGGGGAGAGGGCTAGGGTGAGGGGCGTTGGCCGGGCGAGCGCATCAGCCCCGGAGCCTGCCACATCGACGTTGTCAGGCCGCTGTCCACCAGACCAAGCTGATCGGCATAGATCTTCTGCCACTTATCCTTCATGCCGTCGTAGAGCTCCTGGTGCGCACGGTCAGGCGTAAACACCCGGCTCCAGCTCACCAGCTTTTCGCCCGCGCTGGCCATATCGGCATACAGCCCGGCACCCGCGCCTGCGGCGATCGCACAGCCCAGTGCGGTGGCTTCTTTGACTTCTGGCACCCGCACTGGTAGCCCGGTAACGTCGCTTAAAATCTGGCTCCACAGCGCGCCTTTCGAACCGCCGCCCGCGAATACCAGGCTGTCGAACTGTACGCCGGAGAACTGTGAAATCTGCGCCAGATTGCAGGCTGACACAATCGCCGCGTTCTCTTCGAGCGCGCGGAACAGCGTGGCCTTGTTGCACTTTTCGGGGTCGATGGAGAGGTTAATAAACGACGGCGCGGCGTGATACCACTGGCTGAAGTGCATGGCGTCAGAGAATATCGGCATCACGCCGTGAGAACCTGCCGGTACGCGGCTCGCCATCTCTTCGAGCAGTGCATAGGTATCGGTGCCGAGGCGTTCGGCAATCAGCTTTTCCTCGGCGCAGAAGGCATCGCGGAACCAGCGCATGGTGAGCCCGGTAAAAAAGCTTATCGATTCTGCCTGCACCATGCCGGGAATAACATGCGGGTTAACGCGGATGTTCATCGCAGGGTCGGTTCGCACTTTCGGCAAATTCACCACCTGCTGCCAGAAAGTGCCCCCGAGCACGGCCGTCTGGCCAGGGCGCACCACGCCAAGCCCCAGGCAGCCCAACTGTACGTCGCCACCGCCCATCACCACGGGTGTACCAGCCCGCAATCCGCACTGCTGCGCCGCGGCTTTGGTGACGCTGCCGAGCACCGTGCCGGTTTCTTTTACCGGTGAGAGCATATCCGCCCGCAGCCCGGCCATATCCAGCAGCGCAGGGCGCCAGTCACGGCTGAACAGATCCAGCATCCCGGTGGTGCCTGCGTTAGACGGGTCTACCGCCAGTTCACCGGAGAGCTTTGCCGCCAGCCAGTCGCTGATCATGGTGATGGTTGCGGCATTGCGATAGATATCCGGCCGATGGTGCGCCAGCCAGAGCAGGCGCGGCATGGCAGAGAGCGCCAGCGTCTGGCCGGACACGTCGTACACTTCGGATTCAAACCGGTAGTCGTGGATCTCTTTTAGCTCCGCCACTTCGCGACTGGCCCGGGCGTCGACGTTGGCGCAGGCCCAGATGGCCTCGCCGTTGCGATCGTAGAGCACAATCCCTTCGCGCATTGAACAGCAGGCGACAGACTGAATATCGGCGGCGCTGAGGTGGGCGTTTGCCAGCGCCTGGCGGATGCACTGGCAGGCGAGCTGCCAGTTCGTGGTGAGGTCAAATTCCATCGAGCCGGGAACGCCCTCGACGCTCAGGTGTTTCCACTCGGCCTGGCCGACCGCTATCTGGCGGCCTGCCAGGTCGAAAATCACCGCCCGAATGCTGCCGGTTCCTGCGTCTAACGCTAAAAGGTAACTCATGACGTGCGCCTCGCTGTTATCGCACGGCGCGCGGCGGTTACCCCGCCAGCGACAGCACCGCGCGTGCTGTTGTCTCTTCCGTTACCAGGCCATTAATGCGTTTGCCGGTGAGGGCCGCATAAATAGCCTGCGCTTTCTCTTCTCCCCCGGCGACGCCAACGATGGTCGGCAGCTGCGCCAGCTCATCGAGCGTGACGCCGAGCAGCTCGCGGTGGATCTCCAGTCCTTCAACCGGCTTGCCGTCTGCCTGGAGGAAGTAGCCCAGAATGTCGCCGACCGCACCTTTGCGGGCGAACATCAGCTGTTCTCCTTCGCTGATATAGCCGGAACGCAGGATCGTGGCGTCACGCCGCTGATCGATGGCGCCAATCCCGACGACCGCCGCGTCTGCCGCACCCGCCGCGAGGATCACATCCCGCACGCTGGATTCACGCCGCAGGATCTCTGCCACCTCCGGCGACGAGACCCGCAGCGGGGCAGGGATCATGCTGACGCTGCACGCCGCATCTAACTGCCCGACGCCGGTCATATACGGCCCGACGCCGCCGGAAAGTGTCACCAGACGGATCTGCTGGGAGCCGATAAAGCCGCTCAGGTGCTGAATACAGCTCATGGTTGCTTCGCCGAACCCCACCGCCAGCAGCTGGCCTGGCTCAAGCACGCCCATCAGTGACTGCGCGGCACCTACGCCTAACCGCGTGTTCATCGGCGGAGTGTTCAGCGCTGGCAACACCCGGGCAATTTTGAGCCCGAAGCGCTGCTGCAGTTCGGTTTCCAGCGCCAGGCAACCCTCGTAGCGGGAGTTGATCTGCACGCGGATCACGCCGGACTGGCGCCCTTTTTCCAGCAGCCGGGAAATCTTCAGCCGCGGCAGGCCGAGCCGCTCGCCAATGTCGTTCTGGGTCAGGCCGTCGTGGTAGTAGCACCAGGCCACCCGCGCCACCAGTTCTTCCTCCGCCAGCGCCAGCCCGGCGTAGCGGCCCTCTTCGATGCGTTTTTCGCTCATAAAGTGAACTCTTATAAAAATCTAGATCATATGTTCGCAGTTGCGCGGACTGAAAGTGTGAAGCCACTGGCAAAACAGATCTTTCATTGCTCATCGACTTTGCAGGGCGATGAAAACGCCAAAACTGTGATCCTTGCACGGTTGTAAATATAGTTCAGGGTCTACGCTTTTGAACATTATTAATTTAAAAAATCATTTGTTCAACCGAGGCGTGACGATGAAGCCACTGATTGAAGCCCGCAGCATTCGCAAACAGTTCTCCGGTATCGCCGTGCTGAAGGGCATTGATTTCACGCTTTTTTCTGGTCAGGTGCATGCGCTGATGGGCGGCAACGGGGCGGGAAAATCCACGCTGATGAAGATTGTCGCCGGGGTGGAAACGCCGGACGAGGGTGAACTTCGGATAAACGGCAAACCTTTTGCGCGGCTCAAGCCCGGCCAGGCTCACCAGCTCGGCATTTACCTGGTGCCGCAGGAGCCGATGCTGTTTCCGAATTTGACCGTGCGGGAAAACATTCTCTTTCGTCTGCCGCGTGAGGCGAATCTCGATCAAAGGCTGGCGGAGAAATTACAGCAGCTGAACTGCCAGCTGAATTTGCAGGCCACCGCCAGCACGCTGGAGGTGGCGGATCAGCAGATGGTTGAGATCCTGCGCGGGCTGATGCGTAACGCGCAAATTTTGATCCTCGACGAACCCACTGCGTCATTAACGCCCGGCGAAACGGATCGGCTGTTTCGGCAGGTTCGGGCCTTGCAGGAGTTGGGCGTCGGGATCGTCTTTATCTCCCACAAGCTGCCGGAGATCCGCGCGCTGGCGAGCCACGTATCGGTGATGCGCGACGGCGCGGTGGTGTTAAGCGGCGCGACAGCCGATCACAGCGATGCGCAGCTGATCGCCGCGATGACGCCCGCCAGCCGCGACAAAGATCTGAGCGACACGCAAAAGCTTTGGCTGGCGCTGCCGGGCAACCGCCGCACCCAACCGCAGGATTTTCCCGTTCTGCGCGTGGAAGATCTGACCGGGGAAGGTTTTATCGATCTGAACCTGGAGATCCGTGCCGGTGAGATCGTCGGCCTTGCGGGGCTGGTTGGCTCCGGGCGCACGGAGCTGGCGGAAACGCTGTACGGCCTGCGCCCGGTGCGCGCCGGGCGAATCTGGCTGGAAAACCGCGATATCAGCGGCGACAGCACCCGCGCGCGGCTGGCAAGCGGGCTGGTTTATCTGCCGGAAGACAGACAGGTTTCGGGGCTGTTTCTCGATGCGCCCGTTCGCTGGAACACGGTGATGTTCAATCAGCCTTCGCTGTGGCAGGAAAACAAACGTGAGGCAGCGGTGGTGGAACGCTATCACCGGGCGCTGGGCATCAAGCTCAACGATGCCGACCAGCCGGTGCGCACGCTCTCCGGCGGTAACCAGCAGAAGGTGCTGCTGGCTCGCTGTCTGGAAGCGAATCCTTTACTGCTGATCGTCGATGAGCCAACACGCGGCGTGGACGTTTCCGCTCGTGCCGATATCTATCAGCTGCTGAAAAGCGTGGCGGCGCAAAACGTGGCGGTGCTGATGATTTCCAGCGATCTTGATGAATTTCCGGGGCTGGCAGATCGGGTGCTGGTGATGCATCAGGGCCGCATGAGTGGCGAACTAATGAGGCAAGCGGTGAGCGTCGATCGGATGATGACCCTGGCCTTCGGAGGGCAGGCATGAAAACCTTGCTGAAAAACCGTGAACTGAGCGCGTTCCTCGCCATTCTGGCGCTGTTTGCCGTGCTGGTGGCGCTGAATCCGTCCTACTTCAGCCTGCAAACCCTGGCGATGATTTTTTCCAGCTCGCAGATCCTCTGCCTGCTGGCGCTGGGGGCCGCGCTGGTGATGCTGACGCGTAATATTGATGTTTCGGTCGGTTCCACCGTTGGTCTGAGCGCGATAGCCGTCGGCGTGGCGCTTAACAACGGCTACGGCCTGCCGGTCGCTATCGCCTTTGCGCTGGGGATTGGCGCGCTGGCGGGTGCATTCAATGGCCTGTTAGTGGTGGGCTTTCGCATTCCGGCGATCGTCGCCACGCTCGGCACGCTGGGGCTGTATCGCGGCATTATGCTGTTGTGGACCGGCGGCAAGTGGATTGAAGGCCTGCCGGACAGCCTGAAATCGCTATCGGAACCGGCGCTTATCGGCATTTCACCGCTCGGCTGGCTGGTACTGGTTTTGCTGCTGGCGGGCGCGTGGACGCTGGCACGCACCACCTTTGGCCGTGATTTTTATGCGGTGGGCGATAACCTTGCCGCCGCACGCCAGCTGGGCGTTGGCGTGAACCGTACGCGAATGCTGGCCTTCACCTTCAATGGCATGCTCGCCGCCTGTGGCGGGATTATCTTTGCCGCACAGATTGGCTTCGTGCCGAACCAGACCGGCAGCGGGCTGGAGATGAAGGCCATTGCTGCCTGCGTGCTCGGCGGCGTATCGCTGCTCGGCGGCACCGGCACGCTGATTGGAGCCTTCCTCGGCGCGTTTTTCCTGACCCAGATCGACACCGTGCTGGTGCTGTTCAGGCTCCCGGCCTGGTGGAACGACTTTATCGCCGGGCTGGTGCTGCTTGGCGTGCTGGTTCTGGACGGACGGCTGCGCCAGGCGCTGGCCCGCCATCAGCGGGCGCAGAAGTACAGCCGGTTTCAGCCTGGCAACAAAGGCGGCAAGAACGTCGCGCCGTTTCCCAAACGCAAAAGCAAAGAGGTGGCATAAATGAAGCTCAACTGGGAAAGCGCGCTGCTGATTCTGCTGGTGCTGGAGATTGCTTTGTTCGGGGCGCTGAACCCGCGCATGCTGGACGCCAATATGCTGCTGTTCAGCACCAGCGATTTCATCTGTATTGGCATTGTCGCGCTGCCGCTGACGCTGGTGATCATCAGCGGGGGAATAGACATTTCGCTTGGCTCAACCATTGGCCTGTGCGCGATCGCGCTGGGCGTGATGATGCAGGCGGGCTGGCCGATGAGCGTGGCGATACCGCTCACTTTACTGCTCGGCGTGCTGTGCGGGCTGGTGAACGCGGCGCTTATCCATTACACCGGCATTAGCCCTTTGGTCATCACGCTTGGCACGCTTTATCTCTACGGCGGTGCGGCGCTGCTGCTTTCCGGCATGGCCGGGGCGACGGGCTATGAGGGCATCGGCGGCTTCCCGGACAGCTTCACCGCCTTCGCCAACCTGACGCTGCTTGGCCTGCCGGTGCCGCTGGTGCTGTTTATCGTTATTACCTTTTTCTTCTGGCTGCTGGCTCACCGTGGGCGCTTCGGGCGCCATCTCTTTTTGCTTGGGCAAAACCCGCGCGCGGCGCGCTATGCGGCGCTTTCCGTTAACGGTATGCCGTACGTTCTGTACGGCCTGGTGGGGCTGGCATCCGCGATTGCCGCGCTGGTGCTGGTGTCCTATTTCGGCTCTGCCCGTTCGGATTTAGGTCGCGATTTGTTAATGCCCGCGCTGACCGCAGCGGTGCTCGGCGGGGCCAATATTTACGGCGGTTCCGGCTCGGTTATCGGGACGGCGCTGGCGGCGCTGCTGGTGGGGTATCTGCAGCAGGGTTTACAGATGGTCGGTATTCCCAACCAGGTGTCGAGTGCGCTTGCGGGCGCGCTGCTGGTTGTTGTGGTGATGGGGCGTTCGCTGAGTCTGCATCGTGAAGGGGTGCGCACGGTGTGGCGTCGGCTTTTTTCGCAAAAAATATCCGGAGCATAAGATGAAAGCAAAACTGTGTGTGCAGCTGAGCGCCCTGGCGCTGGCAATGAGCGTGGTGACGGCGCAGGCGGCAGATCGCATTGCGTTTATCCCGAAGCTGGTCGGCGTCGGCTTCTTTACCAGCGGCGGCAACGGTGCGAAAGAGGCGGGCAAGCAGCTCGGCGTGGACGTCACCTACGACGGCCCGACGGAGCCGAGCGTCTCCGGCCAGGTGCAGCTAATCAACAACTTCGTCAACCAGGGCTATAGCGCAATTATCGTTTCGGCGGTGTCACCGGACGGCCTTTGCCCGGCGCTCAAGCGTGCGATGCAGCGCGGTGTAAAAGTGCTGACGTGGGATTCCGACACCAAACCGGAATGCCGCAGTATCTACATCAACCAGGGCACGCCGGAGCAGCTTGGCGGCCTGCTGGTGGATATGGCCGGGAAGCAGGTTACCAAACCTGATGCCAAAGTGGCGTTCTTCTATTCCAGCCCCACCGTTACCGACCAGAACCAGTGGGTGAAAGAGGCGAAGGCTAAAATCGCCAAAGATCATCCGCAGTGGCAGGTGGTCACCACCCAATTTGGCTATAACGACGCCACCAAATCATTGCAGACCGCCGAAGGCATTCTGAAAGCGTATCCGGATCTCGACGCGATTATCGCGCCGGATGCCAATGCGTTGCCTGCTGCGGCACAGGCGGCTGAAAACCTGAAGCGCCAGGGCGTGGCGATTGTTGGTTTCAGCACGCCGAACGTGATGCGCCCTTACGTAGAGCGCGGCACGGTGAAGGCCTTCGGCCTGTGGGATGTGGTGGAACAGGGCAAGATTGCGGTTAACGTCGCCGATCATTTGCTGAAAAAAGGCGATCTTAACGTCGGTGACAGCGTGGCGGTGAAGGATATCGGCGACCTGAAGGTCGAACCGAACAGCGTGCAGGGCTACCAGTATGAGGCGAAGGGCAACGGTATCGTGCTGCTGCCGGAGCGCGTGGTGTTCACTAAAGAGAACATCAGCAAATACGATTTCTGAGGGAGGGAACAATGGCTGATTTAGACGATATCAAAGACGGTAAAGACTTTGGGCTCGACCGCTCACAAAAAAACGTGCTGTACGAGCTGAAGGGCTGCGGCTCGCTGGAGTGGGGCATGCAGTCGCGTCTGGCGCGCATCTTTAACCCGCAAAGCAACCGCACGGTGATGCTGGCCTTCGACCATGGCTATTTCCAGGGGCCGACGACGGGGCTTGAGCGTATCGACCTGTCGATAGCGCCGCTGTTTAGCGAAACCGACGTGCTGATGTGCACGCGCGGCATTTTGCGCAGCACCGTGCCTGCCGCAACCAACAAACCTGTGGTGCTGCGTGCGTCCGGCGGCAACTCGATTCTGAGCGAACTTTCCAACGAGTGCGTGGCGGTGACGATGGAAGATGCCCTGCGCCTCAACGTGGCGGCGGTGGCGGCGCAGGTGTATATCGGCAGCGAGTACGAGCATCAGTCAATCAGCAACATCATCAAGCTGGTGGATGCCGGAAACCGCTACGGCATGCCGGTGCTGGCGGTGACGGGAGTGGGCAAAGAGATGACGCGTGACGCCCGATACTTCTCGCTTGCCAGCAGAATTGCGGCAGAAATGGGGGCGACCTTCGTCAAAACCTACTTCGTGGAAGAGGGCTTTGAAAAAGTGACCGCCAGCTGTCCGGTGCCGATTGTGATTGCTGGCGGTAAAAAGCTGCCTGAGGACGAAGCGCTGGAAATGTGCTGGCGGGCCATCGACCAGGGGGCGTCCGGCGTGGATATGGGACGCAATATCTTCCAGTCCAGCGCGCCGCTGGCGATGCTGAAGGCGGTGAAAAAAGTGGTGCATGAGAACCTGAGCGCCCGCGAGGCGTACCAGTTCTGGCAGGAAGAAAAACAGGGAGAAGCCAAATGAACGTGACGCTGGTGGAGATCAACATCAAACCGGAACGCGTGGATGAGTTTCTGGACGTATTCCGCGCCAACCACGAAGGGGCGCTGACCGAGCCGGGTAACCTGCGCTTCGACGTATTGCAGGACCCGGAGGTGGCGACCCGGTTCTTTATCTACGAAGCCTATAAAGATGAGGCTGCGGTGCTGGCGCACAAGCAAACCCCACACTATCTGGCCTGCGTGGAGACACTTGATGAGATGATGTCGGAACCGCGCAAAAAGCGGAGCTTTGTTGGGTTGTTGCCTGAGTAAAAAATGCCTGGTGGCTGATTGCCCGGTGGCGGCTATGCCTTACCGGGCCTACGGGATCCTCACTCGTAGGCCGGATAAGCGCAGCGCCATCCGGCAATGGCCAAGTGCGTGCAGAAAAAGCCCGGTGGCGGCTATGCCTTACCGGGCCTATGGGATCCTCACTCGTAGGCCGGATAAGCGCAGCGCCATCCGGCAATGACAAATTGCGCGCAGAAAAAAGCCCGGTGAGTGTCAAATCTCACCGGGCTTTTTGTTGGCTATCCTCAGGCTTGCTCCACGGAGACCCGCAGTGCAGCCAGTGCTTTACCCGTCGCTTTCAGTACCTGCTCACATTGCTCAACGGTGAGCGTCAGAGGGGGTTCAATGCGAATGGTTTTAGCGTTGTTCAACGTGCCCGCCACCAGAATACGCTGGCGGAACATTTCGCTCGCAAAGCTGTAGCCGATCTCGTTATCAACGAACTCGATGGCGATCAGCAAGCCTTTCCCGCGGGCTTCCTGCACCAGATCCGGGTATTCACGCGCCAGCAGACGGAAGCCGTCCAGCAGCATGTCACCTTTCTGTTCCGCCTGAGCGGGCAGGTTCTGTTCCAGCAGCACGTTGATGGTTGCCAGCGCCGCCGCACAGGCCAGCGGGTTGCCGCCAAAGGTGGTGGTGTGCAGGAACGGGTTGTCGAACAGCACCGAGAACACTTCTTCGGTCGCTACCGTGGCACCAATTGGCATCACGCCGCCGCCAAGCGCCTTGGCAAGACAGAGAATGTCCGGCTGCACGTTTTCATGTTCGCAGGCGAACATTTTGCCGGTGCGGCCCATCCCGGTTTGTACTTCATCGAGGATCAGCAGCGCGCCAAACTCATCGCAGAGCTTACGCACGGCGGGCAGATAGCCCTGCGGTGGCAGGATCACGCCGCCTTCGCCCTGGATGGGTTCCAGAATGATGGCTGCCACGTCGTCCCCGGTCTTTTTGCATTCGCTCAGCACGGTGCGCATGGCGTTGATGTCACCGAACGGCACATGACGGAAGCCTGGCAGCAGCGGCATAAACGGCTTGCGGAAATTCGCTTTTGCCGTGGCCGACAGTGCGCCAAGGGATTTCCCGTGGAACGCGCCGCTGGTGGCAATAAAGGTGAACTTGCCGCGCGGTGACTGATACGCTTTGGCGAGCTTGATGGCCGCCTCTACGGACTCGGTGCCGCTGTTGCTGAAGAAACTGTATTTCAGCTTGCCCGGCGTCAGCGCCGCGAGCGTTTTCGCCAGCATCGCGCGAAGCGGATCGAGCAGCTCCTGGCTGTGAAGCGGTTGTTTGGCGAGCTGATTCTGTACGGCGGAAACGACTGTTGGATTACGGTGCCCCACGTTGAAAATCCCGAATCCACCCAGGCAGTCGACGAACTCCTGTCCCTGGGTGTCGACAAGCGTATTCAGACTGCCCGCTTGCCACTCTACGGCTCCGTAATCCCCGCCGGCGGTAACAGATTTGCGATATTCCAGAAAACCTGGATTCACGTGCTCTTTAAAGTACTCCCGGACCTCCTGGTTGAGTGATTTCATCTCATCATGATCGAGCGTGCGCTTCTCAATGAGGTTCAATGCGTGCGCTGTGCAGGCCAAAGCCGATGCGCTGGAAGGTAACCTGTTCAAAATATGCTCCTGGCGATCGCGTATCACATGATACTGATTTAAGTATTGCAGGGATTACGCCAGCCGGGAGCGGACCGCGAAAATCGAGATAAACGGCTGTGGAGGGCGCTATGTTACAAAATTTAATCATTTCTATAACACTGTGACGTGTTTTACTCCTGAGCTTTCAGCATATGTGCGGTCATTATATTGAACGGTTGCACTGCACTGGTGCAGAGGTTGCACCGTGAGAGGGATGGCCTACGAAAATCAGGGTTTAAACGCAAATTGCGATCTGTATCAACTTTAACAATTAAAGTAAAAGTGGTTATCGCCGAAATAACAATTAAGAGAAAAATTAATAACCATCGAATCAGCCAAGGACGCGTTTAATGTCACCTCCACTGACCGTCACGCAGCGTGATTATACGCTTGACGATGACACCACGTTGATGTCCACCACCGATCTGCAAAGTTACATTACCCACGCTAACGACACGTTTGTTCAGGTCAGCGGCTACCGCCTGGAGGAGCTAACCGGGCAGCCGCACAACATGGTGCGTCACCCGGATATGCCAAAAGCCGCCTTCGCCGACATGTGGGCCACGCTGCAACAGGGCGAGCCATGGACCGGAATCGTCAAAAACCGCCGCAAGAATGGTGACCACTACTGGGTGCGTGCCAACGCCGTGCCGCTGGTACGCAATGGTAAAATCAGTGGTTATATGTCGATTCGTACCAAAGCGCAGCCTGAGGAAATAGCGGCCACAGAGTCGTTGTACAAAGCGCTCAATGAAGGCCGCTGCACGAAGCGCGTGCGTAAAGGGCTGGTGGTGAGCAAGCGCTGGTGGGGGAAATTACCGGGTATGCCGCTGCGCTGGCGAGTACGTGGCGTGATGGGGCTTACCTGGCTGGCGCTGACGGCGGTGCTGCTCAGTAC
Organism: Pluralibacter sp. UBA7423; assembly: GCA_002470465.1. Taxonomy (GTDB): domain Bacteria; phylum Pseudomonadota; class Gammaproteobacteria; order Enterobacterales; family Enterobacteriaceae; genus Scandinavium. The sequence continues at coordinate 89,545 of DKMD01000038.1, forward strand.
CGGCGCGCACTGGCTGGCGTGGCTTGTCAGTTCGCTAATGCTGCTGGCGGGTAACGGGTTTATTCAGTGGCAAATTGTGCGCCCGGTAGAGAACGTGGCACGTCAGGCGCTGAGCGTGGCGACCGGCGAGCGAAACAGCGTCACCCACCTCAATCGCAGCGACGAGCTTGGGCTGATTCTGCGCTCGGTCGGTCAGCTTGGGCTGATGTGTCGCTGGCTGATTCATGACGTCTCCGGTCAGGTGGCGAGCGTCCGGCAGGGCAGCGAAACGCTGGCTCAGGGCAACAGTTCGCTGAACGAAAGGACCCGCCAGACCGTGGAGAACGTCCAGCAGACGGTGGCCACCATGAGCCAGATGGCAGCGTCGGTGCAGAACAATGCTGAGACCGCCGCGGCGGCGGATAAGTTGTCGAACGCGGCAAGCGCGGCGGCCACTCAAGGCGGGCAGGCGATGCACACCGTGGTGAAAACCATGGATGAGATTGCCGACAGCACCCAGCGGATTGGTTCGATCACCAGGCTCATCAACGATATTGCCTTCCAGACGAATATTCTGGCGCTGAATGCGGCGGTTGAAGCAGCGCGCGCCGGGGAACAGGGCAAAGGCTTCGCGGTAGTGGCAGGCGAAGTGCGCCATCTGGCAAGCCGCAGCGCGAGCGCGGCCAATGACATCCGCAAGCTGATCGATGCCAGCGCCAGCAAAGTGCAGTCCGGCTCCGATCAGGTTCATGCTGCCGGAAAAACAATGGACGACATTGTGAGCCAGGTGCGCAACGTTACCGGACTGATTGCGCAGATTAGCCTCTCGACATCAGAGCAGGCGACGGGGCTGGCGGACCTGACCCGCGCCGTGGCGGAGCTGGATGCCATCACCCTGAAAAATGCAGGGCTGGTTGAGGAGAGCGCGCATGTCTCGGCGATGGTGAAACACCGCGCCGGACGCTTACAGGATGCCGTGGCGGTGCTGCACTGATCGCACAAGCTGCCCTTTTGTGTTTTGTTGCAAATCATTATCATTTGCGCTTAATGACAATAACAGACTAAAAGAGGCTTACCGATGACGACCCTGACCGAAAAAAAATACCCGAAGCGCGTGCGTAACGAGCTGCGCTTTCGTGAGCTGACCGTGCTGCGAGTGGAGCGCATCAGCCAGGCGTTCCAGCGTATTGTGCTGGGGGGCGAGGCGCTGGAAGGCTTCACTTCAGCCGGATTTGACGATCACACTAAGCTGTTTTTCCCGGAGTCGGGCAGCTATTTCACCCCGCCGACCGTCACCGACGAAGGCATTATCTGGGCGGACGACGTGCGCCCGCCAACGCGTGACTACACCCCACTGTATAATGCGGAGCGTCATGAGCTGGCCTATGACTTCTTTATCCACGACGGTGGAGTTGCCAGCCAGTGGGCAATGGCGGCGCAAGTGGGTGACAAGCTCACCATCGGCGGTCCGCGTGGTTCACTGGTGGTGCCGGAAGATTATGCGTGGCAGCTTTATGTCGCTGATGAATCCGGCATGCCCGCGCTGCTGCGTCGCTTCACGGCACTCCGCCAGCTGGCGAATCGCCCGCAGGTGAGAGCGATTGTCACCGTCGCGGACGCGGCGTATCAGGATTATCTCGCCGATTGTGGCTTTGAGATCGACTGGGTGGTAGGGCACAGTGCAGAAGCCGTAGCGGAGAAACTGGCGGCGTTGAACGTGCCGGAGGAAGATTATTTCCTGTGGTTTACCGGCGAGGGCGCGGTGGTGAAATCGCTGCTGGATGAGTTTGTCACGGAAGAGATTGATCCGCAGCTGGTGCGTTCACAGGCTTACTGGCATCAAAAGTAACAGTTTCCCCTCACCCCGGCCCTCTCCCCAAAGGGACGAGGGGGAAAACCAAACATCCGCTCCAGACAGTTCCCTCTCCCCTCCGGGGAGAGGGTTAGGGTGAGGGGTTGTCACCTGACTCACGCCACCTCATCAAATCCCGCATCGACAATCTGCTTTTCCAGCGTGCGAATGGTGTTGCTCATCGCTTTCTCCTGCTGCCGGAAATAGCCTTCCGTGTCACGAAGCGTGGTGACTAACTGCCACGCACCTTCTTTTTCCAGACCCGACAGCTCCAGATGCAGAGCCTGAATCTGCCGACGCATTTCGTTGATGCGCTGGCGTAACGGTGCCAGCTCGTTGAGACGAGCACTCGCCATTTCTGGCTGCTGACCCTGCATAAGCCTGGCGAGGATCGTCCGCACCGTGGCGAGATCGCCGCGCTGACGGGCCTGGTTGAGCCTCACCATCAGCGTATTGGCTTCCGCTTTCAGCGCCTCGTCCACCAGATCCGGGTGGCACAGCTTGCTGGCCTGTCGCCACAGGCGCTTCAGCTCCTGGCGCTCGGATTCTGCCAGCCGCTGCTGGGCGGCCTGGTGCTGCTGGGCCTCCTGGTGGCGCTGGCGATACGATTCATAATCCTGGCTTGCGGCATCGGCCTGGCGGGCCGATTCTTCGGTGACGGGCTCACTGCGGCTGCCTTCACGCAGCTGACGACGCAGCATTTTCTCCGCCAGCACTTTACGCAGGCGCAGGATCTCCGTCATCAGCGGGCCGAGACGGGTCATATAGAGATCGTTGAAATCATCCAGCCGCTGAATGCGGGCGTTGCGCCGATCGACCAGATCCTGCAGCTCGGCCTCGAGAGTTTTCAGCTCCAGCTTGCTGGCGGCAATTTGTGGATCTTGCCAGGCCGTCAGCGCCCGCTGACTTTGCAGCCAGGCGCTGATGGCGGTGATGGCGTCGGCATAGCGGTGCTGCTCCAGCGCCTGCACGATCGCGGTGAGTGCCTCATCCAGTGGCTCTTTCTTCAGCCGGACAAGCTGGCTCTCGACGATATCGTCGTCCTCCAGCTCAATCGCATTCTTGATGATTTCCAGCCGTTTAATGGGTTTATTCATGACGCGTAAGCTCTGCTTCCTGGCCTGCGGAGTGGCAGGCAGATTACCACTGTGCCCGGACGGCTGTCAGCGGATAAACGTCATTATAAATTGTCTTATTTCAGTCAGTTAACACTTCAACCTAATCTAAAACCTTAACCGCAACTGCCAGTCAAAAATGGCAAAGAGCCGGGTTAGCACATTGCGGCATAATCATATGCGTATTTTGTTGTTGAGTTCTTTGTGAAACTAATGCTACCGTCTGGACGTCTATAGCTCTAAACATCTAAAAATAATGATTGTACTTAACCAGATCCGCAAAATTTTTGACCACGGTAAAGCGCCCATCACCGCCGTGGACGACGTCAGCCTGACCGTCGACAAGGGGCAGATTTACGGCATCATCGGCTACAGCGGCGCGGGAAAAAGCACGCTGATCCGCCTGCTCAACGGCCTGGAAAAGCCGACTTCCGGCAGCGTGTTGATCAACGGCCAGAACATCGCTGCCGCCAGGGGCGAAACGCTGCGCCGGGCGCGCCTGAAAATCAGCATGGTGTTCCAGCACTTTAACCTGCTGTGGTCGCGTACCGTCAGTGAAAACATTGCGTTTTCCATGCAGATTGCCGGGGCGCCGAAAGCGCAAATCAAGGCCCGCGTGGCGGAGCTTATCGATCTGGTGGGGCTAAAAGGGCGTGAAAATGCTTATCCGTCGCAGCTGTCCGGTGGGCAAAAGCAGCGTGTGGGCATTGCACGGGCGCTGGCGAACAGCCCGGACGTGCTGCTGTGTGATGAGGCCACTTCGGCGCTCGATCCGCAGACAACCGATCAGATTCTGGATTTACTGCTCGATATCAACCGCCGCTTTGGCCTGACTATCGTGCTCATCACCCATGAAATGCACGTGGTGCGCAAAATCTGTGACCGTGTGGCGGTGATGGAAAACGGCAGAGTGGTGGAAGAGGGGGAGGTGATCCGCGTCTTCACGCACCCGCAGCAGCCGATTACCCAACAGTTTGTGCGCCAGGTGAGCCAGTACGCCGAAGACGACGCCTTTAACCCGGCGCTTGCGCAGGATTTGCAGGGCAGCGTGATCAAGTTGACCTTTACCGGACACAGCACGCACCAGCCGATTGTTGGCGAGCTGACGCTGCGCTATGGCCTGCCTTTTAACATCCTTCATGGCAAGATGACCCAGACGGCGCACGGCGTGTTTGGCCAGCTCTGGCTGCACGTGGTGGCGACGGAAGAACAGCTGAACAACATCCTCGCGGATTTGCAGCACAGCGATATCGACGGCGAGGTGATTAAACGTGGCTGATTTGACCCTGACTGAACAATGGTTCCCGCATCTGGATCTCGACTCGCTGTGGGCGGCTACTCAGGAAACGCTCTACATGACGGCGCTGTCCGGTGCGGCGACGTTTGTCCTCGGTATTGTGCTCGGGCTGGCGTTATTCCTGACAGCCAAAGGCGGCCTGTTCCACAACCGTGCCGTCTACGGTGTGATTTCGGTGCTGGTGAACGTGTTCCGTTCCATTCCGTTCATCATTTTGATTGTGCTGCTGATCCCGTTCACCAAGACGATCGTCGGCACCATTCTTGGCGCGAACGCCGCGCTCCCGGCGCTGATTGTGGGCGCCGCCCCGTTTTACGCACGGCTGGTGGAAATTGCCCTGCGTGAAGTCGATAAAGGCGTGATTGAAGCGACCCGCTCCATGGGCGCACGCCTGTCGACCCTGATTTTCCGCGTGCTGCTGCCGGAGTCTTCTCCGGCGCTGGTTTCGGGGATTACCGTCACCCTAATTGCGCTGGTGAGCTACAGCGCAATGGCGGGGGTGATTGGCGCAGGTGGCTTAGGCAATCTTGCGTATCTGGAAGGATTCCAGCGTAACCATAATGACGTCACCCTGGTGGCGACGGTGACCATCCTTGTCATCGTCTTCATCATTCAGTTCTGCGGCGACGTTCTGACTTCTCTTTTGGATAAACGATAATTCTTTGGGACCACACATCATGAAAAAAGCACTGACACTGATTGCCGCCGCCACCCTGAGTGCCCTGAGTCTCTCTGCGTGGGCTGATACCCTGACCGTAGGCGCGTCTAACGTACCGCACGCCGAAATTCTGGAGCAGGCGAAGCCGATTCTGGCGAAAGAGGGGATCGACCTGGAAATCAAACGCTTCCAGGACTATATCCTGCCAAACACCGCGCTGGCGGGCCGCGAAATTGATGCCAACTACTTCCAGCACATTCCTTATCTGAACAGCGTGCTGAAGGACCATGCGGGCGATAAAGAGTATGATTTCGTTAGCGCAGGGGCGATTCACATTGAGCCGATTGGCATCTACTCGAAAAAATACAAATCGCTGAAGGACCTGCCGGAAGGCGGAAAAATCATCATGCGTGATGCGGTGTCAGAAGAAGGGCGCATCCTTTCCATCTTTGAAAAAGAGGGCGTGATCAAGCTGAAGCCGGGAATTGATAAAGTCACGGCGCGCATCAGCGATATCGTGGATAACCCGAAAAAGCTGAAGTTCCTGCCGAACGTCGAAGCTTCCCTGCTGCCTCAGATGTATAACAACGACGAAGGTGATGCGGTGGTGATCAACGCCAACTATGCCATCGACGCGGGTCTCGACCCGGTTCACGATCCCATTGCCGTTGAGAGCGGTGAAAATAACCCGTACGCCAACATCATCACCGTGCACCGCGGCGACGAGAAGAAAAAGGACATCGTCGAACTGGTGAAAGTGCTCCACTCCAAAGAGATTCAGGACTGGATCCGTACCAAATACAAAGGTGCTGTGATTCCTGTGAATAACTGATTGCTCTTCTTTGGTCAGGGTTGAACGCATTGCTTTAAGGTTCGGTGTGCACCCTCTCCCCGGCCCTCTCCCAAAGGGAGAGGGAGAAGGTCAAAGGCTGCACCATACAGTTCCCTCTCCCTTTGGGAGAGGGTTAGGGAGAGGGGAAATCGTCAACACAAGTCCCGTCCCAGACACTTCTTTACAGCACTCCCCTTCATCTGCCGCTAAGATATGCCTCGAAAATCCCTGAGGCATTTATGATTAAACGACCGCGCAATGCTTTTCTTCTTGTCGCTCTGGCTTGTCTGGTGGTGCTGGTTTGCACCGCGCAGCGCATGGCCGGCGTGCATGCGCTGGTCATGAATGCCTCTCCCGTCGCGCAGCAAACTGCTCAGCAAACCGTTCAGCAAAACAACGAAGACGACGCGCCCGTTACGCCGTGCGAGCTAAGCGCCAAATCTCTGCTGGCAACGCCGCCGGTGATGTTTGAAGGCGCGCTGTTTGCTATCGCGCTGCTGATGGCGGTGCTGGCCGCCGTGCCGCAGCGCCCGGAGCGGCTCTGGCCGCCGCGAGTCATTTCCCCTCCCCGTTTACGGGTGCATCTGCGATTATGCGTCTTCCGTGAGTGAGTGATCGCCTGACAGCTCAGGTTAATCAATCATTTACGGAGAAAAATTATGCAAAACCTTTTCAGGCAGCTTCTGCTCTGCCTGCTCTGGCTATGGCTGCCCGTCAGCCATGCCGCCGATACGGGCTGGCTGCGCGCCGCCGATAACGATCATGCCAGCATCAGGCTGCGAGCTCAGGCTCAGCAGGCGGGTGATGCGCGTCTGCTGCTGGATGTGGCCCTCGAAAAAGGCTGGAAAACCTACTGGCGTTCGCCGGGAGAAGGCGGCATCGCGCCCGCCATTAAGTGGCAGACGCCGCTGGAGATGGACTGGCGCTGGCCGGTGCCGCAGCGGTTTGAGGTGGCGGGTATTTCCACTCAGGGCTACCATGGCAACGTAACGTTTCCGGTAACCCTGCGTGGCAAACTGCCTGAAAAGCTCAGCGGCGTGCTGACGCTTTCAACCTGCAGCAACGTCTGTATCCTGACCGACTATCCGTTCTCGCTCGATCTCAGCGCGCCAGCCGGGGCGGATTTCAGCTACGACTTCACGCGTGCCATGGGCACTTTGCCGCTTAAGGATGGCTTAACGTCGCAGCTTGAGGCGGGCTACGGCGCGGGCAAGCTGACGGTTACCGCAACCCGTGATGCGGGCTGGCAAAAACCGGAGCTGTTTATCGACACCCTGGCGGATACCGACTTCGGCAAGCCAAATTATCAGGTTGAAGGACAAAATCTCACCGTCACGGTGCCGGTCAGCGATGGCTGGGGTGAAGCCGCGCCGGAGCTGCGGGGTAAAACGCTCTCCGTTGTGTTAGCCGACAGCGGGCAGGCACAGGAAAGCCGTGTGAAGGTAGGCGAAGCCAGCATGGCGGACAACTCGTTTTCACTCGGCTGGGTGCTGCTGATGGCGCTGGCAGGCGGGCTTATCCTTAACGTGATGCCGTGTGTATTGCCGGTGCTGGCGATGAAACTTGGCAGCATCATGCAGGCACAAGGTGCCGATCGCCGCAGCGTGCGCCTGCAGTTTATGGCCTCGAGCGCCGGGATCGTCACTTCTTTCCTCGTACTGGCGCTGATGATGACGGCGCTGCGCTTCAGCAACCAGGCGCTGGGCTGGGGCATTCAGTTCCAGAACCCGTGGTTTATCGCCGGGATGGCGCTGGTGATGGTGCTGTTCAGCGCCAGCCTGATGGGCCTGTTTGAAATCCGGCTTTCTTCTGGCGTGTCTACGTTCCTCGCCACCCGCGGCGGCAACAACCTGCGCGGGCATTTCTTACAGGGCGCATTTGCCACGCTGCTGGCGACGCCTTGCACCGCGCCGTTTCTCGGTACGGCGGTATCCGTTGCGCTACTCGCGCCTCTGCCGCTGCTGTGGGGGCTGTTCCTCGCAATGGGGATCGGCATGAGCCTGCCGTGGCTGCTGATTGCTGCCTGGCCGGGGCTGGCGTTGCATCTGCCGCGTCCGGGACGCTGGATGAACGTCGTGCGTCTGATTCTGGGGCTGATGATGCTCGGCTCAGCGCTATGGCTCGGCAGCCTGCTTACCGTGCATATCGGCCAGAAGCCGACGCTGGTGTTGCTGGTCGTTGTCACCGTTGCGCTGCTGCTCGGCACGCTGTGGCGCTGGGGCTGGCGCGTTGCCGCTTCTTCTTGCCTTGCTGTACTGATTGCGATTGCCGTGGCTTTTCCTCTGCTGCAGGGAGAACGCAAAAGCCTGATGGAAGATCGTATCGCCTGGCAGCCGCTCAGCGAGCAGGCCATCACCAAAGCGCTGGCGGAGAACAAGCGCGTGTTTGTCGACGTGACCGCCGACTGGTGCGTGACCTGTAAAGCAAACAAATTCAATGTGCTGCTGCGTGAGGATGTGCAGAAGGCACTAACGGCGGATGACGTGGTTGCCCTCAGAGGTGACTGGAGCCGCCCGTCTGGCACCATCAGCGAATTTCTTCGTGCCCGCCAGAGCGTGGCGATCCCGTTCAATCAAATTTATGGCCCGGGGCTGGAACAGGGTCGCATTCTGCCGCCGTTGTTAAGCCGCGATGACGTGCTGCAAACCCTCACCGACGCCAAAGGACAATAACGATGCGTATTCTGACTTTTATTCTGCTGTTTTGTGTTTCAACCCTGAGCTTCGCTGCGGAACCGGATCTGGAAAATTTGCTCTGGAACGACCCGAATACACCTTCCATCGGCGCTGAAAAACCACGCCTGACGCTGGTAAGCTTCACCGATTACAACTGCCCGTACTGCAAGCAGTTCGACCCTGAGCTGGAGAAAATTGTCCATAAGTATCCGGACGTGAAGCTGGTGGTGAAGCTGTTGCCGTTTCGCAGTGAAAGTTCGGCTAACTCAGCACGTATCGCCCTGACGGCCTGGCGAGAACAGCCGCAGCAGTTCTGGGCGCTGCACCAGCGGCTGATGTCGAAGAAGGGCTACCATGATGATGCTTCCATTCAGGCGGCACAGCAGAAAACAGGGACGGCGGCTATCAAGGCGGACGAGCAAAGCGCTGAAACGCTGCAGATGAACCTTATCCTTTCCCAGGTGCTGGGCGTGCAGGGCACCCCGGCGACGCTGGTGGGCAAAACCATGGTACCGGGTGCGATCCCTTACGCAGATCTGGAGGCGCTGGTGAAAGAAGAGCTGGCGAAAGCCGATGCGAGCTAAGCTCAAACGCTGGCTGTGTGAAGGTGTGGTGCTGCTGTTTATCGCGGCAGCGGCAATGCTCGTAATGGATCAGTTCCGCAAACCAACCCTGCCTGCGGCGTTCAGCGATACGCCATTGCAAACGCTGGACGGCAAAACGGTGAATCTGGCTGAGATGAGCCAGGATCGCCCGCTGCTGGCTTACGTCTGGGCAACGTGGTGCGGCGTGTGTCGCTACACCACGCCGTCGGTCGCGACGATGGCAGAACAGGGGGATAACGTCGTGACCGTCGCGCTACGATCCGGCGATGACGCAACGCTCTCGCGCTGGCTGGAAAAGAAAAAATACGCCATGCCTGTGGTGAATGACGAACAGGGGCAACTTTCCCGTGCATGGCAGATTCAGGTTACGCCAACGCTTGTAGTGATGTCGAAAGGGGAAGTGAAATCCATCACAACAGGCTTCACCAGCGGATGGGGAATGAAGTTAAGGCTGTGGTGGGCGGGGATATAACCGTTGATGGCATCAGGGAGGATGCCTGTTTTTCATCTCCATCAGTCTGCCCATTCACTACGGGATCTTATTTAGGGGGAAACGGGGAATGCTTTTGCTCCGTATTCTTCAGGACAATCTGTCGGCAGTTACCGTACCGTGCAGATATGTATGCAATAACGTCATGATTACCTTCATGGGCATGTAGCATATGCTCCTGCTATTAATTAAGGTATAGCGATTTTGACATGATAAGCTCTTGCCTGAAATTAACGAATTAATAATGTAAAAATAAGCACTCAAAACGATGGGGGAACTTATTAAACGGTTTATATGCCGGCGTTATAGAGACAAAGCGTACGATATTAATATTACCGCTGGCAGCAATAGGATAACTTATACTTGAATGTGTTTGTTATGATAACAGGGGGCAGCTTATTCGCGTGAAAATTCATGCGCTATGATTTCCTGATTTAACGTAAGATACCAGGTCCGCCGTTTTCTGCTAAATAATATCATTATCCTGCACGCCACTGTTGATGGTATATCGATTTGGGCTTCATACAGACCACTCATTAGCTATGCTCATTCAATAGATGCGAGCAACCTTTTACACAAGAAAAACTCTACCCTGACCCTGTAATTAACATACTCCTGTTAGCAAAATGACCTCAGTAACCTCAGGAAGTGTCAACCCTGCCGGTTTTTGCATAGAGGCAACGTGCACGGGTAAAGTATGAGGTCTAATCATTGCCCTGCTTCTTCTCTCCAGCAACAAAATAAGTTCATCCCTGATGCTATCCTTCCCTGAACGGTGGATAATCGTTCAGGGCTGCGGCTTTCCGTAGCCTGTCTCCTCATTATTAATTTACTTCTGCTGTCCTGTCTTCCCCACTGGAAGGGCAATGTCTACCCATAAACTGCTTGGCGTGGTTTGGTTTAATCTTTTCATTGTGTGATTTTATTGTATTTATTTCAATGAGTTAAGAAAATTCTTAAGGTGGATTAAGATAACTTCAGAAGCCGGCCAGGGTTTGATCAGAATAATGAAGCTAACTTCATTTTAAAATAAACAGGAAGCTTATTATCCTGGTATTCAATTCACTCCATTACTTTCTTTGCCCGCAAGAGCGAAGAGGGGGGTAGTTCATTCATCGGTGCTGTGGAAATGCGTTTCGAATCGCTGGTAACTATTCCATGCATCGGAGGTGGCTACATTATTTTTTCGGGGGAAGAGACGGCGGTCTTCTCCTGAAACACCATTCATCCCGCCAGAGAAATGCATTATGGAAAACAAAGAATTTATTTTGAACGACAAAAAATTCATGTTGGTCAAATTACAAGCGTGGAATCGTCTGATGTTTGTCGCTGATTTACAAAAAGATGTTCTGACGCCGCTTCTGGATAATCTGGGGGAAAAATCCCTTGATGGTATTTTTTCAGCTGTATCCGAACAGGGCGATAAACCTGATGTCATGAAGCTATTAAAATCACTGTCCAGTGTTATTGATAGCCGTAATTTAGAAAAGTGGGTAAAGAGAGTCCTTTCAGAGGGGATGATCGTTTATGTGAAAGAAGATGAGCAGAAAGTAAAACTGTCTTTCCATGAACTTACGAAACTCTTCTCGGCGCCTCAGGATATCATCATGCTGATGAAGGAGGCGATTGTATTTAATCTCGACGGTATTCTCGACATTATTAAAGGTATGGGAGGAGCAAAGGCGGATAAACCGCAAATAAGCTAAAGAAGAGCCAGGGAAGAGCGCTCTTCAGTGTATAAGAAAACACATCAACTCAGAAAAGGAAGAGGGATATTCCTGTGTGGTCTCTGGCGGGCCACCGCGTGTTTTCTTTTTTGCAAATAAATATGGGATTGAATCTATATGAATGGAACAATTGATTTTTTCTCGCCATCAGGCGAGAAACTCGCTAGCACGGCCGAAATGACAGGTGCAGCTCCTGCCAAAAGTGGAGCGATCCGCATACCTGTTTCAGCAAGAGATGTCACGGGCGTACAAAAGGATAAGAACGCCCTTAATATCTTAACGAAAGATAATCAAAAAATTGTCATCAAAGACTTTTTCGGCGATGCGAAAAAGAAGCTCGTTTTTGATGATGGTAAGGAGATTTTTGAAGGGGATTATCTCCCTAACGAACAATTCAACGGTCTGCAATTTAAACCATTACAGAGCATTGATGAGGTATTTGAAGGGGCTGAAACGGCTGCAAACGACAGTGACGATTATGTATGGGTCGTGCCTTTAATTGCGGCAGCTGCTATTGGCGGTCTCGGGATTGCCGCGATAAATCATAAAGGCAGCAGCAGTAAGATTAAGGGCCGGGATACGGCCAAAGATAAGCTCGACAATGCCAAAGACGACGCCAATAAGGCGATCGACGACATGGAGCATCTGACCGACAAGGAGAAGGACGATGCCCACAAGGCCGTTGATGAGGCCAAAAATGAGGACGAGGTAAACAAAGCCGTTGAGGACGCGGCCGAGAAGAACCTCGAGGGCGCCAAGGACGACGCCGATAAGGCGATCGACGACATGGAGCATCTGACCGACAAGGAGAAGGACGATGCCCACAAGGCCGTTGATGAGGCCAAAAATGAGGATGAGGTAAATAAAGCCGTTGAAGATGCGGCAGAGAAAAACCTCGAAGGAGCCAA